>CALEDJ010000054.1 GCA_937951485.1 uncultured bacterium
CTTCCCCTTCGCCCTCCCACCATCCTTCGCCTTCTCCCTCACCTTCGCCGGGCGGTGACGGGGACTGGTAGTAAATGGTAATCCACCATTCATAAACGCGTTCGCCGGCGGTGTTGGACCCCTGGCCCCACAGCCGCCATGGCTGGTTCACGGGACGCCCGTTGAACGCGGTGATCCCGCTGACTGTGTGGTCAAACCAGATGTAGTCATACCATTTCGGGAAGGTGTATCTGATGTTCGAGGTATCGCGCAGTTGGAACCAGCAGAGGTCGGTATAGGCCGCGATGCCCCGCAGGCGGACAGTAATCCTGCTGACAACGGCATTCGCCGGCGCGCCGGAAATGGTGATGGTGCCGTAATTGGCGAAATTGATGGGAAATCCCACGCTGTCATGCCCTGATATGCTTTGAAGGCTCTTTTCTTCCGGAATCTCCGATACCGTGGTGAAGGTTTGAAGCACCTCGAAGCGGAACTCGCGCTGGGCCAATTCGCGGACCGCGCTGTCCGGAAGAAAGGCATACACATTTCCGTCCGCGTCGTGGTTCAGCGCCACCGGTCCCCCGGCCAGTTCAGACAAAAATTCCTCGGAAATTTCTTCATCCAGGCGCACTTGCGACATCGTAAGCGCGCTTGCGGGCGCGGCCAATGCCGCCGCCCAACCGATCAGCGCAGCCAACCACACCTTTCTCATCGCCCAGCCTCCCCTTGGCAGGACAAGCCCGAACCCTGCGCGTCTGTCAGATGAAGGTGTCCTGCTTTTTTTCGTTCCGTCGCACCCCTTTTTCAGGATTCCCGGTTTCTTCGCGAAACATCACACTGTCTGTAAACTGGTATAACATATCATACCTGTCCTGTCAATAGGCCGTTGTCATTTCGGTGTGTGATTTTCAGCGTTCATGCGGCCAAAAGCCTTTTTGAAAAAATGGCCACAAAAAGCGCAAGAAGCACAAAATAGCATCCTTGGACCTTCTTCAAAAACGGGAAAACGTGTTACTGTTCGTTTTTCGGTTTGGCGGTGAGGGCCATGGCGGCGAGTTTGAGTGCGCCGGCCTTGCCGTGCGCGCCGATTTCGAGGGCGGGGCCGACGCAACTGGGGCATCCTTCCTTGCAGGGGCAATCGCTGAGCAGGGACACGGCCGCACGGAACAGGTGTTCGTGGTGGTGGTACAGTTTATCGCTGAAGCCCACGCCGCCGGGATAACTTTCATAAAGGAAAACGGTGGGGAGGCCGGTGGCGGGTGCGCGCACCATGGCCTGGGCGCGGATGTCGGAGGGGTCGCAGAGCACCTGAACGGGAGCGACCTGCCGCAGGGTATTGGCCAGCGCGTGCAGCGCCTCGCCCATTTCTTCATCACCACCGGCAAAGGCCGCCTGCGCCTCCTGCGGGAATTCCACCCAATAGCCGGTGGTGTGCATGGTCTGTTCAGGCAGATGGATTTCGCCCCAGCCCACGTTTTCGTGGGTGCCGAATTTGATCTTCTTGTATTTGGCGGGCAGCCACGTAACGCTGAGTTCGCCGCAGCACCGCATGGCTTCGCCCGCCGCGCTCTCCTGAAACCGGTCCAGCACCTTCAGGTCCACTTTCAACAGGGCGTCGGTGTAGTAGTCCGTGTCCACAGGCCGCGCATAGGCCTTGCGGTCTTCCAGGTCCAGCCGGTCAATCGTGTACTGCGCGCTCTGGTGGATGTAGATTGCGTTCTGGTGCACAAGCATCGGCGCGGCGAAATAGTCCACCTCTCCGATCACGCGGCCGTTGTCGGAGGTGTCGAGTATGACCACGTTGCCGGGGGCGGCGGTACGCAGGCTGATGTCCTCGGCGGGATAGGTCTCGGCGCTCCAGTGCCATTTGTCGCGCACCTTGCGCAGAATGCGGTTTTCCGCCAGATAATCGAGGATTTCCGCCGTGGATGCGGCATCCAATCCGAACGCTTCGCCTTCGCGGAAGGGCAACTCGAAGGCGGCGCATTTGATGTGGCTCGTGACGATGATCAAATTGTTCGCGTCAATGACCGCGTTCTCCGGCGTCTGGTCGAAGAAGTATTCGGGGTGGCCGATGATGTACTGGTCGAGCGCGGCGCTCGACGCGACGAGCACGATCAGCGAAACGTCGTGGCGGCGTCCGGCGCGGCCCGCCTGCTGCCAGGTGCTCGCGATGCTGCCGGCATAGCCGGTCATGATGCAGACATCCAGCGACCCGATGTCAATGCCCAGTTCCAGCGCGTTGGTGCTGACGACGGCCATCACGCGGCCTTCGCGCAGGCCCCGTTCAATCTCGCGGCGCTCCGTCGGCAGGTAACCCCCGCGATAGCCGCGCACGAGGTTGTGGTCCTTGCCCATGCGCCGCACCGCTTCCTTGAGGTAGGTCGTGAGAATCTCGACGCGGAGGCGGCTGCGCGCAAACACGATGGACTGGATGTTCCGGGAAAGGAACTGCGCCGCGATACGGGTCGCCTCCTTGACCGACGAACGGCGGATGCCCAATTCCGCATTCACCACCGGCGGATTGTAGAACAGGAAATGCTTTTCACCCGCGGGCGCGCCGTTGTTGTCCACGAGGCGCACCGGCCGTTCGATAATCCGCTCGGCCATTTCGCCGGGGTTCGCAATGGTGGCGCTGCAACAGATGAAGCACGGATTCGACCCGTAGAACGCGCAAATCCGCCGCAGGCGGCGGATGACATTCGCCAGATGGCTCCCGAAAACCCCGCGATAGTGATGGATTTCGTCAATCACCACATATTCCAGGTTCTCAAAGAGGCGAATCCAGAGGGTGTGGTGGGGGAGGATACCCGTGTGCAGCATGTCGGGATTGGTGACGACGATATGCCCGGCGCTGCGGATGGATTTCCGCGCCGAGGCCGGCGTATCGCCGTCGAAGGTGTATGCGCCGATCTTGACCTCGAGCCCTTCAATCGTGCCGGTCAGTTCCGCCACCTGGTCCTGGGACAACGCCTTGGTCGGGAAGAGATACAGCGCGCGCGCCTTGGGGTTGTTCATGATCGCATCCAGGACCGGCGCGTTGTAGCACAGCGTCTTGCCCGATGCCGTCGGTGTCACCACGCAGACGTCCTCCCGGCGCAGGGCCGCCTCTATGGCGTCCCGCTGGTGGGTGTAGAGATCATGAATGCCGCGCTGTTTCAGCCCTTCCACAAGACGGGGATTCAAGCCCTCCGGAAACCCCGCAAACCGTGCCGACCGCGCGGGAATTGTGCGCCATGTCGTCAGATGCGCAGTGAATTTCGGGTCGTGCCGCAGTCGGTCAAGCATCTGGGCGACGTTCATGGGGTGAATTCCTTTTGTTCGGTCATCGCACAACCTGAATATAACATCAGTGATCGGAGATTGCAAACACCACGAAAAAGGTCGGACAACTCGGACAAGTCGGACGAGGCGGACGTTTTGGACGGGGCGGGCAGGTCGGACGGGGCGCAATGCTGCGCTGCCGATGTGCCCCAATCTGACATGTTGAGTGCTGCGCCTTGATCACACACAGAGCAAAGCCATGAAGTGGATCGCTCAACCTGGCAGATAGTGGGGGAGACGTTCTTCAAAGAAGACCTTGGTTTTCTGCAATCCGTCGAGCAGGCCGACAGTTGGTTTCCAGCCCAGCCGCGCCTTGATCTTTTCGTTGGAAATGGCGACATCGCCAACGTCCATCTTGATCCAGTCGTTCGGCCAGGGGACATGCCGCACCTCACCCCGGCCCATGACCGCGACCACCGTGCGGGCAAAATCCGCGACAGCGTATTCTTCGTCACCAGAGGCGAAGAAAATCTCGCCATGCGTCTGGTCCTGCATTGCGACCTGAACAAGCGCCTCCACGCAATCGTCCACAAACAGCACATTGCGGCGCTGTGCGCCCTCGCCATAAATGGTCAGCGGCTTGCCCTGCAGGGCCAGTCCGATGAAAAAATTCAGCACCCCGGCATCGCTGCTGCTGATCTTGGCGCGCGGTCCGTAGATGTTCGCCAGGCGCACCACGGCGGTGCGCAGCCCATGTACCCTGTGGTAGATCAGATGATACTTTTCCGCCGCGCTTTTGTTCGCCGAATAAATGTCCAGCGGAAATTCCGGGTGCTGCTCGTCAATGGGATGGCGCAGCATCGGCCCGCACTGGGTGCTGGTGCCGATGTAAATCACCTGCGCGGCGGGATTCTCGCGCCGGACCGATTCCAGCAGGTTCATGGACCCCACGCAGTTGATGGCGATGTCGAGAAACGGGTCCTTTAATGAATAACTATGCGAGGTGTGCCCCGCGCAATGGAAGATGATGTCCTTATCCGCCACGGCCCGGCAGACAAAGTTGTAGTCTCGGATGTCGTGGTGAATGACCCGGATGCGGCCTTCATATCCCGCGATATTGGCGCGGTTGCCGCCGCCGTGGTCCATCAACGAATCGAAGACAGTGACCTGCGCATCCATGTCGGCGCATCGGATGGCCAGATTGCTGCCGATAAAGCCCAGCCCGCCCAGCACCAGGACGCGCTTTCCTGCGAACGCCCCGTCTCGTCTTTCCATGCGTTCTCCGTCCGCCGTTGCCCTGTGAAGCGTCTAAAACCGGACCTTGCGATAAGCGCCGGGGTGCCCGGCGTCCTTGGGCATGTCGTCCAGCAGTTGCGGCCCCACGCTTGTGCCGATGCGCGACGCGCCGGATTCAATCATGATTACTGCGTCCATATACGTGCGGATGCCGCCCGCGGCCTTCACGCCGAGCGCGTCCCCGACCACTTGGCGCATCAGGCCCACATCCTCCGGGGTCGCCCCGCCGTGACCATAACCCGTTGCCGTCATTACGTAGGCCGCGCCCGCTTTCATACTCATCTTGCAGACGTCCACCTTCTCTTCTTCGGTCAGAAAACTGCATTCCAGAACGACTTTGACCGGAATGCCCTGGACCGCTTTCACGACGGCGGCGATTTCCTGGTACACAAAGGTGGGATACCCGGATTTCAACGCGCCGATGTTGATCACCATCTCGATTTCGGTGGCGCCACTGCGCACGGCGTCCCGCGCCTCTTCTACCTTGATGTGCGCCGTGCTCGCACCCAGCGGAAAGCCCACGCACGCCGACACCCCCACATCGGATCCTGACAGTTGCTTTGCGCAAAACGATGTCCACGCCGGGTTCACTGTCACCGTGGCGAAGCCGTACGCCTTCGCCTCGGCGCACAATTCCCGGATGTCCTCCTCGGTGGCATAGGCGCGCACCTGGGTATGATCGATCATCTTCGCAAGTTGCACTTGCGTCACGGCCGGGCAACTCCTTTTTTCATTCGGTATTCCTTTTGTGCTGCGCACCGGGTATCCTACCATGCACGGCCGTTTTGATGAAACCGGACGATCCGGGTTCCGGGTGATGGCGCATCCTGTGCTATACTGCCGGACATGGCAAGCGACCGCGATATCGGGAGGACAATACAATGATCAAGGATCGAATAGTCCGGGTGAAACTCAAGAAGTTTTACAAAGAGCAGAAACCGTTCTCTTTCGTTGGCAAAGTGACCGCGTTCTCCGAGGGCTGGGTGGTGCTCGACGCCAGGGGAATCATGCTGTCGCGGGCGCAATCCAACGGCGTGCAGGTGGACAGCCGGGCCAATCCGGTCATGATTCCCAGGGAAAACATCGAATCCATCCGCGTGTTGCCTGACAATTACGACATAAACAACATCACCGTCACCACGGAAGGTCAGCAACTGAAACTTGTGGTGGACGGTCCCCGTGATGTTTTCATCGGGGAACTCGGCGAGGGTTGATTTGCAGGTCAGCGACCCCGCGAGTCAGGGAATAGTCACCCACGCGCCCGGCTGGCATTGGTCGCCGAGTCGCGCCCCCAGTTCAGTCTTCTTCAATTGCGCGATGAGTTCAGGTTCCTTCGGCAACTGGCATATTTCGCCGGAGGTGGCGCGTACCAGCCGCTGCATGACATAGATTTGTTCGACGCGCGTCACAGAAAGGCCGAAATCCCGATGCGTGTGCGCCACTTCCCGGTAGAGTGTCTTGCGATCCCGGTTCTCCTGCGCCATGATGCGCTGGGCTGTATTCCGGTCCTCCGCGTCCCCGAAGTCTTCGCACTTGCGCAATTCCAGCCGCCCCCGGTTATTCTCCGTCAGACAGCCCTTGCCTTTCAGGTCGGCGATGAAGATATGCCGCTCGCGAAACCCTTCCCAGAAAAGATTCTTGTCGTCATCGGGATCGGTCCATGTGGGCGGCGCATCAGTCCGGCCCTCAATAAAATCCAGGATTTGCGCCGCTTGCGCCTCTATTGCGCCCATATCCAGCGTCGCGCGCGTTGTGGCTTGTGACATCATTGCGCCGCCGCGACACCCCAGGACTCCCAAGAGCGCGGCGAATGACATTATGAACACCGGCAATCGCATTCGTCCTGTCTCCTGTACAAGCGACTATGTTGTTTCTCCCTGACCGACATTATTTGGCGAACGCGCTGATCGTGATCACCGCCGACCATGTTCCGAGAAGATACCCCTCATCGAGCGTGTTTTTCAGGACAAAGACCGTGGACAGGGCGGTAATGATGATCAGCGCCGATGAACTGCTTGTCAGCCGCATTCTCATTCGTTCCAGCATGGTCTCTGTTGTCGCCCTCTTCTCATGTGGCATTTTCGGGAGACGGCCTCCCTTCCTCCACTGTTTCCGTTTCGCTTTCCGGCATTGCGGGGTCATCAGGCGCCGTCTCCGTTTCCCGCGCCGCCACTTCAATTCTCAGGTTGCCGATGACAGGGATCAGTTTGGCCTGTTTGATGAGGTCGCCCTCGGCGAGTTTGATGTGCGTAACGTCCACCAGCGGCTGGTTGAAGGTGGGGTCCATGTCAACCCACTGGCCCACCCAGACCTTGGCCCACTGATGGAAGTAAAAACCGGGTTTCTGCCCCTCCACATAGACCAGTCCCGCCACCTCGCGCGCGGGAATGCCGATGGCGCGCGCCAGCGCGATGAACAGGATGCTGTGCTCCGTGCAGTCGCCTTCGAGGCTGGAGAGCACCTCCAGGGCATTTGTCAACCGCGCCGAGAACGTACTGCGCATGTTGGCGTGTACCCACGCGCAAATCTTTTTCGAGGCTTCAAACGGGTCCTTTTCGTCGCCGATGATTTCCTTCGCCTTCTCCACGATGCGCGGGTCCTCACTCTGCACAAAAACGGTTGGGCGGGTCCAGCGCAGCAGTTCGGGGTCTTCAGTCGGCAGCGTTGCGCGGGTGATCTCGTCCTGGGATATCCGGCGCGCCGTAAAAACGAAACAGTCCCCTTCCGCCGTGAGGGTTTGGCGATCATCGTTGAAAAGATGTTCGCCCGTGATCGGGCCGCGCAGAATAAGCCGCAGGCTTTCCATGCTGCGCGGCGACTCGATCGGTTCCGGGATCAATGCCGCGTTGGACACGATCACGTCGCTGCTGTAGTTGACATCCTTTGCGCTTTCCTCCGATTCGATTCGCTTTACGATAATGCCGGAGATGACATCTTCCAATGTCGTGCCGTTTTCCGCCACCAGGGCCATGGATTCCACGCCCATCAGGTCCAGGGTGGTTTTGATCTGATACACCAGCGTGGGCACGCCGTCAAGCACGCGTTCCTCAATCCCCACGATATGGCTCATGCCCGCCACCTCCTGCTGGTACATCGGCTCAAAGGTGCTGAAATTGATCACATCGCCCATTTGCGGTTTCTGGCGCACCCACAGGGCGTGTTTGATGGTGTCTTGCAGGCTTTCGGCGGGCGCGGGGAAACGCCGCTCCTCCGTGCTGCCGCCCGCAACGCTGACCAGCACCAGTTCATCGCCCTCAATCCGCGCGTTGAAGTCGGACACGCCCGCGGGATCGGTCACCTGCGCGACAATGGCTTCCAGACGGCCATCGGCGGCGTAGATGCGCTTGGTGAATATCCGCAAGTCCTGCTTGGCCCCCACCATGTTCACCATGAAACGCGCATCTTCCACGGCGGTCACGCGCCCCTCATCGTCCCGCTGTAAGGAATTCATGGCATATCCGGCCTTCTCCCCATTCAAATACAGGCCATACCACGTGTCGCCCAGCAGGGCGTCTATCTCAGCGGCATCCTGCGCCATGACCGAAGCCGTCAGCAAGACGCCCACCCACATAATGCGATACATCAGACAATTCTCCGCGCCGCGCCTTGTTTTCATCGGGAATGCCCACAACCCACACAGGACGGGACGAGTTTCCAAAACCGGTATTCATCCGGCGTACTCCTTCCAACAGCGCCGACGGCGCTGATCCAGAATTCGCCTTCCTGCCGGTATTCATCCGGCGTACTCCTTTCAACAGCGCCCGGCGTCGTTCACCGCCTTTATACGCGATACGCCATGCCGGTTTCCACTGATTCTTTGAAAACGCCTGGGGCTTGCAAATCCATGGGATATGAATTATGCTATTGCCAGGCAGTTTGTATCGTTGACGCGCATGGGCGGTGCCTTCGGCGATCCGGGAAAGTCAGGATTCTTTAATAATCAGCGTAAGGGCGTTGTGTGTCCACGCGGGGATCATCTGCGCGATGTATGTGGCATCGCAGGTGCCAAGATGATAACAACGCGGGGACAAGGCCATAAAACATCAACGATAAGGAGTCAAGTCGTGAAAAAAGGAACAAAAGGATTTACACTCATCGAATTGCTGGTGGTGATTGCCATCATCGGCATCCTGGCGGCGATCCTGCTGCCGGCGCTGGCGCGCGCACGCGAAGCGGCGCGGCGATCGAGTTGTCAGAACAACCTCAAGCAATGGGGACTGGTGTACAAGATGTACGCCAATGAATCCAAAGGGGAGAAGTATCCCGCGATGCAATTGGAGGTGGCTCAGCGTGAAGATTCGGGCCAATGGGAACTGTATATTGCAGCCGGACCGCGTGTGAAATCCATCTACCCCGAGTATCTTACCGACCCGTCCATTATTGTGTGCCCTTCTGATGCGACGGAGACCATCGAGAACCTGCGCGACTTTGACAGCCCCGCGCTGGGCATTCGGAAGGGTGATTGGCACATTGGCTATTACCTGGGAGGTGGCAATGGCGTCAATGATATTGACATGAGTTACGCCTATTTCGGCTGGGTGTTTGACAAGATGGGCGACAATCCGGCGGACCTGGTGCCGGCCAACGTGCTTGCTCTGGACGTTATCGCTGCTTTGCTCGGGGTGACACTCCCCGCGATTAATGCTCCCGTGCCGGCGCAATTGGCCTTGGGCGTTATCAAATTGGCGACCTCAGATCCCGCCATCCTTGGCTGTATTGGAAGCCCCGGCCCGGGCTGCGAAATTGTCGGCAGGGTTGTGGACAATGATGTCGGCAATGTTGTTCTGCCGCCGAGTTACGGTAACGGCGGAGGCGATACAATCTATCGTCTGCGTGAAGGCATCGAGCGCTTCCTGATCACCGACATCAACAACCCGGCGGCGTCGGCCAAAGCCCAGAGCGAAATCTTCATCATGTTAGACCAGTTGGGCACCGCAGGCACGACAACGCTGTATAACCATATCCCCGGCGGCTGCAACGTGCTGTATCTGGACGGTCATGTGGAATTCATCCGCTATCCTGGCAAGCAGCCGGTGAATCCGGCCCTTGCCAACATCATGGCGCTGTTTAGCGCGAACTAAGATTCCCGTTTGCGGACTTCCGCGGTGGAGCACATGTATGTGTCTCCACCGCGGAGGAAACCGTCTTAAACGGCAGGCCTGAGTGTTCAAAGACTTTTTGTTCGATACGTATGGGCGGTTCGCGCAGATTTTTGACTGTTGTGATCGGACTCCTGACCGAACAACAGAAATGACCGACGGTCTCCAAATGATATGTGAACGGCGTTTTCGGGTGGCTCGGTCAGGAACCTGGCCACAAGGAACGCGGTTTCATTTCAATGGGCGCAATGCCCGAAAAGGAGGACTGCTATGAAAACCGAAAGAAGAGGATTCACACTCATCGAATTGCTGGTGGTGATTGCCATCATCGGCATCCTGGCGGCGATCCTGCTGCCGGCGCTGGCGCGTGCGCGCGAAGCGGCGCGGCGCTCGAGTTGCCAGAACAACCTCAAGCAA
>CALEDJ010000055.1 GCA_937951485.1 uncultured bacterium
CGCCGACCCGCCGGGAAACACCGAGGATGGCTATGTGCCGGGTCCCGGCGCGGACCACACCTGCATTCCGCATGCGTCGGACTACAATCCGCAGAACTGGCTGATCAGCCTGTCCGAGTTGCTGCGCGTGATCCAGTTCTATAATTCCGGCGGCTATTACTACTGTCCGCTGGACGGCACGGAAGATGGCTTCTGTGCAGGCCCACAACCATAATCGCACATTGTGCTCCGCCCGCACGCGGCGTGAAAGGCGCATCTTTTCCCCGCGTGCGGGTTTTCCATTGTTTCCCGCTGCGCTGCGGGCCACTCGCGGCGGTTGACCTTGCCGGACGCACCTTGTATCCTTGCCACGGGTAATTGTATGCGTGACGGTCGGGGTGGGCGCCTGCGCCGCCGCCCGGGATGCGATGAGACGGGAAACCATGGCAAGCGACCTGAAACATCCGGAAGCCTTTGCCGACATCATCACGCGGGATCCCGCCATGCGCGTCTTGTTTCACTATGTCGAGAGCATCGCGCAATCCGCCCGTACTGTGCTGATTACCGGGGAGACCGGCGTCGGCAAGGAACTTTTCGCCCGCGCACTTCACCAGGCCGGCGGTGGCGGCGCCTTTGTCGCGGTGAATGTGGCCGGGGTGGACGACCATTTCTTTGCCGACACGCTCTTCGGCCATGCTCCCGGGGCTTTCACCGATGCCCACGAGTTTCGCCCCGGTCTTATTGCCGAGGCGGGAGAGGGTACGCTGTTTCTGGATGAGATCGGCGATCTCAGTCTCCAATCGCAACTTAAACTGCTCCGCCTGGTGGAAACCTATGAATATTTCCCGCTCGGCGCGGACAAGCCCCGCCGGACTGGCGCCAGAATCATCGTTGCGACCAATCGCGATCGAAAACAACTCCTGCAGCAGGGCCATTTCCGTTCCGATCTCTACTACCGCCTGCAGGCCCATCATATCCATGTACCCCCTCTGCGCGAACACCTCGATGACCTGCCGCTTCTCGTCCCCCATTTTCTGCACAAAGCCGCGCTGCGCATGGGCAAGAAGACACCCACCGCCCCACCGGAACTCCCCGTCCTCCTCGCCACCTATGATTTCCCTGGAAATGTGCGTGAACTGGAAGCCATGATCGCCGACGCCGTCGCACATCACCATGCGCACATACTATCGCTGGAACGGTTTCGGGATTACATGACCCATCCCGAACACCGAATGCCTCCCGACGCCGCAGCCACCTATGCGCCGTTCGCCGGGCTGCACCCCTTGCCCTCTCTCAAGGAAGTCCAGCGCATGCTCATCGCCGAAGCCCTGCGCCGTTCCCAAGGCAACCAAAGCATCGCCGCGCGCCTGATTGGCATCACACAGTCGGGTATCAGCAAAGCCCTGAAACGCCTGGAATCTCGCGCACCTGATCCGCGCCCTCGAAAATGAGCGACCTGGGACCCGTTGGCGGAGCGGCATGAAGCATTGGGGAATCAATCCCTTATTCCAAATGTCATATCCAGAAATTTACGTATATGCCGAACAAGCCAATTCGTCTTATGAATTTTCTGAAAAATGTCATCAGTTTTTCATGAATAGTGTCATAGGTGTTTTTTGTGCATCTTGAAAAGGCTGGGATTATAAACCCATCGTTTCCAAACAGATAGCAGCACGGCGCCATTCTTTATGAGTTGGCACATAACTTGCGCTCGCATGAAATGCGGCTTTGACAAGCGTCGCGGTGGCGGGGAGGGAGACGGGAAGACTGAGAGGGCTTGCGGCGCGCGTGTCAGGCGGAGGTGGGCTGTCATTTTGGCGGCTGCTTGCCCTTCCCCGATGCGGAGAAAAAAGGATTTCACCCAAGAAGGAGGGCAGGCGATGGTCGCAAAACACATTTTTCTGGTGGATGCCCATGCTGCGTCGCGCGCCAGTATCGCGGAGGCGCTGTCTCGCGCCGGCTACAAGGTGACCACCTCCGATGATGGCGAACATGCCCTGATGAGCATCATCATGGCGCCGAAGAACCGGGGAAAAAGCATAGACCTGCTGATCTGCGATTGCGAAATGCCCGGCCTGACCGGGCTGGAACTCATTGATCAGTTGCGGATGCGCGGCATTGTACCGCCCACCATCATCATGCCTGATTCCGAGGACGAGGGGGTCAATCCCGATCTGCTCCGCGAGGGGTGCGCAGTGTATTTCAAGAAAAGCAACAGCATCCACCAGATGCTGGAACAAATCGGCCAACTTCTGGACCAGCAACCCGCCGATGCCTTCGCCGGAGAAGCGGCCGCGACGTGATGTCGCGGCCGCCGCGAACGGCATTCGCGGGCGACCATGGCGCGGCGTATTCCCTGACGGTGCTGCGTTGGGGAATGCGCCGCGCAGCGTGGTGATCACGCCTTCCCCAAACAGGTCCGCGCTGCCATCATGCGGCGGTGAGGCTCCTGTCTTCCGCGAATCGCCGCCGGGAGGCGGCGGGGGGGCTCGCAATTTCGGGTGTGTGGCGTTTTTCTGGGGGGCGTCATGTGGCAATGCGGCGCATGACGGGGGTGTTTTCTATAGAGGATGATTGGCGGTGGCGTCGTCAATGAATCCGTAATATCGGGCGCGCCAGTAGGCGTCAATCGGTGGCTTGGGGTCAGTATAGCGTTTTCGGTGTTTGACAGGCGGGAAATTCTTTTCGATGCCGGAGGGGATGGGATGGACGGGATGGTCAGAAGAGGGGGAATGGGTCAGGCGGTGCGTCGGAGTGCGGCGATGAGTTTCCAGGCGGACTTTTCCCAGGTGAATTTGGTGGCGAGCATCTGCCCGAGATGAATGCGCTGTTTGCGTTTTTCGGGGTCGAGGTCGAGGGCGCGGCGGAGGGTCTGGACAAATGATGCGAGGCTGGCGCTGTTGTAGTAGAAGGGCGTATCGCCGGCGATTTCGTCGAAGGCGTCGTTGTGGGGTGCGATGACGAGGGTCCCTGCGCGCAGGGCCTCCAGGATGCGCAGTCCGCCGCCGTCGCGGGCCCCTGGGTAAATGAAGGCCGTGGCGTGCTGATACAGCGTTGCGAGAATCCGGTCGGGGCATTGTTCGATACGCAGGGTGTTGGGTCCCCAATGCTCCGGCTCCGGCCCGCAGACGGCGCCGACAACGACGACGGCATGGGGAAAATCGCTGCGCCGCTTTCCGAGGGTATCGCAGATCATCGGTGTCTGGTCGTGGGTCAGGGAGTCATGAAAGAGCACGAAGTAGGGCTGATCCAGCATGGGGGGGCGCGCTTCCTCGAAGACGGGGTCCACGCCTGCCGGGGTGACGATGACGCGGTCCATGGGGGTTTCAAAGCGTTTGAGGCAATAGCGGCGCAATTGCTCGGAAGCGGTCAGCACGGCGCGCGCGGCGGCGCAGGCATTCTTGACGGCCTTGATCCTTGCGAGGGCGGCACGTCCGGCGTTTTCCGGAACGCCTTCTTCGGCGGGCATTTCAAAGGCGTAGAGCACCCGGGGCACGGGGGGCTGGACGGGCGCGCTGTCCAGCGGGGCCAGCAGTACGTCGGCATTGGCGCGGCGCATGGCGTCGGCAATCTCCGCTTTAAGTCGGCGCGCGGGCATCAGCGCACGGCCCGGCGCGCCGGGCACATGGAGCCGGTCCCACCCTTCGTAGCGGTCATGGCTGCCGTCATGCGTGAAGATCACGAACTGCACATCGGATTGCACGGCGCGTGCGGCGGCGATCAGCCGCCGCAGAAAATACTCGGCGGCCCCCTCGCCCGGCCGATGCCGGGCATGCAATGTGCTGACGCCTACGCGCATGGTCGTTCCAGATGGCGGCCCACGCCGCTTATTCGATGTAGCCGAGCCGCCGGAGCCGGTCCCTCAGGCGGGCCTCGTCTTCGCCGGTGATTTGATTCAAGCCAAGCGCGATGAGGCCGCGCTCCTCCAGCATGTCCAGGATTTTTTCCGCGGCGAAGTCCGGCGGATCATGGGGGCTGAGTTCGATGTCCAGATCGCGGTCTTCGTCGCAGGGGGCGGCGAGTGACTGAAATGTCAGGCGATTCCCTGCTACGGCTGCGGTCCGTCCGAGCGATTCCAACCGCGCGGCCAGGGCGCCGATGCAGGCTTGCGCCGCCGCGCCTTGGATGCGCAATGTCACCGTCGTGTCATCCGTCATGCCGTGGCTCCTTTCCGGCGGCGCTGCGCGCCGCTTTCATGCGTTCCGCGCCCAGCGGATCAGCGCTTCAGCGACCTCGTGCCGGGTGAATTCCTCGGGCGGGGCTTCGCCCCGCGACAGCATTTCGCGGACCTTGGTGCCGCTCAGGAACACGTGATGATCCTTGCCGTGCGGGCAGGTTTTGATGGAGGCCATATTGCCGCAGGCCTTGCAGAAGAAAGTGTGATCGAAGAAGAGCGGCGTGATGCCGAGTTCCTTCGCGTCGAATTCATCGAAAATGTAATGGGCGTCGTAGGTGCCGTAGTAATTGCCGACGCCGGCGTGGTCGCGCCCGACGATGAAATGGGTGCAGCCGTAGTTTTTGCGGACGATGGCGTGCAGGATGGCTTCGCGCGGCCCCGCGTAACGCATGTTCACCGGCATGATGGAGAGCATGGTGTGGTCGGCGGGGTAGTATTTCTCCAGGAGGGCCTTGTAGCAGGCCATGCGCACATCGCCGGGGATGTCGTCGCTCTTCGTTGTTCCCATCAAGGGGTGGATGAGCAGGCCGTCGCAGATTTCCAGGGCGCACTTGGTGAGGTATTCGTGGGCGCGGTGGATGGGGTTGCGGGTCTGGAAGGCGACGATGCGTTTCCATCCGCGCGCCTCGAAAGCGGCGCGTGTTTCGGCGGGGGTCAGGTTGAGTTCCTGGAACTCCACCTCGCGCGCCTGCAACACGTCGAGTTCGCCGGCCAGAAAGACGGGGCCGATGGCAAAGGTGCGCGCCACGCCGGGGTGCGCTTCGTCCGTGGTGCGGTACACCTTTTCCGCCAGTTCCCGCTTGTCCACGGAGAATTTTTCGGAGAGATGCAGGATGGCCGCCAGTGTTCCACGATCATCCTCGATGGCGATCTCCGAACCCGTCTCCAGGCGGTCCGCCTCCTGCTGCGACACGGCCAGCAGAATCGGGATCGTCCAGGGAATCCCCGGGCGCAGATACATCTTGTCCAGCGCGTTCCGGGTTTCCTCTTCGTTCATAAAACCCGTCAGCGGGCTGAACATCCCCTTTGCAATGCCGTCAATATCGAAAGCGGTGTAGGCGTCCACCGTGATCTTCGGCAGCGTACGCGCTTTTTCCTGCGCGGCGGCCAGCGCCGCGCCCGTGAGAATTCGGTTTATCAGGGCGCCGCCGTGGGGCGTCATAGGCATGTTGCAATCTCCTCATGCAAAAAAGGGAAACGGGCCGGCGATGCCGCCATGCTTCGCGCGAAGCACGCGCCCGGCCCGCAATCGCCCGCTATTATAACAACCGAAAACACGACCGCACAAAAAAGGGAAACGCAGCGGGAAAGGAATGGATAAAACGCCCCGGAAGCGTTGCGCTTCCGGGGCGTTTGGATGCGGATTGCAGGGTTATGCGGGCGCGCCGTTTTCCTGTGATCGGCCCTTTCCCTTGCCCGCGTTCTTGGGGCGGCGCGCGTTTTCGCGCTTGCCGGTATCGGTCGGCAGAACAAGTTTGCCGCGCCACTCCTGCCACACATAGACCAAAGCGCTGGCGACAAAGATGGAGGAGTATGTGCCGACGCCCACGCCGACGATCAGCGCCAATGCGAAGTTATTGATGGCGTCGCCGCCGAAAAGGAAAAGCACCACCACGCTGACGAGGGTGGTCATGGAGGTGATCAGCGTGCGGCTCAGGGTGGCATTGATGGCGCTGTTGAGAATGTCCAGATACTTGTATCCCTTGCCCCGGTATATCTTGATGTCTTCGCGGATGCGGTCGAACACAATGATGGTGTCGTTCAGCGAGTATCCGACGATGGTGAGAAGCGCCGCCACGACATTCATGTCAATCTGCCGGCGCAGCAGGGCGAAGATTCCGAGCGTGATGAGCACGTCATGGAAAAGCGCCACGACAGCGGCGACGGCGAACTTGAACTCGAAGCGCAACGCCAGATAGACCACGATAAAGAGGAGCGCCCAGAAAATCGCTTTCACGGCATCCCAGCGGAGTTTCCTGCCGACGGCCGGGCCGACGGTCTGCTCGTCTTCGATGTGAACCTCTTGGGGCGAACCGCTCCGCGTCAGAGGGGCCAGCGCAACGCGCATGCGGTCCGCGACGGTGCCTGCCATTTCACGGCCTTCAAAAGTGACGCTTTCGACGATGCCATCTTTGTCTGCATCCCCCGCGGGGTCCGCTTCGGAGGCGCCCGTTGCCGGCGTGTCCGCGGTCTCTTCGCCGGAAGGCGTCTCTGCGGCGGAGGCTTCGGCGGGGTCTTCCGGAGCGGATGTTTTCTCCTCTGTGGTTTCAGGGACATCTTCCGCTGTTTCCGGAACCTCTCCGGTTGTTTCAGCGGTTTCCTGCGGCGCTTCCGGTTCCGGCAAGACACTGCGTTCGAAGAGGTCCTCATTGACATCGCTGACGCGCACGATGAAGCGGTTTTCGGTCAGGACGCTTTCATCTCCGACGCGCTGTACGACGGGGCTGCTGAATCCTGCCTGAGCCAGCGCGACACGCACGTCGCCGACGGGCACCACCTGGTCCGCCTCAATGCTGAGGTTGATATTCGTGCCCTGGGTGAAGTCCACGCCGTAGTTGTCATTGCCGCGATAGATGAAGAGGGCCATACCGCCGATCAGCATCAGGCCGCTGAGGGCGAAGGCCACTTTGCGGGCCTGCAGGAAGGGGATATGGGTGTCCCGTGGGATGAGGCTGAACATGACGAGTCTGGTGAGGATGCGGTGCTCGGTGAGGAAGTCGAAGATGGCGCGGGAAACAATCAGCGCGCAGAAGACGCTGGAGCACACGCCGATGCTCAGGGTGATGGCGAAGCCCTCGATGGGGCCGGTGCCGAACTGCATCAGCACGGCGGCGGCGATGAGCGTGGTGACGTTCGCGTCGAGGATGGTCACGGTGGCGCGTTTGAAGCCGGCGTCAATCGAGGAGGCAAGCGAGTGGCCGAGGAACAATTCCTCGCGGATGCGTTCGTAGATCAGCACGCTGGCGTCCACGGCCATGCCGATGGTCAAAATCAGGCCGGCGATGCCGGGCAGGGTCAGCGTCAGGTTGAAATAGGACATGGCGGCGACGATAAGCAGGGCGGTGACGCCGAGGGTGATTATCGCCACGACGCCCGCCCAGAGATAATAGACCACCATGAAGATGCCGACGATGGCGAGGGCGCACAGCGCGGAAATGACACCCTTGCGCACGGAGTCCGCGCCGAGGCTGGCGCCCACCACGCGGGTGAACTCTTCGTGCAGCGGCACGACCATCGAACCGGAGTTCAACGCGATGGCGAGGTCCACCGCCTCCTGCGCCTCAAAACTGCCCGATATCTGGCCGCTGGTGGTGATGCGGTCGCGGATGACCGGCGCGGACACCACCAGGTTGTCAAGCACAATGGCCATGGCGCGGTTGATGTTTTTTTCCGTGGCGTCACCGAAACGCGCGCCCTCCGCGGCGCCGAATGTGAAGAGAATCTGCCAGTAAGGGGGGTTGCTCTGGTCGGGGATCGCCACGGCCGAGCGCAACCCTTCGCCTGAGGCAATGGGGGTTTCGTCAATGACATACAGGCTGAGTTCCTGCGGTTCGTAGGGCTTCGGGCGCTGACTGAAGGCAATGGTCTTGCCTTCCGGGATGATGTCGCCTGCCGCCTTGGCGCGTTCAATCACACGCCGGACGCGCTCGGCATGTTCCAACGGCACCTTGAACGGCTCCCCCCGCAAGGCGGGCCGCTTGATGAACGGGGTGAATTCATCGGGGAAACGGTCCCGGATTTTGGTGAAAATGGAGATGGTTTCTTCGGGTTCGGCGACGATGTGGAAGTTGAGGACGGCGGCCTTTGCCATCAGCCGCTTGGCGCGGTCAATGTCGCGCTCGCCGGGGAGTTGAATCTGAATCTGGTTTGAACCGAGCGCCTGGATAATCGGCTCCGTGGCTTCGAAATCGTCAATGCGGCGCCGGATTTTGTCCAGGATGATCTCCTGCACTTCATTTTCGATATCACTGTCCCGGTAGTTGCGGTCGCGGTATTCCTGCAAGCGCTCGGCGTCCAGTTCGTCGATATCGAAACTCAGCACCATGTGGATGCCGCCCTGGAGGTCCAGTCCGAGATTGATGACCTTGGATCGGTCGAATTCCGACCAGCGCTTGATGGACCGCATCAGTTTTGCGAAGGTGCTGCGGCGCTCTCGCGCGAATTCATCGTCCTCGCGCTGCCATTTGACGAGGCGCGCCTGGCGCGTACCGGGCGCGGGGTCCGTTTTTTCCCGCTCCGTTTCGGGGAGGGCAAGCCACGCGTTGTCGTCGGACAGCGTCATCCATCCAATGGTCGGATAGACATTGACGGCGGCGATGACAATGACCGCCCAGATCAGGATGCTTCGATAAGTGCTTGTTTTCATGGGAAACTCCACTTGGAAATGCGCTTTGGCAAGGTCCGGCGCGTGCCGCCGGGTTTCGATTGCGGCGCGGTGTGCGCGTCACTTCGATTTTTTCGATTCGCCTCCGCGCGAGGTTACCTGCACCACGGCACTGCGCACAAAATCAATCGTGACCCCGTCGTCCACGCGCAATCGCACGTTGCTGTCCGTCAGGCCGACAATCGTGCCGCAAATGCCCCCCGACGTGACCACCGTATCGCCTTTTTCCAGGGCATCGAGCATGGCGCGGCGCTCTTTCTCCCGTTTCTGCTGCGGCCGGATCATGAGAAAATACATGATGGCGATAAATGCAATGAACATCGGCAACATGCTTGTGAAGGGATTAGAGGGGGTCGGCCCGGTTGTGGTCAGCCCCTGGGGCTGATCCGTCGCCGGCGCCGCTTCCAGCGGCACCGCCTCCCTGGTCTGGGCGATGATCAGCCGCCAGGCCTGCAAGGGGTCTTTGAAATTCATGCTTGTTCCGTCCCGCCGTTGTTGGTGGAATACGCCTTGAGAAACGCGCGTCTAAACGCCGCATACTCGCCACGCAGGATGGCATCGCGCGCGGCAGCGGCCAATTTTACCATAAAAAAAAGGTTATGTAAAGTATTGAGCCGCAGGGCGGAAATCTCCCCTGACCGGTAGAGGTGCGCCAGATAGGCCCGCGTATGGCGACGGCAGGCGGGACATGGGCATGCCGGGTCCAGCGGTCCGAAATCGCGCAAATGCGCGGCGTTCTTGATATTCACCTTTCCCGTGGAAGTGAACAGGGTGCCGTTGCGCGCGTTGCGCGTGGGCATCACGCAGTCGAACATGTCCACGCCCTGTTCAATGGCGAAGAGCATGTCCTCCGGGGAACCCACGCCCATCAGGTAGCGGGGCTTGTCCTGGGGCAGGAGGGGCGCCGTGAAGGCGGTGATGCGCGCCATGTCCTCGTTCGGCTCGCCCACGCTGACCCCGCCGATGGCGTAGCCGGGGAAGTCCATCGCGGCGAGGGCGGCGGCGCATTCCTCGCGCAGGTCTTCATACACGCCGCCCTGCACGATGCCGAAGAGCGCCTGCCCTCCCGCGCCGCGCTCTTTCCAATGGCGCAGACAGCGCTCCGCCCAACCCAGGGTCATCCGCATGGAGTCGGCCGCCTGGTCATGGGTTGCTGGATATTCCGTGCATTCATCAAAGCACATGATGATGTCGGCCCCGATGCCGATTTGCACGTCAATCGCCTTTTCCGGGGTGAAGAAATGGCGCGATCCGTCGAGGTGGCTCTGAAAGGCGACGCCTTGCGGGGTGACCTTGTTCAATTCGGCGAGACTGAAGACCTGGAATCCGCCGGAATCGGTGAGGATGGGGCGGGGCCAGTTCATGAAGGCATGGATGCCGCCCGCCGCCGCGATAATGTCCACGCCTGGCCGCAGATAGAGGTGATAGGCGTTGGCCAGAACCATGCGTGCGCCAATCTTTTCGAGGTCATCCTGCCCGACCGCCTTGACCGCCGCCTGCGTGCCGACCGGCATGAAAACCGGCGTAGGCACCTCGCCGTGCGGCAGCATCAGGCGTCCGGCGCGCGCCCCGCAGGCGGGGTCTTGGCCTTCCAGCACGAATTGCATCTCACAACGCATGAAGATGTCCTCTGCGGATGTTCGTAATTGTACGAATCGGATAACGTCGTTGGCATTGCGGGCGAAGCGGCGCAATGTGCCGCCGAACCCGGCAATCTGATATAAACAGTGTGCCGGCTCCTGTTTTGGATTGCCTGGTGCAACGGCGCTGTGCGCCGCGTCGCCCGCAATGCTGAACAGGAGGTGGGTTCTGTATCGGCCCTGAAGGATACGCCATTCGGGCAAGGTGTTTCGATGATTCTGATGATTGGTTGCGTCGCATTGCAAAGGGAACGCGCATCCCATTCACGAAGCGCATGGCGGTGCGGGTTCTTTCTTGCGGCGGCGCTGGCCGGATATCTGGGGGGGTGTTCCGCGTCTTTGGACCCGCCGGGGGCGATCCTTCGGGTCGGCAATGGGGCGGAGGTGCAGAATCTTGATCCGCATCTGGTTTCCGGCGTGACGGAGCACCGCGTGCTGACGGCGCTATTTGAAGGGCTGGCGGACATGGACGCGGCGACGCTGCAACCGGTTCCGGGCGTGGCGGCGTCGTGGGAGATTTCAGAGGACGGACTGGTCTATGTCTTTTATCTGCGGCGGGATGCGCGCTGGTCCAACGGCGACCCCGTTACCGCGCATGATTTCGTGTACAGTTGGCGGCGCATGCTCTCCCCCGCGCTGGCCGCGGAATACGCCTACCTCTTGTATTGCCTGAAGAACGCCAGGGTGTTCAACGAGGGCCGCATCGCGGATTTCAGCGAGGTCGGCGCAAAAGCGCTCGACGATTACACGCTGGAGGTGACGCTGGAGCATCCCACGCCGTATTTCCTCGGCATGCAGACGCATTACGCCTGGTTCCCGGTGCATCGGGCGACCATCGAGCGCTTCGGGCGCATGGACGAGCGCGACACGCCGTGGACGCGCGCGGGCAACCATGTCGGCAACGGCCCGTTCAAACTGGAGGCGTGGTGGCCCAACGAAATGATCCGGGCGATGAAGAACGACTATTACTGGAATGCGTCGGCCATTCGCCTCGACGGCATTCAGTTCTACCCGATTGACAATCAGCAGACCGAAGAGCGCAGTTTCCGCGCGGGGGAATTGCATCTCACCTCGGATATCCCGATCAGCAAGGTGGAGGTCTATCAGCGGCGGCACCCCGAACTTATCACTATCCAGCCCTATTGCGGCGTCTATTACTACCGCATGAATACGACGCGCCCGCCGTTTACGGACGCGCGCGTGCGCCGCGCCTTTTCCCTCGCCATTGACCGCGAGGAACTGGCGAAGAACGTGCTCAAGGGGGGCGAACAGCCCGCCTTCCATTACACGCCGCCGGACACCGCCGGGTACACCGCGGAGCATCGCATCGCCTTCGACCCGGCGCAGGCCCGCGCGCTGCTGGCCGAGGCGGGATACCCCAACAGTGCGGGGCTGCCCATGGTGGAAATCCTTTACAACACGTCGGAGAATCACAAGCGCATCGCCGAGGCGATTCAACGGATGTGGAAGCGCCACCTGAACGCCGATGTGCGCCTGATCAACCAGGATTGGAAAGTCTATCTGGTGTCCATGAACACCCTGGACTATGCCGTGGCGCGTTCCGGGTGGATTGCCGATGTGCTTGACCCCATCAATTTCCTGGAGTGCTTTCTCAGCGAAGGCGGCAACAACCGCACCGGCTGGTCGTCGCCCGCGTTCGACGCCCTGATCCATCAGGCCTACCGCGAGGCCGACACCGCGCGGCGCGCGCGCCTGTTGCAGGAGGCCGAGCGCATCCTGCTCGATGACGCGCCTATCGCCCCCATCTATTTCTATACATGGAAATTCCTCAAATCACCGCACTTGAAAGGCGTGCAGCCGAACGCGCTCGGCTATTTCAGATGGGCCGACATGCGGCTGGAGGAAGACGCGCCGTAATTGTGGTGTTCAGGTCGTTGAAGCATTTCGCTATTCGAAAGAAAAGCAGTAACATTTGTTACATTTCAGCCGACCGGCGGACAGCGGGAAATGTTGTGTTTTTTCTACATCCCCCGGCGCTGCGCGCCATCCCTTTCAAAGGGGGATTTTCGGGATATTCCCCGCCGCACGCCATTCCGCTGAGGTGTTACGAATATGCAACAGGTATGCAAAAGTGATAACCCATGGGAAAGCAGCGATTTTCCAAACGATTTGATGCGCTGGACCTGGCTTCGGGCGAGGCGGCGCTGGCGCTCAGTTGGCGGGTTCTGCGGGACCAGGGCGCGACCATTCTGGACTTGACCCAATCGAATCCGACGCTGGCGGGGTTCCACTATGCGGAGGAGCGCGTCCGCGCCATTTTTTCCCAAGCCGCCACATTGCCGTATCACCCGGCGCCGCGCGGCCTGCCGGAGGCGCGGGAAGCGATCACGGCCTACTATGCGGCCCGGGGCTGGGACATTCGCGCGGAGGATCTGATTCTCGCTTCCGGCAGTTCGGAAGCCTATGCCTACCTGCTGAAATTGTTGTGTGATCCGGGCGATGCGGTGATGGTTCCCGCGCCGGGGTATCCGCTGTTGGATTTTGCGGCGATGCTGGAGAATGTGCGGCTGGTCCCCTACCTGATGGAGGCTTCTGATGGCGGGCGTCCTCGCATCACGCCGACCTGTCTGGAATGCGCCGCCGAAACCGGCGTTCGCGCGATCGTGGTCATCCAGCCCAACAACCCTACGGGGGCGGTGTTGTTGCCGGAGGAAATCGCGACGGTGACATCCTTTGCGGAGGCGCTCGGCATCAGCATCATCGTTGACGAGGTTTTTTGCGACTACTGCCGTCAGGGCGTGCGCTTCACACCGGTGCGTTCCACGCGCGCGCCGGTCTTCACCATCAATGGCGTATCGAAGATTCTTGGCATGCCGCAGGTGAAATGTTCGTGGGTCCATATGGGCGGGCCGCCGGATTTCGTGCAGGCCGCCGGGGAACGCCTGGAACTTATCGCGGACACGTATTTGTCCGTGAATACCAGCGTGCAGGCGGCGCTGCCGGCATTGCTCGGGCTGCGGGATGGCATCCAGGAGCAGATTCGCGCGCGCATCGCGCGCAACGAGCGCGAGACGGCGGAACTGCTGGCGGGGTGCGGCGTCGCGGAGGTTGCGCCGCCCGAGGGCGGCTGGTATCTGGTGTTACGCTTTCCCCGGGAACCGGACGATGAGGCGCTGGCGCTGGCCCTGCTCAAAGAGGCGGGGGTATATACCCATCCCGGCCGCATGTTCGGCTATCGCGACGGCTGTCGTCTGGTGTTGAGCCTGATCACGCCGGAGACGGAGTTCAGGGAGGGACTGCGCCGCGTCCTTGCGTTTACGGCATGACCGCCGCGATCATCCCTCGCGGATTTCGCGCTTCGCGTGATCGTAGATCAGGCGCTTGCCGGAGTCGTAGGACATCATGGCCATGAGCACCGCGACGGCGTGCCGGTAACCCGCCTCGATGTCGGCGTTGGGCTGTTCGCGGGTGCGCAGGCATTGCAGCCAGTCGAGCACGTGGTCGGGGCGTTCCACATTTTCGACGGGCGTCACCTCCTTCACCGCCGCTTCCTTCGCGCGCACGCCGTCCGGCGTGAGTTTCGGGCTGTTCCAGTCCTGGAGGTCGAGCACGCCGGTGTCGCCGAAAATCTTGAAGGTGCTGCCGCTGTCGTTGCCGAAGTTGGTGGTGTATTCGACCATGAAGCCTTCCGGATAAGTCCACAACGCCGTAACATGATCCGGCGCGTCGAATGCGTGCTCGTCCTTCCAGGTGTATACGCCGCCCAGGCACACAACACTTTCGGGGAACTGCGCGCCGGTGATGTAATGGACGAGATCAATGAAATGGCTGCCGAGTCCGGGGACGGGGCCGTCGGAGTAATCGCGGTAGCCGTACCATCCCGAATAGCGGACGGGGTCGAAGGGCCGCCTGGGGGCGTCCATGAGAAACTCGTCCCAGTCGAGGTCTTCCGCCTTCACATCCTCTTTCTTGTACGCATACCAGTAGGGCCGCCAACTGTTGCGGTGCTGTTCGATGCGGGCGACTTTGCCCAGGGCGCCGGTCCGGTACACTTCGCGCGCGCCGGTCATGCTCGCGTAACTGCGCAGTTGCGTGCCGACCTGGACGATGATGTCGTTCTCTTTCACGGCGTCGCAGGCGGCAAGCAGGCGATCAAAGGTTTTCGCCATCGGTTTTTCGACGTACACGTCCTTTTTCGCGCGGGCCGCCGCTTCCAGGTGCGTGGTGTGCTGATGGTCGCACGAGGCGATCATCACCGCGTCCACGTCGTCCAGCGCAAGCAGATCGCGATAGGAGACAAACTGCCGCGCGTCGCGTCCGAACCAGTCCTTGGTCATCGCCGCTGCCTTTTCGCGCGCCACCCGCCACGGGTCGCAGACTGCCGTGATCTCGACGTTCTGGCTTTCCGCGTGGGGGCGCACCCCGGTCATCAACGCGCCCCGGCCGCGGTCGCCGCAACCGATGATGCCGATGGAAATGCGGTCGTTCGCGCCGGGTACGCGGGCGTAACTCGCGGCGCTCATCGCCACGGCAGAGGCGGAGGCGGTTTTCAAAAAGGTGCGGCGGGTGGTCTTATCGCTCATGCCTGCTTTTTCTCCCAATCCTGTGTTTGGAATAATGCGACACCCCGTAACAAACTTCTTCACCCGCCATGCTACTCCCGCCTGTCGCCGCCGTGCAACCCCGTCGAAGTGTGGATGCATGTTTCAAGAGGAGCAAGTTGCCTGGTCGGAGAGGCAAAATGCAGGCACACATTCCGGCACGCATGCAGCAATGACGGCAATGGTTACGGCGCGCCCCTCAGGCGGTCACGTTTTGACGCAGAAAGCAGAACGCCTTCCTTCGCCGGGATGTCGCGAAGGAAGGCGTAATGGACAAAATCAAAAGGAAATTACAGCACCTGCAGGCCGCTCATCTTGCCAACCGGCAATTCGTCCCAATCATCGTCACCGTCATCGCCATTTTCAACTTCCACTGTCTCGACCAGCACAGCGTTCTCATTCTTGAACAACTTGCCAATCACCTTCACCGTTTTACCGGCATATTTCTCGCCCACCATCAAATCCTCGCAGGATTTGCTCGGCAAATAATGCACCGTTTTGCCGACGAGTTCTGAAAGTTCGTTGCCTTCCACATCCTTCGCCTCCGTCACCTTCAGGGCATTGAGATGGGCATAGGCGGCGCTTGCGTTCGCCACTTCACTTTTCGCCAGCGTGCATAACAGGCAATAATTCTCGCCGGTGAGCGTGACGCCGACGGGCTTCGGCGCTTCGTCCTGCGCCAGGGCAATTCCCGCGCCAAGCCCCGCGCCCACGACGGCCATCGCCGCAATCACCGCTACCATGACATACTTCTTCATCGCGTGCTCTCCTTATTGTCATGCCTGGTTCTGACCGGTTTTTTGCGCCAAAGCAGGGAAACCACTCCGGCGTTTGGCTTTTCATTATACTCTTTGACGCTGTTGCAGTCCAATTATTCATTCCCGCAGGCATTTGCGAAAAGGACTGTTTCCTCACGTAAGCGCGCGAAATACCCGAAATTTCTGGTGGGGGCGCGGTCCGGAACGCCCATTTTGCAATTGCCTTTCCCGCAAGTGCGCGTCCTGTTCGAACATGCGGCTGTTGACCACCGGCGGCAAAAACGGGATAATCTGCAAAGCACTGACAGGAAATCGCTTGCACCACATGCCGGATATAAACTGATCATGGACAAGGGCGAACGTGACTGTCTCGTGGCGCAATGGGATGCACCTTCCGCCTGTCTGACGATAGCCGCCGATGAAGCGCATGTCTGGCGGGTGATGTTGGACCCGCCGCCGCAGACTCCTGGTTTCATGCAGGCGCTCACGCAGGAGGAACAGGCGCGCGCGGCAGCATTTCAGAATGCGGACCGGGCGACGCAGTTCAGGGTCGTGCGAACGGCGCTGCGGCAGATACTGTCCGTCTATGCGGATTTGCCTCCGATGATGTTGCGACTGATGCATGACCGGATGGGGCGTCCAGCGATGGCGCCGGGCCAGCCCGGCGACGACCTCCATTTCAGCGTGGCGCATTCCAAGGCGATCGGGCTGATCGCTGTGACCCGTGCAGGCCCCATCGGCGTGGATGTCGAATTCATGCGGGCGGACCGCGATTTTTCGGCCATCGCCCGGCGGTTTTTTTCGCCCGCGGAATCGAATATATTGTCCTCGATGCCCGCCGATGCGCAGCGCACCGCATTCTATCGTTGTTGGACGGTCAAGGAAGCCTGCCTGAAGGCGATGGGATGGGGGCTTGCCGAGGGGCTTGCCGCCGTGGAAACGGATCCGGATCCCGGCGCACCGCTGCGCGTTATCCGCGTGCGCGCTGCGGATGCCACGATGTCATGGCAACTCGCCGCCCTCCAGCCCGCGTGGGAATACGCTGCGGCCGCCGCGCTGCAGGGGCCGCGCGTCCAATGGCGCGGCCTCGCGTGGGGCCCGGAGGAACCTCTTTTCCAGGCATATTGACCAAGACGCGGTGAGATGCCATTTCGAGTTCGTTACACCGCAGGAGCGGTGTAACGAAGCACTGCGCCGCTCCCGCGTCGCGCACCTCGTAACGTGGAAAAGTATGTCATGTACGTTTCCGCGTGTTCTTGTCCCGCACCCCAACGGGGTGCCTGGGTGGAAACGTTCTGATCCGGTGGTATCGCCCCGCTCCTCCAATCCCACAAGGCTCAAATGACGGACGTTTTCTCCTGAGCGCCGCGTCGCCCCTGGCCTGCTATGCGTCGTTCTCATCTACGGGCGGATATCCCCGAATAGAAAGGTAGATGCTGGCGATAATGTAATAGAATACATAGAAAAATGAAAAGTATAATGGTCCTTCGTGGCCTTCCGGGTAGCGGAGCAGCGCGATGAGCAGGGCTGCGCCGTAGATCAGCCCGAAGCCTACGGTCAGGGGGCGCAACACGCGCGTGCGCGTGGGATAGATGTACTTGATGGGAATGAAAACCGCGACGGCGAACGCCATCAGCACCAGCGCGTTGATCCACTGCGGCCAGTTCAGCAGAAAGAGGTAAAACACCACCAGGTTCCAATAGGAAGGAAAGCCCTTGAAACAATGGTCCGGCGTTTTCGCGTCCGCCTGGCAGAACTGATAGCCGGAGGCCAGCGTAATCGTGGCAGCCAGCGCCGTGTTCCATCCCTTTGGGACCAGCGTTGTCTGGTAGAGGAAAAAGGCCGGCACGATAACGTAGGTGAAATAATCCACGATGTTGTCGAGCAGCGCGCCGTCGAAACCCGGCAGTACCGTCTTGACTTTGAATACCCGCGCGAGGAGGCCGTCCACCGAATCAATCGTCAACGCAACGCCCATCCACGCAAAAGCGATCTGCCATTGCCCCTGGGTGACGGCCACCATCGCCAGCAGGCCCGTCACCGCCCCCATCGCCGTCAGGACATGGACCCCCCATGCCGCGAATTTCTGTGCGCGATGATGGTTGTTTTCTGCGATTGCCGGGCCGTTGTTCAACATTGGGAACGCCTCACGGCGGAATGCCTGAAAGGATGATAATCATACGCGCCCCCGCGTATCAAACAGTACGGACCAGCGGAGTGCGGAATGGGGAGTGCGGAGTGCGGAATGGGGAGTGCGGAGTGCGGAGTGGGGAGTGCGGAGTGCGGAGTGCGGAGTGCGGAATGGGGACGGGGCATCCTTCCGCGTGTGCGTTGCAAGACAGATTGCCAAGGGCAAAAAACTAGGGTAACCGTTCACGGGGTCCAGAATGTGAAAACACTCGGAAAACCGCACTTTTCGGATCACAAGTCGTGGCATTTTGCCGCATTTTCGCGCCGTTCTTCCGCTGCAATTGCGAAAAACCCCATGTTTTTTGGGGGTTCAACCCCGTGAACGGTTACAAACCAGGGAACGCCTGGCGGGTTTGCGCCATTGGGCGGGCTGGGATAAGATAGGCGGAGACGTGTGGGCGGAACCATGAACGGTCGGAACACAACGGGCGCCAGGATAAGACGCGGTTCGGAGTGACGGATGGATGCGGAAGCGGTGACAGCAAAGCGCACGGCGGTTCTGTGGTTGCTGGTGGCGCTGGTATTCGCCGGCTTCAATGCTGTTTATTGGCCGGTGCGCCATCACCAGCGAATGACGGATCCGGAGAATTATCTGGCGCATGCGCAGGCGCTGTATGCGGCGGGCCGCGCCGACGCCGCCCTGACGCGGCTTCATGCGGGCGTGGACCAGTTCCGCCCTTCTTGTGCGGAACCCTACGCGCTGTTGGCCGCCTGGCAACGCGCCGGGGGGCAGACCTTGGAGGCGCAACTGCGGGAAACGCAGGCGCGCCTTTTTGAAGCGGGCGCGGCGCCGGATGCCGATGCGGCGACGGCGTTGATCCATGACGCGGTGGCGCGGGATTTGGATGCGCGGCCCATCGCGGCCATTGCCGTAGAGACACAACGTTACCTGCTGGAACCGGCGACGCGCTTGTGCGCGGCGCTGGGCGCGCCCGAAGCCGCAGTCATCATGACCGCTGCGGAACGCCTCGCGCTGTTGCGTATCGCCGACGCCGCGCTGGCACTGGATGGCATGATCGGCGGCACCGGCCTGGGCAGTCCCACGGACATCCTCGTGCAGAGCATGGGCGGTGTCGGCGGGCGCGCGCATATCTTCCTGCGCGGGCGTGACTATGGCGGCCCGCCGCGCGGCATGTATCTGGCCCTGATCGATCCACAGTCGGGGCAGGTGACGCAGGCGGGCGTCTTTGACCTCTGGGAATCGGAAGAGGAGGCGGGGCGCATGCTGCGTTTCATGCGCAATGCGCCCAACGGCATTATCGGCGCTTTCGCGGTGGCGGACGACGCGTCGGTGTATCTGACCCCGGAGTTGGAGGCGGAAATGCTCGCCTTCGGCCTGGAGCGCAGGACCGTGATCCGGCGCGCCCCCGCGTTTTTCGGGCTGCGGCACGCCTTCGCGGCCATCGGTGTGAAGGGCGCGGCCCGCGGGGCGGCCCTTCAGGCATGGTCGCCCGAGGGCGGCAGCGATTGCCCCGCGAAGCCCGCCACGTGCGGCGTGATACGACCGGCGAGGGAACCTGCGCGATGATGCGGCATCCGTGGACACTCTACCTCGCGGTCGGCATCGGATCGCTTGCGGCGACGCTGCTTCTGACGCCTCTTTGCCGGCGGCTGGCCCTGCGCCTGGATGTCGTGGACCGTCCGAACGCGCGCAAGGTGCACACGCGCAGTGTGCCGTATCTCGGCGGGCTGCCGTTTTATTTCTGTTTCCTGGGCGTCATTCTGGCGTTGGAGGTCTGGCGTCCGGAATTTTCGCAGCCGGTGCTTTTTCCCATGGCGCTCCTGGGCACGATCATCGTACTCATGGGCCTTTATGATGACGTGCGCGACATGTCCAGTTTCGCCAAACTGGTCATCGAATTAATCATCACGCTGGCGCTGTGTTTGTGGGGGTTTCGCGCGGCGCAGATTGCGCATCCGCTCGGCGGGGCCTGGCAACTCGGTTTGCTGGCGCTGATCATCACGCCGCTGTGGATCGTGGGCGTGATGAACGCGGTGAACTTCTCCGACGGCCTCGACGGCCTTGCCGCCGGGCTGGTATTCATCTGCGCGGCGACCCTTTTCGCCATCTCCTTGCGGGCCAACCAGGTCTTCTCCTGTGTTATCATGGCCTATCTCATGGGAACCACCCTGGGCTTCCTCCGTTACAACTTCCATCCCGCTTCGGTGTTCATGGGCGACACCGGCGCGCTTTTCCTCGGCTTCGTGCTCGCCACCTCCGCGATGGTGCAGCAGCAGAAAGGCGTCACCATCATCGCGCTGGCGGTGCCCATGGTCGTGATCGCCGTGCCCATTGTGGACACCGCGCTCAGTTTCCTGCGTCGTCTCCAGCGGGCCCGCGAAGGGCAGTTCTTTTCCCCTGACCGTAATCACCTGCATCATCGCCTGCTCGATCTCGGTCTCTCGCAGGTCCAGGTGGTGCTCGCGCTCTACTACATCTCCGCCTGCATGGGCCTGCTTGCCTTCATCCTCTCCGTCGCCCCGCCGCATTACGGCTTCCTGATCCTCATCCTCGCCGCCATGGCCATCTGTTTCGGCGTGGTCGTGCTGCGGTTTATCGAGAACATGGCGATATCGCCGCGCCCGCCAAAACCCTGACGCAATCGCAAATCCGAAAACACGCAATTACATGACAATTGAAGGTGATGCATCGGAGACCTTCGGTCGGGGATGTGGCGCAGTCTGGAGACCCGGCACAACAACAAAGGAAAGGAGACCGCTCACACCACAGGCGACCGAAGAGATCGGAAGACCGGCCACGACAGATGGATCAGGAGATCAACCGAAGTCATCGAAGGCGATCATTTCCTCTTCGACGCCGAGGTTGTCGAGCATTTTGGTGCACGCGGAAAGCATGAGGGGGGGGCCGCAGAGGTAATACTCGATGTCTTCGGGGGCGGGGTGGTCTTTGAGGTATTCGTCGTAGAGCACCTGGTGGATGAATCCGGTCAGGCCGGTCCAGTTGTCTTCGGGCATCGGCTCGGACAGGGCGACATGCCATTTGAAATTGGGGAATTCGCGCTGGATGCTGTCGAAATCCTCGACGTAGAACATTTCGCGGAGGCTCCGTGCGCCGTACCAGAAGGTGACTTTGCGCTGGGTGCGCAGGCGGCGGAACTGGTCGAAGATGTGGGATCGCATGGGGGCCATGCCTGCGCCGCCGCCGATAAAGCACATTTCGCGGTCGGTTTCTTTTGCGAAGAATTCGCCGTAGGGACCGGAAATGGTGACCTCATCGCCTGGTTTCAGATTGAAAATATAGGAGGACATGATGCCGGGCGGGATGCCGTGGGTGCGGGGCGGGGGCGTGGCGATGCGGACGTTGAGCATGATGATGCCGCGCTCTTCGGGGTAATTCGCCATGGAATAGGCGCGGGTGACCGGTTCGTCGGTGGTTGACGAGAGTTCCCACAGGTTGAGCGCGTCCCAGGCGTCGCGGAACCGCTCTTCGATATCGAAGTCTTTGAAATGCACGGTGTGCGGCGGGCATTCGATCTGGATATAGCCGCCGGCGCGGAAGGGCACGGACTCGCCTTCCGGCAGTTCCAGCACCAGTTCTTTGATGAAGGTGGCGACGTTGTGGTTGGAGCGGACGCGGCACTGCCACTTTCGGACGTTGAAGACTTCCGGGGGCAGTTCGATCTTCATGTTCTGCTTGACCTTGACCTGGCAGGACAGACGCACGCCTTCTCGCGCTTCGCGGCGGTTGATGTGGCTCTCTTCTGTGGGCAGGATGGCGCCGCCGCCCTCCTGCACCGTCACCTTGCAGACGCCGCAACTGCCTTTGCCGCCGCAGGCGGAGGGAATGAAGATTTTCTGGTTGGCGAGCGTGGCCAGAAGGGTGCCGCCGGCGGGCACGCTCAAGGCCTTGTCCGGGTCGTCGTTCACCAGAATGGTCACATTGCCGCTGCTGACAAGTTTCGATTTGGCCGCCATCAGCACGATGACCAGCGTAAGCACGACCAGTGTGAACATCAACATGCCCAACAGAACAACCTGCATGGGTTCCTCGCCTCTTCTGTCCGATTACAGTTGGATTCCCGAAAACGCCATGAAACCAAGCGCCATCAGCCCGGTCAGTATGAACGCCATGCCGAGGCCGCGCAGGCCCGCCGGCACATTGCTGTAGCGCATCTTATCGCGTATTGCCGCCAGCCCCACGATGGCGAGCATCCAGCCCACCCCCGAACCGATGGCGAAGACCATGCTCTCGCCGAAGGCGTAATCCCGCTGGTCCATGAACAGCGCCGATCCCAGAATGGCGCAGTTCACCGCAATCAGCGGCAGAAAGACGCCCAATGCCGCGTACAGGGTCGGGACATATTTGTCCAGCACCATTTCCACGAGTTGGACCAGGGCGGCAATTGCGCCGATGTAACTGAGGAAACTCAGGAAGCGCAAGTCCACCTGCGCCATGCCGGGGTGAATCCAGGCCAGCGCCCCCTCCTTGAGCAGATAGTTCAGGATCAGGTTGCTGATTCCCACCGCCATGACCAGCACGAAGGTCACCGCTGTGCCCAATCCTATGGCCGTTTCCACCTTTTTCGAACATGCCAGAAATGAGCACATGCCCAGGAAAAAGGCCAGCGCCATGTTCTCGATGAAGACCGCCTTGATCGCGATGCTCAGATAGTGTTCCAGCATATCACTCTTTCTCGACCTGTTCTGGTTTCCATTCGCGAAGCATCCAGACGAACAATCCCGTCAGAATCAACGCGCTGGGCGCCATGAGCAGCAGTCCGTTGGGGGTGTACCAGCCGCCCTCGGTTACCAGCGGCAGCACGCTGTAGCCCAGCACCTTGCCCGATCCGAACAATTCCCTGCAGAAGCCCAGCCCGAGCAGGATCATGCTGTACCCCAGGCCGTTCCCGATGCCGTCAATGAAACTCGCAAAGGGCGGATTCTGCAACGCGAAGGCCTCGGCGCGGCCCATCACGATGCAGTTGGTGATGATCAGTCCGACGAAAACCGATAACTCCTTGCTGATGGTCGGCACGAATGCCTTGAGAATCTGGTCGGCGATGATGACCAGCGAGGCGATAATCGTCAACTGGATGATGATGCGTACGCTCGACGGCACATAGTTTCGGATAATGCTCACGGCCAGGCATGCCAGGCCGGTCACAAAGGTCAGCGAAACGGCCATCACGATGGCCTTGTCCAGTTTTGTGGTGACGGCCAGCGCGGAGCAGATGCCCAGCACCTGCAAGAGAATCGGATTGTTGTTGAAGAGCGGGTCCAGCAGCACCGCCCGTTCTTTTTTGGTAAATGCGAATCCCATGACGATCAGGCTCCTTCTTCCCGGAATCGCTTCAAATAGGGGCCGAATCCATCGTCGCCCAGCCAGAATTGCAGCAGGTGCGACACGCCACGGCTGGTCAGTGTCGCGCCGGACAATCCGTCCACGTGATGCGGGTCGCTGTCCGGCGGGCCGGCCTGCCCCTTGATTACTTCTATACGCGGCTTCCACTCTGTGTCAAATGCCTTGCGGCCTTCCCATAGCGTCTTCCAGCGGGGATTGTCCACCTCGCCGCCCAGCCCCGGCGTTTCGGCGTGTTCATAAAAGGTGAGCCCCCGGATGGTCGTGGTGTCCTTGTCCAATGCAAGGAACCCGTACAGTGTGGACCACAAGCCCATGCCCTCGACCGGCAGCACGATCTGCGCCACGGTATTGTTTTCCATGACGAGAAAGACCAGCGCCCGATGGGGCAGGCGCATGACGCGGGCGGGATTTTCCGGCGCGGGTCGGCTGGTGGCCGGGTCGCGGGCAGCCCGTCGCTGATCAAAGGTATCGGGGTCAAGGCTTTCATCATAGGCGCCCGATGCCAGTTCCACCACTTTAGGTTGAATGCGCTCGCGGAAACGGCTCTCGATTTCCGTGCGCGAGAGGCGTTCGCCCGGCCCCACCAGTCCCGCAACGGACAAGACCTTCAGTTGCCGGTCCAGGATCTGATTGGCACGCTGCCGCTCCCGCAGTCCCACCGCGGAACTCGAAACCAGAACCGAACAGATGCCGCACACCAGTGTTGCGAAGCATATGGTGTAAAGGGGGCTGTCACGCCGCATATCGCGCCACCCTCCGTTTGATGTTCGCTTGCACCACAAAATAATCAATCAAGGGAGCGAATACGTTCATGAGGAGAATCGCCAGCATTACCGTCTCCGGGTACGCCGGATTCACCACGCGCATCAGGACAATCAGGAACCCGATCAACAACCCGTAAATCCAGCGGCCGATGTCCGTGAACGCCGACGTGACGGGGTCAGTCGCCATGAAGACCGCGCCAAACGCGAAGCCGCCCAGCACCAGGTGCCAGTGTACGGGTATCTGGAAGGCGGGATTGCTTTGCGAGCCAATGAGATTCAACCCGACCGCGGTCACAATCGCGCCGATGCAGACACCGGCCATTGTGCGCCATGACGCGATGCCGGTGAGAATCAGCACCGCCGCCCCCAGGAGGCACGCCAGGGCAGAGGTCTCGCCCATGGACCCCGCTTCAAAGCCGAGGAACGACTGCCACCAACTCGCCTGCGACAGCGCCTCCATGCCTTTGTCTTTCGCCATCGCGAGCAGGGTCGCCCCGCTGTAACCGTCCACCGCCGTCCACACCTTGTCGCCGCTGATTTGCGCCGGATAGCCGAAATACAGGAAAGCGCGCGCCGTCAGCGCCGGATTCAGGATATTCATCCCGACCCCGCCGAAGACCTCCTTGCCGATCACCACGCCGAAACTGATGCCCAGCGCCACCTGCCACAGCGGGATCGTCGGCGGCAGGGTCAGGGGAAACAGGAGGCTGGTCACCAGGAAGCCTTCATTGATCTCATGTCTGCGCACCACGGCGAAGAGCACTTCCCAGAAGCCGCCCGCCGCCAGAGTCATGAGGTACACGGGGAGGAAATAGAGCGCGCCGTGAATCATGCAAGCGAGAATGCTGTTCGGGTTGTAGCCGACGCCCAGCATCCCCATCAGCGCATGCCGCCACCCGCTTTGCTCTGCGGCGCCCATCGCCGCCATCGCCGCGTTGGCCTGGTAACCTGTGTTGTACAGCGCCATCAGCACGCAGGGGGTCAGCGCAACCACCACGGTGATCATCAGACGCTTCAGGTCCAGCGCATCCCGCGCGTGCGAGGCCGTCTTCGTCACGGTGCCGGACGTGTACATGAAGGTGTCGGTGGCCTCCCAAACCGGGTAGAGGCGTTCCAGTTTCCCGCCCTTCTCGAAGAACTTCGCCTGTTTGTCCAGTATGTTTCGTAGCGCTTTCATAGGCCCTTGTTTTTCGCGTCGCCGGCCGGTCGCCGCTGCGCCTTATTTTTGTAAACACCCGCCGGTCGCCGGGTCATCCTTCCTTCTCGATGATGGTGAGGTTTCGCCGAAGAATCGGTCCATAATCGAATTTGCACGGACACACGAAGGTGCACAGTGCCAGGTCTTCCTCTTCCAGTTCGAGGCAGCCCAACTGTTCGGCGCGTTCGATGTCTTCCATGATCAACGCCCGAAGCAGAAAAGTCGGCATGATGTCCATCGGCATCACGCGCTCATACACGCCGATCGGGACCATCGCCCGGTGGCCGCCGTTCAACGATGTGGTAAACGCGAATTTCTTTTTGCCCCGTTGCAGCGCCGAGGTGAATGCATTGACGATGCTGAACCGGTCCTTGCCCGGCGCGAGCCAGCCCAGAAATTCCCGTTCGCGTCCCTCGCGCAAGACGCTCACCTGCTGGTGGTAGCGGCCAAGATAGCCGTGGATTTCCCCCATGGCCGTACGGCCGGAAAGGACCGAACCGGAGATGACCCGTTGCTCGCCCGGCTCCAGTTCGTCCGCCGTCAATTCATCCAGGCTCGCGCCCAGACGCGTGCGCAACAGGCGCGGCCGCTTTACCCCCGGCCCTGCCAGCGCAACCATGCGCCGCGTATCCAGGCGACCCGTTAAAAACAACGCGCCGAAAGCCAGCACATCCTGAATGCCGATATACCAGACCGTCTTGTTGCGGTGTACGGGATCAAGCAGGTGAACATGCACGCCCACCGTGCCGCTTGGATGCGGACCGGAGAATTCCTCCACTTCCACGCCGATGTTCGGCGGCGGCGACACTTTGGACCCCGCTGCGCGGCAGAAGTACACCTTGCCGTCCGTCAATTTGGACACCGCCAGCGCGCCCGCGGCCAACTCCGTTTCACGCCCTGAGACAATCACCTCGATGGACGGCGCATGCGGATTGGTGTCCATGGCATTGATGAATATCGAATGCGGTTTGCTGTCGGGCGCGGGCACCTTTCCGAAAGGCCTTGTGCGCAGCGCGGTCCACAACCCGGATTCGATCAGCAATCCCACCGTCTGGTCGCGCGTCAACAACGCCAGGTCCTTACCGGTGTACTGTGTGAAGGCGACTTCTTCTTCTTCGGACGCCAGATCAATCACGACCGACTGCAATGCGCGGCGCTCCCCGCGATTGATGGTTACCACGCCTGCGCCCGGCGCGGTGTACAAGATACCCGGTGTTTTTTTGTCTTCAAAAAGGACCTGTCCCCGTTTCACCGTTTCCCCGGTTTTCACGAAAAAGGTCGGTCGCATGCCCACGTAATCTTCGGCGATCAGCGCGACGCGGTGCACGGGCCGCGCATCTTCCACCACTTGCTGCGGTTCGCCCGCTATCGGCAGGTCAAGCCCTTTTTTGATCACATGCAAGCCCATGGAGACTCCCAATCCCTGCAAGACGCATCTGCGTCACGTTATGCAAGCATGCTCTTACCTAACGTTCGTTAAGAGGAAAATAACATGAAGAGCCACAAAACGGGTGCAATTGTACACATTGGCACGCTTCGGATCAAGCGCAATGAGGCATTTGTGAAATGCGCTTTTTCACCTTCCAAAAGGACAGTCCTATCGGAGGTATCAGGGGATTTCGATGTTGCCACGGCCAAGAACGCTCATTTTGCAAATGCCTGCGATACTTTTTGCGTGCGTGCACGCATGAAGCCACGACTAATTCGAACTATGTTGATTATATTACAGATATTTTTGAGATGCGGCGAAAAGCAATCAACATTTATCGCGCCTGTGAAACTGGAATACCCCTTACGGACTGCTTCGCTTGATTCGGCGGGGGACTCCATTTGTGTCGGCGTTTCGCCCGGGGGTTCATGCGAGATAGTTGAGAATGGCGTCGCCTGCGGCGCCGGTGCGGCCGTCGGTCCACTGGAAGGTGGCGAGTTGCGCGATGCGGTTGCCCCCCGCCGCGCCGTGGTTGACGTTGCGATAGTCGAGGCGGATGGCGGCGATGCCCGCGTTCCGCAGGGAGATCAGTTCTCCCGGATCGGTGATGCCATTGCCGTTGTCGCGCCAGAGCAGCAACTTGTCGAAATCCGCGTCATGGCGGTCAATGACGCCGTCGCCGTTGCTGTCCAGTTTCCTTAATTCCTCGAAACCGTTGGCTGCGCCGTTCTGATCGCCAAAGAGTTCCCTGCCGCTGTTGATGATGCCGTCGGCGTTGCGGTCAATGGCGAGGAAGGCATCGCCGCCGGTGACGAAGGCCGTCGGCGCGGCGCGCCCGTTGCCGAGGATGTCGAAGCGCGCGCCGTCGCGGTAATGGGTCAAGTCGAAGCCGTTGCCGTTAAGGTCGAGGATGATGGGGTCCGCCTGCTGCACTTCGCCCTGGAGTTCCTGGAAGGTGAATTGTGCGCTGACGCTGATTTCGAATCGGAAGGTCAATTGAATACCCATGCCTGAGACGGCGGCCATGCGCGGCGCGGCGTTGTTCATTCCCGGCAGTCCCTGCAGGAATCGGTTCAATGTCTCGCGCAGAAAATCATCGTATGCACCTGTCTGGGGGGCGCCTGAAAACTCCTCAAAAAGCCGCATCACATCGTCGAAAAAGGCGTTGCCCATTTCGAGCAGCTGGTTCGCCAAGGCCATGAGTTTGTCGAAGAGCGTCTCTTCGCCGGAAAGACTTTCCGCCGCGCCTGCGAATCCCTGCAGGGCTGCGCCGGAAATGCTGCCGCTGAATTGAAAGCGCGCCGCCACTTCGCGGCTGATCTCCATGTAGGTCGCCCGCCGGGTTCCGTTCAATCCCTCCGCGACCGCTGCGCTGCGTTGTTGGAAACCAATCCGGATTTCCGTTTTGCTTTCGGCGAAGAAATCAAAGGTCATTTGCGTTTCTTGCGCGGCAATTTCCTGACCGCCGTTGTGCTCCGCAAACCGCGCCGCAACCTCCTGCAAGCGCGCCGCAAGCGATGCGTAACGCATCTGGGAGGAATAGACCATTGTTTCAAATGCCTCATCCACACCCGGGTCGGTGTGCGCGGGCCATGTTTCGGCGGGGGCGTTATTTTCGGGCGGGCGGCGCAGAAGTCCCGGGGGCGCGACAGGCCGCGCCGCGTCGCCGTGCGGTGGCGTGGTTTTCTGTGTGGCAAAGAAGGCGGGTGACAACTGCATCAGACCGGGGTTTCCCATTGTAAGACCCTCCGGGCCTGCCCCAACAGGCCCTTTGATTGAAATCCGTCGCTTTCCCCTATATCGGCGGGGAACTGAAGGAACTTGAGGGTCAAGACGGTGGCCGTGCCAGTGGGATGCCTCAGCCATCCAGCCGTTCGGGAGGTTCGGGATATTGTTCTTCGGCGTGGCCCCATGCCGCGTCGTCATCGGCTGGAGGCGCAGTGTTGTCGGCTGTTTCCCGCGGGGAGAGCGTCTGCGCCTCGGGGTCGGCGGGCGAGTCGTCTTCGGCGGAGAGTTCCTGTTGTGTGTCGCCGGCGGTCTTATCGCCCGCGCCGGGGGTGGATTGCGCTTTCCCCGCAGTGTCGTAATCGCCGCTCGACTTGCCGGTCATGGCGTCAATGTAGGTTTCGGGATCATAGCGGGAGAGGGATCGGATTTCCTTTTGGACCGGTCGCAGTTCTTTGGAAACCTCGTCCTTGATGTCGTCCATGTAGCCGCGGAGGTCGCGGATGGTGCGCATGACGATTTTGGCGAATTCGGGGAATTTTTCCGGTCCCAGGAAAATCAGGGCGATCCCCGCGATCAGCACCATTTCGCCAAATCCGATTCCCATCATGGCAGCACCACCTTACGTTTCCGCCCCGGCCCGCTTCCTGCGCCATACGACAAGGTAGGACAGCCAGATGCTGCCCTCGTAGAGCAGGAAGAGCGGAATCAGCATGATCATCATGGACAGGGGGTCCGGCGGCGTCAAGATGGCCGAGATTATCGTCAGTCCCACGATAGCCAGCCGGCGGTATTTTTTCAATGTGGCGGGCGTCAACAAGCCCATATACACGAGAATGAGCACGGCCATGGGAAACTGGAAGGCCACCGCGAAAGCCGCAAGAAAGAGCAGGATCAGCGAGATGGTTTCGCTGGCCCGCAACTGCACTTCCCATCCGTCCGGCACGAAACTCATCACGTAGGGCATGAACAAGGGCATCACGCCGAAGTAGGCCACCAACACGCCCGCCGCCGCCAGGATGCTGCACCCGTAAATGAGAATGAGGGCGGCGCGGCGCTCATTGTCGCGCAGGCCGGGAAATACAAAGGCGCAAGCCTGGTAAAGAATGAAGGGGAACGCCAGGACAAGCCCCATGTAGCCCGCCAGCCGCAGTTTGACCAGCACGATTTCAAGGGGGTTCAGCACCGTCCATTTCGGCGCGGCGGAGGTGCCCGGCGAGCGCGGCGGCGCAGGGTCGGCGGGGGCATCGGGGGTGGCGGGCGCATCAGTCGCCTGGAAGAAGCCCCGCTCCGCGAGCGGGGTCAGCGGGCGCCCCAGCATCTCCAGCAGAAAGTTGGAAAAGATGTAGCATATAACGACGCTCGCGGCCAGCGCCGCCAGGGAATAGATCAGCCGGCTGCGCAGTTCGCTCAGATGCTCCGTGAAGGTCATCCGTTTTTCGTCATTGGACACCGCATGCGCCTTTCAATCGTAACATGGAAATCTGCGCCCGACCGCTGCAGTGGTGCGCCGCCTCCGATGGGAAGAACGTTATGGCGGCGAAGGGCGGTGACATCAACGCGCGGGCGCCATCCCGGCCTGGTCTGAGGGCGGGACGCTCTTTTGTTCCGGCGGCTGACGCTCCACCAATGCCTTGAGCGCCTTGCCGGGCTTGAAGACGACGACGCGCTTCTGGGCGATCGGCACCTCCGCGCCGGTGCGCGGATTGCGCCCGATACGCGCGCCGCGGATTTTCATCTCAAACACGCCGAAATTGCGGATTTCCAGCCGTTCGCCGGCCGCCAGGCTCTCGCAAATGGCGTCCAGCGCCACCTGCAGAACGGCCGAAACCTCATTCTGGGTATAACCCAAACGTTCCGCCACACTGATTACAAGGTCGCGCTTCGTCACGCTTTGCTCCTTGTACGCGCAGATCCGGGGTCCGCCGGGCAACAAAGCACGGTCCGGTCGCGCTACCGGCCAAGCAGGTTTCTGAGGGAACTGGCGTAAATCTCGCCCAGCGGCGTAAAGAAATACAGCAGCGCCAACACCCCAATCACGCCTGCGATGATCAGGATGGTCTTTGTGTTCTCATTCAAGGCCGCGCCCTTGCCGGCCATCATATCCGCCGTCGCCAGAAAGACCTTTTCCCCGGCTTCGGCGCGGGCCTTTTTATCTTCCAGTGCGCCGAGCGTCTCATTGATTGCGATGAATGCGCGGTGCCATTCCGTCTGGAGTTTCTTCACCGCCACCTCCGACTGGGAATAGATGCTTTCCAGGTTTGTCGCCCCGGAGACGATGTTCATGGTGTTCGCGTCGAGGTTGTAATCGTCCTGCAACGTATCCTTGAGCACCCGATGTTCCCGCGCCAGTTTGCTCTTGATCTTCAGAAACTGATTCTCCAACTGCGCCTTGTTCACTCCCGGGCTGGGATATGCGCTCAAAATCTGGTTGAACAGGAGCCAGTCGTTCATGAATTCCCGGCACAACTCCACGCGACGCTCCAATTGCGCGACAATCGCCTGTTGTTTCTTGCTTAACGCCATCTTGAAGACATGCTCCTTGTTCAAAGACACACCGCCCCATACCTTGGTGATTAATCTATCATACGCCTCCCGCAATGTCAAACCCAAAACGCGCTAAGTCCGCAGAAATCCGATTCTTAGCGCCCCCGGGCCCCTGAATTACGAGGATTCCTAAAAAAATGCTTGACCATTCCAATATGTTTGGGGTATGTTAAGACCAGAGAATCATAAGTAAGTACGCTTTCCATGATTCTGAAAATTTCTTGGAACGTTTCGATCGCAAGCGGCAGGTCTCCCCGCAACGTGGAAATCCGCCCATGGCAGGAGGTGTTCTCATCATTCCTTCAACTTGTGAGACAGGGATAATGGAACACGTGGCGCTTGAGGTTGTGGATTCTTTTCGGAGTGTGTGCTGAAAGCGGGACCGATCAGGAGAAGTCCCCAGTGGGGAATTGGCGGGTCCCTCTTGGCAGGACGATACGAAGAAAAAGCGTCCGGGAAACGGTGCGTCAGACTTGAAAACGGTGCGTCAGACTTGAAATAGACAGTGAAGCGGTAGTCCGTTGGCGAAAGCATACCAACGAAACAACAGAAGGGATGTGTGCCATGTTTACGGGTAGCGGTTCGATGCGGTTTTTGGGCCGGGTTTGTTCGGTCGTGGTGATCTTGGCGCTGTGCGGCGGGGCCGTCGCGGACGGGGCGGCGGTGCGCAACGGCGTGGCGGTGGACGGCGCGGCAGCGGCGCCGCAACCGGTG
>CALEDJ010000056.1 GCA_937951485.1 uncultured bacterium
CTCTTTTGAATTTCCCGCAGCCGGCGCGGATGCCCGCAGCCGCGGTCCGCAATAAGGACAGGCTGAGTATTCCCGGGACAAATCCGCGCCAACATCTCCAGCACCTCCCTTTCCGCGGCGAGATTGTCCGTTGCGCAGAAAACGCCAGATGCGTTTTATGCAGTGTTTTGCCGCTATTTCCCCCGACATGGCCCGTCCTGACGCCAATACCCCAACCCCCTTCATCAACAGCGCGGCGCTTACGATGGCCGCCAACGTCCCGGCCCGCGACAAGCGCATGTCTTGTACATTGGCCACTATCCGTGTCAGAATCCTGATCGTGGCGTACATGGTCTTTCCCTCCAAATGGAACTCGATTTCTCAACTTGAGACCATTTTAAGGCAAAAAAGACCATGCGCGCCTTTTATCTATCGCTTCATCTGAAAACTGGGGATCACTGAGGCTGCAACCGGTTTGCAGGGCGGGGACTCCGCGTGCGATAATAGGGTTCCCTGATTATTCCCTTTCGTTGAACCCCGAAGAATCCCGATAAACGCAACCAAAGGAGTGAATCGCATGTCGCAAGTGAGCGGAAAAGTACTGATCGCGCAGGGCGGCGGCCCGACGGCGGTGATCAATCAGAGTCTTGTGGGCGCGGCGTTGGCGGCGCGGCAGTATCCGCAGGTCACGCATGTCTATGGCGCGCTGCACGGGGTGCGCGGGGTGGTCAACGAGGAATATGTTGACTTGACGGAAGCGACGACACACAACCTGGAGATGGTGGCGCAGACGCCGTCGTCGGCGCTGCTGTCAACGCGCGACAAACCGGATGCGGCCTATTGCCACAAGATTTTCGAGGTGTGCCAGGCGCACAACATCAGATATTTCTTCTACATCGGCGGAAATGACAGCGCGGACACGTGCCGGATTGTCAGCGAGGAATCCAAGAATGCCGGATATGAACTGCGGGTGATCCATATCCCGAAGACGATAGACAACGACTTACGGGTGACGGACCATTGCCCGGGCTACGGGTCGGCGGCGAAGTTCGTGGCGCAGGCGTTTGCGGGGGCGAACCTCGACAACCGGGCGATCCCCGGCGTGTACATCGGGGTGGTGATGGGGCGGCATGCGGGTTTCCTCACCGCGGCGTCGGCACTGGCGCGCAAATTCCCCGATGACGGCCCACACCTGATTTATCTGCCGGAACGCCCGTTCGGTAAAGACCGGTTCCTGGCGGATGTCAAGAGGGTTCACGATGAATATGGGCGCTGCGTAATCGCGGTTTCCGAGGGCATTGTCGGCGAGGACGGCAAGGCCATCGCGGAACAGTTCACGGGCGGCGAAAAGGACTCGCACGGCAACGTCCAATTGTCGGGCACGGGCGCGCTGGGCGACCTGTTGAGCGAGTGGATAAAGTCCGGCCTGTCCATCAAGCGCGTGCGCGCCGATACGCTCGGCTACCTGCAACGGAGTTTTTTGGGGTGCGTCAGCGAGGTGGACCAATCCGAGGCGCGGGAGGTGGGCGAGAAGGCGGCGCACTACGCCATCCGCCACAACCAGGACGGGTCAGTGGCGATCCGGCGCGTGGGCGATTATTCTGTGGAATACTTCCTTACGCCGCTGGAGACGGTGGCGCGGCTGGCCACGGAAATGCCGGATGAATACATCAACAGTGAAGGTAACGGCGTGACCGAAGCATTTCTGCGCTATGTGCGGCCGCTGGTCGGCGCGATGCCGATGGTTGCGCGCATTCAGGCGCCACTGGTCGAAAAAATCCTGCACAAAAAATAGCGCGCGAAAGAGGCGTTCGCTCGACAGCGGTTGATTTCCGGGAAATTCCCGCCTATGATACGCGCTTTCCGCAGGATTCGCCGCCGCTTTGCTGTATCTGTGGAAACGGCGTGAACTCCCTGCCGCCGGACAAGTGTCGCTTTGCGTTTTGCGCAGATGGATGCCGTTGATCGATGAGAAGAAACATTGTACATGAAGGCGCGAAGAACCTAAGTTACGAGATTCGCGAAATTGTCACGGTGGCGCGTCAAATCCGCGATTTGGGCCGCCAAATCACCTGGGAGAATATCGGCGATCCGATAGAAAAGGGCGAGGAACTCAACCCGTGGATTCGCGAGATTCTGTGTGACCTGCTGGAGCAGCCGGCAAGTTACGGTTATTGCGACACGGCGGGCGTGCGTGAGACGCGGGAGTTTCTCGCGGGCGTGGTGAACGCGCGGGGCAACGGGGCGAAGATCACGCCGGACGACATCATCTTCTTCAACGGTATCGGCGACGCGGTGGCGAAGGTCTATGGCTTTCTGAAGCGAGAGGCGCGGGTGCTCGGTCCGTCCCCCGCGTACAGCACCCATTCCTCGGCGGAAGCCGCCCACAGCGGCTACGAGCATGTCACATATCAACTGGACCCCTACAACGGCTGGCTGCCGGACTTGTACGACATCCGCAACAAGGTCAAGTACAACGATTCCATCGCGGGCATTCTGCTCCTCTCGCCGGACAACCCCACGGGCGCGGTCTATCCGCGCGGATTGCTCGAGGAGATCGTCAAGATCGCCCAGGAATACAACCTCTTCATGATCGCCGACGAAATCTACACACACATTGTGTACGAGGGCAATCCGCGCCTGCACATGAGCCAGTGGATTGACGACGTGCCCGCGATTTCGATGCGCGGCATCAGCAAGGAATATCCGTGGCCCGGTGCGCGCTGCGGCTGGATCGAAGTGCTGAACAAAAACCGCGATGAGAATTTCGCCACCTACGTGGACAGCCTGCTCGCGGCCAAACGCCTGGAGGTCTGCTCCACGACGCTGCCGCAGATGTCCATCCCCCGCGTGATGGGCGATGCGCGCTATCCGGCGCATCTCCGGCATCGCGCGCAGATTTTCAACCAGCGCGCGGAGGAAGCCATGGCGGCGTTCCGGGGCTGCGACGCGGTGGTGGTCAACAAGCCCGGCGGCGCGTTCTACTTCACCGTGATGTTCAAGGACGGCGTGCTGAACGACCGGCAGCGGCTGCATATCGAAGAGCCGCCCATCCGCGCCCGCATCGAGAACCTCGTACGCAACGTGACGCCGGACAAACGCTTCGTGTATTACCTCATGGGCGCATACGGCATCGTCGTTGTGCCGCTCACCGGCTTCCAGTGCGCGCACGAGGGCTTCCGCATGACCCTGCTGGAGACCGACGACGCCAAGCGCGCCTGGATTCTCAAAACGATCCGCCAGGCCATTGAGGAATACGTCGCCAGTTGAATATGCCCAACGCCCCCAGGGCGAGTAATACGCCGATCCAAAACGTTTTGAACAATAATCAGAATCCAGTGATGTCCAAAACATTGCCGGCCCTGAGTGAAGCCTTCTGTTATGGTGGCCTGCCCCCCTCACCCCAGCCCGCTCCCGAAGGGAGAGGGCTGGGATAAACCCGACCGAAGATCGCCAGAGAATCAGCAGGCTGAACCCTGTACTCCAAAACTTTGAGACGCAGCGTTTATTGTGCGCCACTACGTGCGGCGACCACTTCCAGCGCTACGCGCTCCAGCAATTCGGCGACACGGCTGGGGCGGTATTCATTCAGGGCGGTTTCGCGGGCGCGCGCGCCAAGTTCGGCGCGGAGCCGGTGGTCATTCATGAGGCGCAGGATCGCATCGGCAAAGGCTTGCGCATCATTGTCGGGGACGATGAGGCCGGTTTCCTCGTGGGTGATGGGGTACGCGGCGCTCTGGCAGGCGACGATGGCTTTGCCGGCGGCCATGGCGTTCAGGAGTTTGATCGGATAGCCCGACCAGGACACGCGCGGCACGGCGAAGACGGAATCCCGGGCGAGCAGGCGCTTGAGCGAATCGAAGCCCGGCGTGGGCACGATTTCCGCCCCCGGCAGGCAGGCCTGCTGGGCCGTCGCAATCACCAGCCGCGCGTCGGGTTTCGCCTTGCGCACGAGGGCCATCGCCTCAAAAAGCAGTCCGATATTCTGGTAAGCGTCGAGGTTGCCGGTATAGAGCACAGGCGGGGTGTCGCGGGTCGGCGTGACAGGCTCAAAGCGGCCGGCATCCACCGGCGGGGGAACAATGACCACCTTATCGTGCGGGCATCCCCGCACGATGAGATGTCCGGCAAGCCGGCGATGCGGCGCCACCACCCGGTCGGCGTGTCTGGGAAAGGCGCGGTCGAGCCAGCGCCCCAGCCATGTCGGCAGGGCCTTCCAGCGGAAATAATAGGGCAGTTCGTCCGACATGGCGTTGTGCGCATGGTAGAGGATGGGCCGCACGCCCGCCGCCAGCGCCACCAGCAGCGCCTCGTAGTTGTGCGCGCACACCAGGTCAATCCGCGCTTCGCGCACCACGCGCCGCAGCGTGAACGCAAGCGCCACATCCAGCGCGGGCTTTGCCAGAAAGGGTCCTGCGTCCGTGCGCCCGTCGCCGGGGATGCGGCGGCAGCGGTGGATGGGCAAGCCGGTGGTGTCCTTTCCGATACCGTGGCCGTAAACCACGAGATGCACCTCGTGTCCCCGGCTGCGCAGCGCGAGCGCATTCTCACGCAGGAATACCTGCGATCCCTGCGGCACGGGATAGGGGCACGCGCCCACCATGGCGATGCGCAGGCTCATTCGTAGTACCCCAGGGCGCGCAACCGCTTCTCGATCCGCGCCTCCTCTTCCGGTGTATACGGTTGCTCCCCGGAGAACGCGGACGGTTCCGCGCCCGCGCCGTGTGCCGGCATTTCCACGCTCCCCACAATGTCGCCCAGCAACGGGCGTCCATCCATCGGCGGCCCGGCGACTCCCAATACCGTCAACACCGTTGGTGCGATATCTTCCAGCGAGGCCGCGCTCCGGTTCGCCCGCTCCGAGAGAAAGAGCACCCCCGTGGGACGGTGGGCGCCGTTCATGCCGCGCTCCCTGCCGCCGACCGCTTCATCGGGCCGGATGCGGCGGAAAGAAGGCCCGCCCCGCGCCCGCAGGCACGAATGCGAATAGCCGTTTTCCAGCGCGAGTTCGAGAATGATGTCCGGCGCGTCTTCCACGCAGGGTCCCGCATACAACGCCGCGCGCGGCCACGCCCGCGCCACCGGCGGCCAAGCCTCCAACCGCGCACACAGGTCGTCCACCACGGCATCATACTCCAGCGGGTCCACGCACCCCTGCGGGTCCCTGCCGCGAACATTGATACGGATTGACGGAAAATAGTTCAATTCCTCCGACCATGCCCGCGTGCGCGGCCAGTCAATGCCGCCAAACCGCGCGCGGCTTTCCGCGCACGCCGCCAGCGGGCGCAACTTGCGAAAGGCGACCCCGCGCCAGTGGCCGGGCACCAGCGTCAACGCCAGCCATTTCATCGCGCCCCCGCCGATCGGCGAAAAGCGGAGATAGCCGTGTTCCGCAAGCCAGTTGTTGAGATGTACGACACCCGTGCCCGCACCGCCGAAACCGTGGTCCGACACCACCGCCACGGTGACATCATCGCCTGCGGCGTCCATCAGGCGGCCCACCGCGTCGTCCAGCCGCTGGTACACGGCGCGGATGGCGAATTCCATGCCGGGCCGGTGGCGCGGCGAATCCGGGTCATGAAACATCCAGAAATGATGCGATGCCGTGTCCGATTCGCCGAAAACGACCATGAAGAAATCCCACGGTTCGCGGCGCAACAGTTTGCATGCGATGGCGGCCTTCTTGTCAACGCCCTCCAGAAGCGATGGCAGCGCGCGCGCATGCCAGCGCGGACCGATGTTGTCCTCCTGGAAATCCGCGAAGCGCCACTCCTTCACTTCCGGGTGGAGAATCGGCGGATAGACGAACGACGGGTCAATCCGGGTCGCGACCGGCGAATCAAAGCCCGCCACCATGAACCCGTTCACCTTCTCCGGCGGATAGGTCGCGGGTACGCCAAGCACGCCCACGCGCCGCCCCGCATCGGAAAGAACCTTCCACAGCGCCGGCGTTTTGCGGCAACTCGAATTGACAAAGCGCAATGCGTGCGCCCCAGGCGCAGGCGCCGTGAAATCGAAAATGCCGTGACGCCCCGGATTCACCCCCGTGACACAGGTCGTCCACGCGGGAAAGGTCGCGGGCGGCGTCGTGCTCCGCAGCGGCATGTACGCCCCGCGTTCGCGCAAGCGCGCCAGATGCGGCAGGCGGCCCTCGGCCATCCACTGTTCCGTCAATGTCGGGTCCGCGCCGTCAAGTCCTATCAATAGAAAACGCCCCATCCTGCGATTATAACAGAGCGCCTTTGTTCCGCACGCGGCCCTTGCCCCCGATATGTAACCTGAAGCGGCGCCGCCGCAGCCATATCCGTTCAGCAAGTCTCCAGGAATCCCCTCCATCGTCATTCCCGCACACACGGGAATCCAGTCATCATGCAGCGAAGACCTTCGATTTTTCTGGCCCCCGCTTTCGCGGGGGTGACGGGCCTTTGGGCGCAAAAAAGCAGGCATCATCAGCATGCTGAAGCATGAACAACATACGTGATGCCCATTCCCAAGCGGCCGCAGGTCGCGCTGCGGGTTTCCCATTGAGGAGGCAGGGGTGAAAAGAGGGGCGACTTCGGGATAAAGTGACAAGCAACCCAATGACACGACAACAAACTTGGGATCGGATCATGCGGATATGGAGTTCCTTTTGTGCGGCAATGCTTGTGCCGCATTGCCTTGCGATGGCGGAACCGGTCGGGGACCCGTGGCTGATCGTGGTGAGTGCGGCCCAGCAGGATGACGAAGCGGTGCGTGTCGTGCTGGAGGATTTCCAGTCGGCCGCGGCGCAGTGCGGGTTGCTTGTCACAGTAACCTGTGACGAAACCGAAAACGCCGGCGGCAATACGGTTATTCTGGGCGATGCGACGCGCAATCGCCGGACCGCGCGGCTGGTGCAGGCGGGCGCATTGGCACTCCGGCCGGAGATTGATGCCGAAGGCCATGAAATCCGCACGATTGAACAATTCGGCGGGCGAACGCTTGTGGTGGCGGGGGGATCGGTGATTGGCGATGTCTATGGCCTCTATTGGGTGCTGGACCGCCTGCGCGTGCACCGGCGCATTCCCGACATCAACCAAGTGCGCGAACCGGCGATGAAGGTGCGCCTGGCGGCCGCATGGGGCCGGCACGGGTTTGGCGGAAGCACCAGGGAGCAGATGCGCGTGGCCCTGCGGCACAGTTTCAACTGGGTGTCGGGACCGAACATCCTTGATCTCGTGCCGTGGAACGCCGAACCTGAGGCGACGAACAACGCGCAGCACCGCGAGGAAACGCGGGAATTGATCGCCTATGCCCACGCGCTGCACATGAAGTACTTCAGTTTTTCCAATGAATTCACGTATCACCCCTCACTGCTCGAAGAAACCGGCGCAAGCCTCTCCCCCTGCGATCCGAAGTTCTGGGACGCGGTGCAGGAGAAGTTCCGCAAACTCTTCACCGCCCTGCCCGAACTGGACGGCATCGAGGTGTGCAACGATGACATCTCCGGATTCTGGGAACGCTACCGTCCCTTCGATCTGACGCGCGAGAACCGCGACTGCGACTGGTCCTACGTGAAGCGCTTCCACACCTTCGTGAAAAAGGTGCATGAGGTGGTCGTCGGCGAATTCGACAAAACCTACTTCCATTTCACGTGGGGCCTGCGCGACCACGAGGTCCATTGCCAGCCCGACGTGTTCCGGGAGATATTCACGGACGCCATCCCCACGAGAAACCTCTATCTCATCCCCAAAATCACGCGGGCCGACCGCTGGTGGCACCAGCCCTACAACGCCACCTTCAACCTGACGCCGCACGAGACGCTGGTGCTCTTCGAGACGATGAATTACTACGAAAGCGGGGCGTCCAACCTGTTCCCGACCTATTCCGGACAGTATTTCCAGCGGGGATTGCAAACCTTCCTGCTGCCCGAAGACGGCAATCTGCGCGGGGCGGCGGGCCTGGCGGGAACGCTCCGGGAAGGCTGGGACACGACGAGCGCCTATTGCTACGTGCTCTACCGGCTGATGTGGAACCCCAATGAATCCGCAGAGCAGATCGCCCGCGATTTCTGCGCCATTCACTTCGGCCCCGAGGCGGCGGAAGAAATGGCGGAAATCTACCTGCTCACGCCCTCGGCCTACAAATACGGCCTGCACATCGAGCCGATTTCCTACGGCCAGTTCAATTCCTTCCTGCACATGCGCGTCGGCACCTTTCCGGCGGACGGCTACCCCGCCATTGACGGCGGCAAGGAACACCTCGAATTCCTGCGCCGCATCTACCTGCGCTGCAAACCTTGGCAGACGGAGACCATGCGCGCCCTCGAACACGGCCGCGCCGTCGCGGCGGAGATGATGGACCGGTTCCAGCGCGTCAAGCCGCGCATCGCCGACCCCGACACCGCCGCAGACCTCGAAAACCGGCTGCGCATGACGCAGAACCTCATCCGCACAAATATCGGCTATGTGGATACCCTCTTCGCCTGTTTCGATTACATGGACGCCCCGACCCCGGAACACCGCGCCGACCTCGCCCAATCTCACGAGAAATTCGCCAAAGCACGGGCGGATTTCATCAACACCCCGGGCTTCAACTATCAACTCTTCGGCGTGGACGTGCTGCTGCGGAACGCCGCCGCCGCGCTGGACAATCTCGAAGCGGCGCAGGCGCGCCTGGCGCGCATCCCGAACCGGCGCGAACTCGATGCGCTGATCGCGCGCCAACAGCAACGTTACCGCGAAGTGCTCGAAAGCCACCGCGACCAGGCGGTCCGCTTCGCCCGCTTCGAGATTCTCGTGGACGGACAGGACCTGCTCATCCTCTCCGGCGACCGGTTCCGCGTCGAACACCTCCGCTGGGACGCCGCGCAGGTGGCCGTGAGCGAAATCCTGAGCGATCTCCCGCGCGAGGCCGTCACCGTGATTCCCAAGGACATCGAATCGCGCCCCATGCACCCCTTCGTGCTCGAACAACCCGCGCTGGAAAACGATTATACGGCGCGCATCTATCTCGACGACCTCCCCGGCGGACACGGCTGGATGATTTTTGACCTCTACTACGTCCCCCTGCCGCCCGACGCCCTCGGCCTGCAAGTACCCTGGGCCGAATAACCCGCAGTCCGTCCAACTTCTTCGCAGGTCGTTCACGCTTCCGCGTGCGGGCGTATCTGCATCCCCCGCATGCTGAAGCATGAACAACATACTGGTCCGACCCACTCCCCAATCCGACCCACTCTCCAAAACACTCCGGGGAAGACACCCCCCCCCGGTCATATGCTATCCTTGAACGTGTGGCCGCAGGCCTCCCATACAACTGTCAACCCTGAACACAACCTTACAAAATGAGGAAAATCCCTGGTGAAGCGCTTTGTCAGCACTGCGATCAAAGTATGTGTCACGGCAGGCTTGTTCGTCCTGTTGTTCTGGCCGGAATTTTTCGGATTGCGCCCGGACCTCTTCGGCGGCGTGAAACCCGCCGATGTCGTGCGGGAAGTGCGCGAGGCGCAGGCGCAGCATGTGGTGTTCTGGCTGACCTTCGCGCTGGTGGTGCGGTTGTCGGGCATGCTCTGCGGCGTACTGCGATGGCGTATCCTGTTGCGGGGACAGGGCTTGCAAATGCCGTTCTGGTACATGGTGCAGAGTTGGTTCGTGGGGCGGACCATCGGGATTTTCCTGCCCGGCACCATCGGTCTTGACGGCTATCGCCTCTATGACTCCTCCCGCTATACCGGCGAAGTGATCAAATGCACGACGGTGATCGCGGTGGAGAAACTGATCGGTTTCATCGCGCTTACCGGGCTGGTCTTCCTGACGCTGCCCTTCGGCCTTGGCATTCCGCACCTGCGCATCAATCCCGGGGTCCTGGCGGGCATACTCGCCGTGCTTGGCGCGGTGGTGGCGGCGTTTTTCCTGCTGCTCCTCAATCCGCGGGTGATCCAGGTGCTGGTAGCGGTGCTGCCCACGCCCGCGGTCGTGCGGGGGAAACTGGACAAATTGGGCGCGGCGGCCACGGCCTACAGCGGCAACCGTGGCGCGCTGCTGCTTGCGGTGTTCTATGGCCTGATGGTCCATCTGGCGGCGTGCATCATGTATTTCGGCACGATGATGGCCATTCGCGCCTCAAATACCAGCCTTTTCGACATCCTTTTCGCCAGCCCGCTGATGATCTACGGCACCGTGATTGGCCCCTCCATCGGCGGCGAAGGCATCCGCGAAATCGTGTTTGTCACCCTCTTGGGCGGCAAAAGCGGCGCGGCCACGGCGGTGACCTTCGCGCACCTCGGCTGGTGGGTCGGCGATGTGGTGCCGTTCCTGGTCGGCCTGCCGATACTGGCCTTGCGCAAACGGCCCAGCCGGGCGCAACTCACCAGCGCTCTGGCCAGCGCCCAGCAACAGGCGGCGGGCGCGCCCGCGAAGGATTACCTCCATCTGGGCGCGGAGACCGTGGCGCGGTACCGCGCGGCGATTTTCGGCAGCGCGGCGGCGGGACTGATTGCCGGCCTGATCGCCGGCGCCATCGTCGGCCTTGGCGAATCCTTCTGGCTCCACCGGATGCTGGGCGGCCTTACGGAACCGAGTTGCTTCACCTGGGGGCCGCTGGTCTATGGCGTGCTGTTTGCCGCACTCGGCCTGGGCATCGCGGGCGCCCTGATTTTCCTTTTCCTCCTGCTGGACCGCTTTGCGCCGTGGCCCGCGACCTTTGCCTTGTGCCTCGGCGGGACCCTGGGCGCAGGCGGGCTGGTTATCGGCCTGTGGCGCGTCCAGCGCGATATTGTAAGCCGCCTCCCGGTGGACGCGCGCGCCGGCCTGGCGCCCTATGTCCAGACCGCGATCGTGGCCGCGCTCGCAGCGTTGATCGCCGCCGTGGCGGCCTTTGTGGTCGCGCGCGCCGCGCGCGGCGCAGCGGGCCGCAGGTCGCCGGTCGCGCTTATCGCCATGGGGATTGCCGCATACCTGCTGCTTGTCGCAGGCGGCGCGGCCTTCGGCCGCATCAATGCGCCCGCCGCGACACGGCCTGAATTTGCGCCCAGGTCTGATGTGTCCGGACCCAATATCATCCTGGTGGCCATTGACGCGCTCCGCGCGGACGTGCTGCGGACCTACGAACCCAACGCCCGGGCCGAGACGCCCGCGCTGAACGCTTTCATCCGGGACAGTGTGCTGTACCCGCACAGTTTCTCGCAGGCGTCGTGGACCAAGCCCGCCTTCGCGACTATATTCACCGGATTGCATCCCGAAGCGCACGGGGCCACCGGGAAGGCATCGGTGTTGCCTCGGGGCATCGAAACCCTCGCCGGTCTGCTGGCCGAAGGCGGGTACTACGCCAAGGGCCTGTCCAACAACCCCAACACCACCGCCGTATTCGGCTTTGATCAGGGGTTCACGGACTACACCGACCTGAAGCCGCGACTGTATTTCTTCGCCGGGCCTTCCGCCGCGCGCCTCTCCATGTACGAGGTGCTGCGCAAGGGACGGCAGCGCATCGCGCAGCGCCTCAGTTTCCTGCCGGGCATCGGCGGCCTGAACATATATGATTTCTACCAGCCCGCCGAGGCCGTCACGCGCGAAGCGCTCGCCTGGATTGATTCCGGAGCCGCGCCCGCCGGTGCGCCGTTCTACCTCTATCTGCATTACATGGACACCCACGATCCCTTCATGCAGCACGACCAACCCGGTGTGGGCTATGCCCGCTCCGTTCTGAGAGAAAACGTGGACCCCGCGCTGGAAGCCCCCATGCGCGAAGCCTACGACAGCGAAGTCGAATATCTGGACCGCCATCTCGGCGCGTTGTTCCAGGGGCTGAAAGACAGGGGCCTCTACGACGACGCCCTGATCGTCTTTACATCGGACCACGGCGAGGAATTCTACGACCATGAGGGATGGTGGCACGGATACACGCTCTATGAGGAAATGCTGCATGTGCCGCTGATCATCAAACTCCCCGGAAACCAACATGCCGGACTGCGTCAGGAAGGCATCGCGCGGCATGTGGACCTCGCCCCCACCATGCTCCACTTCGCGGGACTGCCCAAGGGCGAGAAAATGGAAGGCATCTCCCTGTTCGGGCCGGACAACGCGCCCGCCAACCATGTCACCGCGTTTTCCTTCGCGCACAATGACTTTGAGGGCAATCTGCTCCGCGCCGTCCGCGCACTCGATGCAAAACTCATCCACGCCGAAGCGGTACGCACGCGGGACCTGGCCCCCGTGGAACTGTACGACATCCTCAAAGACCCCGGCGAGCGGGTCAATCTCGCCGAAGACCCGGCGCAGGCCGATCGCCGCGCCGCGCTCGAAGGCGTTCTCGAACAGCACCGGCAGGGTCTGCCCATCGCCGAACGCGACACCACGCTCGAAGCCCCCATGTCCCGCGACCTCGAGGATCAACTCCGCTCCCTCGGATACCTGGAATAGGAGGCTATGCTCACGGCGCGCCGCCCGGGAGGCAGGGCCGGGGATCCACGGCGATGCCGTTGCGTCGGACCTCATAGTGAAGATGCGGGCCGGTGGCGTTGCCGCTTTGCCCAACCCTGCCGATGACCTGCCCGCGCTGAACCGTGTCGCCCGCGCGGACGCGCCGATCGCTCAGATGCGCGTACAACGTCTCGAAACCGCCCCCGTGGTCCAGATGCACAATTTGCCCATAATCGCGCTGAACCCCGGAAAAGACCACGCGACCGTTGGCCGTGGCATGCACAGGTGTACCGAACGGGACGACGATGTCAATGCCCTGGTGACGGCGCGCGCCGCGCGGCGCGCCGAAGGGGGATGAAATCACCGCACCGGAATGCTGCACCGGCCAGATGGCGGGGATGTGGAGGTTGCGGAACCCGTCGTGCCTGAGCGGCGGCTCGCGCCGCGCCCGGGCGCACCCGCTGCCCGCCGCGATGACTGCCGCGACGCAACACGCTATACACACAATTCGGCGCGCAACCCCACCGAGCAGCGCCGATACCGTGCGTTTTTGATGGATGCTGATGACAAAACCTCTTGCCGTTGCCGCCGAACGCGGCGCGCCGCGCGCGGATCACCGCGCGCGCGTTTCCTCATAGCGGATGTACCAGTAGGTGCCGCTGATGAAGTAGGTCAGCGTGGGCCAGATCAAAAGGGATTTGAACAGCGCAAACCGCTGATCAAAGCCTTCCATGCCCATGGCGAAAATCCACAAGGGCCATCCGATACACACAATCAGCGACGCGAGCGCCAGCGCGCCGGAGACATAAAAATCAAATCCCGGCGCGCGTCGTTCGCCAGCCGTCTGCGCCGGCGTTGCCTTTGCGGGGGCCGCCGCTGCTTCGAGTTCCGGCAGTTCCTCGCGCGCGCCGGCCACCGCCGCAAACGCGATATACAGCACCGTGGTCACCACCCATACCGGCACGAACAGGAAAAACAGGTGCAGCGCGCCTGTCTGCTCAAGCGTCAGTGCCATCGCTATGGCGATGCCCCAACTGGCCAGTGCGGGCCAACTCACCACAAGTTTCTTCCGGGATACCCAGTATTGCGTGAAGCCGATCTTCGGAAAAATCCAGTGCTCTGTGAACACAATCGCGCCGACCGGCGCCAGCAGCAGTCCGTAGTAGCCCACAAAATCAAGCAGTTTGGTGAACACAAACGGGAAACACGCAATCGCCGTCGTGGCCGCGCCCACGAACAGCGTCACCAGCCATCGCGGCCAGCCCGGCGTCACCGCCTGCAAGGCCAGCCCCGCACGGTACAGCGTCGGGTTCGACGTGGTCCATCCCGCGATCACCACCGCGAGAATCCCCGCCACGCCCAGGGCGTTCATGGCCACTTCGCCCGCGTCCAACTGGGTCAGGCTCGTTTGCAGCGCCACTGCTGCCGCCGCGCCCATCACCCCCGCGCAAATCCACGCCAGAAAATGCCCCAGAAACATCCCGAACGCCGAGTAGAGACCGTAGGACGCCCGTTTCGCGTAGCGCAGGATCGCCATGTCGGAGAGGCCGCCGTGCATGGCCAGGTTGCATATCCAGGCGAAGGCCGCCACATGCCACACGCTGATCGGGTCTCCCCCGGCCAGCGGCGTGCCGGTCCAGATACGCAGATTCGCAAGGGTCCAGAAATCGCGGAGGGAATGCACCGACATCACCTCGGGGGTATTCGCCGCCAGGAATGGCAGCGTCGCCAGCGCGCCCGCAATGAACATAAGAAACATCCAGGGCGCGCAGACTTCGGCGAACTGCGCCAGGCGTTTGAAGCCGAGAATCGCCAGCGTCACCACCACCGCACCCACAACGATCACCACCAGCACAAAGCGGATGTCTTCCGGGTACCACTGCGTCTGCGGCGGAATCCCGAACGGTATCCGCACCGCCGAGGCCGACACGGTGATCATGCACCCCGCCAGAATGCAGAACAGGAAAGCATTGAGCACATTGTAGATGGTTGTCGTGGCGGGGCCTGCGACCTTTCGCAGATACCAGTACAGCGTCAGGCGCGTTCGCACCGCAATGGGCGCGCAGACAAAAGTCCAGGTTAGCACCGCCAGCAGATTGCCCACGATCAAGCCGACGAAGATATCAAAGGCCGACGCGCCCCATGTCACGAACAGCGCGCCGATGACAAACTCCGTGCCCGCGACATGCTCCCCCGCATAGACCCCCGCAAAATGCCGTCCCGGCTGCAACTGGTCTTCGGAGACCGGCTCCCGCTCGAACTCATACAGGCGGTCCAGCGCCTCGATGACATTCAGGTCCTTCTCCCCGCTCACAATCCAACCCTCCTGCCGCATTCAAGAACCCATGCCCGCGCCCCAGTCGCGCGTATGGTCATTCACAATAGGACGCCGCCTTCGGCGTGTCAAATTCCTGGCGTGGCCGCACGCGCTTTACCGCCGTGCGCGCCGGTTGTTGACGGGACGAAGTTCCTTTGTAAACGCCATGGACGTGATGGACTTTCCCATCCTTGGAACTCCGGCTTGTCAGCCGGACGGGCACACCGGAAATGCGCCGCAGGCGTTACGGCCACAACGCCATCAACCGCTCGTTCATCGCTGCGACGGTCGCGGCGTCCTTCTCCCCGTCCCACACGGCAATCGCGTGCCGGAAACGCACCGTATCGCCCGGCGTCAGGGGCATCGGCTCTTTCCACAGGTTGCGCGTGGCCGACAGGTAGGCGAAAGGCTTCTGCATCGTGAACCAGAGCGCCGGATAGCGCGGGTTGTCGGGATGATCGAACATCGCGACGGTAACACGCCGCCCTTCGGCCACGCCCGTGTACGCGCACCAGGGACCGGGCGTGAGCCGTTCGTCGCCGCGCACGATTTCCCCCGGCGCGCCCACCGCGTACAGGAACGCGCCGTCCTTGTCCATGGACTCCACGAAACGCATCCCCAGCCCGTAGTAGTGCGACCCGGTCAACACGACCTCGTCCAACCCTTCAATCGCGGTCAGTTCGGATTCCCAGAAAACCAGCGTGGCGTTGTTTTCCGCGTCGTACATGGCGCGAATCAAACGGCGTTCCTCCAAGACCGACACGTCCTTCGCGGTGCGCCACCGCAGCATGTGCGTCACCCCCTGCTTCGGCGGCGCTCCTTTTGTCGCTCTTGGCGGCGGTGTCAGATGCAGATGCATCTGCCTGCCGCACTCCGGCGTTTCCGACCAGAAACTCTCTCCGTTCACCCCCACGGCAAACATCAGGCCATGGTGATGCAGATGGTCCTCCGGCGCATCCCGCAGGATATTCGTCCCCGCAGGCGTGAACAGTTCCTGGACATAGGGTTTGAACGGCACATTCCCATGGCGGTAGCGCAGCAGGACGCGCCACTCGGACTTGAAAACCACCTCCCCGCGTTCCATGGTCACCGAGACCGGGGGGAATTCATCACTCGCGGCGCCCAGCGCCGCCAGCAATACACTCAACACCGTGCAACTCATCATCGGCATTTTTTCCTCATAATATGCTCTGATATATCTGCGAAACAGGCTTTTTCGCTGCTCTCCTGAAGACCAGCGTCCTCGTTGTCCCATTTGTTCTGTCTTTGTGCACCTTTCGAGGCTATCCGGCGCGTATCTCTGCCGGCGCCGCTCCTGCGCAGAATCCGTCTTCTGTACCCTGTTCCGGACAATGATAATAGCCGCCGGCATTGTAGAACTGAATCAGCCGCAGAAGTTCAGACAGACTGATTTGCCAATTTTGCGGGTTATAGTCCGAAGCGTGCGGCGCACACAGATGGTTTGCGCCGGCTCCCGGTATATAACCATCTTCCGTATCGCCTGGAGAATCAGCGCAGTGGTAGCCGTTGGAGTTGAAGAACTGGATCACACGCAAGAGTTCTGACAGGCTGATTCTGTTGTCGCCATCCCGATCAGCGCTATGGTATGCCGGCTCTCCCGCTCCCTCACCTTCACCTTCCCCCTCGCCTTCGCCTTCACCTTCTCCCTCGCCTTCACCTTCCCCCTCGCCTTCGCCTTCACCTTCTCCCTCGCCTTCACCTTCCCCCTCGCCTTCGCCTTCCCCCTCGCCTTCACCTTCCCCCTCGCCTTCCGTTGCATCGAATCGTTTCATCACTTGAAGGCCGCCTTCGTCTTTTCCGGCGACATAGAGGTGAAAGCCGTCCGGCGAAACTGCGGCGGCGGCGGCCCCGCGCAAGGCGGTGAAACCGTTCTGATTGTCATAATCTGCGCCGAGAAAGATCAGCCGCCCTGTGTCGGCGTTTTTCTGGAAGGTGGTTACCGCGTGCGAGAGACTCGCGGGGATATAGGCATACGCGCTGTCAGGCGCCCAGACGCCCGGCAGATGCCCGTTCATGCCGACAATGCCGCCGACATTGTGTCGGTACTGCTCCAGAAAAAGCAGCGTGCCGGTGGCGAGGTTGCGCTGATATACATTCAGATAAGTGCTTGTGGTCACCAGCGCAGTACCTCCATCGGGCGAAGTGATGAGGCCTTGGAGGCCTCCCCAGGCAGGGTCCGACATCATGGAAACAAAAGTCAACGCGCCGTTGGCGGGATTGCGGGAATAGATGTTAATGGCGAAACTGCTCAAAGCGGTGACGTAGACATGACTGCCGTCGGGGCTGACCGTGGCGCGGGTCGGCGTCATCAATTGGTCGGGACCTGCGCCACTTTCCCGCACCTGAACCAACGTCAGCAGCCCCGACCCGGCGATTCGGGAAAACACGTTGACAGCGTTGGACTGATGAGAAGTGACATAAAGGTGCGCGCCGTCCGGCGAACATGCAATAGATGACGGGCGCTTCAGTCGGTCCAGGTTATCTTGTCCGTTCAGGTAGATTTTAAGAAAGGTAATGCGGCCGGTGTCGGCGTTGCGTGAAAACACGGTCACTGCGTCATCGAGATAGCCGGCACAATAGAGATGGGCACCGTCGGGCGCCACGCACAGGCTGCGGACATTGCTTATGCCGCGGATGCCGGGGTTGTTGTTGAATACGCTTTGCACATGGGTGAGCCGGCCCGACACAAGATTGCGCGCGAACACGACTATCGCGCTGTCCTCTTCTGAGCCGGCATAGACATGTCTGCCATCCGGCGACATGGCGACAGCAACGATGCCTTCAAGCCCCGGCGGCCCGCCGATGCCGTCGCGCACCTGTTCGGAAAGAATGACCTGGCCTGTGGTCAGATTGCGCCTGAAGTGAACTACCGCGTCATCCCCCGCGCCGCACACATAAATACTGCGCCCATCCTGGGAACATGCCGTGGTCCAGGCCATTTTCAGGCCGCCCACGTCGCGCGCTTCAAAAAACGTGGCGAAGTGCGCCAGGTCACCGGTGTCGCTGTTGCGCGAGAGCACCACCAGGGCCGCGGGCTCAGCCGTGCGGTCCGGGTTGCCGCCGGCGACGGTGTATTCCGCCTGCTGGCACACCGCCAGCAGGTGGTTGCCGTCCGGCGTCAACGTGATGCCCCGCACTGCGCTCATTCCGGGAACCTGCACCGCATCGTATTCGTAATGCAGCACATCTTTGACATGGGTGAGCATCCCTGTATTCGCGTTACGCGCATAGATCACGACCGCATCCCCGTCAAAGGCAGACACATAAACAAAACGCCCGTCGGCGGATATTGTCACGCCATAAGGCTTGAGCAGCCGGGCGGGGCCGCTGAGATACGTCGCCAACGGCGACAAATCCCCCGTCTCCGCATCCCGTGCCCACGCTGTCAGCGCCGATGCGCCCATCCGCGCCACATACACATGCTTCCCATCCTGCGACAGCGCCATGCCTGCCGCACCCGTCATGGCGAGCGTATCCTCGAAACGCTGCACAAAATGCAGTTCTCCCGAAACGATATCCCGACCGAAAACCGCGCCGCCCTTGTCGCTCATGCTTGATACATAAACATGCTTCCCGTCCGGAGAGACCACTATCCAATGCGGATCGGCCATCCCGCTTATCCCCTCAAAGTGGTTTAAATACGTGTCCAGGAAAACCAGGCGACCCGTCGTCATATCGCGTTCAAAAGCAACCACCGACCGGCTCCGCGAACCGCATACATACACATGCTTGTCGTCCGGAGAAACAGCGATCCCCCGCGGCCCCATCAACCCCATCACGCCCCCCTCTCCATCCACAAGCACTTCCGTCAAGGTCAGCACGCCGCTGCCGGAATTCCGGGAAAAAACCGATACGGCATCATCATCCTCCGCACTGACATATAAAAATCTGTCATCGTGCGTGACCGCCGCGTGCGCGCAACCGTTCAGTCCCACTGCGTCAAAATGCGCTTCCAGCGCGTTCCAATGGCCCGAAGCCGCCATCGCGCCCGGCGTCAACAACGCCGCCAGCAACCAGACGCCGCAGGTCGCGACGCGACGGGAGCAGTCCGCTCTCCTGCTTTCGAGCCGCCGGACACTCTCAGTCCCTGCTGTGCCTTCATGCCGTGCCATCATGCTCATCCCTCTCCCGTTCCGCCTCCCCGAAGGGGAACCGGGTTGCCCCTTCCTGCCATCTGTACTGCCGCGGACGCATCGCCCCGTCCTCCCATGCGCTGTCTTGTCAACCGCACAATAAGACTAATACCTTTATCTTGCTTCACGCAAGGAAAACCGGTTCCATTTCAGCGCAATCCGGTAAGACATTGAACTATGGTATTGCGCTCTTTACATCCTCCGCGCTGTGCGCCGTTCGGCCAAAGGGCTGCGTACCCTTTTTCACAAGTGCCCGAACAAGACGCATTATAAGGCCCATTTTGCACCTGCCGGGGAATGGAATCAGCCCTTTACGAAGGAGCATCGCACAGGATATAATTGGTTGAGGGTGGGGACAGGGCAAGATGAACAGCGCCGTAATCAGCAATAGATATCGGCGGTCGCAAGGCTGCGGGTGCGACCGTTTGAGGCGTAACAAACCTTTTTTTCAAAAAGGCGGGGGCGTCTCGTTTTTTTGTGGCTTCTTCTGGTGCGATTTTGGCCCAACACAATAAGGAACACGTCATGAAACAGGGCTGGATTCATGGATTTGCGGCGGCGTGCATGGCGCTTGCGGGAGCGCTGGCTCCAGCGCCGGCATCGGCGCATGACTACCTCCTGGGCGACAACTGGGCAAACCTGCAGGAACTCGCCGCGGCGATGGAAACAATCATGGGCGAACTGATGACGCCGAGCGCAGGACCCGAAGCGGGTTGCAACCTCTGGATCGGCGAATGCGATGTGCCGCCTATCTGGGCGGCCGTCTCCGGCCAGGCCGGGCCGGGCTGGGTCGGCTATGACCACGGCCGCAACCCGGCCAACAACGCCACGGTCGGCACGGGCATTCTGGATGATCACCATCTGGCCTTGCTGGATGCCATCCTCGACCCGAACAGTTGCCTCGACGGATTGCATCCGGATGCCGTGGACGCCGTGCGCGCGGCCTTCGCGGCCAATCTCCAGACCGTGATGAACACGGAAATGACGGTGCAGCAGGTGCGGATATCGGCGGAACTCCCCTTTCCTCTGCCCAACATAGACCAGCGTGAAGATATCACCACCGGCCGGATGAAAACCGTCAACCTCGCCGGTCTGTACACCGCCGAGTTCTTCGTGCCGCATCTGTTCAAAGACACTTACAAAGAGGACGGCGTCACCATAGACACCCGGGCGCTGTTGAGCGAGGCGCATCCTCTGTTGCGCGACGCGCTGGCCAATCTGGGCGCGGCCTACATGACCATCGGCGACTCATATGGCGTCGCCTATTGGCAGGCCTTTATGGGCCGGCTCGCGCTGAGTTTCGTGGTGGAACTGCTGCCCGGCCTGCTGGCGCAACTCGGCAAGGACGCCGACAATCCCAAGGCCGATGCATCCTGGGGGATCATGCTCAACGGACTCTCCGAAGAAGCCATCAAAGCATCTCTGGACATCGGTGACACCAAGGCCCTGTGCCCGCCGTGGGGCAACGTGCCCAATCTCGACCAGACCGTCCGCATCGAGGGCATTGACATCATTGGAACGGTGGATGTGCGCATTCGACTCGAAGATTGGCGGCTCTGCAACACCCTGAACGGCATGGCCGGCACCTTCACATGCGGTAACTATGTTTGCTTGACGAGCCTGCTGTCCGCCACGGACGGCGGCGATCTGAACGGCGATCTCCGAAGCAATCTGACATCCTTCCGGGAGGCGGGCGGCGTGCTGGAAGGATTTCTCCACCGCGAGAGCGCCTGGTTCCCCGCCGCGCTGATCATCGCGCAGCAGCCCCAAGGCAGCGCCGGCGCGTGGAACACCAACGAATTCCCCATTTCCGTGGGCATGGAATACGGCGTCAATCCCACCCATGTCTTCACGTGGTTCACTGGAACTGATCCCGATAACCTCGCCCAGAACGGCATGCCGTCCAACAGCAGCACGGCGGTCCTGCAGGATCTGGTTCCCGGCGTCAATTACGCCAAAGTCTTTGTGAATGTGGGCGAAATCTGCGGCACAGAAGCCATCTGGTCGGAGATGGTAGAAATTGATATCCGCCCCCTGGTCATCATCGAGCATCCCCCCGCCGAGGTCGTTCTGGTGATTGGAGAATTCACCTGGTTGGACCTGGTGGAAGCCGAAATCTACGATTACAGCGGCCTGACCTACCAGTGGTTCCGCCGTCCGGGATTGACCGGCGAATTCCTGCCCTACGGCGATCCCACCAGCGACGGCAATCTCTTCTTCAACGGGGTGTCCTTTGATGACGCCGGTTATTATTTCTGCCGCGTCACATCCGATCTCTACGGCCATTCCGTGGATTCCACGGTGATGCAGGTCTTCGTTTCGGCATATTCCACCAAAATCTACGATGCCTGGGAAGGCGCGGGACCGCAAGGCGCGCTGATAGTCGCCGACGCCGAAGACACGGAAATCATCATTGACACCGACAACCTCACCCTCAGCATCACGGATGGCCCGGTTTTCACGGGCGAAGAGGAGATCGGCGTCGCCGTCTTCCGTTTTGAAGAGGTCTATGTGGAATCCGGCGCCGTCTTCGTGTTCGGATCGCGTCCGCTGTCCATCGTTTCCGCAGGCAACATGGTCTGGGCGGTGCCGCTCGTGGCGCCGCCGGGACAACTCGGCGGCGGCACGGGCGGCACGGGCGGCGCGGGCGGCGCAGGCGGCGCGGGCGGCGCAGGCGGCACGGGCGGTCGTGGCGGTTCCGGCGGCGCAGGCGGCGCGGGCGGCAAGGACCTCCTGCACGCCGACGGATGGTCCGGCGGCGCAGGATCGAACGGCGTCCCGGGGGATGCCGGCGCGGACGGCGGCATGGGGAGCGCCGGGCAACCCGGCCAGGCGGGCGCGCTTGGCTTCGCGGGTCTGGGATCCGGAGGCTTCGGTGCGCCGGCGGTCGAAAACGATGGCGTATCGTGGGGCTTCGGAGGCACCGGCGGCTATCGTCCCACCGGCGCGGGCACGGGCGGCCGTGGTGGCAACTATGGAAGATATCTTACCAGCCCCGATGCGGATGCCGGCGGCAACGGCGACCCGGGCCAGGCCGGCGCCACTGCTATCCCCGGCGGCCCCGGCAGGCCGGGCAACATGGGCGGCAATGCCGAATTCACTGTCGCCGCGGATACGCTGGCGCTTGCCGGCGGCAATGGCGGCGGCGGCGGTTCCGGCGGCGCGGGCGGCGGCGGTGGCGGCGGCGGTCAGGGCGGCGCAGGGGGCGGCGGCGGCGGGGGCGGTGGTGGCGGCGCCATGGGTTATGTCGGACGCCAGGGTGGCGCAGGCGGCGGCGGTGGCACGGGCGGGGGCGGCGGGGGCGGCGGCGGCGGCGCGGGCGGCGCGGGCGGTTCCGGCGGTTCGAGCGGCAACATCATGGGTGCGTTCGGTATCGCCGGCGCATCCGGCAGCGGCGGCGCAACGCCCCCGAATGGCCCCTCCGGCAATCCATCGTCTTCACGGAATGTCGGCGGCACCGGCGGCGGTGAATTCGGCGGCGCGGGTCAGAATCTTGATGTCGGGCTGCCGGCTTCATCCCCCGGTGGTGGCGGCGTTGGCGGCGGTGGCGGCTCCGGCGCGGCAGGCGGCCCCGGCGGCGCGGGTGCGACCGGCGCAAGCGGCGGCGGCGCATTCATTCTTGCGGCGGCAGGACTGCTGGATGTCTCCGGCGCATTGCTTGACGTGAGCGCCGCCACGCCGGCATCCGGGCAAAACGGCCAACCCGGCGCACCCGGCAGCGGCGGCGCGCCCGGTGGCGGTGGCGGTGGTGGCGGCGCGCCCAGCCCGCCCGATTCCGGATGGAACGGCAGTGGCGGCAGGGCCGGTGCAGGCGGCGCCGGCGGCGCCGGCGGACGGGGCGGCAACGGCGGTACCGGTGGCGCAGGCGGCGCCGGCGGCAGCGCCGGTCATGGCACGCCCGGCATGGTGAAACTGCATGGCTCGGTAGTGCGCCTGGGCGGCGCTTTGATTCGCGCCATGAACGGCGCAACGCTCAACGCCGTGCACAGCGGACGGCTCACCATCATTTCCAACATGTATGCGCCGACAGCGGCCGGACCGATGCCCGCCATCGAGGGCGGCATTGTCGCCGGTTTGACCGACAATCCCCCTGTCCTGACGGATTTCAACCCCTATATCGGCGACCGCACCCCGTTGATTGGCGAATTGGACGATCTGGTGCATTTTTCCGGCTATGCCGGAACCCACGGCTGGCTCCTTCCCGGTTTCTGGAACGATGTCCATCCCTTCGGCGTGAACCAGGGAATTCAGTTTACGGTTTTGCGTTTTCTTCATGGCAAGTCTGCCTTTAACGGATATGATCAGGTGCTGATTCGCAACACCAATCAGAGCGGAGCGATTGACGGTGTCAAGATTCGCATTGCAGGCGGTCCCGTGCAAAGCATTCAGGGGTTGGGATATCCGGAAGGCCGTCTCCATGCCGGGCAGACCTGGACCACCGTCGTGCCGTCAGGCGCTTCCGTCATCGCGGGCATCGCACCGGAAATCACTCCCATTGACGACGCCGTGTTGGACCACGGCGCCCCCTACAGCGTCACCCCCACAGTCACCGGAACCATGCCGATGGCGTGGACGCTCCTTGAACCCAGCCCCGCCCCCGGCGACATGACCGTCCATCCCGACACTGGCACACTGACTTGGACCGCCGACTATGCCGCATCCCCGCTCTTGATCATCCTTGAAGCGGCCAACGGCGTCGGCACGGACACCGTTTCATGGGGCATCACGGTCCTGCCGCCCGCCGAGGGCGAGGGCGAGGGCGAAGGCGAAGGCGAAGGCGAAGGTGAAGGCGAAGGTGAAGGCGAAGGAGAGGGCGAAATCGTTTGCTCTCCGATGCCCCTTACCCCGATTCCGCCCGGTCCGGGCGACTTTGACTTCTGTGCCGCGATGAACACCGTTTACTGTTCGCTGGAACCGCTGATGTGGCTTTTGCCGGAA
>CALEDJ010000057.1 GCA_937951485.1 uncultured bacterium
GCGGCGCTTACGATGGCCGCCAACGTCCCGGCCCGCGACAAGCGCATGTCTTGTACATTGGCCACTATCCATGTCAGAATCCTGATCGAGGCGTACATGGTCTTTCCCTCCAAATGGAACTCGATTTCTCAACTTGAGACCATTTGAAGGCAAAAAAGACCATGCGCGCCTTTTATCTATCGCTTCATCTGAAAACTGGGGATCACTGAGCGGAGCGCCGGGGGATGTTGAAAAAATATGGGGACGAAATAGAAAATGGAAAAAGGGAAACAGGGGCAGTCACCTGTTTTCCTGTTTTGCCTATGTTAAGCCGTGCATCACGCGGCGTCTCCGTTGTCTTGAACTTCGATGCGGTACTTGCCCAGCCCCAGCGAACTGCCTTTGCCGAGATGAAGCAGTTCCCCCCAACAGAGGATTGGCAGCAACGGATCCGGCACGGGGTCGTAGCAAGCCCAGCCGGTGATGCCGCCCATCTGCATGGTGGTGTCCTGACGGGTCGAGTATCGGGTCCAGTCCGTCCAGGCAGTGTCCGAACCCTGCATATTTACTCCACGGGCGGCCTCCAGCAGCGGCCGCACATCGTAGTGTTCCGGGCCGCCACAGAAAAAGTAATGCAGGGAGGTCAGCCGGCGCAACAGGCCGGGCATGATAAGTCCAAGATCCGCATGCCGGCTGAGTTTCCCCTGCGATTTGAAGCGCGCCGGGGTTTCAAATACCAGCCGCAGCGCATGTCCGCGCAACACATCACATCGCCGCGCGATGCCCTCGGCGTTCATTTTCCACGGTGTGCCTTCCAGCCGTTGCGTACCCCCGTCATAGATCATGCGACGCGCATCGGCCGGCCCCGATTCCACACGCAGCACCTCCGCTTTGCCGCGGTCGCGACCAAATCCACCTCTTCCCATCTCATGAAACGCATACAGAAAATGCGGCAGATGCTCCGCCGCGCGCCCCACCAGCACGACGCCCATCGCAAGTTCCTCCCCCGCATCAAAAGATTGTTTCCCGGCGGGGGGCGGGTCCAACACAAACGGATGCGGCGCATAGGGATATTTGCGCATGATGGCCGCCCCATCCGGCACCGGCGATTCAAAACACACGCTGTAAGCACAGCGCTGCCGCAGCAGACACACCAGGCACTCTTGCCGTCGCAACGCGCAGGAGACCTGCCGCAGGGCCTGCCCCAACGCCCCGCGAAAAGCCGACCCCTTGAACCATGGCAATCGCAACGGTTCACTTGCGCGATAGATCACCGTCATGGATATCGCCGTCATTTCGTTCAGCACTGTCAGGCCTCCTCTTCCGCCGCCAGCACAGCCGCCGCATAGACGGCGTAAGGGTCTTCGCCCGGCGCGCCCCCGCGCACCGCAAGCAGCGTCGCCAGGCATTGCAGCAAATCCTCTTCCGTCTTCAATGCGCCCGCATTTTGCAGGATAACCTCGCGGGACAGCCCCTCGAAGCCATGGGCAATCACGCTTTTATTGCGGAGTTCCGTTAATTTGCGCATGTTATTGATGGCATTATCCAGTTTCTCCCGGAACGTTTCATCGTGCCGGTCCAGCCGAAGACGCTGGGGAGTGTCTGTGAGCAGATACTTTATGGTCAGGATCATCGTGGGGATATTTGCAGTAAGTGGCATGTCGGTGGCATTCGGTTTTTTTTCAAGCCTGCTGCGAATGTATTTTTTCATCTCTTCGGGTTGCTGATTTATCCATCGGTCAAACCGAACCTTGAAATTCTCCTTACCCTTGCCACCCACCACCGGCTCCAGCAACTCGTAAAGCGAATCCTCAAGCAGCCGCCAGGCGCGCCCGAGAAAATCCGCACATTCTCCACGCCGCCATTTCAGCCGCGCATTCCAATACAATTCCCGCCGCACCGCTTCTTGAACACTCCCCGCCAACTCACGGGCCTGCTGCCTGAGTTCCTGAACCCGCGCCCGCTGCTCCTCTCGGCAGCCCTTTCCTCCTTCCGGAGCCTTGTTCAACAGATGCAGACTCATCTTGAAATCAAAATTCATGCGCGCCGCCGCCGCGCCCGCCAGATGGCGCACCGAATCCGGATAGGCCGGATCGTCCGCCACCGCATCAAAATCCCCCCGCGCCGTCAGCCGCTCCAGCGCCGTGCGCCGAAGCCGCCGCAACAGATACCCCACCACATTCAGCCGCGTCGGCGCGATTGCGCCCTCAGGCATATGCAGAATCTCCAGCCGCTCCCCGAAATGCTCCAGCCCCTTCAGCACCAGCGCCATGTTGCATGCCGGCGTGCCCCCCGTGCATTCCGCATAGACCCGGTCCGCCGCGATCCCGTCGCACAGTTTCCCATAACACGGCAGCATCGCGTTCAGGTCCATCGGCGGTCCCTCCACGATATGCACCCGCACCAAAGCGCCGTCCATCACCGCCGCATGCCGCTCCGGAAGCATCCGCCTCAGGACCTCCCCACAAGTGAACGTATCTCCCCCCAAGAATTTCTTGTCCTCCTGCTTTGTCCCCACCAGCACCAGTTCCGACAAACGCTCCCCACGCGCCGCGAATGACGCCAACACCGGGTCCAGTATCGGCGCAACCAGCGCTTTCCCCAGTGTCTCATACGCATCCAACACCTTCCGCCCGAAAAAACGCACCTCAGGCGGTTTCTGCTTTATCAGCCCCACCAGACCCTCTGCCATCTCCCTGTGTTCCGGCGATACCTGAGACACGTCAATATTCAGGTCTCGCTGCCCGATGTTTGCAACAAGTGTCTTCTTCATGTCCATACGTTACCTTCCCTTTCCTTGCTTTGAGACATTCCCCTCTCGGATTCTCCCGTGCCATCCATAAACTTCTTGACGCCCTGTCCCTATCATAACCGCCGGAAACCGGCCGGGCCAATCTCCACAGAACCAGTGAAAATTTCCGGGTCAACTGCGCGCCCCTTTTCGACAGATCACACAATTCACCACCCAATCCATAACCCACGCAGATTGTCGTTTCCCGCATCCCACACCTTTCCTCATATCCCTTTTCCCTCGGGTCTGGGGGTGGGAGAGCGATCGCCGCCGACGCATATGCGCAGGGCGTGGATACGTTTCTATCCCTTTTTCGCCAGGTCTGGGCTTTAGAGATCTATTGAGTGTCTTGTCTTCGGGTCAATATACTCTTCGCCCGTAAATACAGCGCCGGTCAATGACGTATCGCCTGCGGCCTTGTGTGATTCGTCCAGGACAAAGAAGATTTTCTTTTGCGCCGCATTGGAAAGCCATTTCAAGAAGGCGACTTGCGTGTTGCCGTGGATTTGCAATTGCGAATACGGGATGAATATTGCGTCATATTTGTCGGCGTCAAACCTGCCCGCCTCCATCATTTCGCGCATTGCGGCTTTCTGCGCTTCGACCGACATCGCCTTGAACGCTTCGCTGCCGTCTTTGTTCTTGATTGTCCCCTCGCTCGGGGCTGCGATAACAAACGGACGCAGCCTCCGGTCAATGTCCGTCATGTCGCGCCACATGTCGGTAAACAGGTTTGCCCCTTCCGTGAAGAAGACCGGAATATACCCTCTGCGATGCGCCCAATACATGATGGCCGCAGCAACC
>CALEDJ010000058.1 GCA_937951485.1 uncultured bacterium
ATAACAGCATACCTCAGGTTTCGCGGCAAACGCCTGCTCCCGCTGGGAGGGGGAATAACAGCATACCTCAGGTTTCGCGGCAAACGCCCTCTCCCTCTGGGAGAGGGAATAACAGCATACCTCAGGTTTCGCGGCAAACGCCTGCTCCCGCTGGGAGGGGGAATAACAGCATACCTCAGGTTTCGCGGTAAACGCCCTCTCCCTCTGGGAGAGGGGTGGGGTGAGGGGGAACAAAACAGGACACCTTGGCACACGTGTCAATGATGCCTCAAGAATGCCATAGAGAGGTTTTCGTATGGAATAAGCCCGCCACATCATCTTGATTATTCAACAGGATTTTCCAAGGGTTTCGGGCATGGTCTTTCATCTTCTCAATAATCTGTTTTGGACAACACTGAAATCACCTGCAGGATAAGCAATAACCAAGCGGATGTCGTTCTGTCAGTCTATTGGATGGCTGTGAAAAAGCACTGTATGCTGATGTACGCCCAGACCGGCAGTTATCTGGAGACGACGCGACGCCTTGGTATTGACCCGAGAACAGTGAAAGATCACATGGACACAACGTTTCTGGCAGAGATACGGGGACAAGCGCCATAAACCTGAGCGCCCCTGCCGACGTTTCGGCAATCAGCGGCGCCGCCGCGCAACCACCGTCCTCGGGCGCATTGACGGTATGCGGCTTCGGTTTCTGGCATTTTCCATTGGCCAGAACAAACGCGCTTGAGGGTGAAAGCGGCGAAGGCGCGCTTGCAGCCGGTGGGGGTTTTTTGCTTACGCAACTTCGGGGGGCATGTTCATCTTCGGGCAGTCTTCATGAAAAACGTGTCGAGTGATACGTTTTTCAGTGCTTCTCGTCGCACCTGAATGACCGGGTGAACATTGGGATCAGTCAATGTTTTCAATGATTTTATAATGGCGGAGACGACGAGACTTGAACTCGCGACCTCCGGCTTGACAGGCCGGCGTTCTAACCAACTGAACTACGCCTCCGCGCGATGAGATGCGTTCCATGAACGCGATAAACACTATATCATTGCGACATGGATCGTTTCAAGTGGAGGTCGCCCGCACGAGACGACGCCGGCCCTTCATGCATTATCCTTTGCCGCCGGTGGTGGCGATGCCTTGGATGAAGGTGCGCTGCGCGAGGAAAAAGAGCGCAATCACGGGCAGGGTAAAAATGCAGGCGCCGGCCATAAGTTGCGCCCATTCGCCGCCATAACTGGACATGAACTGCTGGAGGCCATAGGCGAGGGTGTATCGGTTGGGATCGTTGATGTAGAGCAGGGGGCCGAAGAAATCGTTCCAGGTGCCGAGGAACTGAAAGAGGGCGCAGGTGGCGAGAGCGGGCCTGGCCAAAGGCAGCGACACCTGCCAGAAAATGCGCCACTCGCCGGCACCGTCAATGCGGGCGGCTTCGGCCAGATCTTCGGGAAGGGTCCGAAAGAACTGGCGCAGCAGGAAGATGTAGAACGCATTGCCGAAGAAGGCCGGCACGATGAGGGGAAGATAGGTGCCGTACCAACCGAGCGCGCGGAATAGGGCGAAGACGGGGATCATGGTCACCTGTCCCGGCAGGGCCATGGTCGCAATCAGGATAAGAAACAGGGGTTCACGTCCCCGGAATCGGATGCGGGCAAATCCGTAGGCCACGACGGCACTGGACCCGACCGCCCCGATGACGTTGGCGGCGCACAGGAAGAGCGTGTTTTTCAGGTACAGGGCGAGCGGCACGGTCTGCGCGGCGCGCGCATAGTTGCTCCACTGTACAGGCCGGGGGATGAGGCTTGTAAGAGTAATAGCGGTCTGGCGGCCTTCCGTGGCAAAAATCTGATCATCGGTTTTGAGTGATGTTGACAGCATCCACAACAGCGGCATGATGAACGGCACGCACAGGCATACAAGCACCCCATGCACCAGCAGGCGCTGGGCGCGGCTCAGGCGCAGTGGGGCGCTAGTCTTCATAGCCGAACTCCCGTCGTGACGCGATTTCCCGATTGATTTCCCGTTGCAGGCGGGCGAGCGCCGCCTGCGGCGTCAAGGTGCCGCGCATGGCCGAGTCATCCGCACTGAGAATGCGGTCGAAGAGATACACCTGGTAGGGCACAGGCGGCGTCGGATGCATGTTTTCGCTGGGCAACATGTCCAGAAAAGTCTGGAATTGAGGATGTTCCTCCACATATTTTCGATAGACAGGCGCCTCGGCGATGGCCGGGGAGAGCGGCAGCCATCCGCCCCAGGTATAGAATTCCGCGGCGCGTTCGGGTTCGGCGATGCCGGACCAGAACTTGATGAATTCCCACGCGCCGTCAGGACAACGCGCGCCCACGGGGATGATCATGAAATTGCCGTTTGTCCAGCCGAACAGGGGTTTTCCCCCGGCGGGCGGCGGGATGGGCGCGGTGTCGTACTCAAGGTACGACGCGTACTGGGCGATCTGCTCGACACGCCATTGCCCATCCACATGAATGGCATAGGAACCGGTGATGAAGGGCCAGTCAATGTTCCCGATGCCCAGCGCCAGTCCGGATTGAAAACGCACGACCTCATCGAAACCCAATCGCCTTCGGGCTTCGGTCAGGAAGTTCAATGCGGCCAGGTTTTCCGGAGTGTCAATGAGCACCTCGCCCGTATCCCAATCGTAGAATCCCCCATTGAAGCCCGGCGCAAAAAAATGCAGGCCCATGGGCAGGAATCCGATACGGGTCAACGCGCCGGAAGCGTCAAATCGGTTCAGTTTGTCTCCCCATGCCATCAGTTCCTCGAGGGTTTCGGGAAAATCGCGCATATCCAGTCCCGCTTCGCGCAGGTGGTCCAGCCGAATGAAACAGGCCCACGCATTCAGCCCGGTGGTGACGCCATACAAGTCGCCCTTGTAGATGCCGATTTTCTGCACGGCCGGATAGGCTTCCCGCCGGAAACGATCCCATTCTTCAGGGGTCATGAGGTCGTTCAATTTCATCAGCAGGCCGCTTTCGGCCCATCTGGGGATGACCGGGTTCCACTGCGCCATGACGTCCGGCGGGTCCCCACCCGCCACGGCAAGCAGGAACTTCGAGTCCGCCGCCGCGCCGGGCACGGAAAGCGGAATTACTTCGTAGATTTCCTGGCTTTGATTGAAGCGTTCGGCGATGCGCTCCACGATCACTTTCCACTCGGCGGTCCACATATGCCAGAAGCGGACCGGAATCCGTTCGGGATAACGCCTGGGCTCAGGACCGGGCAGCGCGAAGATCGCGGCCACGCCGGCGAATGCCAGGGCGAATATCAATCCCGTCGCCCATCGCGCGCGTGGAACAGACGTATCGCGGGCCTCAGTTTCCATAATGCACCCATCGCTTGTGCGTGCGGAATATCAGGATGGTGAAAAACATCACGACGACGAAGAGAATCCATGCCATGGCGCTGGCATAGCCCATGTCGAGGTAACGCCAGGCCCGGTTGAACAGATACAGTGCGTAGAAATGGGTGCTGTCCTCCGGCCCGCCCATCGTCATGATGTACGCCTGCGTAAAATACTGGAACGACCCGATCACGCCCATGATCAGATTGAAAAAAATGACCGGCGTAATCATCGGCAATGTCACGTGCCAGGTCCGCTGCAACGGTCCCGCCCCGTCAATGATGGCCGCCTCGTAGAGCGTCATCGGCACGTCTTTCAGCCCGGCAAGATAGATAATCATGCCGCCGCCCACCGCCCACAGCGACATGAAGACCAGCGACCAGAACGCCCACGTCGTATCCTGAAGCCATGCCGGACCAACAATGCCGAAGACGCGGAGGAGTCCATTGACCAGGCCGATTTGCGGATTGAGTATCCAGACGAAAACCACGGAAGTCGCCACTACGGGCACAATGGAGGGGATGTAGAAGATGGTGCGATAGACGCTGATCCCCCGAATCTCCAGATTGAGCAAAAGGGCCAGCCCCAATCCCGCGGCAATCCCGACCGGCACCGCCACCAGCGCATACTTGAACGTAATCCCCAATGATTTCCAGAACAACGGGTCGTCGAAGAACAGTTTCCGGTAGTTTGCCAACCCGACCCAAACCGGCGGCGATACGACATCATATCGGGTGAAAGAAAAATAAATGCTCAGCAGAAAAGGGCCTGCGACGAATACAGTAAACCCAATCAGCCATGGGCTGATAAAGGCATAACCCACCCACTTCTTGCGCATACGGGGTCCCTTTGGCGCATCGCCGTGCGCGCTTGTGGCGAAGACATTCCCATCTCGCCGACACCATATTCGCCGCACGGACGCAAAAGATCAAGTCACCGGAGGCATTTGCGAAATGGACATTGTTGATGCCGGCGCCATCGAGAATCCTGGGCGTTCTGTATTTACATGCGAGGCAACAGGTCATTTTGCAGACGCATGAGCGGAATTGTCTTGGATTTGGCGGGTGTGGCACAATGGGTGCGCTCTTGGGGCGGGATGGAAAACGCTTTTCGCGCGGCGCACGCCGCCGCGGGAGAGGGAGGGAAAGTGTCTGTGTTTACGCTGACATTTATGAAAGAAGTGCTGCGCGCCAATCGGACGACGGGCGCCATTGCGCCAAGCGGGCGCAGATTGGCCGAATGCGTGACGGAAATGGCGCAGATCGCCGGCGAAAAGGTGATCGTCGAATATGGTCCCGGCACAGGGGTATTCACTGAGGTGATCCTTCAGAAGAAGGACCCCGACGCCTTTTTCATCGCCTTGGAAGTGAATCCGGAGTTCGTGAGAGCAACGCGTGCGCGATGCCCTGGGGTCACTGTCTATGAGGATTCCGCAGAAAACACTATCAAGTACCTGCGCGAGGCGGGACATGATCATTGCGATGTGATTGTTTCCGGTCTTCCCTGGACGCGCTTTGACGATTCCCTCCAGGATTCCATTCTGAACGCCACCCATGAAGTCCTGCGGCCCGGCGGGCGGTTTGTCACCTTCTCCTATGCGTTCAGTCCCTGGGTGCCGTCCGGGCGCAAGTTTTTCAAGGGAAAACTTCCGGCAAAGTTTCCCAAAACCACGGTTTCCCGCCCGATTTGGAAAAACTTTCCGCCCTGTTTGGTGTTCACAGCGGAAAAAGAATGAATACGGCGATGGGGGAACAATCTTGTCCCGGGGCATGACGGGAATATCATCGAGTGTATTCCTTGGATTCTGGAGGCTTTGACAAACATGAAATCGGCATTGTTGGTGTGGGGCGGATGGGACGGCCACGAACCCAGAGAATCCGTGGCGCGATTTGTTCCTTTTCTTGAAAAGGAAGGCTATGCCGTTGAAGTGGCGGATTCTTTGTCGGTCTTCGAGGACGCGGCGAAGATGAATGCGCTGAATCTTGTAGTGCCCTGCTGGACCATGGGTGCGCTGACGGGGGAACAGGAACGAGGGCTTCTGAACGCGGTGCTGTCCGGCGTCGGTATTGCCGGCTGGCACGGCGGCATGGGTGATGCTTTCCGCAATAACACCGGTTATCAGTTTATGGTCGGCGGGCAGTTCGTTGAGCATCCGGGGGGAATTCACGAGTATCTTGTGCACATCACCCGGCCCGATGACCCCATCATGACCGGATTGAAAGACTTCTCCGTTTGCTCAGAGAAGTACTACATGCACGTGGACCCGTCCAATGAGGTGCTGGCGACAACGACCTTTGACGGCACACACTGCCCCTGGATTGACGGCTGCGTGATGCCGGTCGTATGGAAGCGTCGTTATGGCGCGGGGCGGGTGTTTTACTCCGCACTCGGTCATGTTGCGTCGGATTTCGACGTGCCGGAATGTTTTACGATCATGGCGCGCGGCATGCTCTGGGCAAGCCGCTGAATTTCGCTTGACAGAAAGCGATTTATCACAGGAGAACCCATATGAAACCCATCAAAGTCGGCGTCATCGGCTGCGGCAACATCAGCAACATCTATTTTCAGAACATGAAGCGGTTTCCGATACTGGAACTTGCGGCGTGCGCGGACTTGATCAAGGAGCGCGCCGCTGCAAAAGCGAAGGAGCATGGTATCCGCAAGGCATGCAGCGTTAAGGAACTCATCGCCGACAAGTCCATCGATCTGGTGGTGAATCTCACCGTGCCCAAGGCGCACACCGACGTGGATGAAGCGGCGCTGAAAGCGGGCAAGCATGTGTACAGCGAGAAGCCGCTGGCGCTGGATCGCGACGACGGATGCCGGATTCTGGAACTGGCCAGGAAAAAAGGACTCCTGGTCGGATGCGCCCCCGACACAATGCTGGGCGCGGGCATTCAAACGGCGCGGAAACTGATTGACGACGGCTGGATTGGTGAACCCGTATCTGCGACGGCCTTCATGCAATGCCACGGCCACGAAAACTGGCACCCCGACCCCGAATTCTATTACGAGAAGGGTGGGGGGCCGATGTTCGACATGGGGCCATATTACCTCACAGCCCTCATCACGCTGATGGGACCGGTGCGAAGGGTCTGCGCCGCCACGCGCATCACCTTCCCCGAACGCACCATCACCAGCAAGCCCAAACATGGAAAAGTGGTCAAAGTGGAAGTGCCGACTCACGTCGCCGGCGTCATGGATTTTCAGAACGGCGCCATCGGGACCATTGTCACCAGTTTCGACGTGTGGGCGGCCACCCTGCCCTGCATTGAGATTCATGGAACGAAGGGATCCATGGGCGTGCCCGATCCCAACGGTTTCGGCGGCGCGGTGATGCTGCGTCGTGCCGGCGCCCCGGAATGGAAGGAAATCCCGCATTCCCACGGCTACGCCGACCAGTCGCGCGGCGTCGGCGTGGCCGACATGGCCTGCGCCATTCGCGGAACACGCGCCCATCGCGCCAGCGGACGCCTCGCCTTCCATGTGCTGGACATCATGCAGGCGTTTCATGAATCCTCAGACCAGGGAGCGCATGTCGTGTTGACCACTTCCTGCGAGCGCCCCGCGCCCATGCCGACCGATCTGCCGGATGGCATCCTGGACCCCTGATATGATGCGGTGAAAAGAGGCATTTGCGAAATGGGCATTCATGACGCCGGCCCCATCGAAAATCCCCGGCATTTCCCCTTCGTATGCGAAAAAACAACCCATTTCGCAAATGCCTGTGAAAAGACATTGCGGCGGTTTGCATCCTGATCAGCATTCCTTTATGCTGGACACATGGAAGTGGTGGGTTTCCCCGCCAGGTGTGTGAGATGACGGGGAAAATGAGTTCCATGTAGTGTCGGAGAAACCGGCCTGCGGGAGCGCGGTTCACAACGCGCCCGACGTTGTGACCGCATGGCCGCTGCGTCTTACAGGGAGGCAGGCGTATGGCGTACCAGGAACATGTCAAGATGTTGGCGGGGGGCGTAGAAGCGTGGAACGCCTGCCGCCGTTCAGACCCCGCCCTGACCCCCGATTTGAGTGGAATCAACCTTTCCGGACAAAATCTTCAGGGGATTGACTTCAACCGGGCGGCACTGGGGAACGCCAATCTTTATGGGGCGAACCTCACCGGAGCAAATTTCACGGGCGCCTATCTCATCGGCGCAAATCTGTTCAACGCCAACCTCGAAAACGCCAATTTCACGGGGGCCGATCTTACAGGGGTGAAACTCGGGGAAGCCCTCATCCGGGGCGCCTGTTTCCGCAACGCGATTTTGAACGAAGCCGACCTGCACGGCCGCGATCTGCGCAACATGAACTTCGCCGGCGCGAACCTGTTTCGCGCCAATTTGCGGGAGGTCAACTTCGCCGGCGCGAATCTGCGCGACGCTTATCTCGGCGAAGCCTGTCTGTGCATGGCCAATCTGCTGGGCGCCGATGTGGCGGGAGCCACCATGCTTAACGCCGACTTGCGGGAGGCGTATCTGCGCGACCTGGATCTCAAAAGCGTCAATCTCGCCGGCGCGAAACTCGACGGCGCATACCTCTCCTTCAAGCAGCGCCTCGGGCTGTTGATGAGCAGAAGATAAGCGCATGTCTCTGCGTGATTGAAGGACTTTTCACGCCCACGTTCGACTGGGCAAAAACGCTATGATTGCCGCAGGGGCGTGGTGCGGGTGACCAGCACATAGGTGGCGATGCGTATCGCGCAGAGAAGGAAAAGGGTGATACGCAGGCCGATTTCGCCGAGGCTTCCCGACAGAAGGATCAGCGCCGTCATCATGAGGATGCGCCCCAATGCCAGCGGAATCTCCCAGGCACACAGGTACTCGATCCGCTGGGAAGGATCCTCCGCACAACGGTCAATGACATCGAAGCGCACACTGCTGTGGGGTATGGTGAACAGGGGCATGGAAACGGATCGCAGGAAGCCGAAGAGGATCAGGGTGAACACGCTCAGACGCATGGAGATAAGCAGTCCCGCAGTCAGCAGCAGGATCACGGACGCCAGCATGGACATGCGTCGTGTGTCGGGCGTGATGAACTGTCCGACAAGGTAAGCGACCACAATTCCCGCCAGCGCCTGAAACGCCGCAAAGCCGCCCACGGAGATTTCGCTCCCCGTGCGTACAAACATGAGCAGCGCCAGAAGAAAATGGAAAATATTGAAAGTGCCGGCGAGCGTGGCCGAAGCGAGCATCAGGTACTGCCAGTCGCGCTGGTCTCTGCGCGGGAAAAGCGCGCGCCATATCCGGTAGGGCCGGCGGGTGCGATCCGGAGGAACGCGGACACTCAGCGCGATGGACGCGAGATACAAAAGCACCGCAAGAGCGAAGACCAGCAGATAGCCGCGCTGGCCATTGGGAGCGAAACGGATAACCACCGCGCTGATCAACGGACCAACAAGATGCGCAATGCCGCTGACCGCGTGCAGCCAGCCGAAAAAGTAATCCCGCTCGCCCGGTTCGGTCACGTCATAGTTGAACGTGTTCGCCCCGGCGTAGAAAAAGCCCCACGTCACGCCGAGCAGCGCGCCCAGCGGCACCGCATATTCCGCCGACCGCTCGCGCAACACCAGCAGCGTGCCATAATACAGCGCGTGCAGCGCCAGGCCGATGCGAAACACATGCACCCGGTCCCGCGCCTGTGCATACCACCCCGCCAGTAAAAACACCACCGGCGTGACGGCGTACACCGCGAGATAATGCCCGCAGACCACATGCAGGTCAAGGCTGTTTATCCACAGATACACCCCCACGAAGACCGAGCACAGGGAATCCGCCACGCTGAACATCGCGTTCAATACCAGCACCACCCGCGCCTTGGATTGAAGGGTTTTGCCGCGCATAAACATTAACATTAGCGTTTCTCCGGGCGATGAAGCAAAATTAGAAATATAGAAATATTGAATCATAGGACAGAAGACTTGACGCAATGGACGTGATGGACGGAATGTACAGGAGAACAACGGGGGCGGTGCACTGAGGCTTTCTTTCCGTCCATCTTGTCCATCTTGTCCATATCGTCCACAGCGGGCGTTCGTGTTTTGGCCCCCTGCCTTGCCTTTTGGTATCCTGTGGGCATGGCGCACATGCATCGGTTTTACATACCGCCGGGGATTCCGGCGGGGGAGACGCTGGCGCTTCCGGAGGAGGAAGCGCATCACGCGTTGCGCGTGGTGCGGGTGCGGGACGGCGACGAGGTCGCCCTGTTTGACGGACAGGGCCGGGAAATCCTGGGGCGGGCGCGCCGTGTCGGCAAGCGGGAAGTGGAGGTGGCGGTGGCGTCGGAGCGCACGATTCCGAGGTCGGCGCCATCGCTGGGGGTGGCGATGGCATGGGTGTCGCGGGACAAGGCGGCGGAGTTCCTGATCGTCCATGGCACGGAGATCGGCGTTGACCGATTCATCTTTTTCGAGGCGGAACGTTCCGAAAGATCGCCGAAGGTGGCGCAGAAATGGACCCGGCTTGCCGTGGAGACCTGCAAGCAATGCGGCCGCCTCTGGCTGCCGGAGTGCCGCGTCGCCCGCGACATCGCCGAGGCGCTGCAGATGGCCATCGGCACGCGCTATTTCGGGGCTTTGCGGCCGGATGCCCCGCCGCTGGGCGCGGCATTCGCAGGCGGCGACGCGACGATCTACGTCGGTCCGGAAGGCGATCTTACGGACGCGGAGATAACGACCGCACTGGAATTCGGCGCGGTCCCGTTTTCACTGGGCGATACGGTTTTCCGCTCGGAAATCGCGGCATTCGTCGCCGCGACGATTTGCCGGCACCTGCAGGGCTTTCTCGGCGGCGCGCGTTGAACGCCAAAGGGGTGGGGCCAACCATCCGCATGGTGCATCATCAGCCCTGTTTTTGATAGAGTAGTAACAACTCACCCACTCCGTAACATCCGGGAGATTTTATCCGTGAAAAGCGATGCCATACGCGCCAGTTATCTGGAGTTTTTCAAGCAGCGCGGCCATGTAATTGAGCGCAGCGACACCCTGGTGCCGCGCAATGATCCGACCCTGCTCTTCACCAGCGCGGGCATGGTGCAGTTCAAGCCCTATTACACGGGCGAAGTGCCGGTTCCCTATCGCCGGGCGGCGACGTCGCAGAAATGCCTGCGCGCGGGCGGCAAAGCCAACGATCTGGACGAGGTGGGCAAAACCTCGCGCCATCTCACCTTCTTCGAGATGCTCGGCAATTTCTCTTTCGGCGATTATTTCAAGCGCGAGGCCATCCAATGGGCCTGGGAGTATTCCACCGAGGTGATCAAGTTTCCCCCGGAAGTAATATGGGTGTCGGTCTTCGAGGAGGACGACGAGGCCTACGCCATCTGGGAGAAGGAAATCGGCATCCCGCCATCGCGCATCGTGCGGCTCGGCGTCAAGGACAACTTCTGGGGTCCTGCCGGTGATACCGGGGCCTGCGGCCCGTGTTCTGAATTGCTCTATGACCGCGGCAGCCACATTGATCCATCGGCGACACCAGCGCATGATCCGCATGAGCGTTTTCTGGAGTTCTGGAATCTTGTCTTCCCGCAGTTCGACCAGCAGCCCGACGGTTCGCGGCCGCCGCTCAAAAATCGCGGCATTGACACCGGCATGGGTTTGGAACGGCTCGCCGCGTTGCTGCAAAACAAAGAAACGGTCTTCGACACTGACGGCATCTTCCCGATTATCGAAGCGGCGCAGGCGCTCACCCACGTCAAATATGCGAACAATCCCGTGCCGTACCGCGTTATCGCGGACCACATTCGCGCGCTGTCGTTCATGATCGCCGACGGCATCCTGCCGTCGAACGAGGGCCGCGGCTATGTGGAACGACGACTTCTGCGACGTGCGGCGCGTTTTGGCCGGGAACTGGGTTTGGAGAAGCCGTTCCTGTTCACCCTCTGTCACACGGTGATTGATATGATGGGACACCAGTATCCCGAACTGGTCGAGGGCCGCGTCCACATCGAGAAAATCATCCACACGGAGGAGGAACGCTTCGCGGGCACGCTGGCGCGCGGTATGGACCTGCTCGACGAGTTGTTTGCGAAAATGGACCGCACGGGGGACAGGACGGTCCCGGGGGAAGAATTGTTCCGGCTCTATGACACCTACGGGTTTCCCTTCGACCTGGCGACGGATATCGCCGATGACCGCGGATTCACCGTGGACCGACAGGGTTTCGAGGCCGCGATGGCGCGGCAGCGGGAACTGGCGCGCAGCGCGTGGATGGGCAGCGGCCAACAGGCGATCCCACCGGTCTATCGCGCGCTTCATGAAGAACTGGGCGATACGGAATTCGTCGGGTATGAATGCACGGAATATGCTGCGACGATCCTCGCGCTGGTGCGCGACGGTCACCGTGTGGAAACGCTGCGCGAAGGGGAAGAAGGCGAAATCATCCTCGATAAAACGCCGTTCTACGCGGAGTCCGGCGGCCAGGTGGCGGATACGGGGGTGATGGACGCCGTGGAGGGCAACGCGCATGTCACGGACGTGCAGCGGTATGTGGAAGGATTGGTTGCCCACCGGTGTCGGGTCAATCACGGCGCGCTGCGCGCGGGCGACAAGGTGGAAGCGCGGGTGGATGCGGAAAAGCGGCGGCGCACGGAATGCCACCACACCGCGACCCACCTTCTGCAGGCGGCGCTGCAGAACGTGCTTGGCGCGCATGTGCACCAGGCGGGGTCGCTCGTGTGCCCGGACTATTTCCGCTTCGACTTCACCCATTTCGAGGGGATTGGCGCAGAGCGCCTGCAGGACATCGAGCGTCTGGTGAACAGTTATATCCGGCGCGATGCGCCGGTGCAGGCGCAATACATGCCGCTGGAAGAAGCGCGCGCCGCCGGCGCCATGGCGCTTTTCGGCGAAAAATACGCCGACATCGTCCGCGTGATTCGCATCGAGGACATCAGCATGGAACTGTGCGGCGGCACGCATGTGGGGCGGACAGGCAGTATCGGGTGTTTCAAAATCCTCAATGAAGCGTCCATCTCCTCCGGCGTGCGGCGCATCGAGGCAGTCTGCGGCGAACCGTGCATCGAAACCATTCAGGTGCGCGACCGGACATTGCTCGGCATCGCCCATATGCTCAGCGCCAAACCTGATACCTTGGAGGAACGCATCCGCGCCCTGCTGGACGAAAACCGGCGGCTGGCGCGCGATGTCGAGAAATGGAAACAGGCTGCCGCCACCGGCGCGTCCGTGGATTACATGAGCCAAGTGCGGGAAGTGGATGGCGTGCGGCTGCTGGCAACGCTTGTTGACGGACAGGACGCGGCGGGGCTGCGCGCGCTGATGGACCACCTCCGCGACAAGTTGGGTTCCGGCGTCGTCGTGCTCGGCGCCGCCGAGGAAGACAAGGCGGCGATTTGCGTCGGGGTCACCAAAGACCTGACAGGGCGCATCCGCGCCGGCGACATCGTGAAACAAATCGCGCCGATAGTCGGCGGCGGCGGTGGGGGACGCCCCGACATGGCGCAGGCCGGCGGCAAAGACATCTCAAAACTGCCCGAAGCCATCGCCCAGGTCGGCGATGTGGTGCGCGAACTCCTGAAAAAGAAGTGAGCCAAAGGAAAGTTTGATTTGAACGCGCCCGTGAGAGGCCGGAATGTTTTCCCATTGCTTGTCTGGTTGATGGGATCGCATGGTTTGAAATTGTTTTTTTGCTGGATTCCCGCTTTCGCAAGAACGACGATTAAGGGTGACCCGTATTTTTATCCGTTATTCCCGCGAAAGCGGGAATCCAGCAATAGCAAGTGTGCTGTAAAGTTAGAGGTGGTGTGAAACATATGGGAATATAGAATACCTTTGGAGGGATGGTTAGAATGAATTAGGCAATCCCGTCCATCATGGCGAGCGTAGCGAAGCAATCTGTCGCTTCCATCCGGTCCGGGGAAAGGAAGGCCTTATGCAAAAGAAGTATTGTATAATCATTCTCGGCCTCTTATGTATTACGCCCTCTGCAAATGCCGAAGCCCCCGCACGTTCCAGGACTGCGGCCTGCGCGCACCGGGGAGACTGCAAGGTCGCCCCGGAAAACACCCTGCCCGCCATTCTTTCCGCGGTGAAGAAAGGCGCGCCCATGATCGAGTTCGATGTCCAGAAAACAAAAGACGGGCATCTGGTCATCATGCATGATGGCACGGTGGACCGCACGACCAATGGCCGGGGCAAGGTATCCGATCTGAGTTTTGCGGAAATCCGGGCGCTGGACGCCGGAAGTTGGTTTGCTCCGGAATTTGCCGGCACGCAGGTCCCCACGCTGGAAGAAGTGCTCGATGCGATTCCGCCGGGCATCCTCTGCAATGTGCACCTCAAGAGCGGGCCGGGCCTCGCGGCGGAAGCCGCGCGTTTGATCCGCGACAAGGGGCGCCTCGCGGATTGTTTCCTTGCGTGCACGGAAGAGCAGATTCTGGAGGCGCGTGCGGTGGTGCCGGAGATCATGACCTGCAACATGACCCGGCAAATGGGCAACCGTGCCTTGTATGTTGAGAACACCATCAGGATTGGCGCGCAATTCATCCAGTTCATCCGGGATCAGTCGCTGGATGGCATCGAAAATGATGTGGCCCGCTGCCATGCGCACGGCATCCGGGTCAATTTTTACAGCGCGCAGGATGTGCCCACCATCCGCACACTGGCCGAGGCCGGCGTGGATTACATCCTGACCGATGACTTGGACCTGTGCATGAAAACGCTTGTGGAATTCCACCGTGAGAAAGAGGAAAAACAAGCGGCGCAACAAACCGCAACGGAGTGAATGCCTCATGCCGTATCCGCAATTTGACCGCCACGCGCTGCGCATCAAGCCGCTCGCGGAAAGGAAGGACAAGGTGGATATCGTCCGGGACCATGTGCCGCCCACGGCGACGCCCCGCCCGTTTTCCCCGGAACGGGAGCGCGTCATCGCGGAGACGGCGCAGCGCATCGCATCAGCGCGGGATGCGGGCAAATCACGGATGCTCGCCTTCGGCGCGCACGCGATCAAGAACGGTCTCGCGCCGGTATTCATCAAACTTATCGAAGACGGCTGGATCACGCATCTCGCCACCAACGGCGCGGGGATCATCCACGACTGGGAATTCGCGTTCCAGGGGCACAGCAGCGAGGATGTGCGGCAAAACGTCGCGCGCGGCGAGTTCGGGGTGTGGGAGGAAACCGGGTTTTACCTGAACCTCGCGATCATCGTGGGCGCATACCGGGGGATGGGGTACGGCGAAGCGGTCGGCGCATTTGTGCAACACGAAGGGTTGGAGATTCCCTCGGAGCAAGCGCTGGTCGCAGAAGTCAGGGAATTGGCCGACGCCAACCCCGCCCAGGCCGCCGCCGCCGCCGACCTGCTCGAACGCGCGCGCCGTTTCCAACTGCCAGCGGGATGGATGCCCGTCCCGCATCCGTTCAAACAATACGGATTACAGGCCGCCGCATACCGGCTCAATATTCCCTTCACCAGCCATCCCATGTTCGGCCACGACATCATTTACATCCACCCGATGAACCTGGGGGCTGCCATCGGCCGCGCCGCCGAACGCGATTTCCTCGCCTTTGCGCATGGCGTGAACAACCTCGACGGCGGCGTGTACCTGAGCATCGGGTCCGCCGTCATGTCGCCCATGATCTTCGAAAAATCCCTCTCCATGGCCCAGAACCTGCACATCCAGCGCAATGACCACATTCACAACCACTACATGTGCATCGTGGACCTCCAGCAATCCCACTGGGACTGGTCCAAAGGCGAGCCGCCCATGGACAACCCCGACTATTACCTCCGCTACAACAAGTCCTTCAACCGCATGGGCGGCACGATGCGTTATGTGCAGGCCGACAACCGCGATTTTCTACTGGCGCTGGTGCGTGCGTTGGAGAAAATGCCCGCCTCGCCCGCACCGCCCCCGCCAACAACGCCTTGAAAACGGGTAATATCGGGGATTTGATGGCGGACTTGCATGCCGAAGATTAGCCGGCTGGTCTGGATACCCGGTTCCAAACGGACATTTCATCCACATGGGCGGCGAGATGCGTTGCGTGACGCCTGATAATGGGGATTTCTTGGGCTTCCCGCTGGGACAGGCAAGGGGTTTTAGAATCTAAGTTATTATATTGCAACCACTTGGACAGTTCTGTGCATCCCGGATATAATCTTTCCTCATGAGTACTTTTGGTCCATTTCGCAAGGCTTGACATAATGCCGTATTTTATGATATGGTTACCCATATGAAAACGACTATAGATATATCAACAGCGCTTTACGAGGAAGTCCGCCGTCTCGCCCAAGAAGAGAATACCACGGTCAAGGCCTTGGTCGAGGAGGGATTGCGCCATACATTGACCGAACATAGACGACGTGTTCCGTTTACGTTGCGCAAGGCCACGTTCAAGGGCAATGGACTCCAGCCCGAGTTCGCAGGAGCGTCCTGGGACCAGATTCGGCGCTCGGCCTACGAAGGGCGCGGCGGATGATTGCCATAGATACGAACCTGCTCGTCTATGCCCACCGCGAGGATACCGCGTGGCATGACGCCGCCTGCGTATGCCTCAAACAACGGGCGGAAGGCAAAACTCCTTGGGCCATTCCGTGGCCGTGCATTCACGAGTTTCTCGCGATTGTCACACATCCGCGGATTTACGCGCCGCCCTCCCCGATTGACGTGGCACTCGACCAGGTTGACGCCTGGCTGGACTCGCCGAGTTTGGTGCTGATTGGCGAGGCGGACGGACACTGGCCCCACCTTCGCGAAATGCTTCTGAAAGGACGTGTTGCAGGCCCACTGGTGCACGATGCCCGCGTGGCGGCCCTGTGTATTCAGCACGGGGTGCGGGAGATCTGGACAGCAGACCGGGATTTCGGCCGTTTCCCCGGATTACGTGCGCGCAACCCGTTGGTATGAGACAGGGCCCCCCCTGCCGGACAGTTGGCGACGGTGCCGGTCGCAATCATCAAAACTTTTCGTGGTGAACAAAATCGTTCAGTTCACGGCGGGGCGGCGCGGGAGGCGTTTTTGCGGGGCGGCCGATGGGGAGGATGGCGACAACTTCGCAATCTTCCGGGGCGTTGAGAATCTGTCGGGCTTTGTCATGGTCGAAGAGGCCAAGCACCACAGTTCCCAGGCCGATGGCATGGGCGGCCAGGGCGATGTTCTGCGTCATGATGCCGAGGTCAAACAGGAACCAGTCGCCGAATTTCGTGCAGACGTTGCCTTTATAATAACCCGAGTCCTTAAGCCTTCCGCAGACCACCAGCAACATCGGCGCGGCCATCACGGAAGTGCGGCCGGGATTGCCTTCCGGCAGAGTGTCCTGCAGGGCGCGCTTGACGGATTCATCCCGCACAACAACGATTTCCCAGCATTGCGTGTTCGCCCAGGACGGCGCCCATCGTGCGGCTTCGAGGAGGGTATCCAGTTCTGAAGGGCTTATCGCAGTTGCCTCGAATTTGCGGATGCTGCGACGGGTCTTGATGATGTCCATAAAGTCAGACATGTTCCAATCTCCTTACTCTTTGTTTTGTGGGTAGCGTGGCGGTTCCCCGAAAATATGCCGGGTATTTTCCCCGAAAACCTTCCGTTTCGCTTCGTCCGGTGCGTCCAGCGCCAGCATTTTCAGAAAACTTGCCGATGGCGTCTTGAACGGCAGTCCGGTGCCGAAGAGGACACGGTCCTCGCCCAGATGTTGGATGAGAAATCCGATGCTGTTTTCCATGACGGCGGTCATGCGCGACATTTCGAGATAGAGGTTTACACGGCGCATGCGCGCCCAAATCGCGGCGTCCGGCTGCAACGGCGGCACGGATTCCGTGAGGATAAACGTTGCGATGCGATGCCTTTCGGCGGCGGCGAGCACTTCTTCGATACTGACCGTCGCCTCGATGTCGAGCCAGTGCCGTTGGCGCGGGTCTTCCACCCGCACCGGGATGGACACGGGCAGGCCCGCCTCGGCGGCGGCCTCGATGAGCCGCGCGGTTTCCGGGTCTTGAAGCGAATACCCGTGATGCTTTGGATAGAGCCGCAACCCCTTGAACCCCCAAGCCAGACATTGCCGCAGGTCATGCCGCCATTCGGCGTAGGCCGGGTTGATGGTGGCGTAGCACCAGAAGCGTTCGGAATGCGGCAGCGTTTCCTCGCGCAGCAGCACATTTCCCATGTGGCTGTCGCGGTATAAGATGGCATCCGCCGACGCGACGCAGGCGCGCACGATGCCGAAATGGTCCATGATCGCCAGCAGTTCTGAAGCGCGGTTGTGGCGCAGGCGTCGAAACGCATAATGACCGAGAAAGGCGTTGACATCAATAATCATATCGCCCTCCGGGCCAGAATCCTCTGGAAATTTCGCCCCATCAACCCGGAGAATTCCTCATTGGAGAGTTCGGCGTCCAACGCCTTCGCCATGCTTCCTTCGTAGGTCATGTCCGTGGCGAACAGCAGTCGCTCCGCGCCAATCGCCGCGACCGTGCGGTCCATCATGTCCTCATCCACCACACTCCCGGCGATGTCCACATAGACCGACGGCGCGTCGCGCAGATATTTCAGCGCCCACTCCCAGTCGCCGCCGCCGCCGAGATGCGCCTCGATGATCATGGTGCCGGGATGCTTCCTTGCCGCCGCGGCAAAGTGCGACGCATCGCTGATTTTGGGCTGCCGGGCGCGCGTTTCTGCATCGTTCGGGCGCCCCGCATGCGACAGGACCGGCACGCCCCACACTGCGCATCTGTCAAGAATCGGGTCCAGCATCGGATCGTCAAGCCGGTGCTGGTTGTAGAGTTTCACGCCGATGAAGTTCTCGTCTCGCACCCGTTGCTCGATTTCCTCCATCGCGCGCGGGTCGCCGGGATTCACAAAGCACCATGCGCGCATGTGATTGGGATGCCGGGCCGCCGCCGCCGCTGCGCGATCATTCGCCCGATGAAACATTTCGTAAGGCTGCGGTCCCGTCACGTTCAGGTCAATGACACAAGAGAGTGTGATGCCCAGTTTGGCATTCGCTTCAATGATTTGGTCGCAATGCCGGATATCCAGTCCGCCCGCAGGGTCGCCGCGCTCGGATCGCACATGCATGTGGCAGTCAATCACCGGATGCCCCAAGCGTTTCACGTCTTCAATGGTTCGATACCGCATACGGCGTTCACCCGTTCCGCAATGAATCAGCGACAAGGCCTATGATAGGCGATTCATCGCAATGTTTGCACCACTTTCTTTGCTGTTGGCTGGTGCCGAAGCAGTTTGAGGCTTTGACAGGATTTATGCGTAGGAGTATTATGCCCGACACCCGGGGGTTAATATGGAAAAATGTGGGAAAGTATGGGGGCGATATCCGGGGCCGATGTACGCGCCGGTTCGCCGCAAAAAGGGGGGAATCCTCATGAGAACCTGCATGCAATCAAAGCGCCACGTTGCAAACGCATGGATATTTGTGTGCGTCATGACGTTTTGTTCCCTTGTCGCTCCCTGCGCTTCTGGACAGATTTTGATTGACAGCATCGAAGCATTGCAGAAGATTGGCAGCGTTCCGGCGTATCCGTTGCACGGCGACTACCTGCTGACGCAGGACATTGACGCCACGGACACGGCGGCATGGAATGATGGAGCGGGTTTTGAACCCATCGGAGACGATACCACCCCGTTTACCGGTTTTTTTGACGGCCAGGGCCATGTCATCTCCGGGCTGGTCATCAATCGTCCCGACGAAGACATGGTGGGGTTGTTCGGTTGTGTGGGTGGCGGCGGCGAGATCAAGGAGGTTGCCTTGGAAGGTGGCATGATTTCCGGAAAAGATGGCGTGGGTGCGCTGGTCGGAGTGATTATTGCAGGCGGCGTGGCAGGAAATTGCTACGCGGGTACAGCGGTGTTGGGGCGGTTTGCCGTTGGCGGATTGGTCGGGGGCAACCTTGGCGCTATGACGGAGTGCACAACGGAAAGCATTGTCGAAGGTGAAGATTATATCGGCGGACTGCTTGGACTGAACAATGGTACGCTATCAGGGTGCTCGGCTGGTGGCGAAGTCACAGGCGATGCAATCGTAGGGGGGCTACTCGGCGCCAACGACGGGGGACTGGTAAGTTCATGCGATGCGGCAACCGAGGTGCGGGGAAACAGGGCGGTCGGCGGATTGGTGGGCGCGAATACCCCGGGCAGCATGATAACCGAAAGTTATGCGACAGGGTCGGTTGCCGGACACATCGGCGTCGGGGGTTTGCTGGGATATAACCAGGGTTCGGTGACTGTTTGTTATGCTTCGGGCGCAGCCGTGGGGGATACAGATATCGGTGGATTCGTGGGGTATAACGAAGACCTGGTGGCGGGATGCTACGCGACCGGCCCAGTGTCGGGCTATTGGGGGGTCGGCGGATTGGTCGGGCGCAACGACGGGCCGGTATCCGTATGTTATGCGGCTGGACTGGTCGAAGGCGTTGCCAAAGTGGGCGGATTGATAGGCTACCGGCCAACAGGCGGGGCAGTGTCGGCTTCGTTTTGGGATGTAAAAACCAGCGGCCAGTACGATTCCGATGGGGGAACCGGTTTTCCTACGGAAGACCTGAGGCATCAGGCGACCTTTACTGCGGCGGGATGGGATTTCATTATTACGTGGGCAATCCTTGAAGACGTCACCTATCCCTGGTTGCGGGCGCTGCCGCCTGCTTCCGCTACGTTCACGGTGACGCTTCGGTCGGAACACGGCGCCGTTTTGAGAGAACCGGATGTGAGCGACTATCCCGCCTGGTCAGTGGTGTGGCTGACCGCGACGCCGGACCCTGGCTACGCATTTGCGGGTTGGGCAGGCACCGGCCTTCCGGGGGAGTCATTGATATTCCACGCCAACCCAATGCCATTTGCCGTTCATCATGATCTTGTGCTGGAGGCCGTATTTCTGCCCATCGGTCCGAAAACAGTGGATAGCGTGGCAGATTTGCAGCGAATCGGCAACGATTCCCAGTGGCCTGTCCATTGGTCCTATGTGCTCCAAGACGATATTGACGCCTCCGAAACGGCGGGATGGAACGAAGGGCGCGGCTTTAGCCCCATAGGGGCATCGGGAATAGCGTTTGCCGGGAAATTTGACGGGCAGGGCCACACCATTTCCGGCCTGGTCGTTCACCGCCCAGAGGAAGACTACGTCGGACTTTTCGGCGCTGTTGGGAGCGGCGCGGAAATCTTCAATCTTGACCTGGGCGACGGGACGGTTGCAGGAAAGAACAATGTCGGCGGCTTGGCCGGCCGGAACAGGGGCGCGATGTCCGGATGCCACACCGCATTGGCCGTCGCGGGGAACTATGATGTCGGCGGGCTGGTCGGCAGGAACGAGGATCCAGGCATGATAACGGATTGCTACGCTTTGGGCACGGTTGCGGGCGGCCGCTTTGCGGGTGGCCTGGTTGGCGCAAATGGCGGCATGGTCTCCCAAAGTCATGCGGCGGGCGCGGTTTCGGGAACCGATTATGTTGGCGGTCTGATCGGTATCAACGGATTGGAATCCGACGAATGGGGCACAATTCTTCCCGGCACGGTGACCAATTGCCATGCAATCGGCGCGGTCTCAGGTAATATCAATATCGGAGGGCTGGTCGGAAAAAACGAATCAGCGTCTGAGATAAGCCAGTGCTACGCCACGGGCAGGGTTGAAGGGAATCGCACTCTTGGCGGATTGGCGGGTGCAAACGCAGGGCGGATTACAGACTGCCACGCCGCCGGCGCGGTCGTTGGCGTGGGAAATAGTGTCGGCGGCTTGGTTGGCGCAAATGATATGGACGGTACGGTGGCGTCATGCCATGCCACGGGAGACGTAGAAAGCATGGGGGAATATGTTGGTGGTTTGGTGGGGTACAACTGGTACAGCGCACTGACGGGATGTTACGCGACCGGTGCCGTCCGAGGGACAAAAAGCGTCGGCGGGCTGATCGGGCTGAACCGGGGGGGGGCGGTGGCGCTATGCTATGCGGCGGGCGCGGTTTCGGGATACCTGGAATTGGGGGGCCTGATCGGCTGGCACCGCGAAGGCACCGTCTTGAAGTCTTTTGCGTCCGGCGCGGTTTGGGGATACAAGCACCTCGGCGGGCTGATCGGCCGTAACGATATGAGCGTGGTGAACGATTGCTATGCGCGGGGGGCCGTTTCCGGTTTTGAGGGAATCGGGGGACTGGCGGGATGGAACGCGAGCAGCGAGGTGAAGTATTGCTACGCCGTTGGTGTGGTTTCCGGCTACGCGGACGTCGGCGGGTTGGTCGGCGAAGATGCCGCCGGCACCGTGACGTCTTCGTTTTGGGACGTGGAAACGAGCGGCCAGGCAAGTTCCGCCGGCGGCGGGACCGGGCTGCCCACCGAAGAGATGATGCTGCAAAGCACCTTCGAGACGAGGGGATGGGATTTCACCGAAATCTGGGGGATTCTTGAAAGCATTTCATATCCTTTCCTCCTTTGGATGCCGGAGGAGCAAGAGCGCTACCACAGCGCGGATCAGGATGCCGACAACATCATCAGTCTTTCCGAGTTATTGCGCGTGATCCAGTTCTACAACAGCGGCGGCCTCCACTGCGCCGAACCGCCGGAGAGCACCGAGGACGGCTATGCGCCAGGGGAAGAGCCGGCGCAAGAGGGTTGCACTCCGCATAGTTCCGACTATAATCCGCAGGATTGGGCGATCAGCCTTTCCGAATTGCTCCGCATCATCCAATTCTTCAATGCCGGCGGCTACCACGACTGCCCGGATGCGGCCCCGCCCACGGAGGACGGCTACTGCGTCGGCCTGCCGCTGTAAGGGGGGTAGTGGCGATCAGCGTAATGGAACCCACCGTTGCGCTTGGGAAGTCTCACAGACCTGTATCCGTCAGAAATCCCGCAATTTGCGGAAACGCCGCCCCAACGGTAGAATGACGCACCAGTTACCAGGGGTTTGCAACGATAAGGAACACCAAGATTATGGCACGGAAGAGCACTGCAAAACAGACGATGGCGCTGCTGGTGGGCAACCGGGGCTTTTTCCCCGATGCGTTGGCCCGGGAAGGCTATGAATTCATGACGAAACTGCTGGCCCAAAAGGGGTACAAGGTGGTTTCGCCTTCCCCGGCGGATACCAAATTCGGCGCGGTGGAAACGTGGGAAGACGCGAAAAAGTGCGCGGAGATTTTTCGACTGCACCGCGAAGCCATTGACGGGGTGATCGTCACCCTCCCCAATTTCGGCGACGAGCGCGGCGTGGCGGACACGCTGAAACTGGCGGGGCTGGATGTGCCGGTGCTGATTCACGCCTGGGGCGACACGGCGGAAAAGATGACCATCAAGCACCGCCGGGATTCCTTCTGCGGCAAGATGAGCGTCTGCAATAACCTCGTGCAGTATCGCATCCCCTTCACCTTGACTTTGCAACACACGATGGACCCCGCGACAGAGGCGTTCGCTCAGGACCTGGAATTCTTTGCAGCGGTCTGCCGTGTGGTGAAGGGCATGCGCAGATGCCGGGTTGGAGCGCTCGGCGCGCGTCCGGCCGCGTTCAACACCGTCCGTTACAGCGAGAAACTCCTGCAGGAAAGCGGCATCACGGTCGAGACGCTGGATTTGTCCGAGGCCTTTGGCCGGGCGGAAAAACTCAAGGATACGGACCCGGCGGTGAAGGCGCGCGTACAGGCGATCAGTGAGTATGCGCCGTCCAGGCATGTGCCCAAGGCCGCCATTCTAAAGATGGCGAAGTTCGCGATTGTCATGGACGAGTGGATGCAGGCGGCGAGCCTGGACGTGACGGCCGTGCAATGCTGGACCTCCATGGAGGAGTTCTTCGGCGTGGTGCCCTGCACCTGCATGAGCATGCTGAGCGAGGCGCTGAAATCCTCGGCCTGCGAAGTGGACGTCTGCGGCGCGGTCGCCATGCACGCGCTGGCGCTCGCATCAAGAACCCCCAGCGCCCTCCTCGACTGGAACAACAACTACGGCGATGACCCCGACAAGTGCGTCGCGTTCCATTGTTCCAACCTGCCCAAGTCCTTTTTCGAATCCGCGGGCATGGACTACCAGGAAATCATCGCGGGCACCGTCGGCAAGCAGAACACCTACGGCACCATCGTGGGCCGCATCGCGCCGGGGCCGTTCACCTTCGCGCGCGTCAGCACCTTCGACAACGAAGGCGTCATCGGCGCGTATGTGGGCGAGGGCCGTTTCACGGACGACAAGATGCAGACTTTCGGCGGCTACGGCGTGGTCGAAATCCCCGATTTGCAGGAACTCCTCCGGCATATTTGTGAAAACGGCTTTGAACACCACGTTGCGATGAACAAGAGCCGCGTCGCGCGGTCGGTCTATGAAGCCTTCGACACCTATCTTGGATGGGATGTTTACTGGCACGGAGGCTGAAGAGCCGCTGCCTGACGCCGAGGCGCTGACTATTCCGATCCAGAGGAGACGTATCAGATCATGCATTCCATTCGGTTTTGTTTGTTCATGCTGCTCTTGCCCGCAGGCGGCGTGATGAGCCAAGAGATCATCAGGACATCGGCGATTGCGCCGGATGATCCCCTGTTGCCCGACGGATTTCGTATCGCGGCGCATCTCGATTGCGGCAATCAGACGCAGATCGCGCAAGAAACAGGACCGCGCATCGCGGTGGTCTCCGGCGAGGCTTATCACTTTCCGGGAATCGAGGGACCGCTGGCTGCGGCAGCCTGTTCCAAAGATCAGGTGGTGATCGCCGTGAGCGGAATGGCTCCGGATACGGAATACGTGCTTGGGTTCACCTGGTGGGATGCGAACGAGCAAGGACGCGTTCAGTCCGTGCGTTTTCAGGCGGGCGAGGGGGACGGATGGCAGACGGTGCTGCCGCCGGTGCGCGCCTGCGCATATCTAATGGACAAATCCACCTGGGCGCGGGTGTTGCTGCCCATTACGGAGGAATATCGCGAAGATGGCCAGGCGCAGGTTGCGTTTGTGCGCGAAGCGGGACCCGATGCGGTCGTCAACGAGATCTGGCTGTTGGAAAGGGCCGAATCTTCCACGCGCAAGCGCGTGCTGATTGTTACCGGCGACGACTATGTGGGGCACCGTTGGCGTGAAACCGCCCCGTATCTGGCCAATCTGATCCGCGAAGATGAACGCCTGGAGGTTTCCATCACGGAATGCCCCGCCATTTATGGTTCGCCGTTGCTCGATTACTACGACGCCACCGTGATTCATTTTAAGGACTATGCCGAGCGCCTGCCGTTGGGATCGGAAACACGAACGGGCCTGGAACGCCATATCGCCGGCGGACGCGGCCTGGTCATCACGCATTTCGGGTGCGGCGCGTTTCAGGAGTGGGATGGTTTCGTGAAGATTGCCGGGCGCGTCTGGAATCCCGCAATGCGCGCCCATGACCCCCACGGCCTTTTTGAAGTGCGCATCGCCGACGCAACGCATCCCATCACCCGTGACATGGAGGCCTTCACGGTGGAGGATGAACTGTACACCTGCCTCGACGGCGAGACGCCCATCCGCGTATTGTTCGAGGCGACCTCTGTCGTGGACCAGCAGGTTTATCCGATTGGTTTCGTGGTGGAAGGAACGCCGGGGCGCGTTTTTCACGGCACCCTCGGTCACGATGTCCGCGCGTTCAGCGCGCCCGGCGCGCGCGCCATGTACTGTCGCGCCGCGGCGTGGACGGCGGGCCTTGACCCCGCACCGTGACCAAATGAAAGAGAATGTATGAAACGATTCATCGCAAAGCATTCCCCGCTGTTCATTCTGGCTGCGTTGTGCCTGCTGCTTGCCGTCATGTCACCGCAATTCCGCAGTTGGGCCAATCTGCAGGATGTCAGCGGCCGCACCGCCGTCATCGGCATTATCGCGGTGGGGGAATTGCTGGTCATCCTCACGGCCAACATTGACCTGTCCGTCGGCAGCGTCGCGGCCGTCAGCAGCGTGGTGGGCTGCATGGCGATGAAAGAATGGGACTTCCCGGTGCCGTTGGGCGTGGCGGCGGGCATGCTCACCGGCCTGCTCTGCGGGTGCATCAACGGCTTCTTCGTCACCAAGGGCCGCATCCCCGCATTCATTGTCACTCTGGGCATGATGATGGCCGCGCGCGGCGCAACGTTGATTCTCTCCGGCGGCAAGCCCGTATTCGGCCTGCCGGCCTCTTTCGGCTGGTTGGGCGGTTCGGTGGTCTGGTGGATGCCGGTTTGCATCACGCTGGCCGTCGTCATCCTCTTTGCGGTCGTGTTGAACATGACGCGCTTCGGGCGCGCCCTCTACGCAACCGGCGGCAGCCTGCAGGCCGCCCGCCTCTCCGGCATCAACGTGGACCGCGTGCGCGCCGGCGCGTTTGCGCTGTGCGGACTTCTGGCGGGCGCGGCGGGCATGATACTCGCCTCGCGCACCAGCGTCGCCTCGCCCAATGCCGCAGAAATGTATGAATTGGACGCCATCGCCGCCTGTGTCATCGGCGGCGCAAGCCTGATGGGCGGCGAAGGGGGCGCATTCGCCGCGCTTGCGGGCGCGCTGATCATGATGGTGCTCCGCAATTTCTGCACCCTCGAAGACATCAACTTCTATTGGCAGCAGGTCTTGGTGGGCAGCCTTGTCATCGCCCTCGTTTTCTACGACAACCGCCGCAAACGCAAAGCGGGACTTCTGAGGGATTGATTGACCTGAACCGGCAGGCGGGGAGGAGGAATGAACATGGTGTTTCAGGAATCGTTGACCTTTGACACAAAAAACTCCGGCGACATGCGCGACATTACCCGGCAGGTGCAGGCCATACTCGACCGGTCAGGCATCCGCACAGGAATTGCCCATGTCTTCAATGTCGGCAGTACGGCCGCTGTCGGCACGATTGAATTTGAACCAGGGTTGGAAAAGGACCTGCCCCGCGAATTGGGCCGGCTTTTCCCCCCCGGGCGGCATTACGGCCATGAAGCCGCCTGGCATGACGGCAACGGCCATTCCCACTTGCAGGCGACATTGCTGGGACCCGATTGCACCGTGCCCGTTCAGGACGGCCGCCTCAAACTCGGCGTCTGGCAACAACTCTTCCATTTGGAGTGCGATATCAAGCCTCGCCGCCGCGAAGTCATGGTGACGATTGTCGGCGAATAGTCGGCGCCACCAATCTGGCGTCCTAAGAATTGTTATTTTTCCGGGTCATCCCCCAGCAGCAGGCGCAGCACGGCGTTGGCCTGGTGGTGCGCGGCCACGCCGACACGCGGCGCCATCAGACCAGTACCGGGCGCGGCCGCCGTATTCAGGTCGCCCACCACCACCATCGCTTTTCCCATGCGCCGCGTTATCACCGTGTTCGCGGGAAGATGTCCCGCCAGCCCCGACGCGAGTACGATGGGCCGGTCCGGAAAGGCGCGCCCATAACTCTCCGCTATCATTGCCTTCACCTCCGCAGTGTCGAAAGCCTCGACCACTACATCCACATCGCCGAAAATCTGCGGCACGTTTTCGGCGGTCAGCCGTACGCAGTGGGTTTCGATGCGGACATAGGGGTTGATTCGGCGCAGATTGACGGCGCAGGCTTCCGTTTTAAGCATTCCGATCTGATCAACAAAGTATTGCTGCCGGTTCAAATTGCTCGGCTCTACCACGTCAAAATCCGCCAGGACCAATCGTCCCACCCCGATGCGCGCCAGCGCCACCGCGACGGCGGAACCCAAGCCGCCCAATCCAGCGATGCCCACCGCGGCTTTTTTCAACACGGCGTGTATGCCGGGCGTATGCCGCGCCGCCATCAACGCCTCCAACTCCGCTTCGCCGGGCATCTCCCCCCGCCGGATCAGCACCACGGCATCGCCGGGTGACAAGGCACGGTCTTCGTTGATGGGATATCCGTTCACGACCATGACATCCGCGTCGGGTTTGTACTGTTGACGCAACGCATACAATGTGCAATGCGCCGGCACGCGGACGGCCTGTTCGCAAAGCATTATCTCCATTTCATCCGACATCCGCGAACTCCTTCAAGATCAAGGGACGCAGCCTTTCGTCCCAGAGAGAGAGACAACAGCATACAGGATTCTACGCCGGGCTGGACAAATTGTGTTGTTCGAGGGACTGTGCTTGTTGTCCTTTTCGTCTTTTCCCTGTGAATTTGTCCCTGCCCTGCATGTATGGTAAAGTTTCCCCAAAAAATGCGTCGGGGGCATTTATCAAAACATACGATTACCGGCGCGCAGATGCCGGTTCGGGTTATTCTCAACCGAAAACGGACACAGGAGGAAACACATATGGTTCGCATTGCGGGTATTGTGGCGTTGTCTTTGGCGTTGCTGGCGGGATACGCCGTCGCCGATGACGATGATTTTATCATGGGCAATTATCACGGCCGGTTCGATACAGACGCCCGGCAGGCGCGCACCGTGCGCGCCGAGGTTGCCGCGACCGCAAAATTGCGCTATCGCGCCGTGTTCCATATCGGAGGCGAGGGGCTGGACACCCGGCGGGTGGAAATCACCGGCAAGCGTGACCGGGAGGAAGACAAACACGCCGCGTTCTCCGGGGAAGTGGACCTCGGCGAAGCGTTGGGCGGTTTGTATGCCATAGAGGGACGCATTGAAAATGAAACCTTCGCTGGAACCCTCAAGGGCAAGGGTCGCCGTGCCGAAACGGCGGCATTCACCCTGAAGCGCGTCTTTCTGGAACCGCCCACGCGGGGCATGGCGCCCCCGGAAGGGGCCGTTGTCCTCATGGACGGCCAGAGCATGGACGCCTGGCATACGCTGCCGCATTGGCAACTGCTGGGCGACGGCAGCGCCCAAGTCGTGCCGACCAATCTGGTCAGTAAACAGGAATTCGGCGACGCATTGATTCATGTCGAATTCCTTATCCCCTTCATGCCCAACGCAACCGGCCAAGCGCGCGGAAACAGCGGCGTTTATGTGCAGGGTCGCTATGAGGTTCAGGTGCTCGACAGTTTCGCGGACCTGCCTGCAGACAATCTCTGCGGCGGCATCTACAAGAAGGCTGTGCCTTTGGTCTGCGCCTCGCTGCCGCCATTGCAATGGCAGACCTACGACATCACCTTCCGCGCGCCGCGCTTCGACGCCAACGGCAACAAGATTCAGCACGCGGAAATCACCGTCGTGCACAACGGCATCACCATCCATGACAATGTGGTTCTTGACGGAGTGACTGCCGGCGGTGTCAGTGCGGAGGAAGCCCCCGCGGGTCCGCTGATGTTGCAGGATCACGGTGATCCTGTCCGTTTCCGCAATATCTGGGTGAAGCCGCTGGACTAATCAAAGGTGCCAGTCGCGCCCGGCGGGTATGCGGCGCATGCCGCATGCTTCGCCCAAGCCCGGAGACAGGAAAAAGGGTTGCCCGTGCATTTGTCTTTAATCATTCCCGCGTACAACGAAGAAGACAGGGTCGGTTACACGCTTCAGGTGGTAACGGCCTATCTGGACGCGCAGCCCTATGACGCGGAGGTCATCGTCGTGGACGACGGGAGCACGGACGCAACCGGCGCGGTGGTGCGCCCGTTCATCGAACGCCAGGGGAAGACGCCGGTACGTTATGTCCGCTACGAGAAGAACAGGGGCAAGGGCTACGCCGTGCGTTTGGCGATGCTGGAGCATGCCGGGGGGCAATACCGGGTATACTACGACGCCGACGCTTCCACCCCCATCACGGAATTGGAGCAAATGTGGCCATATTTTGAAAACGGGGTGGACATTGTCATCGGTTCCCGGGCGTTGCCAGGGTCCGAAATCGCTGTGCGTCAGGCGCGATACCGCGAACTGATGGGGCGCACGTACAACCTTATCCTGAGATTGCTCCGGCTTACCCGGTTCAGGGATACGCAATGCGGTTTCAAAGGCTTCACCGCCGAAGCCTGCGCGGTCGTTTTTCCCCGGCAAACGATCAATCGGTTCAGTTTTGATGCCGAACTGTTGTTCATTGCCTGGAAACACGGACTGCGTATCGTGGAAATTCCCGTGAAATGGATCAACAGCCCTCGGTCCCGCGTGCGGGTCATCCAGGATTCCGCGAAGATGTTTCTGGACCTCATCACCATCCGTATCAAGGACTGGCGGGGCCGTTACGCATAGTCCCCCTCCTGGATGCCATGAATGCCTCCCATAAATCCTGCCGGATGTATGCGAGCAGCAGCACACTGGGGCGCAGCGCATGGTATTCGACCATGTATTCCGATTTCAGCGCGGTGTCCAGCCGTTCCTGCAGCGCCGGATCGGCGATGATAAACGGCGCATCCGGCGGCTCCGGAAAGCGTGTCCAATATCCCACCCGGCGATAGCCCCGGAGATACCAGGGCAACGGCCAATAGTCGCCATCGGGACGGATGATATTGATGTGCATCGCGCGCCCGTCGGGATGAATCGCGGCTATCTCGTCCACCCGCCGCACCAGCCGCATCAGCGCGGTACTCGTGTGCGCATAGACATAGGGGTTGCGCGGGTCCGCCGCATAGTGCGTGATTCCGAGCATCGTCTGCTGTGCCAACTGCGCCGCACCCGCCAGCATCAGGACCGCAATCACGACCTTCACGGAAAAGGTTCTGCCCAGCCCCACCAATGCCGCCGCGCCCACCCCGGCCACAATGGTCATCGCATGCAGAAAGACCAGCAAATTCCACGGGGTCTTGTAAGGAATTGCGGAAAATAAAAATACAAGAAAAAGCATATATACAGATAAAAAACGAATAAAATGAATGCTTCCTGCCAACCGAGATATCCCTCCCGCTTCACCCGAATCAAGGGGGCAATCTTGGAAATTCGCCCGTTTCAGGAGCGACGCGATCACCCCGATTGCCGCCAATCCGACAATGATTCCCTCACTCCATCGGGGGCCGGCGCTGCGATAGGTGAAGAGCAGCAGATGCAGGTAGTAGTGCCAGGGTTTGTCGTGAATGCCGGAACTGCCCGTGCCGTCCGCGCGGGCGAGGTAGGTGCTGAACGCAAGGATGGAGTCAATCGGACCGCGGGCATGGGTGAAAAAGGACGAGAACAGCGTGACGGAGACGGCGGCACCCACGGCCAGGCCAACCGCCATGTGCGCCGGGCGAATGCCTCGGAGGCTTTCGCGCAGGGAAGCCCCTTCCAAAAAGCATGCCAACAGCCATGTGACGACCAGCGCGCCGCCCATCGCTGCGTAAAGAATGACACAGGTTTCCTTGGTGGCGTGCATCAGCCCGAGGGCCGCACCGCAGGCGGCCGCCCAGCCGAAGCCGGGCCGCTGTACATATCGCCAGCCTGTGACCACTGCCGCGGTGCCAAAAAAGACCAGCATCGGCTCTTGGATATAGTATCGGCTGTAGAAAACCAGTCCATGCGAAACCGCTGCGAAAAGCGCCGCCCAAAGCGTTGCGGCGATACCCAGTTCCCGGCGCATCAGCCAGATCAACAGCACCATGCCGAATCCGAAAACCACGGGTATAGTCCGAAAATCGGTTTCGGTGCTTTCCGCCAACGTTCGCGCACCGCTCAAGCGGAGGATCGGCAGGGCGCAGTAATATAGCGTCGGCCCGTGATGCTCATGGGGATCGTATTGGTAAATCCCTTTCTCAAGCAGGATGCCCGTGCGCACGGCCTGGTTGGCTTCGTCGCCGTGCATGGGCCGCGCACCCAACTGTGTCACCCGCAACCACAGTCCCATGGCAGCGATGACTGCAAAAGTCAGCAAAAAAATAAGGTTGCGCAAATTCACGAACGGGCATCCCTATATTTCCGTCAACACATCATTGGCTTTCAGGGTTTGCCCGATGTCCCGGCTCCAGACGCAAATCGCACCCTTTTGGTGCTGTGCGGCGTGGCGCATGGCATGCTCCAGGCGCGATAGGAGCACGTCCATCTCTGCGCCGTCCTTGGGCGCGGACACCATGCCGCAACTGAATGTAAGCGACATTCCCGCCACGGCATCGGCCACCAGCGTAATCTTTTTCTGAATGCGTTTTATGAAAGATTCTGCGCCGTTTTCATCGGTTTCCGGAAGGAAAACCAGGAAACAATCGCCACGGTATCGCCCTGCAATGTCCATGGACCTCATCCCGTTGAGGATGATACCGGCCAGGCAGGTCAGCAGCAAGTCACCCATGGGTGCGCCGTTCTCGGTATTGGCCCGCACAAAGTCGTTCAGATGTATCAATATCATGGTTGCCGGACGCCGATACCGCGTCACCCTGTCCAGTTCCTGTTTCAGGTCTCTCATGAGGGCGCTGCGGTTGAGCAGATGCGTCATGGGATCCAGGCGCACCAGTTGCTCCAACGCGCCGCGCCGCGCAAGCACGGCCTGCACCCGGGTTGTCAGCACGACGGGATCAAAAGGTTTGCTGATGCAGTCGTCCACGCCGCCGCGCAAGGCCTCCACCAGGACATCCGTTTTGTTTTCCGGGGTGAGATAAAAGAACGGGATGTCGCGCGTTGTCGGATTCATCAGCAGTTTTTCCCGCAGGCTGGCGCCGTCCGTCTCGGCAATATCCAGATCGGCAATGATGGCATCCACCGGCCCTTCCTTGATGCGTTTCAGGGCCTCCCAGCCGTTGCCCGCCGAATGCACGGAAAAGCCCGCCCGGTTCAGGTAATCCCGAATAATATTCAGCGTGTTGGCGTCATCTTCCACCACAAGAATAGATACAGTCTCTTCATTCCGGTGCATGGCGCTTCCCCAAGGGTTACTGGCGACGGTTCTGATGTGCGCAAAGCCTGAGCGCATTCACTCTAATGGACCTCTGCGCCGGGATGCAAGATCACGGCACAAACACTGTAATCCGGGCCGGAAAGCGCGCCCCTTTCACCGTGAATGGTGTTGATTACCGCTGGAAACGCGGTTAAGATGATCGCAATCGTCAACAGCCTGTCATCGCATAACAGAGGGAATCATCGAATGGGAATGGGTGTCCAATGCGCAGCCATGTTGATCGCTGCGGGGACTTGCCTCCATGCATACGGGGAAACCGGTCTGCAGGGGTTCTGGAAACTGGTGGAGAACGCCCGGGATTTTACCGGCCATGCCCGGCATGCGGAGAACCACGGAGTCGTTTTTGACGCAAGCGCGCCGGATGGTCGCCCGGCAGCCCGTTTTGACGGGCGTTCTGCGTACATGGAAGTGCCGCCGCCGCTGGCGCCGCGACTCGGAACAGGTGATTTTACGCTTTCGCTGTGGATTTGCACGGAACCGGCGCTGGATGACGCCCTCGGCGATTTGCTGAGCCAATATGATCCCGACACCCGCCGGGGCTTCAATCTCGGCGTGACCCATTGTTCCGGCGTGGCGAATTCCCAGCCCAATTATCGAAACCTGCACTTCGGCATTGACAATGCCCGCCAGGACGCCGAGTGGACCGATTGCGGTCGTCCCGGCAACGCCATCCTCGTCTTCGGATTTGCCGTGCATGAAGGCAATCTCTACGCGGCCACATGCGAGCCGGGTGAAAATGAGTCCGGCCGTGTGTACCGCTACGAGAGCAATGGCGTCTGGGCGGATTGCGGCAGTCCCGATGCAAGCAACGCAGTCGCGGCGCTTGCCGTTCATGACGGACAACTTTACGCCGGCACATCGTTTTACGACACCACCGGATCGGCGTTGCCGCCTTCGCCCAACACCACGCCCGGCGGGAAGGTCTATCGGTATGCCGGGGACAGGGAATGGGTTTTCTGTGGCGGGCTGGAGAATCCGGAAACCGGCGCGGCGGCGACGATGGGCGGTCTTGCGGTGTTCCGCGGAAACCTCTACGCGACCACGCTCAAGCAGGATGGATTCGGGCTGTACCGTTACGAAGGGGGCACAAAATGGACCTATTGCGGGCATCCGGGGCGGCGCGTGCTGAATCCCTGCGCGTTTAACGGCCATCTCTACATGGTTTCCTACGACATGCCCGGCGGGCCATTCCGTTACGATGGAACCGAATGGGCTTATGTGGGCGGCACGATTGACCCGCCCATCCACCAGGACTATTCCTTTGCGGTCTACGGCGGGCGGCTGCATGTCTCGACCTGGCCGCAGGCCTATGTGTATCGCATGGAGCCGGACGGCCGTTGGACGGCGTGCGGCAAACCCGAAGACGAGTTGGAAACGATGGGCATGATGGCCTACAACGGCAAACTCTATGTCGGAGCGCTGCCCTCGTCCCACGTCTATCGTTACGACGGCGGCGAGGTCTGGACGCGTTTCGGGCAGCAACTGGACACCGCCGAAGGAAAATACCGCCGGGCATGGTCCATGGCCATTTACCGGGGTAACCTGTTCTGCGGCACACTGCCTTCGGGGCGGGTTTTCAGCATCGAGGCGGGCCGGAATGTTACGCATGATCATGCATTGCAGCCCGGCTGGCGGCATGTGGCCGCCGTCCGTGATGCTGCTTACCTGCGGCTTTATGTGGATGGCAACCTCGTGGGCGAAAGCGCCGCGTTTGACCCCGCGGATTTTGACCTCACCAACGATCAGCCCCTGCGGATCGGATTCGGCGCAGGCGACTACTTCAACGGCTGGATGCGGAATCTGCGTATCTACGACCGAGCGCTCTCCAAAGATGAGATCTGCCGCCAGTGCGCTGAAGAACTGCGTTGACAACATGATGTGCCCGTGTCGTGCAGATGCGTCATTCCCGCGCAACCCTTTGATCGGCAAATAGCCCGGCAACTATCCATTCACAAGCCCAGAAGAGTAAAGCCCTGATAGGTGATCAACGCCCCCAGGTATGCCAGGGTTGTCATATAACTGAAGGTCAAAATAGACCAGCGCCATTGCGCGGTTTCGCGCCGGATGACGAAAAGCGTGGCGGCGCACTGACAGCATAACGCGAAGAACACAATGATGGAGAGTCCGACCGGGATATTGAACAGTTTCTCGCCATCGCTGCGTTCCACAGCCTTCAGGCGTTGTGACAAGACCTGATAGGCGCTGTCGTCTTCATATTCCAGGTTGAGGATGGTGGCGAGGGTCGCGATGAAGACTTCGCGCGCGGGGAAACTGGCGATGACGGCGGTGGCGATACGCCAATCCCAACCCATCGGGCGGAAAACCGGCTCCACCATGCGTCCGAGGCGCCCCAGAAAACTGTTGCGGAGGTGCGCCCCCGCTTCCTTGTGATCAATTTCCTGGAGCGCCTTGTCGCGCTCGGGGCCTTCCGGCATATGCGCCATGGTTTCGGCGCGCTGCACCTCGAATTCTTCCTCGATTGTTGCGGAATGCGGGAAATACGCCAGCGCCCAGACGATGACCGCCACCGAGAAAATCAGCGTGCCGGCGCGCACAAGGAATTCACGACCCTCCCGGTACAGTTTTCGTATCACGGAACGGGGCTGCGGCATTTTGTAACTGGGCATTTCCATAATGAACGGAGATTTCTGGCCCCTGAAAATGGTGCGCTTGAATATCCAGGCCGCCGGTCCCGTCACGGCAATGCCCAGAATGTACGCGCAAAACAGCGTCAACCCCTGAAGCCCGATGATGCCGCCCAGAAAGCGGCGTTCCGGAATCAGGGCGGCGATCATGACGGTATAGACCAAAAGACGCGCGGAACAACTCATCAGCGGCGCAACGAGAATGGTGGCGAAACGATCGCGCTGGTTGTGAATCACGCGGGTGGCGGTGATGCCGGGCACGGCGCAGGCAAAACAGGAGAGCATGGGGATGAAAGACTGCCCGCTGAGTCCGCACCAACTCATGATCTTGTCCATGAGAAAGGCGGCGCGCGCCATGTAGCCGCAGTCTTCAAGGATGGCGATAAAAAGGCTCAGCAGCAGAATCTGCGGCAAAAACACCACCACGCTGCCCACCCCCCCGATGATGCCGTCCACCACGAGGCTTCTAAGCATGCCGGAGGGCAATGTACCGCCGACGGCAGTGCCCACCCAGCCGACCATGGCCTCCACGGCGTGCATTGCAGGCAGCGCGCCCGAATATATGGACTGGAAGACCAGCATCATGATCCCCAGAAAACATAAGGTGCCAAGGACGCGATGCGTCAGGACGTCATCAAGGCGGTCAGACCCTGTGACGGGGCGTTCGGAAGGGAGACGGAGCGTCCGGCGCGTGACCTCCTCCGCCCAACGGTAGCGCTCCCGCGCTTCTGTGGCGGCAAGCGTGATTTCTCCGGATTGCGCCTCCCGCCGCCGTGCGCGGATTAGATTTGCGCATTGCTCCCCCAGCGTCCGCACCAGCCGTTCTTCGGCATACCCTTCCTCATCCACCAGCACGCGGAAGGCTTCCGCCCTGGGCACTGTGCGGCCGAGCGTTGTCTTGAATTGTTCCAAGTCCGCCGTCAGCGAATCCACCGCTTTGGAGAGGCATTCGGGAAAACGGCACACCGGCTGCGCCGGGGGAATGTGGCCTTCCACCATGCGGCGAATCTCACGAAGAAGCGCATCCACCCCTTTTCCTATGTGGGCGCACAACGGAACCACGGGTGCGCCGATTTCCCTGGAAAGCGCCTCCAGATCAATGATCACCCCCAGGCGCGCCGCCACATCCATCATGTTCAGGGCGATAATAATTGGTTTGCCGAGTTCCAGCAACTGGGATACAAAATACAGATTGCGCTCAAGATTGGAAGCGTCCACCACCACCACCAGCCCGATGACCGGATGTTCGTGCGGCACCTGGTTCAGCAGGATATCCGCGACAATCATCTCGTCAGGCGAACGGGCGGCGAGGCTGTAGGCCCCCGGCATGTCAACGATTTCAGCGTCAATGCCGTGCTCGCGCAATTCACCGTGTTTGCGTTCCACAGTGACGCCGGGATAATTCCCCGTGCTGTGTGAGAGGCCGGTCAGGTCGTTGAATACCGCCGTTTTTCCCACATTGGGATTGCCCACAAGGGCCAGCGCTTTTATCATGCGCCAGGCTCCAGTTCAACCAGCGCCGCCTCCGATTTGCGCATGGTCAGATACGACCCCCGCACCTGGACCACCATTGGATCACCCAGCGGCGCAAAGCGAACGACCGAGACCTCCGCGCCCCGGCACACGCCCATCTCCAAAAGGCGTTGCTGAATGGCGCCTGCGCCGGTCACCCGCGCCACTACCCCCCGTTGCCCCCGAAGCAACTGATCCAGGCTTCTGCGTGATCCTGCTTTAGCGGTGTCTGATGGGGAACCTTGCATTCCTGCTCCTGCTTCATGGCGGCTCACAAAGAAGCGCCTTGGTGATTCCGCATCTGTTCCCGAACCTTTTCCGCCAAAGCCGTGTCGCTTAACAGGCAACGCATCAACGCCATCAGGCGGCGCCCGGTGTCCATGCTCATCAGATGCTCCATTTTGCAGGCATCCGCCATCGCCATATCGCGGTCCACACCCAACACCTGCTCGAAGAAGCGCGCCAGAATGGAAAAATTCTCCTCCACCAGCGTGGCAATCCGTTTGCCCTCCTCCGTCAACAACAGGAACCGATGCGGGTCCTCGCCAACCCATCCACGCTTCTTCAACTGGCTCAGGGCCATTGATGCGGCCCCCCGCGATATCTCCAGCATCTCCGCCACATCCGTCGAACGCGCGTACCCCAACTCACTGCGCAGATGGTCAATCGCCATCAGGTAATGCGCCATGGAATGCGACGGCTTGTTGCGGTCAAATTCCCGCCAATAACTGCCGTCGTTCTTCGGTTTGGGAGCAGCGGATTTCGTTGGCATGGGGGCTTCCGTTAATGCGGCTGAACAACACTTCTACTTGTATTATAACAGGTTCTGGCTGTTGATCCAAAAAGCGGCGGGGGATTGCGGAACAGCATGTGAAAATGACTCGGCAAGCCATGATTTGACTATGGCCTTCCGGAGACCCTAGGCTGGCGTGGTCCCGTGGATGCGCAACGAGAGGGAACGAATGAACGACAGGGATCATGCCTCCGGCGGACAGAAAGCGGCGATGTCCCGCGAATCAGCGCCCGCATTTACGCACGATGAAGTCTTTCGCCTCATATCCTTGGCATCGCCGGGGGCGCGAATTCTGGATATTCCCGCCGGGTCCGGGGCCTTCACCAACCGTCTGCAGGCTGCGGGATATGACGTGATCGCTTCGGATATTGTTGCGCACCCTGCGGTGCCGCCATCGCGCTTCCGGCAGGCCGACATGAATCTGCCGCTGCCGTTTGACGATGCCTCCTTCGATGCCGTGGCATCCATCGAAGGACTGGAGCACATTCAACGGCCATTCGATTTTATCCGGGAATGCCGCCGCATTCTGCGTTCCGACGGGTTTCTGGTGCTTTCCACACCGAATGTCTCATCCCTGCGATCGCGGTGGCGCTGGTTCCTGACGGGATTCCACAACAAGTGTAAATATCCCCTGGATGAAACTTTTCCGCAGCCGCGCCATCACATCAACATGCGGTCCTATCCGGAACTGCGCTATATGTTCCACACCAGCGGTTTTCGCATCGAATGCGTGCGCACCAACCGGATAAAGCCGGTGAATTGGCTTTATTTGCCTTGGGTACCGCCGGCTTATGCGATCACCCGCCTCGCCATGCGACGGGCGGCGCGCACGTCGGAACACCGCCGCGTGGTGGGGGAGACCATCGGCCAGATGTTTTCCCGGGCGGTGTTGTTCGGAGAGACGCTGATCGTGGTGGCGCGACCGAAATGAACACGGCCCAACACAGACCGACACGGACCATTATGGACAGATGCGAAACGATATGGAGAGGAGCGCTTGAGATGAGAGCGGCTATGGGGTGTTTTTTCTGGCTTCTCCTGGGCCCGGCGGCGTGGGGCGAAACAGCGGTCGCCCCGCCGGGCGTAGTGATTCATCACAGTCCGCAAGCCACCGGCTTGTACATCGGATCGCCGAGCATTACGGTGTTGCCCAACGGCGATTACCTCGCTTCTCACGATTACTTCGGCCCGGAGAGCAATGAGCACGAATGCGCCACGGCGCGGGTGTACAGGTCCGACGACCGCGGCGAAACCTGGCGGCATATTGCGGAACTGCAATGTCTGTTCTGGCCCAAACTCTTCACGCACCGCGGTGCGGTCTATATTCTGGGCGTGGAAAAGCATCACGGGCGCATCGTCATCCGGCGTTCCACAGACGACGGCATGACATGGACCGCGCCCGCCGATGCCGACAGCGGACTTCTTACGCCCGAAGGGGAATTCCACACCGCGCCGATGCCCGTCATCGAACATGACGGCAGGTTGTGGCGCGCATTTGAGGACGCCATGGGCGGCACGCGGTGGGGCGAACGTTACCGCGCTTTCATGATGTCCATCCCCGTTGATGCCGACCTGCTCCGCGCGGACAACTGGACCTTCAGCAACGTCGTTGCGCGCCACCCGGAATGGCTGGGCGGTGATTTCCGGGGCTGGCTGGAAGGCAATGCCGTCGTCACGCGCGACGGCCGGATGGTCAATATCCTGCGCGTGGATACGCCCGCCTGCCCGGAAAAAGCCGCCATCGTCACCATCAGCGACGATGGCAAAACGGCATCCTTCGACCCTGACACGGGATTCGTTGATTTCCCCGGCGGCGCGAAGAAATTCACCATCCGCTACGACAAGGAAAGCGGCCTCTACTGGTCCATCGCCACCATCGTCCCCCAAAAACATCAGGACGCCGGGCGGCCGGGCGGCATCCGCAACACCCTCGCCCTGACCGCCTCCGCCGACTTGCGCATCTGGGTTGTCCGGTGCATTCTGCTGTACCATCCCGATGTCGCCGCCCACGGTTTTCAATATGTGGACTGGCAATTCGACGGCGATGATCTCATCGCCGTGTGTCGCACCGCGCACGACGACGGCATCGGCGGCGCACGCAATAACCATGATGCCAACTTTCTTACCTTCCACCGCATCAAGGATTTTCGCATCCTGACCGGCAAGGATTCCGTGGCGGACTGGCGCTGACCTGGAGTGCGCTGTCTGCTCAGCGCTTTTTGCCGGGCTTTCCAAGTCTCGTTCAATTCAGCCAAAGCGCCGAACAATCGGCGCGCCCCAGATGGTTTTTGAAAACGGTTTTTGTGATGCAGGGGAAAACAATCATGCTGATCGAACCGTGTACCGAGGCGTGGGAGAAGAGGGGCGCTTCAAGACGATTGCGGGGCGGGAATAGTGTTGCCTATAATCGCGTTCCCATGGGGATAAAACCGAAACACAGCATCAATAGGGAGTTGCAGGAATGGAAAATGTGTTGATTATTGGTTCCGGGCCGGCGGGCTATACGGCGGCTTTGTACACGGCGCGGGCGAATCTGTCGCCGTTATGCCTGGAAGGTGAACCCAGCCAGGACATGCTGCCCGGCGGGCAGTTGATGACGACAACGGAGGTCGAGAATTATCCAGGCTATCCAGAGGGCGTAAGCGGTCCGAAAATGATGGAGGACTTCAAAAAGCAGGCGGAACGTTTCGGTGCGCGCTTCGAATACAAGACTGCCACCAAAGTGGACTTTTCCACGCGACCGTTCAAGGTATGGGCAGGGGAAGAGTTATTTGAGGCGAAGACCGTGATCATCGCCACCGGCGCGTCCGCGAAATATCTGGGGCTGGAATCCGAGCAGCATTTCCTGAATCGCGGGGTCTCCGCATGCGCCACATGCGACGGCGCGCTGCCGCGTTTCCGGAACAAGCCGCTCGTTGTGGTGGGCGGCGGCGACACGGCGATGGAAGAAGCGCTGTTCCTGGCGAATTTCGCCTCCAAAGTGCATGTGGTGCATCGGCGCGATCAATTCCGCGCAAGCAAGATCATGGGCGACCGTGTGCTGAAGCACCCCAAGATTACTGTGGAATGGAACAGCGTGGTGGAGGAAATCCTGGGAAACGATCAGGACGGCGTGACGGGGGTGCGGCTGAAGGATGTCCAGACGGGGGAGACGCGGGAGATCGCCTGCGCGGGCTATTTCGCGGCCATCGGCCACAAACCCAACACGGATATTTTCAAAGGCATATTGGAAATGCGCGAGAACGGCTATCTCATCACAAAGCCCGACAGCACCTGCACCAATATCGAAGGCGTCTTCGCCTGCGGCGATGTGCGAGACCCCGTATATCGGCAAGCCGTCACCGCCGCGGGCAACGGCTGCATGGCGGCCATTGACGCCACCCGCTGGCTGGAAGCCCAGGAAGGCTGATTCGCTCCGACCTCGTCAGCAGCACTCGAAATGCGTCTGGAAAAACTGAATGATCTGATTGATCAGGCTGAAGATCGCTGAAATCGTGGCGACCACCTGTTGTATGGCGTACAACAGGAATTCGTAATCGGCTGCGAGAGCCGGCGTGCCGGTGAAACGTGGGGCGTGTTGCATCGTTTTCTTCTCCTTCATGACGGTGTCACTCCGTTTTCTCTTGCTTTGCCCGGCAGCAATGCCGGGCCAGAACCGTCTCAAGTATAGCAAATGGGGGTGGCTCAATGTGTCCAAATGGTCCGGGCGGACTGACAGAAAATCCTCCAATCGGCCCGACCGGGCCAGTCTGGGGGGGGCCTCCATTGGAATCACCGTCAAGGTATATAACCAGGCGGGCGCCACGCGCTGCGGCGCCCGCCCATTTTCAAGTCTGAAAGGTTTTATTTGACGGCGAATTGGGCCTCTTCGGTGGAGCCTTCCATAGCGGTAACGGAAGTGGTGCCGCCGGTGATGACGTTCAGCACGCGGTCGAAGTAGCCGGTGCCCACGAATTTCTGGTGGCTGATCGCACGGTAGCCTTTGTCGGTTTCGTGGGCGAATTCCTCCTCCTGGAAGGAGGAATACGCAGCCATGCCTTCCGTCCGGTAGCGATAGGCCAGGTTGAACATGCCCATGTTGAGGGTGTGGAATCCGGCAAGGGTGACGAACTGGAACTTGTACCCCATGGCGGCGAGTTCGCGCTGGAATTTCGCGATCACGTCGTCGGGCAGGTTGCGTTTCCAGTTGAAGGACGGGGAGCAGTTGTAACTCAGCAACTTGTTGGGATAGACCCGCTTGATGCCCTCGGCGAAACGTTTGGCCTCTTCCAGGCTGGGATAGGAGGTTTCGCACCAGATCATGTCGGCATACGGCGCATAGGAGAGGCCGCGCGCGATGGCGGACTCAACGCCGGGCCGGACCCGATAGAATCCCTCTGGGGTGCGCTCATTGGAAATGATGAAGGGGTGGTCCCGCTCGTCAATGTCGCTGGTGATGAAGGTGGCGGCGTCGGCGTCGGTGCGCGCGATAAGCACGGTGGGCACGGCGCAGACGTCGGCCGCGAACCGGGCCGCAATCAGTTTGGTGATAAACTCCTGTGTGGGAACCAGCACCTTGCCGCCGAGATGTCCGCATTTCTTGGCGGAGGCCAACTGGTCTTCGAAATGCACGCCCGCCGCGCCCGCGTCAATCATCTGCTTCATGAGTTCATAGGCGTTGAGCGGACCGCCGAAGCCCGCTTCGGCGTCGGCGACTATCGGGGCGAACCAGTAGGGGCCTTCCTTGCGGCCATCAAGCACCTGCACCTGGTCGGCGCGGCGCAGGGCGTTGTTGATCTTGCGCACCACGGCAGGAACGCTGTTGCTGGGATACAGGCTCTGATCGGGGTACATCTCATCGGCGAGGTTGGCGTCGGCGGCGACCTGCCACCCGCTGACGTAAATCGCCTTCAGTCCCGCCTCCACCTGCTGAATCGCCTGATTGCCGGTCAGTGCGCCGAGCGCGGCGATGAAAGGCTCGGTCTGGAGAAGGTACCAGAGGCGGTCCGCGCCGACCTGGGCGAAGGTGTATTCAATCTTCAGCGTGCCGCGCGCGCGGAGTACGTCTTCGGGGGTGTAGGGCCGGGTGATGCCGTCCCAACGGGGGTCGTTTGCCCACAGGTCCCGGAGCACGTCCAGGCGATCCGGGTCAATGTCGTGGCTCAGGATGATTCTGGCCAGCGCTTTCGCGCGCTCATCCACGGTGCGTCGTTCAATGTATGGCATGTTTCTTTTCCCTCCATCCAAGGTGTTTCAGTTCACACAGATTCAGTCCAGATATTCATAGGCGTACAGCGTAAGAAATTCCGCGAGTTCCTCGGATTCCACAAGACAGGTGAAAATTGCTGCGGCATCCGGGAAACGCCCTCCACTAAAGCGCTCCCGGCCGATTTCTCCCGCGATGCGTTCCAGTTCCTCTTCGATCAGTCCGCGCACCATCGCTGTGGTCACCTTTTCGCCGGTGTTCAGCACGCCGCGCGGGTGGTGAATCCACTGCCAGACCTGGGTGCGCGAGATTTCCGCCGTGGCGGCGTCTTCCATGAGGTTGTAGAGCGGCACGCAGCCAAGCCCGCGAATCCACGCCTCGATGTACTGAATGGCGACGCGGATGTTGGTGCGCAGCCCGTCTTCGGTGATTTGCCCGGTAGGCGGGGTGAGCAGGTCCTGCGCGGTGACCTGGACATCGTCGCGCTGGCGGTCAATTTGATTGGGGGTGGGCATGGCCCGGTCGAACTCTTCGCGGGCGATGGCCACGAGTCCCGGATGCGCGACCCAGGTGCCGTCGTGGCCGTCGGTCGCCTCCCGGCGCTTGTCGGCGCGGACCTTTTCCATCGCGGCGGCATTCGCCTCCGGGTCGTTCTTGATGGGGATTTGCGCGGCCATGCCGCCCATGGCGGGCGCGCCGCGCCGGTGACAGGTTTTGATGGTCAGCAGCGAGTAACTGCGCATGCAGTGCGTGGTCATGGTGACCTGGGCGCGGTCGGGCAGGATGAATTCCGGGTGGCGGCGCATCCGCTTGATCATGCTGAAGATGTAGTCCCAGCGCCCGCAGTTCAGTCCCGCGGAGTGGTCGCGCAGTTCGTAGAGGATTTCGTCCATCTCGAAGGCGGCGGGCAGGGTTTCAATCAGAACGGTCGCCTTGATCGTGCCGCGCGGGATGCCCAGCGCTTCCTGCGCCGCGACAAAAACGTCGTTCCACAGCCGCGCCTCGAGATGACTCTCCATTTTGGGGAGGTAAAAATAGGGTCCCGAACCCTTTTCAATCAACGCCTTGGCGTTGTGGAAAAAGTACAGGCCGAAATCGAAAAGGCTGCCGGAAATGGGCGCGCCGTCCACAAGCACGTGCTTTTCAGGCAGATGCCAGCCACGCGGGCGCACGATCAACACGGCCGTTTTCTCGTTCAGCCGGTATTGTTTGCCTTCAGGCGTGGTCAATTCGATTGTGCCCCGTACCGCATCGCGCAGGTTGATCTGGCCTTCGATCGTGCCCTCCCAAGTCGGGGAATGAGCATCCTCGAAATCGGCCATGAAACAGGAGGTTCCTGCATTGAGCGCATTAATCACCATTTTCCGGTCCACGGGGCCGGTGATCTCGGTGCGCCTGTCCTGCAAGTCATTGGGCAGCGGCGCGATGCGCCAGTCCGATTCCCGGATTTCGCGGGTTTCGGGCAGAAAATCGAGCCGTTCCCCGGCATCCAGGGCGCGCTGTCGCTCCTCGCGGCGCGCAAGCAGTTCCTGGCGGCGGCCTTCAAACCGCTGTGCCAGATTTGCCACAAACCCCAATGCCTGCGGCGTGAGAATTTCCATAAAGGCCGGGGGGGTCGCGCCTGTAACGTGAACTTGCCCCGATGCGCCCGAGTCTTTCGCAATAAATGTCGGTGCTATGGCCATGACTTCCTTTCCTCTCTGTGCCCTTGTTTCCGATGGAGGTTCGTTACTCCCACTCCCTTGAACACAGATAAGGTGCAGCATATTCATATTGAAACCGGGAATATTTCAATGGACATTATTGATTTCATTAATAACAGGAGGATCACGATGCCCACAGGAAAACTTCCATACAGCCACAATCAATTGCAGCAGTTGCGGGGCTTTTGCCAGACGGCCCGCTGCGGCAGTGTGTCCAAGGCGGCGGCGCAGTTGTATTTGAGCCAGCCGAGCGTGTCGCAACAGATCAAGGCGCTGGAGCGGGACTTCGGGGTGAAGTTGTTCGAGCGGCGGAGCACACAGATGGTGTTGACGCGGGAGGGGGAATTGCTGTTTGATATGGTGGCGCCCATTCTGGACCGTCTGGAAGTCATCAAGGAGGAGTTCAAGAGTCAGCGCGATTCGGCGGATTGGGGGCGGGTGGACATCGCCGCCGGCGGTTCCACCTTATTGTATGTGCTGCCGGAATACGTCAAACAATTTGTGGCGCAGCATCCCAGGGTGGAATTGAAATTGCACAACGTGACGGGCAAGGCCGGATTGGAGCGATTGCGCGCGGGCGAGGCGGATTTTGCCGTGGGACCGTTGCTCGATACGCCGGAAGACCTCAATTTCTTCCCCATCGTGGCCTACGAGCCGATGTTGATCACCTGTCTCGGGCATCCCCTGGCGAAAAAGAAGCGTATCACCCTCGAAGATATCAGCCGCTATCCCTTGATTCTGCCTCCGAGGCACTTGAGCACCTGGCGGGTGGTGGAGTCGGTCTTTGCGGAACACCGACTATCCTATGATGTGTGCCTGGAAGTGGGGGGGTGGCCGGTGATCAAGAAATACGTCGGGCTGGGTCTCGGCATCTCCATCGTGATGAGCATCTGCCTCCGTGAGAAGGGCGACGAATACCTTGAGGCGCGTCCCGTCGGCAAATGGTTTCCCAAGCGCACCTACGGCGTCGTGGCCCGCCGCAACAAGAAACTCTCGCGTCATGCCATCCACTTCATCCACATGATGGATCCCAATATCCGGGGTCTGGAGGCGGAGGATTAGTTCCCGGCGGCATGACCGCCGGCACGGAATTGGTATTTTCGGCAAGACTACATCTATCCATCCTGGATTTCGCAAAGACCTTCTTCATCGTTTGGTGTTCGATATTCTGGACTCCTTCGGCAGGAATGCGCTATTCTTCCTTTCCCCGGGAAATGAAATCGGGGGGTATTGTTTCTCCAGTAAAACACCCAAGGTTGATTAGAGATGGGCGAAAAGAAAGAAGTCATATTGTCGGGCATCCGGCCGACAGGCCGTCTGCATTACGGGAATTATTTCGGCGCGATCCGCCATTTTCTGCGTCTGCAGGAAACCGATGCGCGGTGTTTTTATTTTATTGCGGACTACCATGCGCTCACGACCATTTCCGAGCCTGAGAATGTCTTTGAAGAGACCATCAACATGCTGCGCACCTATGTGGCATGTGGACTGGACCCCAACCGTGCCATCATCTACCGACAGAGCGATCTGCCCTGCACCGCCGAGTTGGCGCTGCTGCTGGGCATGATCACCAATATCGGCCATCTCGAACGCGGCACCACCTACAAAGACAAATTGTCGAAACTGCAGGAGGACCCCAAAGCGGAAGGCAATCCGCTGTCCTACGGCCTGCTGGGGTATCCGGTGTTGATGGCTGCGGACATCCTGATTGTCCGTGCCGACCAGGTGCCGGTGGGCGATGATCAGCGGCAGCATGTGGAAATGGCCATAGACATTGCCCAGAAATTCAATCACCGCTTCGGGGAGACCCTCCACATTCCCCGCGCCGTCGGGCGCGATGCGTTGCGCCTGCCGGGGTTGGATGGCGCGGAGAAGATGGGAAAAAGCGAACACAATACGCTTGACCTGCTGGACGACAGGGAAACGGTGCTGAAGAAAATACGCGCCGTGGAAACTTCAACGGATCCGCTGCCGCTGCATAGCGACAGCGACGACCCGGACGTGGTTATTCCCCAGATGCCCGCGGGCGTGGGGGTGCTCTACCGACTTCTGCATCTGCTCGCTCCGGAAGAGGTTTATCGGGATTTCCTGGGAAAATACCGCCGGCGCGAAAAATTCTACGGGATGCTGAAAAACACCCTCGCGGAACATGTCTCGCAGTTTAATGCGCCCATTATTGAGCGCTACAATGATCCTGCCAACAGCCGTGAATTCGTGTTGGCTTTTCTGCGTGAAAACGCCCGGCGCGTCACACCCATTGCCTTGGAAACTGTCGAAGCGTGCCGGGAGGCCATGGGCATCGGGCACAGCCTTTACCGGGCTTGATGGGTAAAGTCCGTCACCGGGGTCGCCACAGCGGACAAAAGCGTTCGCGGGGAGATCAGGGAATAACGCCGGCCTTCCCGTCTCGCATCGAGCGGCGGTCGGCAATCAACGCATAAAACCGTGAACAAAAAAGGATTATGCAGCCATGTTCACATCATTCGTGACCCATCTTTTGCTGATCGCCGCTTCTGCCGCTCCCATGGGGGATTATTTCGTTTCCCCATCCGGTGATGATGCGAATCCCGGCAGTGAAGAAGCGCCTTTTGCCACGTTGGAGCGCGCCCGCGACGCTGTTCGTGAGCGCATTCGCCTGGGCCTGCAAAAAGACCTGACCGTGGTGCTTCGGGGCGGCGAGTATGTTCTGGAGGCACCGCTGGTTTTCGGCCCCGAGGATTCCCCGCCGGCGCCATTCTTCGTCACCTATGCGGCGTATCCGGGGGAAGAGGCAGTAATGAGCGGGGGGCGCGCCATTACGGGATGGCAGTCCGCGGGAGAGAACCGGTGGACGGTAACGTTGCCGGACGTGGCGGCGGGTTCCTGGTATTTTCGGCAACTTTTCGCGGATGGGGAACGCCTCCCGAGGGCGCGCTATCCCGACAACGACCAATTGCTGCGGGTCACTGCCGTGAACGATGCTGTAACGGAGATTGTCTTGAGCGAAGCATTGCCCGTGGAAAATCTGGCTGGCCAGGACGCCGAACTGGTGGTCTATCAGAACTGGTCCATTTCGCGGGTCAAAATACAGTCTTCCCAGGGCGCCACGCTCCACATGCAAAACCCCGTGGGATGGATCGGCCACGGCGATGCGACGACGGCGAGTCCCGACAAGCCCGCCTATGTCGAAAACGCGTTGGCGTTTCTGAACGTGCCCGGCGAATGGTATCTTGACCGCCACACGGGCGTGCTGACCTACCAGGGGAAACCCGGCGAAGACCCATCCGCCCGGCGATTCATCGCCCCGAAGTTGGAGCAACTCCTGGTGGCAGCAGGAACACCGGACGCGCCGGTCGCCAATCTGCGCTTTCGGGGCATTCAGTTTCTGCATACGGAATGGGCGCTGCCGCCTTTCGGGTATCTGGGCATACAGGCGGGGCACCATGGCACCCGCATGGACGAAGCCGCCCATGTGCTCCCCGCGGCCCTGCTGTTCACCTATGCCGGAAATTGTTCCCTGGAACGGTGTCGTTTGGCCCACCTCGGGGCGTGCGGCGTGGCGTTCGGCGCAGGATGCCGGGACAACGCCGTTCTCGGAAGTCTCTTTGAAGACATCGGCGGCAACGGTATCATGAATGGCTGGCGCGGCGACCATCGTAGTTACCGGATTAATCTGTCCGGAGACGCCTCGCTTTCCGCCGATTGGAAAAATCCCGACGATGTCCCCCGCAACCAGCGCATCGAAGACAACACCCTGAGACGGTGCGGCGCGGTCAACCATGGATGCGTCGCCATCTTTGATGCCTTTGCGGCGGGCACGAAAATCCGCCACAACCACGTGTACAATATGCCCTATACCGGCATTTCCATTGGCTTCCGGTGGGATACGTCGCCGACCAGTCAGCGGGAGTGTCTGGTGGAATACAATCACATCCACGATGTCATGAAAATGCTTGCCGACGGCGGGGGGATTTATACCCTGGGATTGCAGCCCGGCACCGTGCTTCGCGGCAACCACATTCATGATGTGCACCGCAGTGCCTATGCCCACGGCGGCGCCCCCAACAACGGCATCTTTTTCGACGAGGGCAGCAAGGGATTCCTGGTGGAAGGCAACATCATTTACAGAACCAGCGGCGAGGCCATTCGTTTCAATCAAACCGACGAGAGGAATATGACGTGGCAAGACAACCATTTTGGTGTTTCTCCGGAAGCCCCGGATTTTCCACATGACGCCGCGCGGCGGGCCGGGCGCCTGACGCCATAGCCTGCCGCATCTGACGATCAGTGTTGTCCAAAACAGATTGTCAAGGGAATGAAGGGCTATGCCCGGAACCCTTGAGAATCCTGTGGAATCAGGATGATGTGGCGGGCTTATCCTATGCGTAAACCGCTCGGTGGGTATTCCTGAGATATCATTGACCCCGTTACCAAGGTGTCCCGTGTTATCTCCCCTCACCCCACCCCTCTCCCCGTGGGAGAGGGGGTATATGGCGAAACCTGCGGCATGTTTGTGCTCCCTCTCCCTCCGGGAGAGGGGTGGGGTGAGGGGAAAGGTTACCATAATAGAAGGCTTTTCCCGGCAATCAGAATATTTTGGACAGCACTGTCTGACGATGTTTCCTGCCGGGTTCAGAGTCGGCAACACGATGACAGGGGGACAAATCCCGGTCAAAGGGCATGACCGGCAATGGTTGCGGTGATTGTCGGAGACGCCGCGCTATTCCTGCACCCAGCGGATGACCCGCACGTCATGGGGGGGAATGGACAGGCTGAGATGAACCTCGGATTGTGACCGTTCAAACGGCACCGCTGTCCCCTGCCGAAGGTCGAAACATCCGGTGAGTGTTTCCGCGACGTTCCGGACGGTTACACGCCCTTCCCATGTGCCGGTGTCGTTGTTGGATATGACCACGGTGCGCTGCGTGTCGCCTGCCGTGCTCAACCATGCGGCGGGGGGGCCTTCGACGCGCACGGGTTGCACGGCGCCGACGACCTCGTCGAACAGGCGCAGGGCCACACCGCACAGCGGAGCATGTCCTGCTTCATACCAGGGCGCAAGGCAGGTATAGACCACACCCTTGTCCAAAGCATGACGCAGAACCAGCGGGTCCCCTGCGGATGTTGTTGCGAGGACCGCCACGTTCGGATTGTCTGCGGCATGCACCGGAACGAAACGGAACGCCTCATGCGTCATGGGCGCGTTGCGCCACCGCCAGGCGCGTCCGACACGGAGTTCCGGTTGGATGACTGCGCCGCAGATCCCCGTATCTTCGGGGGTCGCCGTCCCCGCCGCCATGACCAAAGCGCCCCCGTTGCGCACATACGCCATCAGCCGTTCGCGCAAATCCGCGTCGAGTTGCACCGGCCCCGCGAGTATCAGCACGGGATAGGGAGACAACGCATCAAGACCGGCTGTTGTGGTCAGCACGTCCACAATATCCCCCCAGCGGGAATCGCCCATGGCGCGGTAGGGGGACGGGTCCATGCCGGTTTCGTGCATGGCGGCGCGGGCGGTTTGGCGGTCGGTGAAGCGCCCAAAAGGAATGGGGGGAGGTGCGTAGTATCTGTCCCTGGGTGTGGGAGCGAACTCCGGGGTGATGCATGCCAGCGAAAAGGGGCTGGCGGGCGGGTCGTTTTCCGCGCAGGCGCCGAATGGAAAGGGGTCCATCGCAAAAACGCTCCCTGGAAACGCCGCGCCGAACAGCCCGTCCAGACCCCGATCGCCCGGGCGGCAGGGCACCCGCGCGTAGTTCCAGGCCTCGCCGGTGGTTCGCCAATAGGGCGGCGTCATCCAGCCGTGGTCGTCCGGAAGCAGGAACGCCACAGGCCGGTCGGTTTCGCCGGAAACAATGTGTTTGACGGTATTCGCAAAAGCATCCACGGCCTGCGCAACAAGCGAGGGCCCTTTGTCGGCGTCCACGAGCAGGTCGCCGCCTTCAATGCGGAAAACCTGCGCGCCGCTGAAGAAGGACATAAAAAGATGGCGGGTGTACAACGAGGCGGGCAGGTGTTGGACACAACCATGGATAACGCCCCACCAAAGGGAAAGGTCAATGCCCCACATGCCCCCGTATTGGCGCGCTGCGCCGCGCGCGAAGGCTATGGCGGTCTGCAAATCCTCGACATCATCGTTGCAACGCTCCACGATGACGCATTCCACGCCGTGGGCGGCGTAGTGATGGGCGCTGCCGGCGTATCCGACCATCCCCCAGCGACCCACGCCAGGATAAAGCCGTGACAGGGCCAACGCTTCGTTCAGATATGCGTCAAAGAGCGCTTTGGCTTCCGCATGGGTGCGCGGTTTGCGGCGAAGCAATTCCTGGGGGAAAGCCACTCCCGCCGAATCATCTTCAATCAGATAAAATGCAATGGCATGACCGTCCGTTGCTTCCAACAACCGGCACAGGCTCTGGTCCGGGTCGGGAATCCCCCCGTGGCGGCGCTCCCAATGCCGGCGGCGGGTTTCGGGATGGCCGGGAATGTCCATAATCGGAACCCATCCGCGACGGCGCAGCGCGCGCATGGTGTCTGCCGTCGCATAGGGCGACACCTCCACAGCCCAGCACCATCCGCGCGCCGCCAGCCAGTCCAGCACATGCATGTTGGCCGGGGCCGGGTCCATGTCCCAGACAATCCGGAGCGTTTTTTCCATGGAATCAGACACCCCGGGCGCAACAGTTTCTGAGGCGGTCAGCGTTGCTGTCGGCAGCAGCGTGGAAATGACTGTCATTGGAAAAGCCCTTTGGCGTTCCGGCGTCTTCAGAACAATTCCGCGATCCGTTCATGGGTTTCGCGGAGGAGGGCTTCGGTGTTGTCCCAATCGAGGCACGGGTCGGTGATGCTGAGACCGTACTCAAGTTTCGTCGGGTCATCAAGCAGTTTCTGATTACCCGCCTTGATGTTGCTTTCCAGCATGGCGCCGATGATGGACTGTGTGCCTTCCAGGCGCTGCGCGATGACATCGCGCAGCACATGCCCCTGGAGCATATGGCGTTTGCCGCAGTTGGCATGGCTGCAATCCACCATGATCAACGGCGTCATCCCGGCGCGCCGGAGACATTCCTCCGTTTCAAAGACACTCACTGGGTCATAGTTCGGGCGGCCGCGCCCGCCGCGCAGGATGATGTGCACGGCGGGGTTGCCGCGCGTTGCCACGACGCCGGTGTGGCCATCCTCGTCAATGCCGAGGAAATGATGCGGCTGCTGCGCCGAGAGCATGGCGTCCACGGCCACTTGCAGATTGCCGTCCGTGCTGTTCTTGAATCCGATGGGCATGGACAGGCCGCTTGCCATTTCCCGGTGCTTCTGCGATTCCGAGGTGCGCGCGCCGATGGACGCCCACGTGATGAGGTCGGCAATGTACTGCGGCACGATGGGGTCAAGCAGTTCGGTGCCGGCGGGCAGACCGATTTCCGCAATGCGCAGCAGGATTTCCCGCGCCTTGCGCAACCCCGCGGACACATCGTGGCTGCCATCGAGGAATGGATCGCTGATCAATCCTTTCCAACCGACAGTGGTGCGCGGCTTTTCAAAATAGGTCCGCATGACGATAAAAATGCGGTCTTTCAATTCCTCGCTGAGCGCCTTGAGCCGTCCCGCGTAATCGAAGGCGACATCGGCATCATGGATGGAACACGGTCCCACCACCACCAATAGTCGCGGGTCCTTCCGCCCCAGAATATCCAGGACAGCCTGACGCCCCCCGGCCACCGTGTCGGCGGCGGTCTGCGTCATAGGGATATCCGCCTTCAGCGTGCGCGGCGTGATAAGCGGGGTAATCGCCGTTACGTTAAGATTTTCAAGTCGTATCATGGTTTTATGAAACTTACTCCAAAGATGAAATGCCGCCGAGATCACGTCCCCGCGACCCTTCCGGACCTCATTCTTGGAGGATGCGCGCCGCCCTCTCGCTCGATCAGGGCAATATATCCTACCCTGATGGGGCGCGCGGGGAATGATGAAGAAGTATATCACATCGGCCGCAGGGCGGTCGCATCAGGCGCCGGTGAAATGCTGCCAATGGATCACATCTTCGAGCGGACGCTTGACGGGATTCGGCGTCTCGGATGAATAGCCCAAAGCGATCAGACTGACCAGTTTGTACCCCGCGGGCACGCCCAACAGGGCGCACACCTTTTCCGCATAAGGCTTCTTGTCACCGGCAACCCAGCAACTCGCGAGACCCAGGGCACGCGCCGCCACCAGAATATTCTGTGTCGCGGCGCAGCCGTCTTCCAGATAGTAGTCCGAATCTTCGCAGAATACCCCAATGCACGCGGCCGCGTCCGCGATAAACTTGCCGTTGTCCGCAAGTTTCGCCAGACCGCGCAGACCGTCCTCCTCTGTCACCACGATGAATTCCCAGGGCTGGGCATTGCGCGCGGTTGCGGCAAGACGGCCACAGTCCACCAAAGTCTCCAAGTCCTCCTTGCTCACCGGGCGTTCTTCATAGGTGCGCACCGACCGCCGTGTTCGCAGGGCCTCCAAAGCGTCCATGAAACACTCTCCTTGTCCATTCGGGCGTGGCCCGTCTCCCCGGAAACAATCTCAAAGCAGTATAACATCTTGCGGGTGCACAAGGTGAAAATCGCGCGGCCATGGTGTTTTCGACGCCCGCCTTGTGTGTCTTATTGAGGCGCCGATATGGGCAGGCGCATTTCAAAGCGCGCACCGACGGGGTCCCGGTTGGCTGCCTTGACCGTGCCACCGTGGGCCGTAACGATACGATGCACGATGGAAAGCCCCAGCCCGGTGCCACCCTCCTTCCTGCTGAAAAAAGGCGCGAAAATATCCGCGCCGGGTTCAAGGTGAATCCCCGGTCCCTCGTCTTCCACCACAAAACAAATCCAATCACGATCCTGGCGAATGATGATGTGGACCGTCGTGTTCGCGCTGGAGATTTCCACCGCATTGCGGATGAGATTCGCCAGCGCCTGCGCAAGCCTGCCGGGATCGGCCTCTATGGTCGGCGGCGCTTCTTCGTACACGGATTTCACTTCAACCTGCTTTTCCACAGCGATACGCTCGCACAATTGGACGGCGCGCTCCACGATTTCCTCCGGATCACAGCGGATGCGGTCAATAGCGAAGGGTCTGGCAAAGCCGAGAAACTGGCCGACCAGTTTCTCCAGATGCCCGGCTTCGTGAAAAATGGATTCCGCGCGCCGACGCAGGGCTTCCTGCTCCGTCAATTGGCGCATGAGCAGTTCCGCCATGCCGCTGATGACGCCGAGCGGATTGCGGAGTTCGTGCACGATGCCCGCGGTGAGTTCGCCGATTTGCGCCAGTTGCCGGCTCAGTTCCGCGGCGCGTTCCAGCCGCCGCACCTCCGTGAGGTCCGCGAACAGCAGGATGAGTCCTTCCAGCCCCGACGGCCCCGTGACCGGCGAGGCGGTCATGCCGATGACCCGCTTTTCCGCATCGCGCTCCAAAGTGAGTTCACGCCGCGACATGGGCTGTCCTGTACGCATCATTTCGGTGATTTCCTCAGCGAATTGCCGAAGCCCCGGCGCATCGCGGTAGGGAATGCCGGGCCGCAGCGCTTCAGTGTCCACGCCCAGATGCCGGGCCGCGGCGGGATTGACGGCAACGATGCTGCCGTCTCGATCCAGCGCGACCACGCCGCTGGTGAGGTGCGCGATAATCTGTTCATACCATCGAAGGACTTCGGCGGACATCGTGTCCTTGTGATTCCCGCGGGGTGAGGTCATGGACAAATCCTCCGTGCGCTGCGCCGGGACGCGAACCTTTATTCTATACGGGACCGAATCTCTTTGGCGAGCCGTGCGAATTCCTGCAAAGTCACCGTCTGCGCGCGCCGTTCGGGATCCACACCCGCCGCCACCATTGCTTCCAGCACGGCATCTTGCGGTGCGCCGAAGTTTCCAGAGCGGGTCAGCGCGTTGCGCAGCGTTTTGCGGCGCTGCGCAAACGCCGCACGCACCACTTTCATCAAGAACGGCGTGGCCACATCGGGGAATGGCGGCGCTTCGTGGCGCCGGAACCGGACGATGCAACTGTCCACCTTGGGGCGCGGCACGAAACAGGACGCAGGCACCCGGTGCACGATATCCACTTCCGCATGACATTGCGCTGCCAGCGTCAATACCCCATAATCCGGCGAACCTGCAGGCGCGGTCAGGCGCTGCCCCACTTCCTCCTGCAACATTACCACCAGCCGGGAAAAACGCACCGGCGCCTCCAGAAAATGGAAAAGAATGGGCGTGGTGATGTAATACGGCAGGTTGGAAACCATCTTGAAGACGGTTCCGCCCGGCAGGTGCTCTTCCAGCAAATGCGCGAGGCTGTGATTGAGAATGTCCCCGCGAAAGAGGCGGACATGCGGCATGGCCCCGAACTGGTCCTCCAGACACGGCATGAACGACGCGTCTATCTCCACCGCCAGCACGCGCCCGGCCTTTGCCGCGAGACGGCGCGTCAACGCGCCCAGTCCCGCGCCCACCTCTACCACATCGTCCGAAGCAGACAGGGCCGCCGCATCCACCATGATCCGGTTGATGTTGTCGTCGAGCAACAGATTCTGCCCCAGGGCCTTCTTGAAGCGGATACCGTAGCGGGCGCACATCTCGCGCAACGGCATGGCCGCGTTGGGGCTTGATTTCGGCGCTTCAGCGGGCATTGGCGTCAACCCCGGCTTTCCGGCAGGCGGGCGTTCCCGTATACGCAGGATGCACTGAATTTTTTCGCATGCGTTCATGGTACGTCGAGATTCCCGGAATTTTCCAGTTACTGGTTGTCTTGTTCCCCTCGGCACTTCTCCTGTCCTTGCTGTCCTCGTGGTCCTTGCCGCCTTTGCCGTCCCTGCCGTCCCTGCCGTTCTGGCGGTTCTCTTTGAAATACCTGCCCGTTCGCGCTTTTCCCCCGTTTTCGCTATGATGCATCCATGCGTTTCCTTATCATCGCACTGCTTGGCGCAGCCGGCGCTGCCGCGCCCGTATCTCCGAGCGAACTGCTGATTGTCGAACATCACCCCGACGACGCGGCGCTCGCGGCGCGGAGCCGCACGATTATGGAGGACGCGCTGCGGGAGTTTGCGCCGCGCCTGCCGCCGGGCGATGCGCCCATCCGGCTGATCATCGCGCACACGTTCCAGGACTTCATGCAACATGCGGGCCGATTTGCCCTGGGCAATGTGAACGGCATCGCGTATCCGGAGCGGGGGCTGATCGTCGTCAAATCGCCGCGCCTGCGCGCGCGCGGCGACTATGCGGGTACGCTGCGCCATGAACTCGTGCACATTCTGCTGCACCGCAACACCGACACCGATGCGCTGCCCCGGTGGCTGAACGAGGGCATCGCCATGAGCCTCGCCAATGAGTACTACTGGGCGAGCATTATCACCGTGGCGCATATGTTCGTGCGCGGGCGCATCATCGAATACCGCAACCTGGACCTGGCGTTCCTGCGGCCCGGCGAGGAGATGGTCTTCGGCGACGCCTACGCGCAGGCGCTGTCCATGACCCGCTACATGCGCAACTGGTTGGGGGAGGACGTGTTCTGGGCCGTGGTGCTCGGCACCCGCGAGATGTCATTCGGCGACGCGCTCCGCACGTTCGCGGGCAAGTCGCCGCGCGATTTGTGGGACGGCTACCGCCGCTCGCTCTGGCTGGTCGCCATCATCGGCATCATGGCCTCCGGTTCCTTCTTCACACCGGCGGCCTTCCTGCTGATTGCGGCGTATATCCGGCGGCGGCACAAAGACAAAAAGATCATGCGGCGCTGGGCCGCCGAAGAGGCCGAGGACGCCGCCGCAGGCATCCGGGTGTTTTCCTGGGATGAGGTGATCGAAGACCCGGATGCATGGAAACAGGGGAGGGGGGAGGAGGAAGACCGGCCATGACCCGCGTGCGTGTGGCGATCATCGGGGCGCGCGGCATCGGCCGCCACCACGGCAACTGGTGGACCCTGGAAGGCGCGGAAGTCTGCGCCTTTGCGGGCACAAGTGCCGAATCCGTCGCGGGCACCCGCGAAACCCTGCAAACACTCTTCGGATTCCGGGGCGCGGGTTACGTAGATGTGCGCGAGATGATGCGGCGGGAATCGCCGGACATCGTGGACGTGTGCTCGCCGCCGGCGTGTCACGCGGATCACGTCCGCGCGGCGCTGGAGGCGGGCTGCGATGTGCTCTGCGAGAAGCCGCTGGTGTACGACCCGCAGATGACGCCAAAGGCAATGCTGGAAACGGCGCGCGCATTGGCGCAATTGGCCCGCGATAAGGGGCGTCGCCTCGAACTTTGCGCGCAATATGCCGTGGGTGCGCGCCATTTCCTGGAACTGTATGCGGCGCACCGAAAAAACGCGCCCATCACGCGCTACATGGGCCGCCTCGAAGCGCCCGCGCGCGGGCGCGGCCCGGACCCGGTCCGCGTCTGGGTGGACCTCGGCCCCCATCTCATCAGCGTGGCGCTGGCGGCCTTCCCCGGCGCGACGGTGGATTGGCAGTCCCTGCAGACGCGCTTTGCAGGGTACGAAGCCGAGGCCATGTTTGACCTGATCTTTCCCGACGCCCGGCGCGTGGCCTGCACCCTCTTCACCCGCAACCGCACCGAAGACCCGCCCAATATCCGCCATTTCGCCTTCAACGATTTCAGCATTGACGTGGAGGGCCATGCCGATGCGCAGGGCGCATTCGCGGCCCGGCTGATCACGCCCGGGGAAACCCGCGAATCCCCCGACATGATGCGCCTGCTCATCCGCGATTACCTGCGCGGCGCTGCCGCCGTCTCCGCCAATGACGCCGTCACAAATCTGGACATCATGCTCCGCATCCTCGCCGCTGCGCGGCGCGGCTGACAAGTGGAATCCGGGGGGAAGGTTGCTGTACTATTCTTGCTGCGTCGTTCGCCCGGATATGTTTGCGGGAGGGGGGCCATCATGTCTCGCGGGCGTGTCCCGGATTCGGGATGCATGGCGGCGCGTGGGTGTGGAGGGAACGAAGTCTCAACGCGGCGGGAATGCCGCCCGGGAAAGGGACCATGATGCGCAATTACAACATTTTGCTCGATGCCTCGAAAATGCCGGATGCCTGGTACAACATCGCGCCCGACCTGCCGTCGCCCCCTCCGCCGCCGTTGCATCCGGGCACCCATCAACCCGTCTCTCCGGACGACTTGGCGGTGTTGTTTCCGCCGGGGCTGATCGAACAGGAAGCGTCGCAGGAACGGTGGATTTCGATTCCCGGCGAGATCATGGACGCCTACCGGCTCTATCGGCCCACGCCGCTGCGGCGCGCCTACCGTCTGGAGGAGGCGCTGAAAACCCCCGCAAAAATATTCTATAAAAACGAAAGCGTCAGTCCGTCCGGCAGCCACAAACTCAATACGTCTATTGCGCAGGCGTACTACAACAAGATTGCCGGAATCAAGGCGTTGACGACGGAAACGGGTGCGGGACAGTGGGGTACGGCGCTGTCCATCGCATGCAGCATGTTTGACATGAAATGCACGGTGTACATGGTGCGCGTGAGTTTCGACCAGAAGCCGTACCGTCGCGGCCTGATGCAGACCTACGGCGCGACGGTGCTGCCCAGTCCCAGCGACACCACCGACTTCGGCAGAAAAATGCTCGCGGAACATCCGGATACCACGGGCAGCCTTGGCATCGCCATTTCGGAGGCGATCGAAGTGGCCGCGAAGAGCGGCGGGACCGTCAAGTACAGTCTGGGCAGCGTGCTCAATCATGTGCTGCTGCACCAGACAATCATCGGCGAAGAGGCCAAAATCCAGATGGAAAGCGTGGGCGAGTATCCGGACATCGTCATCGGCTGCGTGGGCGGCGGCTCGAACTACGCCGGCATTGCTTTCCCCTTCGCCCACGACATGCTGGTCAACGGCAAGAAAATTGATTTCATCGCCGTGGAGCCGACGGCCTGTCCCACGCTCACACGCGGCCCCTACGCCTACGATTTCGGTGACACCGCGGGCATGACGCCTCTGCTCAAGCAGTACACGCTCGGTCACAACTTCATGCCGCCCGGCATCCACGCGGGCGGGCTGCGTTATCACGGCGTCGCCGTGCTGGTGGCGCATCTGGTGAAATCGGGGCACATGCGCGCGGCAGCCGTCCGTCAGAATCCCGTGTTTGAGGCGAACACGCTTTTCGCCCGGTGCGAAGGCATTCTGCCCGCGCCCGAATCCGGCCACGCCATCCGGGTCGCCATTGACGAGGCGATCAAGTGCCGAGAATCCGGCGAAGCCAAGACTATTCTGTTCAACATGAGCGGACACGGTCATTTCGACATGACCGCCTACGACGCCTATCTGCGCGGAGAACTCGTTGACTATGAACTTGAAGACGCCATCCTGCAGGAGGGCATCGCCAGCATCCCGAAGGTCAATGCCTGAAACATATGCCGCTGACGCGGATTCCGGCCGGGCCTGTGCGCCCGGCCCTTTCTTTCGGCAATCTCTCCAGACAGGGCTTTATCATGGGAGTGGGTGGGATGCGTTGCTTTGCTCTTCCTGATGCCGGCGGTCGGAAAGATGCCCATCTGAGCCGTTATGATGGTCTTCAGGGGTGCTTGCTTTGTCAAGCGCTGCTTTGTCGGAGTTCGCCGACAGCCAGTCTTTGTAATAGGCGTCAATGGCGTTCTGGAGCATTGCCGCGTGGGAGGCGTCGTTGGGGTGGATGCCGTCGGGTGATATGCCGGACGGCATGGGCGCGGCCGGGTCGCCGCCGGGATAGGGGTCATATTCCGGGGGAAAGCCGGGATAGGGCACGGATTCCGGCGGATTGCCAAAGCGGTATTGGAGTGTGCCCCAGTTCTGTACATAACCCACGCGGTTCCGGTATGCTGATTGCCGACTTAGTGCTTGCGTGAGCGCCAGTTTGGCTGCGCCCAGTTCGGTAATCCATGTGTTGAGTTCGAGCGTGCTCGCACCCTGGAAGTCCATCCCCCAGAATGCGGTCGCCGCCGCGTAATCCAGATAATCATAATCGGCGAGGACCACCCTGATTTCGGGGCGCACCGCGAGGCAGGCGGTGATAATGGTTTCGATGTTATTCACAATGGGCTGCCAGTAGTCGGCGAGTCGTTGTTCAGAGGTGCGGCCGCGGAGGTTTGCCAAGGGTTCCGTGCGCACCACGTTGAGAAAATCGTTGCCGCCGATGATGAGATGGACCGCATCAATGGTGGGATAGGCCGTCAATTCGCCGACAATAGTGGCCAGGTGCTCCGGTTTGGCCCAGTCGGATGCTTTCCGGCCGCCCCAGGCGGTCAACGCGCCCTGGGTGTCGTTGTGTCCCAATCCGTTGGCCGCCAGCACCGCATCGAAAACGTCATTGGAGGGGAAACCGTCACGGTTTTCCGCGGTAATGGACATGGCCCAACTGTCGCCCACGATGAGGATGCGCTTGACCTTTTCTGCGGTTCCATCGCTCTTGCTTTCGTCTTTTGCGTCGGTCTTGTTTTTCAGCGCCGGTGTTACGGTGTCGGCAACGCCCTCCTGATTGCTGGAAAGCGGATCAGTGGTGGCGGCGGGGGCTTGCCTCGGCTCCCGTGCGGGCCTTCCCGCGTCCGCGAATAATATCCCACCAGCCAGTGCAATGAACAGAACAACGGACAATGCCCGGCGTCCGTTCGCTCTTCCAGGGAAGGTGCCTGTCATTTGATGAACTCCAAAGCATGATTGTTCGAGACACTCGGAAAGATTGCTTTGATAAAGCAAGGGCGCGGCACCCGTCAGCGCCGCGCCCTCGACATGAATCAACTTTCACTACGCAACACCGATAACGTTTTATTTCCTGCGCCGGTAGGCCAGTGCGCCGGCCCCGGCAATCACGCCGACCAGCAGTCCAAGGCCGATGGCCCCTGCGGCGGGCATCTTCTCACCACTGCCGCTCTGGAAAGGATTCAGCACCGCTTCAACGTATTGGGCTCGTGTGCGACCCGCGTTTATCGTGTTGTCGTATTCAACCAGATTTGTAAACGTGTCGCCATCGGGGTCGCCGGCGGCCGATAAAGGTTCACCTACTGTCGTCAGGGTGGTGTAGGCGCCTGTCAGACCGGCCCCCGCCAGGGCGGCGCGCAACGTGCTGCTGATGGTCGCAAAGCCTGCAAGCACATGTTCATAGGCTGCCATCCCGAATGGAACATATAATGGCTCGGCGCGGACAATTGCCAGATTGGCCTCAAAGGTGCACACCGCATCATGCGACAGCGGGTGGTTGCGGTTGCAGATGATCTCTGCAAGCACCGCCAGTTCCCAACTGTCCGGAATACCGGAACCGTCCACATCGTGGGTATCCCAATTCCACCCGAACAGCCCATAGAAGAACGCGCCTTCGGCATCAAAATTGGGGCAAGGCTGCAACAAATCACCACTGCAGGGTTCGCCTTCCCCTTCGCCTTCCCCTTCGCCCTCCCCTTCGCCCTCCCCTTCTCCTTCGCCTTCCCCTTCGCCTCCGCCCTGGTTCACATCGGGGACACCATCGCCGGTAATCACCACTGCGTAAATGACATCCCAAGGCCCGCGCACGCTCCACATTGGATAGTCATCTCCGGCATCTGCCGCAATAAGCGCCAAGGTTGCAGCAGACAATGGGTTGCCATAGGGTCCGGGATAATATGTCCACGCACCGCCATTGACACGATACTCAACAGCGACCGAGCCATCCCCGCCCTTTGTCGAACGCGTCTCGAACAAATCACCAGGGCTGAGTGCAATCGGAACGTTGCCACCAATAACACCGTTATTGTCGCTTGCCAGCACCCACGTACCCCCGCCGATATCCTCACGGTATTCGATCCCCGCAATCGCCAGTTGTCCTCCGCCTGAACCCGGCGTGGCATCCATGTCAATCCCGAGATAAAAGCGCTTGCGTTGGAGCGTGGGTGGGTCTCCGCCAAGGTAGTTGCCATCTGTCGGGACGATACAGCCGCCCTGCACCACATATCCATTTGGTTGCTGTGTGGCATCCGGAATGGCCATGTGTGTCACGCCACCGTCCAGGGTGAAGACGCCCTTGACGCGACCCGCATTCTGGATTTCGGTGCGCCAGGTTCCATCCCCATTCGGAACCCAGTTGAAATAGTCCGGCGGCGTCGGAACATTAACAACGCCTACCATGATCCCTGTTTCTCCGGGGAGGCCGGAGTAAACAGCCGTTCCGCCCCACGATGCGCCGGCGATGACAAGCATGCCTGCCAGAATCGTCAGTGTCTGCCTCATAATACCGTCTCCTTCGTTGGTGTTAAACGCCGGACAACAGGTTCTTGCCCCACTGTCCAATCAAACAACCTGCATTTCAGAATCATGATCTTGCGAAACCCAAATCGCAAGGCATAACCCCTCAGCACAAATACCCTTTGCACCCAGAAACCGCAACCCATTGGGACTGCAGCTTCCCGATTGCGCCGACGTGACATCTGTTTCAATTGCACATATCTCTTCTTTATCACAAGCAATGATAATGCCAATCGTCGTGCCGCAACTATCATTTTTTCCAGCAAAGACTTAGCATAGGCAAGGTGCGGTGGCGGCGTGTCGCAGCATCACAAGAGTGACTCAGAGGTGTCTCAAGAGTGTTGCAATCGCGACGGACTATGAAGTATAATTATCGCGAAAAAAGCACTTTGGGTCACACGGTAAGTGCAGCATTAAACGGGCAAACACGCGAGGCAGGCTGCTTTTTTTGAGGTCACAATGCCCCCATGTGATAAGAAGTCAAAAACCGTAAGGTATCACAATGGGGAGGGGAACAGCCTTTGCGACAGACGGGGGGCTTTCAGCCTGGTGGAACTCCTGGTGGTGATTGCGATCATCGCCATTCTGGCATCTCTTTTGCTTCCTGCGCTGGCGCGCTCGCGGGAAGCCGCCCGTAGAAGCGCGTGCCAAAACAATCTCAAGCAGTTCGGCCTCATTTTCAAGATGTATGCGGCAGAGAGCAAGGGGGGGATGTATCCACCCACCCAGAAATGGCATTTGAACGGCACTCCGACCCTTCTGGGGTTGCGGGGGGATATGTTGTACCCGGAGTATTGGACGGTACCCAACATCATTCTCTGCCCCTCCGATTCCCGCGCCAAGGAATTTATGGGCTATCTTGACCTTGACCTGAACAAGGCGGTAAGGGATGCGGTGGCCTCCGGGGCCAGCCGAGAATGTCTGGAAGTGCTGCTCTCGCTGTCCATTTCCTACGCATATTTCGGATATTTCGTGACTTCTTCCTCTCAGTTGAAGGATATCATCTGGAGTCGCATGCTGATCGCGCGTGAAGAAGGCATTGATGGCAACGTGGAAATCATTACGGCGGCGGAAATGCGCGCCCAAGGATGCCCCCGCAATGAATTCATCGCCTATGGGCGGCTCGGCCTGGATGATATTCCGGGCGACCCGACGTATCAGGCCGGGTTTGGCGAGATAGACGACAACGGACAACCAATGCCGGAAGGCTATCGCCGCTTACAGGAGGGCGGCGAGCGGTTCTTAACGGAAGACATTAATAATCCGGCGGCAGGCGCTTTCGCGCAAAGCGCCGTTCCCATCATGATGGATACATGGGCGGGATACTTTCCCCCGCTGGGCGGTCCGGCCCGTTTCAATCATATTCCGGGCGGCTCCAACGTACTTTATCTTGACGGTCATGTGGAGTTTGTGACGCTGGGCAGCCACTTTCCCGTCGCGGACTCGGCGCCGGGGACTTACGGCGAGAACTTGTCGGTAATTATGACAGCGGCCTCGGGGGCTGACTGAGCGGTCAGCGGCCCGTTGTGCAATCACGCGGCAGGATTTTCCTCCGGCCGCTATCGAAGGATGCCATGGAAAAAATGCGCTTGGCGGAGGAAGATCAGGGGTGGCGTCGTCTGCTTGTCTATCTGCCGGTATCTGTTGTTCTCGTAGTGGGGCTGCTGTTCTCCGCGCTTCTCTATATCGATCTGCATCAAAGGCATGTCCAGCGCACACAATTGGGCTTCGAAGGCGACGTCAGCGCCTATATTCTGGCATTCGAACTCAAAGTGCAGGCCACCTTGCGGGAACTTGTCCCGATTGCCTTTCAAATCAGTGATTCACCGCCGCAATCTGCGGAACGATTCGCCGCAATGATGCAACCGTATTTCGCGCGCAATGTCGGCATTCAAGCCCTGCTGTGGGCGCCCGCCACGAAGAATCCCATTGGGGAATCGCAGACACGGCCGTTGTCATCGGCAGAGGACCCTCCCGGAGGCGGAACCAGACCACCAGGGGATGGCGCCGCGATGACGGCGGCCAGGGAAGAATGGCGTTTTCCCATCCAATACATCACGCCCGAAGGGCTGGGAGGGATGGTTGCCGGTTTCGATCTGGCGTCTGATCCCGATATCCAACGGGCGATATGGAACGCTGCGCGTCGCCGGGAAATGTTTCCTATCTCTGGCGCGGCTGCGTTGCGGCATGCGGCAGGAACCGGCAACGTTATGGGTATTATGCCGGTTTATGACGACTTGACATCGGATGCATTCTCCACCGAAGCGGTCGGCAATTTCCGCGGTGTCGTGGCAGGTATTTTTGATGTGGGGAAAATCCTGGACGCGGCGGTCAGACGAGTCAAACCCAGCGGGGTCAACATCCATATCTTCGATACATACGCGCCCTACGGTTTTCAGTTGCTTGCCGTTCGCCGCGACCCCACCAGCACCCTGCCGGCGGTTGATGTGCGCGAAGACGATATCATTGCATCCGGATACATCCATTTTCGGCACCTGATAGAATTTGGCACCCGACGCTGGACCGTCTTCTGCACGCCTACAGGCGAGTATCTGGCGGCAACTCAGTCCTGGTGGCCGTGGGTGGGGGTGGCGGTTGTGCTCTATTTCACCGGCCTGCTCGCTCTGTATCTGATAAAGAACATTGGACGAACACGCGAAATCGAAGCCCTGGTGCGACGCCGCACTGCTGAATTGCGTTCGGCCAATGACCGGTTGCGCTGGGAAATCACTGAGCGCAAACGCTTCGAACAGGAACGCGACGATCTCCTGCGTCTGCTCGAGGATTCCAACGCGTCGCTTGAACGGCTCAATCACCGGTTGGTCCGCAGCAATGAGGACTTGCAGGATTTTGCTTTTGTGGTGTCGCATGACTTGAAAGAGCCGCTGCGAAAAATCCGTGTGTTTGCAGAACGCCTCAAGAGCCGGAGCGAAGAAATGCCGGATGACCGCCGCGCGGAGTATCTGGAACTTATTCTGGATTCCACGAAACGCATGCAGAGCTTGATTGCCGCCATCCTCGATATCTCGCGGGTCGTAACGCATGGCCAACCCTTCCGCATGGCCGATTTGGGCGCGGTGGCGCAGGAAGTGCTCGCCGATCTTGCCGTCCGCCTGGAAGAAACCGGTGGCCAGGTGATGGTTGCAGACCTTCCGGCCATCGAATGCGATCCCACGCAAATACGGCAGGTGCTGCAGAATCTGATAGATAATGCGCTCAAGTTCCACCGCCCGGGGGTGGCGCCCCAAATCACCGTAACCGGAGCGATCCTGAGTCCCGAAGAAGCCGCCACGATGGACGCCCTGTCAGACATGTGCCGAATAGAAGTGAGAGACAATGGTATCGGATTCGATGAGAGCGCCTCCCAGAAGATATTTTCACTGTTCCAACGTCTTTACCCACAAGAGCCCATCGAAGGCAGCGGCATCGGCCTGGCTGTTTGCCGGAAAATCGTAGAACGGCACGGAGGAACCATCACGGTGTCCAGCACCCCCGGACAGGGCAGCATTTTCACCATACTGCTGCCCCTGCGACATGTCGCCGCGCAGCACTCCGATCTTCCGCTGGAACCCGCTCCGATGGCGGAGGCCGCTGGAAGCGAGGTGCACTGATGGAAACAAAGCACATCCATGTCCTGCTGGTGGACGATCAGCGAGCCGATTATGTCATTACCAGGGATTTGCTTGAAGAAAGCCCGCTGCGTGGCTGCACGCTCGATTGGAGCCCCGACTATGACAAGAGCCTCGAGGCATGCCTTTCGGGAAAATATGACGTGGTCCTGCTCGATTACATGTTGAACGGCCATACCGGCCTGGAGTTTTTGAGCAAAGCGCGCGCCGCAGGCGTCAAGACGCCGTTCATCATGCTCACCGCCTACGGTGAACGCGATCTGGACATCAACGCCATGAAGGCAGGCGTGGCGGAGTTTCTGATCAAAGCCGAACTCAGCGCACCCCTTCTGGAAAGAACCATTCGCTACGCCATCAAGCATGATCAGATGCGCCGGCAGATAGAGCGCAGCCGTGATGACATGCTGTCCATTCTCGACGGACTTCGGATTGGCACAGCCATGTCGGACGAGGCAGGGAGAATCACCTTTGTAAGCCGCACTTTCGAACACCTGATCGGTCGCAGCCACACACGCCTGGTGGGGCGCCCGTGGCAGGAGTTGTTTCCGGTAACCAAGGCGGAAACCGCTCCCATCCGGGGAATGATGGACCGTGCCCCCAGTCAACGCGCCAAAATCCAACTGGAGTGGGACCTTCCCACGGGGCAACACTATTGTGTCGAGGTGGAAATTCAAGACGATCCCCGCAGCGAAGATCGAAAAATCTTTGTAGTGTATGACATCTCAGATGTACACGGCCTGCGCCGTATGCTCGACGAAAAAGCGCGTTTTCGCGACATCATCGGGCGAAGTGAGGCGATGCGCCTGGTCTATCGGCAAATCGAAGAACTTGCCCGCTTTGACTCCACCGTGCTCATCGAGGGGGAGACCGGTACCGGCAAGGAACTGGTGGCGCGGGCCATTCATTTCTCCAGCCACCGAAAAGACAACCCGTTCATCGCCGTAAACTGCGCCGGCCTGACGGATTCCCTCCTTGCCAGCCAACTGTTCGGACATCGCCGGGGGGCCTTCACCGGCGCGGTAGAGGATCACAAAGGCTTTTTTGAAGCCGCCCAGGGGGGAACAGTTTTTCTGGATGAAATTGCCGACATCCCCATGAATGTCCAAAAATCCCTTTTGAGAGTGCTGCAGGAAAAAGAAGTCGTGCGCGTGGGAGAAGCCATTCCACGCAAGATAGACGTGCGGGTGCTCGTGGCTACCAATCAGGACCTCGCGATACTTGTAAACGAGTCTCGGTTGCGTCCGGACCTTCTCTACCGCATTCGGGTGGCGCGCATCGCCCTGCCGCCTTTGCGTTCCCGTCGCGAAGACATCCCCCTGCTCGTTGACTGGTTCCTCCGTCAATTCCGCGCCAGAACGGACAAGGTGGTCGAAGCCGTGGACAGCGCCGCCATGCGCACCCTGATGGAATACGATTGGCCCGGCAACGTCAGGGAACTTCAAAACGCAATCGAGGCGGCAGCCATCGCCTGTCGCGGTCGGGTTATCGAGCATGCCGATATGCCCCCCGAAATCCTTCGTTCCGAATCGCCCGTGGAAATGACCGATTATTGGGAGCGTGAGCGCGCCAATCTCCAGCAGGCGCTGGCCTACACCGGCGGCAATCGCGCCAAGGCCGCCCGGATGCTCGGCATCAGCCGCGCCACCCTCTACCGCAGACTCGCCGCATTGGAAGCACAGGACAACACCTCGTGATCGTGCCTGAAACAGTGCATTGGTCTCGCTCCCCGGATTGTACCATCTCACCCCAGGAGAGACACTTTTGAGACAACCACAACACACTCTCCGGATTAACGCATTGCATCACAGAGGACAAACTGGAAAAATAACTCCTTGATACATAATGACTTAGCAAAATATCTCATGTTGGCATCTCAATTGCATTGCTTGGATGCGACGGGGTGAAAAATTTAATAACTCAAGGAGTAGACACAATGAAAAGTCGGAAATGCGGATTCACATTGATTGAACTGTTGGTTGTCATTGCCATCATCGGCATCCTGGCGGCAATACTTCTTCCGGCACTTGCGCGGGCGCGCGAAGCGGCGCGCCGATCCTCCTGCCAGAACAATCTCAAGCAATGGGGGTTGGTTTTCAAGATGTATGCCAATGAATCTCCAGGGGGCGCATTTCCGCCGAGTCAATATTGGCATCTGAATGGCACCCCGACCCTTCTGGGGGTGCGCGGTTTGTCGCTGTATCCTGAATATTGGACCGATCCGAATATCGCACTGTGTCCATCCGATCCCCGGATAACGGACTTTATTGATTTGGCGGGCAAAAGTTTGTCGGAGTGGGTCAGCGATGCAGTCGCCTTGGGCGCGTCTCAGCGGTGTCTGGACTGCATTTTGTCGCTTCCGGTCTCGTATGCCTACACCGCGTATGCGGTCAACAGCAGTTCGTGGCTGAAGAATCTTATCTTTTCCCGTTTCAAAGTCGCCATGCAGAATCAGGTTGCAGGCAACTACGAGACGGTCGCCGCCGCCCAACTGCAGGCGGAAGGATGTCCCCGAAGGGCGTTCACCGCCTATGGCGATCTGGGCCATAAAGACATTCCGGAATCCCAGCAAGACGCCTCCGGGCAACCGAACGACGACGGGCGGCCCATGACCGGTTCGATTATGCGGCTGCGCGAGGGAATCGAACGCTTTTTCATTACTGATATCAACAATCCTGCCGGGGCTACCGTCGCCCAGAGCACATTGCCTATCATGTTGGACGCATGGGCGGACCGGGGCATGTTTTCAGATTTCGGCGACAATGCAGTGACTCGTTTTAACCATATTCCCGGCGGCTGCAATGTGCTGTACATGGACGGACACGTAGAGTTCCTGCGTCTGCATTCACAATTCCCCGTAGCCAACTCGCCGCAAGGCACGTATGGGGCGGACCTCTCCACAGTCATGTCCGCGACGGCCGGGACCAGTTGAGAACAGTTCGATCGTCGAAGCAAAGACGGCGAAAGCAGCACGGAAGCCCGGCCCGCACAGCGGGTCGGGCTTTGGCCTGTTTGTCCAAAATCAACAGAACACAGTGAATACTATGGGGAACATACCTGGGAGCGGGGCCATGAGCAAAGGTCAGGGATTCACGCTGATTGAGCTTCTAGTTGTCGTTGCGATTATCGGAATTCTTGCGGCAATATTGCTGCCCGCCCTGTCGCGGGCGCGCGAAGCCGCGCGGCGGTCTTCATGTCAGAACAACCTGAAACAATGGGGGCTTATTTTCAAAATGTATTCCGGGGAAAATCGGGACCTGTTCCCTGGAGGCGCTCAGGCCGGAAATACGGTGCTCGAAATGGGGCTGAACGGCGCAAGTCTCTACCCCGAATACTGGACAGACCCATCCATTGCCATTTGCCCATCGGATTCCCATGGCGACCCCGTGGCCACCAATCTGGAGGGCACGACTACCGTTGAGGCTTATACGAAGGCTCTGCAAACGGCCGCAAGCCGCCGTGACGGCAGCCTCTTTGGCGAGGTCTGTTTCATGGGGCTGAGTTCCGTGCCGATTTCCTACTTCTATGTACCGTATGCCACCCGGTCGGCATGCCAATTGACCGACGTCATCGCCTCGAAACTGAACTGGGCGATTGCAATAGTAACGAATCCGTCAGCGTTGCCGCCGGGTTTTCCGCCCCTGGGGCAATTCACGGAAAGCCAGTTGGAGCCTTACGGCTGTGAGGCGGGTTTCCAGTATGCCCCGGGGCTGTTTCAGGGAGACATGCCCATCCTGCCCGCCAGCGCGGGTTCTTCCGGCGTGGACGACAACGGCGTGCCCATGCCCTCGCGATACTATTTTTTGCGTGAGGGCATCGAGCGGTTCCTGATCACGGATATCAATGACCCCGCCGCAAGCGCCCGGGCGCAGAGCGAAATCCCGGTGATGCTGGACGTATGGGCGAATGCGGGGGTGCTGGGTGCTGGGATTGCGCTGTTCAACCACGCGCCCGGCGGGAGCAATGTGCTGTACATGGACGGGCATGTGACGTTTGTTCGCTACAACACCGTGTTCCCGGTGGCCAATCAGCCGGTCGAGGTCAACGGACTTCCCACCTACAAGGCGACGGGGCCGATATTCGGTTCGGCCGCCGTGCTGCTGAGCGAAGCGCTGTTTCTTGCCGGCGGCGGCGGGTGACGCGTTATGGAGCCGGTATTACACCCGCAACGCGGCCCATCCAATACGGCAGAAACAGGTCAATGCCGGGGAATTCAAAAGGCAAATCCCACGATCCATGGCTGACGCACGGAGACCGCTGCCACATGAAATCGGTGGGCACCCGCTCGCGCGGCAACTGCGCGTATCGGGTGTAGTCGTCGTGCTCCAGTTCGATGCCGGGCACCTGCCTGAGATCGACCGCACGGCCGAATTTCGGCGGGTCGGGGAAATCAATGAGCAATCCCTCGATGGCGGCGCGGGCCTTGGGATGCTCGTTGTCGCCAGTGGCGAGCACAAAAATTGCCGCAAAATGCGCGTTGAGATGCGGCGCCACCGCCTCGTGCATCCGGCGCATCACCGCGAGAAGCGCTTCCTTCCGGTCCGGGTCCCGTTCCAGCACGCACAGGGTGAACATGCGGATGAAGTTCAGGTTGTTGGCGAAATACTCCCTGTATCGGATGTCATAGACCCGGCCGCCGCGGTCGGAAAGTCTCCTGCAGAGGTCGGCATAGGGTGCTTCCAGATGGGCGTATTGCCCGGGACATGCGCTGAGGATAAGGCGCATCCAAGCCATCTTGAAGAAATCGTTACCCCTTGTGCGGTTGCCTTTGCCGTCCAGAATGTCCCAATCGTCGGCAATAAGCCGGTCGGCCACGGCGGAGACAATCGTCGCGATGCGCCCCCGGACCTCGTCATCCTCCACATATTTCAAGGCGGCGGCCAACCCGTACTGCGTGCCGTCGTAGATGTCCCTCGAACTGTAGCCGAGCCAGACCAGTTCTTCATACGGCGGCGCGCCGCGGTAGGCGCGCAGGCCCAGTCCGGGCCTTTCCGGGTCTTCGCCGCGCCCGTAAACGCTGTAGTAGCCCTGATATCCGGGATCAGTGGCCGGCCCTGCATACCGCGCGATATAGCCCCGCCGCCCGCTGACGGTGATCAGCAAATCAAACTTGTCCAATACGCCCACGATGCGCTGACGCAGTTCCGGCCCGGGTTCCACGTGGTGGCGCATGGCGAGCGCCGCCAGGTAATGCCCTGTCCATGTGGCGCTGTCGCCCAGGCCTTCCAGGCGATAGACCGACGTGCGGTCGTAGTCATGCCACCACACATCCGCACTCAGGCCGTGCGGAAGATGATAGCGATGATACGCGTCAAGATAGGCCTCGGCCTTCGCATGCAGGGCGCGGGCCTGTGCCGCATTCATTGCCGGCCAGTCGAAAGCCGTATCGCGCGCCATGGCGCGGAGCGCCTCCTCCTGCTGCGACGACAATCCCGTCGTCTCCTCGGCTGATGCAGCATTGGAAACCGTCATGAAGGCGAAAATTCCCAACCAATGGGCGGCGATTATCGGAAGAAGTTGAATTTTTTGCACTACCATTTGGCATGTTCCTTTCCTGCACTGATGGTAAGTGTTGTCCGGAATACATTGTTAAGGAAATGAAAGGCTATGGCCGGAACCCTTTGAGAATCCTGTGGAATCAAGATGATGTGGCGGGTTTGTCCTATGTGGAAACCACTCCTTGGGGATTCCTGAGATATCATTGACCCCTTTACCAGGGTGTCCCGTGGGGTTTTCCCTCACCCCACCCCTCTCCCGGAGGGAGAGGGTGCGACGGCATGCCTCAGGTATCGCCATACACACCCTCTCCCGGAGGGAGAGGGAGCGACGGCATGCCTCGGGTTTCGCCATAAACACCTCGGAAACGACGTTCGTCTGCGAAAACGCCGGAGCGACAATAAGCCTCAGGTATCGCCATACACACCCTCTCCCACGGGGAGAGGGGTGGGGTGAGGGAAAAGGTTACTATGAACGAAGGCTTTTCTCGGCACTCAGAATATTTTGGACACAACTGACGATTGACCATTTTTTTCTCCACGCCTGCCGGGGACATGCGGGGGTCATCATTCCTGGATGGCCGCCGCAAGCCGTGTGTACAGGTCCTTGACGGCCGGGTACAGGTCGCGGTAAATGGCATATAGTTTTCTGTATCGGGCGTGATTGTCAGTATTCGGGGTGGCATGTGCGTCGAGTTGCACCCAGTCCCGGACGACTTCGTAGTTCTTGTAGATACCCACGCCGACTCCCGCGACCACGGCATTGCCGACCGGGGCGCCTTTGCTTGAAACCGCAAGGGCGCATTCAACATTAAGAATGTCTGCAATGATTTGCCGCCACATGGCGCTGTTGGCGCCGCCTTCGCTGAGGATGATGGGAAGGTCCATCTTGATGCCGCTGGCCTGCATCAACTCGAAATTGTGGAGCAATCCAAAACCGGCGCCTTCCATCAGGGAGCGAATGACATGGCCGCGGCCGTGGTCAAGGCTCAGACCGAATAGAACGCCGCGCGCATGGGTGTCCCAGATGGGGGTGCGTTCGCCCATGAAATACGGCAGCGTGATCAGTCCCGCGCTGCCCGGCGGCACATGTTTCGCCTCTTCATTAATCAGATCGTAGGCGTTGACGCCCGCCATCTGCTGCGCGGCCATTTCAAGGTGGCCGAAGGTGTCGCGGAAGTAGCGCACGAGCGCCCCGCACGAAACCAACGCGGCCAGCGTCGTGTAGAGTCGCCGTGAATCGGCCGTGTGAACGATGGTGATCATGTCCTTGGTGAATTTGGGTTCATCATGGACGACGCCGAGCACGCCCGCCGTGCCCATCACCAGTTGGGTGGACCCCGACGCGACCGCGCCGCCCGCCACCCATGCCGCGTTGCAATCCACGGTGCCGGCCACCACCGGCGTTCCCGGGGCAAGCCCGGTTCGCTCCGCAGCCTCACGCGTCACTTCGCCAATCACTTCATCACATGCGTATGCCTCGGGAAACTTGTCCGGATCAAGCCCCAATTCCTCTATCAGGTCCTTGTCCCAACGGCGATTCACGATGTCGAAAGCGATGCCGATAAGCGAGGCGTTGGAAAAATCCGTCACGGGTTTTCCGGTCAGTTTCATGCATGGGTAGTCGGCCGCCGTCTGGAACTTGTAGGTGTTGCGGTACAGGTCCGGCCGGTTGTTGCGTTCCCACATCAACTTTGCAGTGGCGTAGTAGGGGTCCACGGGATTGGCGCTGAGATTGAACACCCGTTCCTCGCCGACATGTTGGCGAATCCAGTCACATTCGGCCGTTGCGCGGCGATCCATCCAGATGTGGGCGTTCTGCAGCGGCCGCAGATCCTGGTCCACCAGGATACAGGCAGGCGAAAGCGCGCTGATCGAAACGCCCTTGATATCCCGGGGGTTTGCCTTGGCGTTGCGAATGGAAACCTGAATCGTATCCGCAACTGCGTTCCAGTACCATTCGGGGTCATGTTCCGCTTTTGCCCCGGGATAATTCTCCCCCGGACCCTTCTTTGTTATCAGCGGATACTCGATGTAATGCGTACCCAGCACTTCACCATCCACCGACATCACCACGGCCTTTGTGCCTCCTGTTCCAACATCGCAACCAACAAGCAAATCAGCCATTTCGTTTCTCCTGATCCTGTAATTGCATTCCTTGACCAGGTGGGCCAAGTGTTCACCGGGGCATTCTACATGGTGCGCATCCCCAATAACATGCACACCGAAAGAATTCTCAATCACAGCCATCCCACAGGATCGATCCACAAATGGCTTGACATGGAAGAATCAACCCCAACAGGATGGCTGTGATTCTTATGTTTTTCCGCTACCATCACCACTGCCGGGTTTTGTTGCGCCGATGGCGCATCGTGTCGGCAAGGATCATATCCAGGACCACACGGTGTCTTCCTATTCGTCGTTTTTGCGGGGGTTGGGCGTATAGGGAGCATCATTATCAATACCGGGCTGAAGTTTCATATGCGTTTGGTCGGAGCCGCGGTGGGCGTACATAATCTCCGCCATGTTGGGAAAGGCGGGGTCCGTGCGGATGATCCGCCACTTTCCATCCGTCTCTCTACGCCAGGTATAAACGACTTCCTCATCCGCGTGCCGTGGGATGCGCATTGTGCCGTCATAGCCGTAACCGAATGGCTGATCGTCATAGCGGATTGCGCGACAAAGGGAGAACAGCCGCACGCGAACATGGGCGTTTGTCTCGTATTCTGAAAAATCCCAGTATCGAATCTGACGGAGCATGACGCCGTCGGCATTGCGAATGAACCACCACTTCCACGCCCATTCTACATACTCGCGGTGGTGCCCGTTGGGGTCTTCATAATCCTCGGAATAGAACGATACGACCCCCTTGAAATCCCAGCCGTCGTAGGCCGCCTTGAAGGCGTCAAGCGCCGCAACGATCGCATCGGCCACGGCCCGATGGTGCGATTCCACTCCGTCAAACGTGGGATAGACCGTCTGTTTTTCGGGGCGGTCGTCCATTGGGTCGAAAACGCGACGGACAAGGATTTCGCCGGAGGGTTGCACAATGGCCTCTTCCCCGGGGATGCTTTCCGTTTCGCTGAAAACCAGATAGTCGAGATAGTTGACGGTTCCCTCCTTGGGGGCGCGTGTGGTGGTAATGGCGGTTACGGTATAGGTGTATGGCAGGGCGGGGTCGCGGGAGGTGTCGAGAAAGAACGCATCCACGGTGGCACCGACAATCGGAAGGGGATCGGCAAACGGCACAATGGGCGTCGTGACGGCGGCCTTCAGTCCCGGCGACGCCTCCGACATCATTTCCGGGTCGGTCTTCGGCGTTGTCGCCCGCCGCCACCGGCACTTGGAATATCCCCGCGGCGTGGGCAGGCTGTTCCCTTCGACCCGTCGCACGCGGTATTCCACGGCGCCCGGGTCCGCGGTCCACGAAAGGCGCACCCCGCCGTCCACGATTTCGGCCGACAGGCCCGATACGGGTCGGGGCAGCATCACCCGGTAGCGCTGCCGGTCATACAGGTTCTCATGGGTCTGCATCACATAGGTGCGGTCCTTGACGCTTGCCACAAAGGCCTCGTTTTCATCCGGGGGATAGTGCTGTGCCAGCAACGCCTCGTATGCCTCCACCGAATCACAGCGGCCGGGGCGGACAACGTCTTCGAACAGGTCGAGAACCTCCCGGCCTGCCGTGGGCGCCAGAATCGGGATGAAAAAGTGACGGCCCTTGTTCGGGATCAACTCGTGTTCGAGATACCGGCTCCACAACCCATAGGCCGCGCGTGCGAACAACCCCTTGTCGCCTATCCAGTCCACATCGCGCAGATTCTCGTGAAATTCCGTGATGCTCGCGGCCGGCTTCAGTTGGAATGCCACTTTTAATTTGCCCAGAATTTCATCGCGTTCAGGAATATAGCGGCCCGTAATCACTTCCATCAGCGTGGGATAAATGACATCGCGCCAGCAATGGGAATTGTCGTAATCGAACAAGTCCCAGAACGGTTCAAAATTATAGACGGTCGCCCCCAGCATCGCGCCCAGCAGAATCATCGCCCGGTACAGGTCCGGCGGCATGATGCGCGTGTTGTCCGGTTCAGATTGGCCGAATATCCCCGGCTCGATCATCCGGCCGTTCTCATACCACCAGGACTGCGGCTCTACGCCCCAATGCCGAACATCCCCGGCCACCCACGAACCCCACACCGACGTCGTTCGCTGAATCAGCCGCGGCCCGATGTGCTCCGAGATGGGAATGCACCGGTCGCCGTTCCGGCGGATCGCCTCCGCCAGCGGTTCATTGAGGCGGTCCGTCCAGATGTGCATCCATTTAAGGTCCTGCAAGGAAATTGTCATGAATTTGTCATGACGGCACGCCATATCAAGCATGTCCATCGCGTACCGCGTATTCGGCGGCGTCGCATAGCGCGGCACATTGAAATCGGAATAGAACTCAAAGCGGTTTTCCGTGATGGCCAGCACCTTGATGCAGGAAAACTCTTCGAGAAGTTTCTCCACATAAACCGGGTCAAACACAAACCTGTCATGCGGGTCCGCGATTTGGATGTCCGCCGGAATGCCCGCATTCTCGAGGTGTTCGAGGACCCGCCGAAATGCCTCATAGCGGAGAACATGGTCACTTCGCCGCACCTCTATCTGCAGGTGGCAATAAGGCTTGATGTCATCCGGGACGGCCTCGCGCCATGCGCGCACCGCTTCGCGGCCATGCTTCACCGCCTCTTCCATGATGTCGCCGGGCGACGGCACCTCCTCCGAATCACCAAAGCGGGGAGATGTTTGCAGCGTAATCATTGGGGACCGGGCCGTAATGATTTGTGCGGGGCTGTTCTTGGGCGGCAGGAATGTACTCTCGATCATCGGAACTCCATTGATCTCTGATACCGTCTCAAATGACCCTCTTCTATATGCTAACGGGCGCTTTCCACCCCATGAACATTTTATCAAATGAAAACACAGTCATCCCATAGGTTTTGATTTTCCATTGCAAGACCGTTGTTTTCATTTCCTGAGTGCCGTTTCAAGGACATTGGGTGTTCATGATTTTCTCTAACTTGCGTGTGGGCTTTGTCAAGAACGGCCATGTGCTGTCCCACAGCGTTGTGAAGTGAGGGGAGAGCATCTATGTAAATCCCGGCAAACAGGCTTGCGTCGGCCCCCGGAGCAGTTTCGGCATGCCGCCTGCCGTCCCACAGGTTTGGAGAAGAAACAGCATATCGCGTCCGTCCCGGAGCAGGGCGCGCAGGAGGATGAAAAGACGGGTGAAACTGTGGGGCCATTGACTGCACCACGCCAGAAAACGCGGCAGGATATAGACCGGGAGCGCCCTCCAGATTTGCCATTGGATCGCGTTTTCGTTGTGACCGAGGAAATTGCCGCGCTTGAGGGTCTGCTTGCTCTGTTTGAAGAAGGCTTCGATGCTCGAGCGGCGCTGTCGCACACATCATTGAGGCCGATGGCGTGCGTGAGTTGCGGCGGAAGCGGCAACACCACATGGATCCACGAACTGATCTTCCGCTCCTGCCGGTCCGCCCCGTACGCCCGAGCCGACTTAGGAACAAGGTGCGGGGAAATGGTTTCACAAATCTGCCGCAATACGGCAAACTGCCTGTCGGTCCGCTTGGCCATGACGCATCTCCTGCTGGGTTAGAACCACCTCCAGGACAAGCGATGGTCAAGCGGATGTCATTCTGTCAGTCCATGGGAGGGCTGTGATTATATTCTGAGAATTGAAATCGTTATACTTTTTATGGAATATACGCTTTGTCGTGGAGTGAACGCAAGCGGCAGAGATTTCTGTAAATTTGAGCAAAGTCAGGGGTTTGCAGGAACGACCTTCGCGGCGTTCATAACGCAAGGATTGGTGATACGAATGCTTTTCCCCAGCGATTGTTTCCGCAAGTGCGGGCAATTATCAGGCGCACGATGTAGCAGGACTGTGGACGAACTTTATGGGTGAGTCACGGAAGAGGATGGCTATGGCTGTCCGCGAGGCGGCATGGAAGATTTTTTCTGTGCCGATTTATATCAAGATACTCGGCATCGGGCTATTGGTGACCCTGCTGTTCGGGGTGGTGACTTTTTACCAACTGCGTGTGGGGGTGTACCGGACCTATTACCAGGTCTATGGGGAGACGGCCGCAAGTTTGGCGACGGCCTTGGCCTCACGCATTGAAGGCATGGTCCGCGAATCCGATATCAGCGCTATTGACCATGAACTTGAACTTACGATGGAAGCGTTTTCAGGTGTGCGCTATGTTGTAGTCCAAGCGCCGAACGGTGCGATTCTGTCGCATGGATTTACCTTTCCCCAGGAAGCGCCGCCTGACCTGGTGCCGTCACGGGAGGACCTGTGCGCCTCCTGCCATGCCTCGCTGCAGCCCCACGAATTGCCGGTGGACCTGAAGGAGGTTTCGCATGGGCTGTCGCTGTCGCGGGGACAACTCCGCACCTACCGGCGCGATGCAGGCTTGATCCTGGAGATAACCGTTCCGATTGGCCTGGGTGATTTGGGGCATGTACGGCTCGGTGTCGGCGACCGAATGATTATCCCGGTCATCGAGACAACTACCATTTCATTATTGTGGAGTCTGGCGTTGTGCACGGTGGCGGGGCTTTCCCTTGCGCTCGTGCTTGCGTATATAATCGTCAAGCCCATTCATAACCTGGTAAATGCCACCGAACAAGTGCGCCACGGGGACTTCGGCGCGCGTGCCTGTGTATTTTCCGGGGATGAAGTGGGGCAACTGTCCGAGTCCTTCAACCAGATGACCCAGGCGCTGCGGATATACAGTGAAGAAGTCCGGATAAAAGAGGCCGCACGAGCGTCGTTGATAGGGCGGATTGTTCAAGCCCAGGAGGAAGAACGCGCGGTGATCGCCCGCGAACTGCATGACCGGCTGGGGCAATCATTGTCAAAGACGTTGCTGACAATCGAATCCTCGTGCAGGAGTTGCCTCCACCGCAAGGACAATTGCGCGTTGATCAAGGACGATATCCGCAGCATGATTGACGAAGTGCGGCAACTCGCATGGGATACGCGCCCGTCCATTCTCGATGACTACGGGGTGGACCAGGCCCTGCGCCGTTATGTGGAGGAGATGTCGAAGCGGGTGGATTTTCCCATTGATTACCAGTGCGTCAATCAACCCAATCTGCCGCGTATGCCGAACCGGATCGAGATCACGCTCTATCGCATTGCCCAGGAAGCCATGACGAACATCATCCGCCACGCCCAGGCCAGCCGCGTCAGCGTCATCCTGATTCAGAATCCGGAGGAGGCGTGCCTGATTGTGGAAGACAACGGCAGGGGATTCGAGGTAGCCGCTGTGGAAAAGAGCGCCAAGCCGCCGCTGGGCCTGATGGGTATGAAAGAGCGCGCGGCGCTGGTAGGGGCGGAGTTCGCCCTCTATTCCCGCCTGCATGAAGGGACCACGGTCCGGGTGCGCGTGCCGCTGAATGGATCATCCTATGGCGATTAGCGTATTCATTGTGGACGATCACGCCGTTTTTCGCAGCGGCATCCGCGCCCTGCTGGAGAAGGAAGAGGATATCCAGGTCGCCGGGGAGTGCGGCTCCGGCTTGGACATGCTTCAGGCCATGAGCAGCGTCAAATTTGATGTCCTGCTGCTTGACCTCACGATGCCGGGGTTGCCAGGACCCAAAGTGGCCGAGGAGGCCCTGCGCCGCCGGCCCAGCCTCGCCATCGTCGTGCTGACCATGCATGAAGACGAGTACTATCTCCAGGAATTGTTCCGGATTGGGGCGCGGGGGTATGTGCTCAAAAAATCCACCGGGACAGAACTGGTTCAAGCCATCCGCGCCGTCTATCGGGGGGATAATTATATTGATCCCGCCATGGCCAAGCATGTCATCTCCCCCTACGTGGGCCGCCCCACCACCAAGACCGCCACCCAACTGGACGTGTTGACGGCGAGGGAACAGGAAGTATGCCGACTGCTGGCCTACGGCTATACCAATGCCGAAGTCGCGGCGAAACTGTTTATTTCGGACAGGACGGTGGAAACTCACCGCAATAACATCATGAGCAAACTGGATTTGCGAAGCCGGGCGCAACTGGTGCGATTCGCCATTGATAATGGCCTGCTGAAAACCGACTGAACCACCCCGTCTTCCGGACCTTTCACCCGCGTTTTCAACGGGTTGCCCCGGGAAATACCTGCGCGTCTTACAAAAGCAAGATAGATGCCAGGCGCGGGGTATGCCGTGTGCGCCGTGAGACAAGGTGTTCCGTCCCTCATGCACGGGAGTGAAGATGGCAGCCGATGCTGACGACAGGCGGCCAGGCGGCATTTCAGGGCGCCTGAGTAATCGAAAACACGGAGCGAGGCGCGGTGCAGTTGCTTTTGTGTTTCCGGCGCTCGCGCCGCCCCCCGCGAGGCCGTTTTAGTGCGGCCCTATTCTTCGGGTATGTACCGGCGCCTGACAATGATTCTGAGACAGACCCTTTGAATACACAGAGCCACAGTTCGACTCCGGTTTTTCAATTTGTTGCGCCATTCGCGCGGGAGTTTACTATTGCATTTGGGACTGTCGGTCCGATGTGCTCTCAAGAAGGAGTGGGGCGATTGCTCGGCCTGCGTTGCTGAACAACTGGACCACACAAAGGCATCGTAGCACGTTTTTTCCCAGCAGACAATTTGGAATGCTGAATATAGTTAAGATCAGTGTTGTCCAAAATGGGTTATTAAGAAAATGAAAGGATATGACCAAAACCCTTGGAAAATCCGGTTGAATCAAGATGATGTGGCGGGCCTTTCCTATACGTAAACCTCTCCGTGGGAATTCCTGAGACATCATTGATCCGTGTACCAAGGTGTCCCGTTTTGTTTTCCCCTCACCCCACCCCTCTCCCTTTGGGAGAGGGCGTTTACCGCGCCACCAGCGGCATGCCGTTGCCCCCTCACTCTTTGGGAGAGGGCGTTTACCGCGCCACCAGCGGCATGCCGTTGCCCCCTCACTCTTTGGGAGAGGGCGTTTACCGCGTCACCAGCGGCATGCCGTTGCTCCCTCTCCCCCCGGGAGAGGGGTGGGGTGAGGGGGAGGTCAATATATAAGGCTTTTCTCAGCGCTCAGAATATTTTGGACAGCACTGGTTAATCTATTTATCATTAATTTAGAATGGTGGGCCGTGCAGGAATCGAACCTGCGACCTTGTGATTAAGAGTCACCTGCTCTACCAGCTGAGCTAACGGCCCCGCTGAAAAGAAAAATGGAGCGGGAGACGGGACTTGAACCCGCGACGTCAACCTTGGCAAGGTTGCACTCTACCACTGAGTTACTCCCGCTCAACTGGTGAAACATATGGTAACAGAGGCTGTCCAGCGCTGTCAAGAATGCAATGGCGTTTGCGGAAATCCCATGAATGGGGTTTATGGCGTGGTCTTGGCCATGGCGGCGCGCAGCGCTGCGATGCCCTTGGTGATATCACCGATGCGGTCGGCACCGGCTTCGCGCTCAAAAATGTAGTAGCCGTCGAAGTTGGCGTCGGCCAGAATGCGGACGAAAGCGTCCCAGTCCACTTCGCCTGTTCCGACCACGACTTCCTCGCCCCATTGGCCTTTGACGGTGGTGCGCCGGGCGTCTTTGACGTGGACCTGCCGCACATGCGGCGCGAGCATCCGCAGCGCCTCAATGGGGTCGTCCATGTCGTAGAGGATCATGTTGGCGGGGTCGAAATTTACCGCTACATTGGCGGCGTCGCGCCGCTTCATTTCGTCCAGAAATGCCAGAAGGGTTTCCGCCGTTTCCTGTCCGGTCTCCAGCAGCATTTCCACGCCGTTCGCGGCGAAAATCCCGGCGAGTTGGGCCACGCGTCCGCTGAGTTTGTCGAAGGCGGGGTCCTTCGGGTCATGCGGCAGAAAGCCCGCGTGCGCGCTCACCCATTGCAGCCCCATCGCCTTGGCCAGCGCCGCAGCGTCCTGCGCCATCTTCATGTTCTCCTCCCAGTATTCGTCAAGCACCACGCCGCCGGTCCGCCGGATGGTCTCCGGCGTTGTGTAGTCCTCGCCGAGGGTCGAGAACATGCCCGAAACGATACGGATGCCCGATGCCGCCAGGATTTCCTGCACACCCTGCCATGCCCCCGGGTCATCCCGGTGCGGCGTCAATCCCAGCTGCACGTTCTTCAATCCCAACGCCGCGACCTTCTCCGCCAGGTCCTGCGGTCCCGTCGCCAGCAATGACCAACTGCACACGCCCATCTTTTCCGCCGTCTGCGTCTTCATCGTGAGGTACCTCCCTTGTGGTGTCTATTTTATACTCGGTGTTCGGCTTCACCGCACCCCGCAGCATGCGGCCTAAAAAGTTTCTCAGCATTTTCGCCGATTGTAGTGAACGTTGTTCATTACCCCGTCATTAAGATCAACGGGCGGTCCGAAGCGATTCTCCAATTCCTCTATCATCGTGAACAGGTCAAATAAATCCCAGCCCAGCCTGCTTCCGGCTCAAAACTGACCAGAAAATCCAGGTCGCTGTCGGTACCGAAATCATCGCGCGGTGCGCTGCAGAAGAGGGACAATTCCCGTATGCGCCACTTGGCGCAGAATGCGGTGATCGCGTTCAGGTCCAGTTGCAGACTTGGGTTCATGTTTTTTCACTCATGCGTTCTTATATATCTTTCGCAAGCCATGGTTCGCTGTAGTGCGTGAGCGGTGCAACGGGGAAAAAAGTCCTGTCTATAGTGTGCACCGCCCGCGCCGGCATTTCAATCAGGGCTGTGGTCGTGTTTGTGTCTATTTCGCCACATACGTTATAAGGGGATTGAATATGGCTTCCCATTTTATCGTCTGAATGTCCTGGAGCGAGTATGCCATGATGAGAAGTGCATGGGCGCATAATGGCTGTAACGTTGCCGGGGCGGGCTGTGCGCTGCTGGCGCTGTTGTTGTGCATCACGGGCTTTGGTGCGCGGGCGGCGGAACTGCAGGAGGCGCGCCCGGGTTTCGTCACGGCGCGGCACATGGCGATGGGAACGGAGTTTGTGTTCACGCTGTTGCCACCGTCTCCGGAGATGGGGTTGGACGATGTGCGCCGGCTGGCGGAGACGGCGTTTGAAATGATAGACGGGCTGGAGCGGCGCATCAGCAATTGGATACCGGAAAGCCATATTTCGCGCATCAATCAGTTTGCGGGGCAGCGCCCTGTGGAAACGACGCAGGAAATGATTGCTCTGCTGCAGACGTGCAGGCGCTTCCATCGTGAGTCGGGCGGCGCGTTTGATGTGACGGTGGGGCCGCTGCTGGACCTGTGGGGCTTTTATCGGAATGAGGGGGTAATACCGGACGATGCGGCCATCCAGGAGGCGCTGGTGAAGGTGGGAATGGACAAGGTGGAAATTGACGAGGAGCAGCAACTGGTGCGCTTTGCCGCGCCGGGCATGCGCATTGATTTCGGCGGGATCGGCAAGGGGTTGGCCTTGGACCGCGCGGCGTATATTCTTCGCGAGCAAGGGGTTAAATCGGCTATTTTGCATGGAGGCACCAGCACGGTGGTGGTGATTGGCGCGCCGCCGGATGGGTCCAACTGGAAAGTGCGGGTGCGTTCGCCGTATAATGAGATTAGCGAGTATCTCGATGAAGTCTTGATTCGCAATGAATCTTTGTCCACCTCATCGGGGTCCGAGAAGTTTTTTGAGATAGAAGGCCAAAGATACTGCCATATCTTTGATCCCCACACCGGGCGTCCGGTGGAGGGGGTGTTGAGCGTGACGGCGATCGCCCCGACGGGGGTGGAGAGCGACGCGTTGAGCACGGCCTTCTTTGTGATGGGTTTGGAAAAAACAAAGGCGTATTGCAGGGCGCATCCTGAAGTCCGGGCCGTGTTCGTGGTGTCGGATGGCGATGCGCTGAAACCGGTGCGAATCAATTTCCCAGACGAAGAGGAGCGATCATGAGCGAGAATGTGACCCGGAGAAATTTCATGAAGACGGCTGGGATCGCCACGGGCGTGGCGATTGCGGCGGGGCGAGCGCCCTTTTCGTATGCGCAAAACGAGAAGGTGCGGGTAGGCTGCATCGGCACGGGCGGACAGGGCAGTTATCACATCCGCGATGGGCTGATGGGCGCAAAGGACATCGAGATTGTGGCGGTCTGCGATGTGTACGCGCCGCATCAGCGGCTGGGCCAGCAATTGGCCCAGTTGTCGAATGCGGGCATCGAACTACAGCCGGGCCAAGGACTCACAGACGCGCAGAAAGAGCGGGTCAGTCAGGTGCCGCGCCCCAAAGGCTATTACGACTATCGCGAGATGCTCGACAAGGAACAGATGGATGCGGTGGTCATTTCCACGCCCCTGCATACGCATTACCAGACCACCATGGATTGCCTCGATGCCGGCAAGTATGTCTTTTGTGAGAAAACACTGGGCTATACCATTGAAGAAGCCCGTAACATGGTGAAGAAATGCCATGAAACGGGCAAGTTTCTGCAGGTCGGCCACCAGCGGCGTTACAATCCGCTCTACAACAAGGCGCTGATGCTCGCGCGTGAGGAAGGCATTATCGGGCGTATCGTGCACATAGACGCGCAATGGCACCGCAACAACGACTGGCGGCGTCCGATCAACAAAGATCACCGCTTGAATTCACAGGAGGCGCGTTTCATCAAGGACCTTGACCGTCATATGAACTGGCGCTTGTATAAGGAAACCTCGCGCGGTTTGATGACGGAATTGGCCACTCACCAACTCGACATCGCTGCATGGTATCTGGACGCCATGCCCAAGCGGGTTTTTGGGACGGGCGGCATTGATTACTGGCGCGACGGGCGCGAAGTGGATGACAATGTGAATCTTATTTTCGAGTTCGAGATCACGCCGGCATGCAGGGGTTATCGCGCCATCAATGCGCGCAGCAGTTATCAGGACAAAATCGCCATCAATCAGCCCTACAAAGTGCAGGTGATGTATTCCAGCATTACGGCAAACGCCAAGAAAGGCTGTACGGAACTGATACTGGGGGATGAAGGCAGTCTGGAACTGACTGAAGAAGGCGGCTATCACTTCCAGGAGCCGACCTCCAAAGTGACCTGGGCGCAGGGCGGGCAGGCCACGGCGGAACAGGCCGCCACCGTGGTCACTTCCGGCGGAACGCTGCAACTCAGCAACAAGGCCCTGCGCGGGGGCACGCCCATCGTTGTGGACAACGACAAATCCATTGACCAGTTGCAGTTCATCCGTTTCGCCAAGGATATCCGCGAAGGCGGGATGCCCAAAGCAAACCAAATGGTCGGTCTTAATGCGACGATTATGGCGCTGGCGGGTTATCAGGCCATTGAAGAGCAGCGTGTGGTCGAAATCGATCCAGCCCTTTACACCTTCGATTTCCCCACGCCTGATCCCGGCGTCGTCAGTTAATCGGTCCGGAGCGTTTCCCCAGGGCGCGGGTGCGGGTCCCCGCGCCCTGGTTGGCCCAACCCGTGCGGAAGGAATAAGCGAACTCCATGAAAAGCCGTTTGTGTGCCGTCACCACGTTTGCCGTCGTCGGAGTTTTTCTCGCCGGATTTGCCTGCGCAGACATCGTTCCCGATCCCAAGATCGAAACATACGAAACGTTTATCGGACGGGACCTGGTGGTGGAGAAACGCGCCATCAACGCAGGATTGCATCGGACGCTCCCGCTCTCGTGTCCGCCATTTCATCTGCGCGATGAACACGGTGACATCATCAATCCCACGGTGGATGCGAACGGCAATCCGGTGGACCCCAACCTGCCCCTGACCGAGCGGGGGATTCCACGTGCTGTCAGCACCCGGCAGACCTGCGGCGCGTGCCATGACTATGACACCGTCACCCACGGCTACCATTTTCAGACGGGCCGTGACGAAATGTTTCCTGAAGTCGCCCCCGGTGACGGACAATCCCCCCATCGGAGTCCGGGTTTTTTCGGCAAGTGGCAATTGCTATACCAGCGCGAACTCGCCCCCAAGCATTTCGAGGATCCCGCCGATATTGACATGACCCCCTTTGAATGGGTCATCAGTTGCGGCGTATGCCACCCCGGGGGCGGCCCGGCAGAATTTGACCGCGCTTGGCAGCGCTATGACCGCGTCATCGCCCGAGACCGGGGCATTACCATGCTCGGCGACAGCGATTATCACGAATCCCCGTGGGACAAGAGCGGCGTCATGGAAGCCGACTGCTTCATCTGCCACCTGGAATCATACGAATATTCCATTCGCGCCCAGCAAATCAAAAAACTCAACTTCAAATGGGCCGCCACCGCCGCTGCGGGCATCGGCTACATATGGGGTTCCGTCGCCGAAGGACAGTCCCCGAAGGTCTATTACGATATGAGTCTGTTCCGTGCCGACGGCACGGTGCACATGCACATCCGCCGCCCCACCGACCGCCAGTGCATGTTCTGCCACGACATGTCCAGCGTGCAAAAACGCGGCAGCACATGGCACAGCCCCTACATGCAGGATGTGCATACCGAGCAGGGCATTCGCTGCATTGACTGTCACCACGGAGACATCCGCCACAACTTCGCCAAGGGCGCTTCCTCCAGCCAGACCGTCCGTGAAGACCTCGACAACACCGCCCTCTCCTGCGCGGAATGCCATGAACGCCAGGAACGCGGCGCACCCAATTACCCGCACCCTGGATTGCCGCCGCTGCACCTGGAGCGCATCAGTTGCGAAGCGTGCCACATCACCCGCCGGCCCTTCGTGCCCACCGCCGTGGTGGACACCACCACCGGCAAAGCCATTCAACTTCCCGAACAAATCGATCCCAAGGCGTTCGATTCCCACCTCTTCGGCGCAAACTGGGGGCGCGTTGTCGCCTATGACCCAAAGAATATTCTTTACCCCTACACCGCCGCCGAACTCGACGCCGCCGCGAATCTCATCGTCCCGCCGGGCGACGCGTTGCGAGAGTATTTCGGCAATGCCGACGGCACGTCCAGACTGCCCCAGGGCCCGTTCCGGGTCCGCGATTTCATCGAAACGCGCGGCGGCATGGAATCCGAAGACGCGATCAGCCTGATGCTCTTCGCGCTTGAGGCCACGGCCCCGCACCGCGAAAACATGTTCCCCGTCGGGGTATTCCGTGGGCAGGCATGGAAACTCGAAGATGGCTGGGTCAAAGAAATCCCCGCCACGCTCCAGCCCAAGCGTCCCGGCGCCACCATCGCCGAAACCCCCTTTATCTTCGCTCGCAACAAAGGCGACGGCATCATTTATCCCGAAGGTCAGCAACTCGGCGCGTTCTGGGCCTATCTCGAAGGCCCCGTGGCGCGGCCTGTCTTTCTGCATGACATGGACGCCGCGTGGCAGTTCCTGACCTCCGAAGAATACCGCTTCTATCAATATCCGGATCAACCCGCCGCCGGCGGCGTTTCCCCCGGTTTGCCCCGCGAAGGGGAATCCGGCGAACAGGAAGCCGGGGAACAGGAGAGCGCCCAAGCCGCTCCCGCAGAACCTGCCGAAGAAGCCAAGACCGAAGAAGACCCCCGCGCGGCGCGCGAAGCGGCCCAAGCCGCCGCGCGCAAACTGCAAGAAGCGGTTCAGGCGAAACTCGCGCCTTACGGCGCCGCCGACAGACGCCGCATCGCCATCTACGACGACAACAACGACAGTTTTCCCGAAATCAACACAGAGGCGGAAATGGCCGTCATGGCCTGGGCGATAAGCGAAGCCGCGCCGCGCTTCAAAGGGCGCGACCTCTACTACATCAAAGGCGTTAATGCCTGGCGCGTCCGCGTCGAGGATTGGGAAAACCCCTACGATGCCGACTATCTCCAGATGGACCGCATTGGAGAGAACGAAGCCTTTATCGCCGCCGAACGTTATGAACAGGCAGAAACCCCCAGCGCGTTCAGTTGGGACCCGCCGGTCATGGAATGGAAACTGGCCGAAACCCGGCTCGTGCGCCCCTGCAAAGCCGCCGTCGAAGAGGTGGACGCTGCCCTCAGCCCCGCCATCGCCGAACTCGCCCGGCGCCTGCCCTGGACCGTTTCCCACGGCGTCGAACCCGCCGCATCCGCGCTCGGTGCCAAAGGCTGCGCCGACTGCCACAGCGCAGATTCCCATTTCTTCTTCGGCCCCGTCGTCATTGACCCCTTCGGTGCCGACGCCAAGCCCGTCACTGTGCCCATGTACGAACTCCTGGGCTATGACCCGCTCGCCATTCGCATCGGCGCATTCCGAGAGCAAATACTCAAGCCCGTTTCTCCCTGGATTGTGCTCGCAGTGCTGCTGATCATGCTGCTCCACTTCGCGCTGTTCGGACGCAAAAACGGCGTCGCCTATCCCGAACTCAACGTGATCCGCTTCCGCGCCCACGAACGCCTCGGCCACCTCATCGCCATGACCACCGTCGTCGTGCTCGCCGTCACCGGGTTCTTCTTCCTGCTCGGCCGCCACGACCCCCTCGGACCTTGGGCGCGCATCGTCCACACCTACGTCGGCTACGCCTCCATCGTCGGCATCACCGCCATCTTCCTGTCATGGGTGTGCACGATGCTGCCCGCCAGGGGCGACCTCCGGTGGCTCCTCAAGGCCGGCGGATATCTCGGCGGCGTCAAAGAACACCTCCCCGCCGGAAAATTCAACGCCGGCCAGAAAATTCTTTTCTGGATCGCCATCGCCGCATGCGGCGTCCTCGCCGCATCAGGCGTCCTGATGGGGCTCAACCGTGGCGCGCACTTCCCCCGCCAGGAACTTGTTTACACCGCGCACGACATCGCCGCACTCATCATGATCCTCGTGCTCATGGCCCACGTATACCTCGCGACCATCGTCGTCCCCCACAGCCTCAACAGCCTCTTCGGCGGCAAAGTCAGCAGCAAATGGGCCGATGCGCACCACGCCAACTGGCAATACCCGGGAAAAACCGCCGATACACCACACGTCAAACACTAGCCGACGCATCACCGAGCCACTTGACGCAATAAGATTGACCTCCTCCCTGCCTCTTTGCTAGACTTTCCAAGGCACGGCGTGGGCGATTAGCTCAGGTGGTTAGAGTACTTGCTTGACATGCAAGGGGTCACTGGTTCAAGTCCAGTATCGCCCACCATTTTTGTTTTTCATAAGTTATTATCTTACATCAACTTGCGAATTTTTCTTCTCTCCTAAAAACCCTGTTTTTTCTTCCAAATATTCCATTCATTTTCTCCTATTTATTATTGCTCTTTCTCTGTGTAATTTGCTATAATAAAACAACTTAATTCCTTCCCTCGTAAGGATTTT
>CALEDJ010000059.1 GCA_937951485.1 uncultured bacterium
GCCGCCGGTGATCACGCTGCTGGGCGAGGAAGTGATAACGCTGGACTGCGGCGAAGAATATGTTGAGGCCGGCGCGCTGGCCGCCGACCTCTGCAGCGGTGATCTGAGCGATGAAATTCGGATTGGCGGGGATGTGGTGGACACCTCCGCGCCCGGCGTCTTCACCATCACATACAATGTGACCGACGACGCGGGGCATGCCGCGGAACCGGTCCTGCGCACGGTGATTGTTGAAGGACCTGCCTGCGAAGAAGGCGAACTGGAAGGTGAGGGCGAAGGCACCGAGGAAGGCGAACTGGAAGGTGAGGGCGAAGGCACCGAGGAAGGCGAACCGGAAGGCGAGGGTGAAGGCGCCGAGGAAGGCGAACCGGAAGGTGAGGGCGAAGGCGAACCGCCATGCGAACTCGAGGGGGTGACAATCCTCTCCCCCACCGGCGACATCAGGGTGCCGGGGGGCGCCACGGCGCGGGTCCATTTCCGCGCGGCGGTGGCCTTCGTGGACCCGTTGCGCTGCGGTGGCGGCGTGCTTGAGGTGACATATCTCATTGACGGCGTGGTGGTGGGCGTGTCGCGCGATGCCGCGCGCGGATTCCCCGCCGCCGCGGAACTGCTTCCGGGCAACTACGTGCTGGACGTTGTCGCGGTTTTGATTGACACCGACGAAGCGGTGGCCGCCACGCAGTCACTGATGATTCAAATCGGCACGGACAGCGACGGCAACGGGTACCTGGACAATCCCTTCGCCGAATTGCCGAACACCGGCGACACATGGCAGGCTACTGTGCCGGGCGGCGCTTATCAGCGCACGGTGGGCATGCTCAGTTGGCACGGGCCGTGCAACGGCGATCCGGATGCGCCGATGACGCTGGTTATTGCGCAACCCGAATTCCCTGAACTCACTGTCAAGGCGGAAATCCCCTCCGGCCTGCTGGCCTGCGGAGAGCAGGGCATATTGATTATGGCGGGCGCCCGCGATTTTGCGAGCCTGCTGGGGCCGTCGCAGGCGCCGCTCTTGCCCAAGATACCCGAACGCATCATTCGCCGGGGATTCCCCTTTGAATTGAGTGTCATCGTCAGCGCCGATGGCGGCCAGACCTACGACGAACTGGATAACGCGCTGCTTGCCCTCAATCCAGTCACCATCACGGCGGAAGAATTGACCTTTACCAGCGGGTTGATGCATTCGTTCATTTCGTATCCTACGCTGGTGGAGAGCGATCCTGTCAGCGGTATCCAGATCATTCTGGATGATGGCCCATGGTCCATGGATGCCGTCATTGACCCGCTCGCCATTGGTAAACGCCTGACCGCACAGGTGGCCGCGTTGTCCCTGTTCGCACCGGTGGAAATGCCGGCTATCGGCCCCACCCTGCAGGTAACGCCCAGCCCGGACCGTGACTTCATTGTCGGTATCGCGGCGGTGAATCAATCGGTCACAAATTCCCTGACGGTGAAGAACATCGGCACGGGTACGCTCGCGGGCGCGGTCATGTTGCAGGACTCCAGCGGCATGTTCAGTCTGGTGGGCGTATCCAACTACAACCTCACGCGTCACCAGACGGCGGAGATTCAGGTGCGTTTCGCCCCGATAAACGCAGGTGATTTCACCGCGATATTGACCTTTATCGGCGGCGAAAACTCGCCCATTACGGTCACTTTGCGCGGCGTCGGCGTGGACCCACAGAAGCGTATCGGCATACTGGGTTGCGCTCCCGCCCCGGGCCGCGGAGGCGTTTCCTGGGCGGATTTTCTGGCCATCTTGGCCACGTTGGCGGTGTGCCTTGTTGCGGGCGGCGCATATCGCCGCCGTGCGGCGCGGTAGCGTCTGCAAAAGAACCCAACGGCCCCATGGGATTGATATTCCCCATGGGGCCGTTTGTCAGTGGTGACGGTGTTCAGCAGCATTTTGCAGGACCTATAGGACGTGTAGGACAAGCAAAGGAGGATACGTGGTGCGAGTGTTGTGGGCTGTTTTTCCGGCAGTCGTCTTATTTTTCCACGGGACCGGCTTTGCTTTGGAAGAGTCGGCGTTGGCGCGCAAACCCCGTCATGGCGGGGTCTATGTGGTGGCGCATCGCGGGGTGCACGACGGCATCCCGGAGAATACCCTCGCCGCATACCGCAGGGCGATTGAACTGGGCGCGGATTTCGTGGAGGTTGATCTGCGGGAAACCAAAGATGGACATATCGTGAGCATTCACAACAGCACTGTGGACGCTTACACGAAGGATCATCAGGGACCGGTAAAGGGATTCACCCTGGCAGAACTGCGCGCGATGGACATCGGCAGCCGTGTCGGGCCGGAATGGGCCGATGAACGCATCCCCACGTTTGAGGAAATACTGGATTTGTGTCGGGGCAGGATAGGCATCTACCTGGACCTTAAAAGCGCGCCGGTCTCCAAACTGCTTGACATGGTCTGCGCGCGCGGCATGGAGAAAGAGGTGCTGTGGTATGCCGGTCCTGCGCAACTGCGCGAGGTGGCGGAGAAATGTCCGGAATGCGTAATCATGCCCGATCCCGGCCCGGAGGGCTTGTTGCCGCGCGTTTTGGAGATGTTTCGTCCGCGCGTGGTCGCCTCCACATGGAAACATTTCTCGGAATCCTTCGCGAAGACCTGCCACGAGGCCGGTGCCATGGTCATTGTGGATGACGGGGGGCCGGAAACGTGGGCCGATATGCTGGCCTGGGGCGTGGATGGCATTCAGACCGACCATGTGGCGGGGCTGATAACGTTGTTGCAACAACGCGCAGAGGAAATGCCCGCATGCGATACGGAAGCCGCGTCGTTGACGCCATGATCCTGATGTACGAACTCCATGCGGACCAGGTGCGCAAGGGGTCCGGCGAAGCCTATATATCCCACCCGATGGCCGTTGCCGCCATCACCGCCCAATACGGCGGCGATGAGGACCAATTCATCGCCGCCTTGCTGCATGATGCCGTGGAAGACCAGGGCGGACGCCCCACCCTCGAACGCATTCGGGAGATTTTTGGCGACCGTGTCGCCGATCTGGTCTGGGGCTGCACAGACACCGATAAGCAGCCCAAACCGCCATGGCGCCCGCGCAAGGAAGCCCATCTCAGAAAAATCGCTGACGCACCGCCGGATTTGCGGCTTATCCTCGCGGCCGATAAAATCCACAACGCGCGGACCATTGTCCAAGGATTGCGTGAAACGGGACCGGCGGTGTGGGATCGCTTCAAAGGCGGTCGCGAAGGCACTCTTTGGTACTATGAACAAATGCAGCGTACGCTCCGCCGAGAGTGGGAACATTCCATTTTGCTGGAACTCGCTGATGCCATTCTGACCCTCAGAAGCGCAGCAGCGTTTTCACAAGCATCACCGATCGAAACGGAAGACGTTCGCGGCAAACAATGAGTACGGATGTGTCCCGTGCCAAGGTGATATTCGGCGTGAAAAAGGCGCTTGACTTCCCCATGACCCTCCCCTAGAATGAAACAGTAAGAAGATGGAGGGAAGTGGATGCGAATCGCTCTGGGGTTGATGACATGTCTGATAATGCTGTTGTGCCTCAGCAGCGCGAGGGCCAATGCGACCTTGCACAGCGCCGCCGCAATGTTCCTGGTGGCGCAAGTTGAAACGGGTCCTGGGTCGTACGCGGCAGGAGCCGTTTATCGAAACACCGATACCGCTGAAGATGAGGACGCAGAGGCTTTGCCGCCGCCCCCCCCGCGGAAACTGGAAGGCGACATCATCCGGCTCAAGAACGGCTCCGTCATTTCCGGCGTCCAGGTCATCCGGGTTACGCCGCGCGCGGTAGTGGCGCAGGTGCATCCCAATCTGGACCCGCTGGAGATTCCGCGACGGCAGGTCGAATCCATCGAATATGATGATAAAGACCCCCTGCGCGGCGACCAAACGGAAGGCGAAACAGCGCCACCACAGCCGGATATCTTCATCGGCGAGGAATTGGCTCCGGAATTTTATCGCAAACTAACGGCCCCGATTTCGCAAAATCCCATCATTTTTCAGAATATTGATTTTATCGCATTAATCGCCGATCTCGCAGAGCGGACAGCCGTCACCATTGAAATCAGCGACGAGGTGCGGGAAATCCCCCTGGAGGAGCGCATCAGGAGTTTTGAGATTCCGCCGAATACGTCTCTGCTTTCTTTCCTGCAGGACAGTTTCCTGAAGAGTTACGCGGCATTACGGGTGCTGTATCCCTACGACAAGGCCGTAGTCACCACAAAGGCCGCCGCGGAGAGAAATGCCACACATGTGGCTGCCCCTGCGTCTTCTGAGGCGAACGCTTTCCCCGTCCCCCCTCCCGCCATGCCTTAGTCCCCCCCTACACTTCGCCTTCCCGGATACGCCGTTACGCTCACGCAGGAGCAGGCATCATTCACAGTGCCGTGAAGTCAACGATCGTCGTCCAATACGTCCCCCGAGAGGTCAATGGCCGCGTCCGTATCCAGAATCAGATCCTCAGACAATTCTTCGTCTTCGACATCCTCTTCCTCGTCCTCATCCCCTGCCACCACTTCTTCCTCTTCAACGACATCTACTGAGACAATATCCGGCTCACCCAACTTGATTTCCTCCTCCTCCTCCTCCGGTTCTTCCGATTCCAAATCAAAGTCGCTGATTTCGCCAATCGGAATTCCCTCGCCCAAATCCTCATCGAAGGTTCCCGCGTCTGTCAATGATATTTCGTCATCAATGACCGATTTGGCGGGTTTGATGGGCCGCCGGGTCAATCGCGGGGCCGCAAGGCTTTGGCCCTCTTTCGCGCCCACCCGTATCAATTCTTCATCCGGGCACGAAGGACATTTGAATCCGAGTTTTTCCGCGCCCCAATCCACGAATCGCCGCTCGCATTTGGGGCAAAAATACTTCACTGCCATCTATCCGCTCCCTGTTATCACATGGATTTGTTTTGTTCAGGGTAGTGTGTAATCAAACGGCGGGATTATAACAGAACGACATTCTGATGCAAAATGCAGCATCGCATCTCAAAAGGGGCTGTTTTCAAACGCGGCACACACAGCGGGCCTCACTGTTTCTCCAACAGATTCATATGAGTTTCCGCTTCTTCGCAAACCTTGTCGCCCTTGCAGCACACGGCCACGCCCCGCTCGTCCACCGTGGGGCCGCTGCAACCCACTTTCCTGTCTCCGGACCGTTTGTAGGCAATCATAGCGACTGCGCCCCAGAGAATAAGAATCAATGCGGTCACGCCAAGCGCCACCACTATGTTCAAAAGAACCAAGCGCATGCCGACAGCCTCCAAGGACGCACCCCACAAGACAACTCTCGGGGATATCCAAGATAGTCGCGTGCCCCCACGAGAAAGGGGGAACGACTCCGATTCAGCGACAAATGATCAACTGTTTTGTACTGTAACACAAAGGACCGTCTTGGATGCAATCGTAATAAAGTTCAAACGGGTTTCCATGAAAATAACAATTATCCCCCCCGAAATAGTCCGCGCACGGCGGACAAGACATTGGAAACCCAATCAGGGGTGGACGGCTGACACCGTCACTGACTGCTGTTGCCCATCCTCGGTGTTTACGATGAAGGTGTGCTCATATGTTCCGGAAGGCAGTCCGGAAAGATTCACCCGGACAAGAATTCCTTCACTCTCGCCAGGACCCAAATTGCCGGCAGCGCCGGCGACGCTCAGCCACAGCGGGAAAAGGTTGGTGTTGATGTTCCACTTGAGCAAGCCCTGTCCTGCATTGCTGATGTAGAGCGGCTGCTCAGCCGGCGACGAGGTAAACGAGAAGACGGTCTGGTTCAACTGCAGGATGGGACCAAGCACCTGGAACCACACCTGGAGAGATTTACCGGGCAGCACGATGCCCAAGCCGGTAAGTTCGTAATTGAGCAGAACGGCGCCCATATAGAATCCCGGGGCAATGGTGCGGTCCACGGTGATGCGGAAGACATCCGGCGTCAACGTGGAACTGACAATACCTTCGAACGGCTCCACAATCAGGTATCGCGAAGCCGCATCAGGCATTGCCGACCAATACAAGGCGACGCCGGTGGGCGGATGGCTGCCGCCAAGATTGAACACCGAAACATCCACATGGTCATTGGTTGTGCCCAAATCTACAATGAACGATTCCTTCGCAGTCATTGCGGGATTAGTGCCGATGTACGCCCACGGGAAGGACGGCGCCAGGAACGGCTGGTCTTCCACGACGATGGAATCGGGGCACACGAAGTATTTCGCGTTCGGGTCGGCGGAATAGACCGGCTCGATGACACCAAAGCGCACCCGGAAAGGACTCGCGGCCCCTTGGAATTGCAGGATCAGCAAATCGCCGAAATCGCCATACTGCAAAGGCCCGCTGGTGGAGGTGAAGGTATAGACCGGCGCCGCGCCGCTGCGCGTCCAGTTCGCGATGATGCCCCCCTCAAGCGCAGGCGCTTGTTGCACCGTCATCAATGGTGCCGGGAACCCTTCCACGCTAATCTGGAATGACAACCGTGAAATGTTGCGGGGGATATAATCCGCCCTGACCACAACCTGTGCGGTGCCATCGGGGAGAATCCCCTCCGTCTTGAGGGATATCTGTCCCATACGCGGGTCGCCGGCGATGTCCATGAAATTGAGTTGGCTGACTGCGAAACGCCCGGTAATCACACCTTGTTCCGGCAGACACAGGCCGTCCTGGTCGCTGGGATCATCGAAGGACACACGTCCTTCAACATTCACACTGTTTTCTTCATTCAGGGTGACATAGGAAAAGACCATCTGGGAACGGAAATCTTTGGGGATGGACTGGTCACAGGGGTCGTCCGGGTCCGTCTGAAACCAGCGCAGCAATTCCTCGGCAATGGGAATTCGGACAGGCGCACCGAAAGCGTCCACCGCGCCGCTGGGTTGTGTCTTTGTGGGATAATAGTGGCCGCCCGTGCGGGTGGTCAATCGAATCAGCGGATTCGCCAGCACATTGGTTCCCCAGCCTACGCAGAAGAGTTGAACACGCAGCGCTTCCAGGTAGTCCTGCACTTCGGAGATTGTGCCTGGAGGCGTGGTCAGGCGTCCGTCCGTAACGCAAATCAGCGCCTTCACATCCACATCATCAAAGGATAGATACCCCTGATCCTGGGAAACCAACACATCGGCGGCCTGTATGAGCGCCGGGAACAATTCGGTAGCGCCGTTATCCAGCACTGCAATGCTCCGCAAGCGATCCTGCAGCGCAACCTTATTATTGGTAAACAGCGGTTCGCCGTCCGCGCCGTCGATCATGCGCAACGGCTGGCCGCGTTCGCTGAAAACGCCCAGGCCGACACGGTAATTCATCGGCATTTCGTCAATCAAAGCGGAAATGGCGCGTTCATAAAGGGCTTGGATGGGGTCCGGCGCGCCGGCGATACTCAAATCCGCAACCTGCCGCGCCGCTTCCTGCATGCTGCCGGAATAGTCCAGCAGAATCAGCGCATTGCCGCGAAGGCGGTTGCCGGGCGTCATGAACTGAGTGGTTTCCGAAAGTTCCAAGGGGATATCTTTTTCAAAGACGGCCACCTGTTGCGCCAGTACCGGCAGCATGGAATCGGGTATCTGTATTGTCTGGTAACGCACATTGCGCATGAGCAGCACGAAGCGCACCAGCGATGGTATCCGCAAGCGCGGGACCGGCGTTTCGATGGTCAGTTCCGCAGCCTGCACCGACACGTCCACTTCAAACACCGGAACGTCAGGGCGCGGAACAGGATTCCCCCCCACCATGTCAAACGCGGAAATGACCAGTTTGGCCGAGGCGCCCACGCCCTCCAGCAACGAGCGATCCACAGCCACACTGATAATCTTCCAATCCTTGATATCACCGACCACCCCCACACTGCTGCCTGTTTCCGGATACACCGACACCCAATCCTTTGTGGACGCAATCCGGAAATTGAGCAGCGTGTCCGGGTCCCCAAAATTGGCCACTTGAATCAGCGTCGTAGTTTGATTGACGCCGAAAGACAGCCGGGAAGGCACAGCCGCAATGACCACTTTCTTGGGCACCTGCACCTCGACAAGCAGAGGGATAGCGGGACGCTGCGGGTCGTTGGAGGATATCCGGAGAATGTGTTGCGCTCCCGTATAGTTCAGGCCATCCCGCGAAATGGTAACGGTCACCCGCTGTTGCCGCCCCGGATCAAGGCTTCCCTGTGCGGGCGTGATCGAACGCAACCAGGCCGGAGCGTCGCTCAAGTCAATGCGCCAGAACAGCGTGCCGTTGCCTTCATTGCGGATGTTCAGCGACGCAGTTTCTTCGTTCACGTCAAAATTCAGGAAATCCACGCCGGCTATCGTAATGCCTTCGGCCTCGACCACAATGCGCGGAACCAACGGGATGCGCATCCGCACGGTAACCGTGATGGGCGTATTGGCATCGCCAGAGGCTTCCACCACGAACTGATGCTCAAAAGAAATCTGGCCCGGGGGCGCCAAATCCCTGTCCACACGCAAAGTGAGGGCATCGGTCTGCGCGCCGGTGACGCTGCCTGATGCCACTCCGGCGGCGTCCACCGGGGACAGAATCAGCCAGGCAGGAAAGGTGCCGGCGTCAATACGCCAGTTCACCGTGCCCTGGCCGTCATTCCATATTCCAATAAGTTCCTCCTTACGGCTTTCGCCGAAATCTATCTGGTTCGGTTCCACGCGCAGCGTGGCCGGACGCGGTCGCGCCATCCGCACCACAACGCTTTTCTCGAGGCCATCCAGGTTGAATCGCAGGACGGCCTCATATGCGCCCGGATTGACCGCTGACGGTAACGCGGTAACCAGGACCGTGTCGCTTGCCGTTGCGCCCAGTATGCCGCCGGATTTGTCTGTTTGAAGCCACGCCGCTGCCGCCGACGTAACCGTTACATTCCAGACAACCGGCTGCACGCTGAAATTTTCCAAGGTAATCGTCCGGCTGGCTTCCGCTGTAATGGTTCCAAAGTCAATCACGGACGGCGTCACGGTGACATTGGTCACCGTCAGGTATGCCAAGGCTTCCAGGGAATATCCCGAACCCGACACGACAACCTGAGCCTCGTAGGCGCCCGCGGCGAGGCCGGACGGATTCGCCGTGGCCAGAATGTCAATGTTGCCTGAGCCAGGTAAGACGGCGTTCGCCCTGTCGGTCGAAAGCCATGCCCCGCCCGCCACAGTGATGCTTATCGGCAGATCGCTGAAACCGCGGTTGGTCACCGTTATTCCGAGTGAAGTCGGGGTCAGCGGCGACCCGAAATCCAACACGACCGGTGACAGCGAAAAAGGCGGCACCTGCATCCGCACAATAACCGATGCGGACCCCGCGTTGGAGGTGATGCTCAAGGCGGTTTCGTATGTTCCTGCGGCCAGAACGCCGCGATTCGCCCTTAGAATCAACGGAACCGGCGCGCCGCCCCCCGCAATGCTGCCCGAAGTGGGAGACACCTCCAGCCAGGGCACATCGGGAGGAAGTGATGCTTGCCACGTCAGCGGCAGCCCTCCGCCGTTGGAGAGATATAGAATATGTTCATCGCCATCGGCGCCGAAGTCCACCTCGGTTTCCGAAACCCCCAACAGCGCCGTGTCGGCGCGGGATGCACTCACGCGGATTACCTGGATTCCCCCATTGGCCGTAACATGAATCTCGCCCTGGGCCAATCCGTCAGGAAGCGTCTGCGGCGCCAGCCGAGCCTTGAAACCGTCCACGCCACGTTTAAGTGAACCGGTTACAGACACGCCGAAATCATCGCCATCCAAGGCGGCCAATTCCAACCAGGCGACCTTTGTCACGGCTTCCCATGTCAGGGGGCCGCCGCCCTGATGCACAATTGCGAAACTTTTTACAGGTTCATTTGCGGTAAAGGAGACGGCCAACGGCTGAACCAGAAAGCGGGGCATTGGGGGACACCCCGTCAGCGCCATCAACATCGCCGCGATTGCTACCGGCGCCATACACCGCCAATGTCGTGCCATACCAAACTCCTTTGCCGATTGATCCGCCGCCGGCGGATTCCGGGCCGGTTACGGCGCACTGACAAGCACCGTCACCTGGATTTCATCATCGCCGAATGAATCAGTATTTACGCGAACCGTTCCGCGGACAAAGCCCGCAGGCAGGCCCGTTCTGTCAACATGCAGGTATATCCGTTCCCGTTCGCCCGGCATCAGCACCGACTGCGGAACCAAAGCCGTTCCGTCACCATAACGGACCGCACTGATCCATGCCGGGAGCGAGGCCGTTTCGATGCCCCAACGGAAGGTATCCAGGCGGTTGTTCCGTATGGTCAGTACGCCCACCGACTGGACCGCGCCGATTTCAAAGGGATTCGGCGTGACCAGGCGACCGGGGAGATCGGCGCGGTCTGGATATGGATCATAGAAATCGGGCAGAGCGTCTTCATCCCGGTCCCACGCAAACGGCGCTTCCGGATCAATGTCGGGGAATGCCATATCGTTGGCGCTTCGCGCCGGCGGGGCGGCATCCGGCGTCAGGGACACGGACAAGACGCGGCCGGGATTGGTCGGACCGCCCGGATACAGGAAGTACTTCGTGCGCGATGGCTGCGAAGGGGTGGCAGGCGATACATAGATCGTGTTGTCCACGCGCATTTCCACGAAGAATTCCGGATCGCGCCCCGTACCGGCAAACGCCGCGACATAATCCGCCAATCCCGTCATGCTGATCTTCAGCAGGTTGCCGAAGGAACCGTAGGGCAATGGATTGTCCTGCGCTGTGAGCAGATTGTAAATGCCGTCGCCTTCCTCCAGGAGACGCCATGTCGGCTGGAACGGATCATCGGTAATCAGCAGGCCGTCGGGAGCAAGTTCCACGATCATCTGCACGGCCGACAACGCCGATAGCGCCGCTGCCGGCGCATCATCCGGCGCACTGAGGAAGAACCGCATTCGGAACCGGGTCACATCCCTGGGTACATAGTCGGTGCGCACATAGACTTCCGCCCGCACCGCCTCATCGGGGTCGGTTTCGCCGATAACATGCTGGATGCCGGAGGTGCGCATGGCGATCTGGCCGGCCAATACATCGCCGGGATAGAAAACGCCGTCTTCCTCGAAGAATCCCGTGATATCGGCGCCGTCGGGCTGCGCATACTCGACGCGAATTGAGTATCGTCCGCCCGTCTGGCGGGGGGTTACATAAGTCAACACCAGTTGATGCTGCAATTCCGCCCAAATCCGGCCCGGTTCATCCCACAATTCCAAAGTCAACGCTTCGGGCAACGCATTGTCCGCCCCGACATCCATGCGGATGGAGGCCGCGCCTTCCCCATTGTCCGAAGCAATGCGGATGATTCCGAGCACTGCCGAGTCGGGCGAAACCATGGCCGAATTCACCTGAACCGTCACTAAAGTTGCGCCGCCCGGCGCCGCCCCTCCCGAAGCGGGCGATACACTTGTTATCCACGGCGCGCCGTCTTCCACAACGGCCGTCCACAGCAGCGTCGTCTCGCCGACGTTCGCCACCCGGAACCGCACCGTATTCGGGCCGCCGTCCGCCGCTTCCAGCGCAAGGCCCTTTTCATTCCCCAGAAGACGCGTGAGGTTACGAACATTTCCCGCAGTGAACAGATGTCCGCCAGTCTCACTCGCCAAAACCAGCAAGTCTTTGTTGTTCACCGGGCCGCCCGCGCTGTATCCCACCGGATACAGCCGCACCCGCGTGTCTTTTGCCGCATCTCTGACAGTGTCGGCGGTGGCCACGGAGGCATTGTCCTGACCATCCGTGATAAAGACGATCGCGCGAATATCCGCATCATCGAAGGGAAGCATATCCTCGGCATCATCGGCGACAATCCGGGCAATGGCGTCGTTCAGGGCGTCGTAAATGGTGGAAACGCCAAACTGCGCGTCCGGCAGCGTGAAGCGGTTCAGGGCGTCTTTCAGGGCCTCGCGGTCCGTGGTGAGCGCATGAATCAGGCGATTGGGCTGTTGCCGATCGTTATAGTACATCAATCCCACACGGTAGCCCGGAGGCAGATCATCAAGGAAATGCAGCGCCGCCGCCTTGACCTGCGCCACCGCCTCCCCCGGTGCGAGCGGATTCACGGCATCGCGTGTGCCCGCGTAGTACATGCTGCCGGTGTAGTCCAGCATCAGCATGAGATTGACGCGGAGATTCTCCGGTCCGGTGACGTACAGGCTTGTTTCATCCAAATCCAGCGGGATGCCTTCTTCGGTCACTGTAAACCGGATTCGATTCAGGTCTTCCTGCGTGCGTGTGGGAATCGCCCGGCCCAGCGTATCGCGCAACAGGAATACAAATCGCATTACAAAAGGCGGACGGCTTCGGTTGATGGTCCCTTCCACCGTCAAAGGCATGCGTTCCACCCGAATTTTGATGGTTTTCTTTTCCACCGCGCCAAGCACGTCCTCGAAATTCCGGTCCACTGCTTCCACGGTGATCTCATGAAACTCAACGTCTTGGGTGAGTTTGGATCGGTCAATGGTCACAGTCACTGCCACGCCGTCAATCAGAACATTGGCCAGTTCCGGATGGAAGAAATCCTGGGCATTGCCGTCTTCTCCGTTGGCGCCACCCTGCGATGGGCTGATGTCGGCAATCAAGGCGTCCTCCGATCCTTGGCCCGCGTGTGAAATTCGGAAATAGAGCCGGGAATCGCGCGGGCCGATGTTGGCAATCCAGAAGGTTTTTTGAATCTCCTCCCGCCCGAAATCCAACACGTCAACCGGCACAATCGTTGGGCGCGCGATGTCCGGCTGCGGGGGTTCTGAAACGGCGATCTTGGGCAATGACATCAGTTCCACCACTACCGGCACCACCAGAAAACTGCCGCCCGATTGCACCATCAGATCATATTTGCCGCTGCCCACCTCCACCCCCGTCGGGTCCGTCACCCGCACCAGGACTTCGCTCAGTTGCCCCGCGCCGGTGCTCCCGCTTCCAGGGGAAATACTGATTGCCGGGGAGATGCCCGGATTGATGCGTGATACCAGCGAAATGGTCCAGGATTTGGTCACCGTGCCCGCGTTGGCGATGGTCAGTTTCGAGGCAGCCTGCTCCCCCCCGCCCCCGGCCAGCGATGCGGGGTCCATGTAGAGTGTCAATACGGCCGGTTGGACGATCAACCCTTCGAGCGCCGCGCCGAATCGAATGCGCAGCACGGCGCTCCCCGCGACGGAACGAACCACCAAATTGAAATCGGAACGTCCCGCGCCCCATTGCACGCTTACGGCGGTGGCCACCTGCGGGGCAGTTGCGCCCGGATTGGGCGTCACCTGGATATCCGCAGGAAGGGAAGTTGCATCCGCCGGGTTCAGTGATGTCCCCAGGTAAAGCACTTCCCAATCAACGGCGGTCGCGCCGGTGTTGCGCACGGTGAACGCCGCCTGCGTCGCGGTGGGGGCCAGGGAGAAGTCGGTGGGGCTTACTGCCATGGTGGCGGCCACCTGCATGGATATCGGCACTACCGTCGCCCCGCCGTTCGAGAGAATCCTGATGCCCGCATTGCTGTACAGCCCCGAGGCCAACCCCGCTCGCGACACACGAATTTGCAATTGACTGACCAGCAGCCGGGTCTCCCCCGATGCGGGTCCGTCAATGGAAAGCCAGGGAACATCCTGCGCTTCCCACGGCGAATTGACATCCGCCCGGAACACTTCCTCCGCCGTCCAGCGTAGTGCGCCGGAACCTGCGTTGATAATCGTGATGCGGTCGGCGGTCTTGGTCGTATCAAAACTGATCGCTTGCGGCGTTACCTTCAGGGAAGGTGGATTGGGACAGCCCGCAAGCGTCAACGTCATTAGTGCCGGCAGTACCAGCCATGCCAGGCGCGGCCGATTTGACTTCATAAGCACCCAACCTCCAATGCCAGGCGAGGGTTGCCGTCAGAATCCGCCTGGCCGGCGCAGCCGGCGTTGTCCCACCCTGTGGAAACACGGCCGCCGCATTGTTTCCTTTTCCTAACCAAGCATGTCGGGCATCCCTACGCCGACCCATTAGTAAGCATGCGCGCCATCCATCTTGCCACCGCCAAGTCACGCGCCGTCCGATTCAGCAAATATAACCCTTACCCCCGCGTCAACCAGTATTTGGTAAACCCCCTGAAAGTCCTCATAAAAGGTCCCATCGCTTCGTATGGTCCATTCCGGCGAAAGCGTCAAAATGGTGCCGGCGCCGATGCCATCGTTTTGCGCATTGGCCACCAGCGCATCCCACTCCCGAATGTCATTGTGAGGACCATGCAAGTCGAGCCACTCCAATAGGAACAAGCCGGACAAGGCGGAAATATTGGTGATGTGATTCTGGCTCAGGTCCAGCCAACGCAGGTTGCCAAGCCCCGCAAGCGGAGTAATGGACTGAATCTGGTTGGACCGCAGGTTCAGGATAAGCAGCGAACGACAATGTTCTATGCCCTGAAGGCTGCGTATATCCAGCCCCGCCGCCTGGATTTCCGTCACCCGGAGCAGGTCCCTTTGGGTTAGAAAACCGAACGGTTTGCGCAAAGAAGCCCGAATGGCCGATTCCAGCCCCGCGTCGGGTATGAACACAACCCCAAGCAGCGCGCAGCCGTTCCATCCGAACAGCATGCACCCCACGAGTCCAAGCAGCACAATCTTGCGGGCAAGACGTTTCCTCATGGCGACCACCTTTGTCGGAAGCGGGCACGAAACCCAACCTGAGATACCCTTTCCCGCGTCACCCAATGTCGCGGGCTCAGCATCTCTGTTAATTCTTATTATGCGCTATTCGCATGTTTTTGTCAAGAATTTTTCTTGATCAAAAAAATTCACCCATCCCCTCCTGCCAGAGCGGTATGCTGGTCCATGGTCGGCGCAGTCACTGCCGACATTAACTGGACGGATTCGGTCGCGGAATGTCGCATTTTTCCTCAATGTACAGGAATATCGGGGCGGAACCACCCATAAACCGCAGAATGGCATTTATTGCCACGGCGAATGAGCAGACAAAATCATGAAACTCGTTACCCCGAACTGGTCCCTCCTTTGAAATCTGTCGCATGTGTTTCAAGGCAAAACCCTCCTGATTCGCCACAACGGCTGTTTCCACTTACGAAAGAAAAATATTTTTCACTGCATTTGTAAATAGTTTACCTTAAAAGCAATCAAATGTCAAGTGTTTTCTGGAGGCAAAAAATGCGAAAAAGAGATTTTTGACACGGGGCGAACGATTGGCCCGGGGAGATGGCGATTCCTGATGCGTTCAGGCGCGATAGAGTTTAGGGTCAATACGATGTTTTCTGACGCGCAAACCAATCAGCCGCTCGGTAATACCGAGTTCCCGTGCGGCTTTGGCCTTATTGCCCCGGGAGTTTTTCAGCGCCTCGATAAGCATCTCCCGCTCCACCCGGTCCAAGGTCTCTTCCAAGGTGCCCCGCATGGGGGTGCTTGAGGCCTCCGCCGTTTGCAGGGTGGGTGGCAGATGGTGGCCGTGCACGACATCGTCGGCGGTGAGCAGAATGGCGCGCTCGATGCAGTTCTCCAGTTCGCGAACGTTTCCGGGCCAATGGTAACTCATCATCATGTCAATGGCCGGGGTGGAGATGCGTCGGACATATTTGTGGTTTTCCGTACTGTACTTTTCCACGAAGAAGTTGGCCAGTTCGAGGATATCGGTGCGTCGCTCACGGAGGGGGGGGACATGGATGGGAAACACATTGAGCCGGTAGTATAAATCCTGGCGGAATACCCCTTGGCGCACCATATCCTCCAAGTCACGGTTGGTCGCGGCGATGACGCGGACATTGATCCGGACAGTCTCGGCGCCGCCGACCCGCTCGAATTCCCGCTCCTGCAACACGCGCAGCAGGCGCACCTGGGTATGGGCGGAGAGATCGCCGATTTCGTCGAGGAAGATCGTGGCGCCGTCCGCCAGTTCGAAGCGGCCGATCTTCCTATCGACCGCGCCGGTAAACGCTCCCTTTTCGTGTCCGAACAGCTCACTCTCTATCAGCTCGGCAGGAAGGGCCGCGCAGTTCACGGTGACCAGTGGACGGTCTTTTCGCCTGCTCTGCCGGTGGAGCAGGCGGGCAATGAGGCTCTTGCCGGTGCCGGTCTCGCTCAAAAGAAGAACCGTCGAGTCGGTACGCGCCACCTGTTCAACCTGGTGGATAACGGTTTGGAAAGCATGGCTCTTGCCGACAAGCTCTTCTTCGTCGAAGGTGGCCTTGATTTCTTCCCGTAGCGTGAGGTTCTCGGACTCGAGGTAATCTTTGAGTTGCCGGATCTCGGCGTAGGCCTGTAGCAGCTTGTGGTCTGCACGTTGCCGCTCGATGGCGTTGGCGAGGACATTTCCCACGAGACCAAGTTGTGGCACGGTATTCTCCAGCCATGCCCCCGGACGGTTGACCGTGCTCAACGCGATATAACCTTGCAGGCCGTGGGCAGCCACGAAAGGGGCCCACAGAATCGACCGAATGCCGATGCGCCTGCACGTCGCGCGTTCGGCATCCGCTTCGGGAGGAAAGTCGTCCGGATTATGGATGAGGAGAGGTTCCGACTCCCGCAGCCGCGTCGCCAGCCACGGATATTCGTCTACGAGAACGGTGCCGCGGAAGTGAGGTCCACAGACGAAGTCGGCATCCCACTCGTGGCTCACCTTCATCGTCGACTTCTCGCTGTCGTTCCACTGAAGGAGAGTGCCCAGATCCGCGTCGACACACTTGCATAATCGCTGAAGGGCCTGTTCGACTCTGGCATCTACCTGATCGGGGGACGCGTGGACAAACTCTGAGGCGGTGGCGGCGACAATTTGCTCGAATTGCCTGAGACGCTCCGTCTCCGCCTCCGCCCGCCTGCGGTACAAGGCGTTGAAAAGAACCTCACCGACGGCGCCGATACGCTCGACGATGCCGTCGGGCCAGATCTTCGGATTCTTTGAGCCAAGTGCCATTCCCTCGACCCAGGATCCCTTGTCATGGTGTTTCCAGAAGACCGCGGCCGGAATACCCATCTGCCGAGTGTGCTCCTGATACTGCGGCAGTTCATCGAGGTCTTCGAGCCGGTTGTAGATGAAATAGCCATCTCGGTTGAACCGAGCCACCATCTCCTGTCCGGGAGAGGGGTGGCCCGCCAGCATCGTCTCTTTCGGTGGTAGTTGGCCCCACAAATACAGCGCGGGCATGAGTTCGCCCGACTTTGAGATCCCTCCCAGCGAGACGCTGTCCACCCCAAAATATTCTCCCAATCGCTCTAGACAACTGCTCACCGTCACGTCGATTCCCTCGCCCTGAGCACCGGCGAGCTGCGCCATGACGTTCTGGGTCAAGCGATAAAAGCGCGAGGACTCATCGGGTTCGTTTATCTGCATATTCACGCTTGGGAGTATAGGCCAGGTTGGACGAGATATGGGCCAACGCGGCCGAAATATAGGTCAATAGATGACGGCATATCGTCCAGGCACTTAAAGGGGGGAGCGAGAGCCATCAGGCCTACTAGATAAAATTACCGTAATAACAATGAGTAAGCGGGACTTTGCATGCGCATGAATCCGCTGGCACATATTTTGTTAACTGAGTTGCATCATGGCGATCCGTATCGACATCACATCCGAAGGGCCCGAGGTTGTCGTTCACCTCGCTGGCCGTCTCTCGGGGGGGGCGGGCACAGAGCTCAGAAAAGCATGTGGTCCTATCGAGGGCGCCTTTGTGCTGGACCTGTCGGAACTTCTGTTTGCCGACGATGCAGGAATAGAGGTTATTCGGGCGGTAGGTGAGCAGGGGGCGGAGATTCGTGGGGCTTCACCCTTTGTGCAGTTGCTACTTGGCAACTCGTTCGGTCTGGAAACGGACGACCAAAGTTAGCGAACCAACGCTGAGAAAGAGGACGCATCATGAATTCAAATAGAGGAAATTCCGCCGTCTTGTCTGCGCTGACAA
>CALEDJ010000060.1 GCA_937951485.1 uncultured bacterium
TGTTGCTCCCTCTCCCTCCGGGAGAGGACGTTTACCGCGCCACCTGCGGCATGCTGTTGCTCCCTCTCCCTCCGGGAGAGGACGTTTACCGCGCCACCTGCGGCATGCTGTTGCTCCCTCTCCCTCCGGGAGAGGGGTGGGGTGAGGGGGAACAAAAACAGGAGACCCTGGCACACGGGTCAACGATGCCTCAAAAATTCCCACGGAGAGGTTTGCGTACAGGATACCCCCCCCACATCATCTTGATTCAAATTCAACAGGATTTTCGCAGGGTTTTGGGCATGGACTTTCGTCTCCTTAATAATCTGTTTTGGACAACACTGGTTTGAGGGGAATCTTTCTCGCTGCGATCGAAATGACAACGCTGCACTTGAAGCAGGCCGCTTGCCCTCTACCACTTACAAAGTGGGTCCCGTTCTTTTGCGAATCGCCGCCCAAGGAAGTGGGGGACTCGCCAGGCCGGGTATTATTGTGCGTTCGCACCATGCCGCGCGGTTGCTCCTGTAACCCATCCGTCGAATGCTTGTTTGGCATGCGCCTTTAGGTGATCATTGATTTCCGTCGCCCATTGTTGCAAGATGATGACACGGCGTGATATGCGCCGGTGGAGGAAATCCGTCCATGTCGAAAACCAGAAAACCCGAACATGACCTGGCGCGTGCGATGCCCCTGGCGGCCATCCAGGAGCGTATCATTGAAAGCCTGGAGAATAATGACGATACCGGGGTGGCCGATGCGGTGGACCTGATGATCAGTCAGGGCGCCTATCACACCGCCAGCGACATCCATATTGAGCCATGGTCGGACTGTCTCTCTTTGCGCTATCGTATTGACGGCATCCTGCAACAGATTGCGGTTATATCACAGGAGTACCAGCCGAAAATCACCGCCCGCCTGAAGGTGCTGGCGGACTTGGTGGTTTATCGCAAAGATGTGCCGCAGGATGGACGCATTGACAGCGAGAAAGCCTCCTGCGGCCGCCCGATGCGCATTTCCACCGTGCCGACCATCCGGGGCGAAAAGATTGTCATCCGGCTGCTGGGAGATTCCCCTGATTTATATCAACTGGACACCCTCGGATTTCAGAAGCATATCACCAGCGCGCTCAGGGACATCATCACGAGGTCACAAGGCACGCTGTTGTTGACCGGCCCGAGTTCGAGCGGCAAGACCACGACCATTTACGCCCTGCTGCGGGAAATGATGAAACTTCAGAGGAATGCCACCAATATTGTCACCATTGAGGACCCCGTCGAGTACACCATAGACAAGGTGGCGCAAATCCAGGTGAATCCCCATGTGGAATTCACCTTCGCCAACGCCCTCCGATCCATCCTCCGCCAGGACCCGGAAGTCATCATGGTCGGTGAAATTCGCGACGTGGAAACGGCCAAGATGGCGGTCCAGGCCGGACTGACCGGGCATTTTGTCATCAGCACAATCCACAGCGGCACGGCGGCGGGTGTCTTTACCCGCCTGCTCGACATGGGTATCGAACCGTTTCTGGTCGCTTCGAGCGTGAGCGGCGTGCTGGCCCAGCGCCTGCTGCGTCTCAATTGCCCCGACTGCGCCAGGCCCTACACGCCCGACCCCATCCTGTTCCGCCATTTCGGACAGGAAGAGGAGAAGGGGGAGTTCTTTCGCGGCAAAGGCTGCAAGGCATGTCAGGGCATTGGATATCGCGGCCGTGCGAGTGTTGGCGAGTTGCTCCCGGTCAATCTGGAGATCGCGGAATATGTGTTGCAGCGCCCGACCACCGCGCAGTTGCATCGGCTGGCTGTGAGCAAAGGCATGAAGACGCTTGCCGATGATGCCATGGAAAAAGCCAGAAAAGGGATCACCACCATTGAAGAACTGGCGCGCGTGCTGCCGCTGTCCAACGCATAGGAGGGAGACTCGACATGGACGATTTTGTCAAGGCGGCGGAGATCGGGAATGAGTTGGAGGCGGGACTTCTGGAATCGCTGCTTGTGGAGGAGAACATCCCGCATATCATGCGTTCCTACTATGATGCCGTCTATGACGGCGTTTTTCAGGTGCAGAAAGGATGGGGATGTGTGCAGGCGCCCGTGGCGCATCACGGACGCATCCACGAAATGCTGCGCGAATTGCGCGTCGCCGCCCACGAAGAAGATGCCGACGATGCGTCTTCCTGATTCGGTATGCGAATTCTTGCAAAGGATCTGATACGGTTCGCTGTCTTCCCGCATAGCGCAATGGTGGGTTCCATCGCGATTCGTGCTGTAGAACCCAATCAGGACTTTTCTGTGCCCCTCACGCCACCCCTCTCCCGGAGGGAGAGGGAGCAGCCGCATTCCTCATGTTTCGCAATAAACTCCCTCTCCCGCTGGGAGAGGGGCGGCGTGAGGGTGGCAGATCAACATGATGGATGGCGTGTCATAGCGCCAAGAATATTTCTGCCGGCACTGTTCTGCGCTAGTAATCATGGTCAACCCGGTCGGTCTTCATCCATTGACGCACCGAGTTGATGAGAAAGAGTTCCCGGGCGCGTGAAATGTCCTCTTTTCTTAATACATCCTCGCGAATTGTCCCCGTTTCCAGCAGATGCGCCCGAAAACATCCCGCAAGCAGGCCGGCGGATTGGTGCGGCGTCAACAGCGCGCCATCTATATCCACCACGATATTCGCGACAGTGCTCTCGGTGATTTCCCCTCGCTCATTCCAGAGAATAACGTCATCGCAATCGGGGCGCGCGACGCGGGCGCGTTCATAGACCTTCCGGTGCGTGGTCTTGTGATATAGAAAAACATCGCTGGAATCCACGGGAAAGGGCGAAAATCCCACGCGAAGCCGCCCTGCCGGAACGACCGGCGCACTCTCGATGTGCAGTTCACCCTGGCGGTGCAAGAGCAGCCGGACCTTTCGCGCGCCCGGGCCAAGACCTCTTGCGTAGTCCAACAGGTGCTGGCGCACCCGCTCGCCATCCATGGCATATCCGAAATACGTGGCGCTTGCCGCCAGGCGCTGGAGATGCGCTTCCAGGAGAAAATAGTCAGTGTCGTACAACAGACTTTCCAGCAGGGCGAATTCCGGTCGGCGCAGGGTGAGAAATGCGGCCTTGGTTCGACATTCTTCATATTCGAGGGTGGCGCTGGAATCCCAGGTGATCCCTCCGCCTACGTGACATTGCGCTTCCCGCTTTTCCGTGTCCACCACGACGGTACGGATGGCAACGTTGAACCGGGCGCGACGGCCCGGGCCGCACCACCCGACCGACCCGCAATAGACGCCGCGCGGATACGGTTCCACCTCGTGGATGATGCGCATGGTCTCGATTTTCGGCGCACCCGTGACGGAGCCGCAGGGAAAGAGCGCACGGAAAATTTCCGGCAATCCGGCCGCCGTGCGGCCCGTGATGGTGGAAGTCATCTGCCAGACGGTTTCGTACCGCTCGACATCAAAGAGACGCTGGACGGCAACGGAACCGGTTTCGCAGATGCGGCCGAGATCGTTTCTCAGCAGGTCCACAATCATCACGTTTTCGGCGCGGTCCTTGTCCGAAGCGCGCAGTTCCTCCGCGCGCCCCTGGTCTTCCTCCGGCCAGCGACCGCGCGGGCGCGTCCCCTTCATGGGCCGCGTTGTGATGATGTCGCCGTCGAGGTCGAAGAAAAGTTCCGGGGAAATGGACAACACCCTGAAACGCCCCGTGTCAATGAAGGCGCAATAATCGGCGCGCTGCGCCGCGCACAACGTTCGGAACCAGCCCAGCGCATCGCCCTGGAACGGGGCGCACATGGGGAAGGTGAAGTTCACCTGGTAGGTGTCGCCCGCCGCAATATGTTCCCGAATCCGGGCAATGGCCGCGTCATATGCCGGTCGGTCCAGGCGGGAATCCCATGGGCCTGCGACGTGTGCCGCTGGCCATGCCGTAGGCGGCGGGGCTGTCTCAAGGGTGTCGTACAAACCGAACCAGGCCAATGGCAGGTCCGGGTTCGGGTGAACGCGAAATGCAGGGTCAAAGGCCGGGGCTGCCTCATATGCGATGAAACCGGCGGCATGACGACCCTTTGCGACCGCGGCTTCCACCGCTTCCAGAATACTTGGTACTTCGCCGACGGTGGACGCAATCAATACCTCGCGCGGACGCCGAAACACGAGTTCCACATCGCGCCCTGGAAAACGCGCTTCGCCATATTCTGTGGAGATGTTCATGCCGGGGTACCAGAACCATTGCGCGGGTGTATCGCCTGCAGACTGAACAGGCTAAAGCCTGTACTCCAGAGATTTGACAGGCTAAAGCCTGTACTCCAAAACCTTCCTCCGGAGTGATCCTCCCGATGTCTATCGGCGGCTGAAGATATTCCATATCCGGATAGGCAAGGTCGGGCTGTATTCGGGGCAATTGTTGTCGGCGTTGATCAGGCGGCAATAGGCCGGCTCCTGGCTCAGGGTCTGCATAGCGCCGTCGCAACGGCAGAATTGCACCTTCCGCTTCACGCAGCGGAGTTCCTTATTGTCATCAATGGCGTGTCGGCAGACTTCACACTGCATCACGAGGTCTCCTTCATGGGATGCTCTGTGCAACGGCATGCGCCGCCGTGTCCCTGTTGAGCATAACGTCCAGGTAATCCTGCAATGCTCCGATTTCTTCCGGGCGTCCGACGAGCGGAGGCATGTAGGCGCGGTATATCAGGTCTTCGGGATAGTCGCGCAGCGATTTCAGGAAGCCGCCGATGCTCTCGTGGTCGCGCCCTTTCATGAGTGTACGCATGGCGCGATAGCCGTCCACCGTATGGCAGGACATGCACTGTCCGCGAAACATCAGTTCCCCCCTGGCGAGATGTGCGGCGCCTGCCGCCTCTCCGCTGCGAGCCGGATTGGCGGCATCCCAGAGACGGCGCTCTTCCGGGCGCGCCCAGATTGTCTTTACAAGATAACCCTCACGGTTTATCCGGTCCACTTCAAGCGTGCGCACGCCGCTCGAATACATGTGGTGCCCGATGACATAGGGTTTGCGGAGCATCTCGCGTGAGTATTCGGTGGAGGCGGTGGCCGCCAACGCCAGCAGCAGCAGCGCGACGGCATGGCCGAAACCGAAATCCCCGGGATTCCGCCACGCCAGAAGATACACAATGACCGCAATGGTGGCCGAGGTCATAATCGTCACCAGCGCCATGCGCGTGACCTGGGTAAAGGTGCCTTGGCCGATGGTGCTGATGCCCAGGCGCAACAGGTCCAATTGGGATGCAGGCACATTCCACAGGTACCAAAGGAATCCGACCGGCAGCAGAACAAAGGACGGAATAAGCCACAAAGCGGACCAGCGCATGACTTCCGTCTTCAGTTCCGGCCGGGCGTAACTGTCAATGCGGCTGGCTGTCACAAACGCCCACAAGCCCGCCAGGGAGAAGCATATCAGCGTGCGCAGCAAGAGGCTCGGCCACATGGTGGGATTGAAGAAGGCCTGCCAGAACATGGACGCCTCGTTGCCGCTGCCGGCGACGCCCAACCACGACGGCCCCGGCGTCAGCATGAAAGTCAAAATGCCATTGATGACGAACAGGCTCATCCACGCGGTGGCGGCATAGACCCACCCGATGGCCAGATGCAGGCGGTTGGAGACGCGACCCCATGTGTAGTAGTACACCGCGGCAGCGGTGATTTCCATGATGAAGAAGGTCCACTCGATGGCCCACGCGAAGACGAAGTTGCGGATCAACGTGCTGGTGGCTTCGGGATGCGCCAGACCAATGGCGAACCAGATGCCGACACCCGTCATCGCCCCGAACACGGCAGTGAGAATCAGGAAGAATTTGGAATGCCCTCGGAGCACTTCCAGCCAGTCTTCGCGACCTTCGCGCAGCGCTTTGCGCTCGGCCAGCGGCAGATAGAAACCCCCGCCGATGGCGAAATGCGAGATGAGCACGTGAATGATCGCGATGATGCCGATTACCCATCCCCCGCCGATGATGGGAACCTCCCATGCCGGATAATTCATGCCATATTCTCCCAAAAGCGCCGGGGCTTAATGTCCCGCCGCGCCGTAAACTTCCCAATAACCCATCACGGTCAGACCGATAAGACCAATCACCGCCAGCAGTCCAAACCACGTGGCGATCCGCGCCCGCCTGGCCAGTTTGCTGTCGCGGTCATAAAGCGGTATCAGTGCCCAGAGCAGGCCGCCGATGCTGAACATGCCGATGCCCGCAAATTCTCCCGCGGCGCCCGGTAATATTCGCCCGAAAACCTTGAGCGCCTGGAACTGGCTCATGAAATACCATTCCGGATGAATGCCCACCGGGGCCGCCGCAAGCGGATCCGCCGGCGGCCCCAACTGCCACGGATAGACCGATGCCAGCAGCGCCAGCACGTTCAGCGCGATCAGCCACATCGCCAAATCCTTCATGAAGAAATTCGGGAAGAAAGGAATGGTATGCCGTTCCGATGCCGGCTTCTCCGCTTCGCTCGGCGGCACCGCATTGCCATGAAAGACAACCAGCGCCAGATGCACCGTCAGCACACCGATGAAAACCAGCGGCAACACCACCACGTGCAGGGCGAAAAAACGCGCAATGGTGATCCCCGTGACTTCCGGACCGCCTTGCACGAGGTTCTCGATAATCGGCGCCATCCCAGGCATGGTCTTGGGGATTTCCAAGCCGATCTTCGTGGCGAAATAGGCCAATTCATCCATCGGCAGGAGATAACCGCTGAAGCCGAATACCATGGTCATGCCCAGCAACGCCAGCCCGGTCCACCAGCCGAACTCGCGGGGGGGGCGGTAGGCTTTCATAAAAAACACTGAAAACATATGAACAAAGACACAAAACACCATAAGGTTGGCCGACCAAGAATGGGCGGATCGGATGAGCCAGCCAAATTCAATTTCATAGGTGATGATCCGGACGGAATCATAGGCTTCCGGCCCCGGGCGGTAGTACAGCAGCAGCAGAATTCCCGAGACCACCTGCACCACGAAGAAAAACAGCGACAGACCGCCCCAGTAGTACCAGAAGGAATAGCGATGTTCCGGGACCACCTTTTCCCGGGCCAGCGCGAGGATGGCGTCCAGGCCGATGCGATCGTCCAGCCATGCGTAGAGGTAATCCTTGGGGCGCGTAGATGCCATGTTGTCATGCGCGGGTAATGATGATGTGCTCATCGCTGACCTCCACTTGAAATACGGACAGGGGCTTGGGCGGCGGCCCGGCGATATTTTTTCCGCTCTGCGGGTCATAAACGCCGCTATGACATGCGCAAAAGATGCGACCTTCCTCCGGTTGATACTGCACCGTGCAGCCCAAGTGGGTGCAGACCGCGCTGTAGCAAGCCACATGGCCGTCCGGCAGGTGAATCAGCATCGCCGGGGTGACCCCGAATCGGAACATCATCGCCGTGCCGGGTTTCGGCAGGTCCGCTTTGGGCAGGGTGACTTGTGTTACGGCGGCCAGTTCCCGCGCCTGTTCTGCAGGCGATACGAGGTACCTGTATACAGGATAGGCGATGGCTGCGGCGTAGCATACACCCATCGCGCCCAGACCGGCGGCCGCAACAAATTGCCTTCGCCCCATTTCGTCGGCAGGGTTGTTCAGGGTCCCAACATCCTCAGGCATATTGCTCATCCACTCCTTTCGCGCGCGCCGCCACGGAAATCATCCACCCCATGACGGCGACCATGACCACAAAGAGCAGCAGGAATACCGCCACCACGCCCCAGTTTGTATTGACCGGACTTTGCCACACATCAAATCCGTTCAATTTCAGTGTGAGATCGCGAATGCCGTCGCGATATACCGTCATCAACAGCAGATTGACGAGCACCGCACCGGCGCAAAGGCCGCACCAACCCCATGATCGCCGGTGTTCCTGCTGCGCCGCCTGGAATCCCAGCGCCGCCACGGCCAGCGCACTCAGGATGAGCAGCCCGCCGCAGAACAGGTAGAAGGTGTTGCCGCGCAGCGCCGTCCGCACCGCTTCCGGTTGTGACGAATACACGCGCCACGCCAGAGGAATCTGCACCAGGGCGAAAATGCCCAAAAGGCGTCCGCCGCGCCGCCGCATGAACGAGGCCGCGTCCGCCGGAATGCGCCGCTTCATACCCAGCAGCATCACCATCGCCCCGCTGACTCCCAACGACCCGATCATCATATAGAGCCATCTCGGCATGACGGTGGGATCGCCTTTTGGCAATTGGAAACCCAGGGGGTTCTGCCGGTACATCTCCGGCCAGACCTCCGGCCGCAACATCAGCGTCATGTTGGCGGAATAGAGATAGCCGACCTTGAGCAGCAGCACAATCGCGATCATGCTGAGCCAGTGATAGGCGCGCCCCATGTCGGCCCGCTTCGCCATCTGATAGAGGATGAAATACGCCGCCATGACCAGAAACACCACCGACACCCACCACACACCCATCAGGATGCTGGAGGTATAAAGCGCGCGGCCGTAGAGCACTTGCGCGAAAAGCAGCGGCGGCACCCCCAGGTTGATGACATAGGCCATGAGGATGGGCAAGCGGTGGACAATCACGCCGCTCGCATTCATCCGATCCGGCGCGTATCCCGGACGACCCCGCAGATACCACCACGTCGCCAGAATCAGCCCGCCAACCATGCATTGCACCGCCGCGAAATGCAGCGCCAGCGTTACCGCGTGCAGCGCCTTGAACACCCAGACCGGCGCGGGCAATGGGATGGGATCAATGGCAGGGAATACTTCCATGACATCTTCCTCTGTTGTTCGATGTGATGCGGTCGGGAAACGCTATGTTTCCACCCCAGTGCATAACAATCAGATTCTATATCAGCCCGGATTCTGTTTCAAACTGTTGACAGCATTACGGGACGCTTGATGGTTTGTGATCAAGCAAAGGACAGCAAGGACAAAAAGGATAAAAAAGACAAAAAACATTTGTGCGCTCAGTGTTGTCCAAAACAGATTATTGAGAAGATGGAAGACCTCGCCCAAAGCCCCTGGAAAATCCTGTTGAATTAATGTGGCGGGCTTATCCTGTACGTAAACCGCTGCGTGGGACTCCTGAGGCATCATTGACTCGTGTACCAGGGTGTTCTGTTTTGTTCCCCCTCACCCCACCCCTCTCCCAAAGGGAGAGGGCGTTTATCGCGCCACCTGCGGCTGCTCTTGCTCCCTCTCCCAAAGGGAGAGGGCGTCTACCGCGCCACCTGCGGCATGCTGTTGCACCATCTCCCAAAGGGAGAGGGCGTCTATTGCGCCACCTGCGGCTGCTCTTGCTCCCTCTCCCTCCGGGAGAGGGCGTCTACCGCGCCACCTGCGGCTCCTGTTGCTCCCTCTCCCTCCGGGAGAGGGGTGGGGTGAGGGGGAAGGCCAATATGATCGAAGGCTATTCTCAACGCCAAGAATATTTTGGACAGCACTGTTTTGCGCTATAGCATTCAGTTTGTGCTGTTCTCGTTGTCCCTGCTGCCCCTTTAATCCTTATCTGTCCCTGCTGTCGTTGTTGTACTTTCTCTCCTTTCTGTCCCTTTAATCCTTATCTGTCCCTTCTGTTCCCGCTGTCCTTGCTGTTCTTTCTGTTCTTGCCGGTTTTCGCCCGGCCCGACCATTGTTTTGCGCGCGTCATCTTTGAAGCGGTCCGGTCATTTGTGCTAGAGCATAGGAGCATCACTTGGTCTCATTCTTTGAAGGTATTGATGAATGTCGCATATCAAGACGGTCTATGTTCAGAAATCGGGAAAAATCATGACGGAGCGCTGGCTGCGGGCGCAGCGCAACGCGGCGGAACTACACCTGATTTGCACGGCAGACACGGCGGCATGGGCGCGGGAGCGCGCCGCATTGTATCCCGCAGTGAAACGGGTTGTTGAAATCCCCGCCTTCCCTCCCGAAGAGGCGGCATGTGTCAGGGAAAAAGAACCGGAACTCACGTCGCTCTTGACTGATGGCGCAGTCTTTCCCGTCGCCCCGAATACCGTCAAATTGCGGTTTCTTCCAGGCAATCACATTCCCTGGATTCAACCATACTATGCGGATTTCCGCAGGCTTTGGTTGTTGGGTGCGCGGCGGGTGGCGTTATATACGCCGGGCGGAACAGCCGAATTTGAAATACCGCACCTTCTGGATGATTTCTACCGCGTACACGCAGGACAGCGCTGTTTTGTGGCGGGCAATGGGCCAAGCCTGAATGAAATTGATATGACCCGATTGAAAGACGAACTGGTTTTCGGGTCCAACCGCTGTTATCTCGGCTATGAGAAGTGGGGCTTCGCTTTCCCCTACTGGGGCATTATGGACCGGCTCCAAATCGAGGAGTATGGACCGGAATACGAAGACAATGTTCCGGAGGATTGCGTCAAATTCTTTCCCTTTGAATATCTTCCCTGCCTGCGGATGAAAAATGCATGCCCGATGAATTTTTCCTATGATTCCCGACCTCCCTATCGTTTTTCGGGCAGACCGGACATCGTTTATCTGGGCTTTACTGTCACGCATGCGCTTTTGCAGGTGGCCGCGATGATGGGCTGCAATCCAATTATTCTCGTCGGCGTGGACCACCGCTACAACCTGGCGCAGGCGGACAAACCGGAAACCATCCGCCCCAAGGCTCAGTCCCTCGTGTCGCGGTTCAAGGACCGCGCAAAGCAGACCGCCGCCTACGATGTGTGGCAGGCATACAAGCAGGTGCGCGCCGCGCGTCGTCAGGACGCAGCCGGGACTACGCCCACCTCGAAATCAGAACAACAGCCCCCGCTGTCCAAACTCTGGGTGGCGAAGGATGCGTCGAAGCCGACCCACTTCAGTGAAGACTATACCGGCGGACCGAAGAAATTCGTGATGCCGCAACCGGAAAAATCCGAGGCCGCCTTCGATGCCGCGGCCGCATGGGCGAGGGAAAACGGCGTCGAGATTCTTAACGCCACCCCCGGCACCGCACTGAAATCATTTCCACTTGTGGACTTCAACAGCCTGTTTTGATTTTCTTCCAGACTGCATGAAAGAAGCGGCGCGGAAGCATCCGCGCCGCCCGGTTTCTTTCCGGTCTGATCAGGATAGTTGAGAACGCGCGTCTCCGGCGACCCGCACCTTGAATCCGAGATGCAGGCAAAGCGCGACGAGTTCGCGCAGAATGTCACCGTAGCCGATTACGATATGGTTGGACATGTGCGTCGCCATGAGTTCATTGCGGCCATAGCCGGGGATGTGGACGTTGGCGATGGGCCATACCGGCGTGGTCTTTTCCAGTCGGTCGTGCAGGTCATCCTCCGGCAGCGTCACCACTTCGCCGGTGCCGCAATCCATGCCCAACTCCCCATACGCCTCATAGCAGCGCGCCCACGTGATGACGCCCGGTTTGGACACGCCCGAACAGGTGCCTCCGCCCAGCGGAAAATACATCGGCGGCTGGCGGTAGATGTGCGCCTTTTTCCATCCGCCGAAGTGGGCCGGCGGCGCGCCGCCGGAAATGAGAAAGACCCACACGAACTTGTCGCCGGCCATCCGCCCCCACCGCACATCATGCAGCGTGGTTTCCGTCGGCATGCCTTTGCGTTCATAAATGTTATTCATGAGCAACTGCGGTATGCCTGCGCCCATGTCGCCCTCGTTGAAATGCACGATGGGCTTGCCGGGATTGACGATCTGGCCGGATTCGGGGTCACGCACCGGCGGACGGTCGGCGTTGTTCAGCATGCCCTCGACAAGGTCTGACGCCGGCACACATCGCACCAGCCCATACTGGTAGGGAATGCCGATGGCGCTGAGGCCGTACCGCTGATAGATGCGCGCCGCGGCGGCATACATTTTCATCTGCGACATCACCTGGCCGTGCACCAGGTCCTTGTACTGGTTCGTGCCCCAGTGGAAGTTCGCTCCTTTGCGCAGCAGCCAGTCGAGATGCTTTTGGGCTTCCTGATCGCTCACCAGGTTCATCTCGGCGACCAGGTCCGATTGGTTCAGGTATTCGATGGGCAGGCCGACCGCGCCGAGTTTTGCGGGGTCCATGACGGCGTTCAGCATGCCCATGCAGCCGGGATCCAACTGCCCCATGATGCGGCGCGCGCGCAGGATGTCAGCGGCCAGTTCGCGGCCGAAGCGGTCCGCCGCGCCGCCCACTTTCAATTTCGCGGCATCCGTCACATGCGCGTCATTGTGCGTTGTTTTTCCCGTGCGCGCCCACTCCTCCAATTTCTTCATGAAATATTCGTCCTTGAGGAAACTGTCGCTCCACAGGCGGGAGTGGGGGACGTTCAACCGGTCCAGGGTGCCGGAGTGGTTCAACAGGGCGACAAGGCCGGGCCAGGTGCCGTCGAAATTCGCCAGAAGAAGAATCGGGCCTTTGTGGGTTTGCAGCGGACCGGAGACGTGATGGGAGTACGCCCAGCAACTCAACACGACCACGATCGGCGCTTTGGGATCAATTTTTGACAATACGGAAGTGCCGTCACATTGGCGGGTGATGAATCCATGCTTGCGCTTCGGGTCGTACTTTGGAAAGACCTCCGTCGTATAGCCGAGTTTAGCGAACGCTTTTCTCACCTCCCTCAGCGTGAGGTCCTGCATGGGCCAGCAATTCTGGCAGGCCGAATCCCGAAAATCTCCGTTGGAAATCAAGTAAATCGTCTGTTTCTTGCTCATAGCGCCATTCCCCATAAGTTAAATCAGCCGCTCCGGACTGTTATCCGGGCCACCACACACTTTGGCGTGCATTTACAGCGTCCGCGCGCCGAAAGCAGCATAGCACAGGCTGTCCGGTACAGAAAAATCTGATCTGTGATTGGAGTCAGATCGTTGCCAGCGCCTCGCGAAGCAACTCGGTCATGCGCGCCAGATTCAGGGCGATGGCCTGTTGCCCGCGTTCTGCGCTTGCCGTGGTGCGGGGGTCTTCATCGCCAACGGCAACCGGAAACACGCTGGGATCGGGATCCAGATATTCCATGTGAACGAGGTGCGGATGCATGGCCATCATCAGTGAGGTTTCATTACCGCCGGCATGATCGGTCTGGATGCCGAGTCCATCGCTTTCATCCTCGCGCCAGCAGGAGAAGATTTTCAGGCCATGCCGCCGCTCCCATTCCTCACAATTGGCATACACACACTGGACGGAAGGCGCGTGGCCATGGGCCACCACGATGCGGAATCCCGCCCGGCGCAACTGCGCCAGACAATGCTCCATCAGTTGGGCGAAGAATTCATCCGGCACCCAATAGGCGCTGCCCTCCAGTTGGTGCGCCTCATCGCCGGGGAAGCCAAAATAGTCCATGCCAAAATACGCTGCGCCCTTGATCTCGAAGCGCATGTCCGGCGCCAGAAACAACATCGGCAATACAATTCCCCCGACTTCCCGCGCCAGCCGTTCAAAAAACCCCTGTGCCTGCAAGCCATCGGAGCCCAGCGGAAGATGCTCACCGTGCCATTCCAGGGTGCCCAGGGGCAGGTAGGCTATGGGCGCAGCCGCCAGCCGCGCACGGAACGCCTTCGGCGTGAGTTCCGCATAATACACGCTGTCTGTCATGGTATGTCTCCATTTTTTGGCGAGTAGCGAGCAGCGAATAGCGAGTGGGGGAAAGCGGTTCAGCGTTTTTTCATCAACGAACGGATGAGTCCGCGGGTCATTTTTCCCAGTGAGGTCGTCCGCTCCGTTATTGCACGCACCTGAGTCTTCTCCAACAACGCCACGATTGCAGCCAACAGCACATGGGTTTCCAGTTCTCTTAAACTCCCTTGAGAAATCCGCAGAAAGCAAACAAACCCGCCGGGCGTTTCGCGTCCCCCATCCTTCGGCGATGCTCGCCGGAATACTGCCGGCCGCCCTTCGTATTCGCGATGTCAGACCAAATATCGCTTCCGTCGAAAAGGACTTATCTCACCATCTATTTCTCCGGCATTTTGATTTCCAGGTGCAGTTCCTTTAACTGGCGGGGCGTGACTTCGCTGGGCGCACCCATGAGGAGGTCCTGCGCGCGTTGGTTCAACGGGAATGCGATCACCTCGCGGATGTTCGGCTCATCGGCAAGCAACATGACAATGCGGTCGAGTCCCGGGGCGATGCCTCCGTGCGGGGGGGCGCCGTAATGAAACGCCTTCCACAGTGCGGGAAACTTGGTCTTGACCGCTTCCTCGTCATATCCCGCAATCTGGAATGCTTTCAGCATAATGTCCGGGCGATGATTGCGGATGGCGCCGGAAGATAACTCGACCCCATTGCAGACAATATCATACTGATAGGCAAGCACATCCAGCGGATCCTTGCTCTCCAGGGCTTCCAATCCGCCCTGCGGCATGGAAAACGGATTGTGGGAAAAATCAATTTTTTTCTCTTCTTCGTTCCACTCGAACATCGGGAAATCCACAATCCAGCAGAATGCCACGAGGTCTTTGTCAATCAAGCCCAATTGAGAGGCGAGATACCCCCGCACTTTACCCAGCAGCGCGTTCGTTTCTTTGCGCGCGCCCGCCCCGAAGAACAGCGCGTCGCCGTCTTCCGCGCCGGTGCGGGCGACAAGCCCCTGTTTCTCCTCGTCGCTGAGGAACTTTACGATGGGACCTTTCATCTCACCGTCGCGGAGCGCGATCCACGCCAGCCCTTTCGCCCCTTCGGTCTTGGCATAGGCTTCCACGTCATCGAAGAATCTGCGGGGCTGCGCGGCGGCGCCCTTGGCGCTAATCACCTTCACCGCGCCGCCGGATTGCACCTGACTACTGAAAACCTTCAGCGCGCACCGGCCGAAAAGGTCCGTGCAGTCAATCATTTCCAAGCCGAAGCGAAGGTCGGGCTTGTCGGTCCCGTATTTCTCCATTGCGTCCCGGTAGGGGATACGGGGGAACACTTCCGCCTGAATCCGCTTGCTGCTGAGTTCGCGAAAGATCCGGACCATCAGGAGTTCCATCTCCCCGAACAAATCATCCTGCGTGATGTAGGACATTTCGATGTCAATCTGATAAAACTCACCGGGGCTGCGGTCGGCCCGGGAGTCTTCATCTCGGAAACAGGGCGCGATCTGGAAATACCGGTCGAAACCGGAGACCATCAGCAGTTGTTTGAACTGCTGGGGGGCCTGTGGAAGAGCATAAAACTTGCCGGGATAGAGGCGGCTGGGCACCAGGTAGTCTCGCGCGCCTTCGGGCGAGGAACTGGTGAGGATGGGCGTGTGGAATTCGGTGAATCCGCGTTCTGTCAAATGTTGGCGGACAAGCGCTGTCGCGCGCGACCGCAGTAAAATGTTCCGGTGCATACGCTCGCGTCGCAGGTCCAGAAAACGGTGTTCGAGGCGGGTCTCTTCCGGGCATTCCAGTTCCTGATTCACAGGAAAGGGCAGTACTTCGCAGAAAGATTCCACCGCGAAATCCGAAGCCACCACTTCGATTTCGCCCGTAGTCATGTTGGGATTTACGGTCTCCGGCGTGCGCGCCACCACATCGCCGGTCACGATGATGACACTCTCATTACGAACCCGTTCCGCTTCCTCGAAAAAAGCCTTGCCGGGGTTCACCACCACTTGTGTGATGCCGTAATGGTCGCGCACGTCAATGAAAACCACCCCTCCGTGATCGCGTTTGCGGTTGACCCAACCGGACAGGCGCACAGTCTTCCCGGTGTCCGTCTTGCGCAATTCTCCACAGGTATGTGTACGATAGGGATGCATGGGACCCTTTCTTTTATCCTCAGCCGCTGCGACTGGATACAATTCGGCCTTTTATGGCTGAAAACGCTGGAAAATCCGTCCATCCGAAGACGCCGTGTGAGCGATGATATACTAACCGCCGCGGGCAATAATGTCAAACCCGGGAGCATCTTTGGATTTGCCGGATGTTGCCTCAAGACGCATATTGCTTGCGAACCATTCAGGGAACCCGGCTGTTTATCCCCAAGAAGCACGGCCCCCATGGCAATCCTGCGGGTACATTATTCCGATATTCCTGCCAGGAACGCCAGAATCTCGCCTTTTGCCATCTCACGGTCATGGTCCCAGAAAATGTGGTGGTTGGAACGAGGCAGGCGAATCAGGCGTTTTACTGTGGATTCCATTTGCAGCAGGGCAAGTTCCGCCGCTTCGCAGGAAGATGCCGCGTCGTCCTCGCCCAGCAGCATCAGCACGGGACAGCGCACCTGGCGCAGGAGTCGGGGCGCGTTTACGCGCCGGTGCGCCTCCAGCAGAATTTGCGCACTCTGCGGCGGCAGCCATGTGTACGCGATGATAAGCGGTTTGGCTTCTGCGCGATTGACCTGCAGGAAAAGACGTCCTTTGTAACACCACGGCAACACAGGATGAAGCAGACGGAGCCAGGTTTCCGGGCGCAGCCCGTAATACCAGCGCTGGGCCACGCCAAAATAGGGCGCGGCCAGGATGATGCCATCAAGCGGCATCTCCGCGGCGGCCATCACACACAAGGATGCCCCGAGCGAGTGCCCGGCCAGCACCAGCCGGTCATGTCGGGCGCGCAGCGCCGCCGCTTCGCGCAGCACTGCCCGGATCAGTCCGTCCAGGCGCTGTTCTGACAGGTCTTGCGGCGTGGTGCCGTGTCCCGGCAGCCGCATGACGCGAACGCGCCAGCCATTCTGCGCGACCGCATCCGGAACCTCGCCGAAATTATTGCCGGAACCGGCCAATCCATGCACAAACAAAACCGCGCCCGGCGCATCGTCGGGGCCAAATTCGCACGCTTCAGCGCCAATCACGATATTCGTATCGGGGGCGCGCGGCGCGCCGCGCTCTTCGCGGTCGGCGGCAAGATTCAACAGCATCCACGAGCCTGCCAGAAACAGGCCCACCCCTCCCCACAGGCAGGCCGCCACGCGCATGAACCGCCCGTTGAATCGTTGAACCACGACGACAGGATGCTTTCAAAAAGGCGTTTATTCCAGCAGGGACCATTCGGGAATCGAATCAGTCGCCCATAGACACTGGCCGATCAGGAACGCGATGCGTCCGACAATCAGATAAATAAATGCCACGAGCGCCGCCCAAATCCCTTCCAATTCAGGAATCTCGATTGACATGGCCCACCTCCTTTCATTTGCCGCGAATCGCCGTGCAGTCACCTGTTGCACCCTAGCGCAAACTCTGGACAAAACGCAACTCAGCAGATGACATGGCGAAGATGGAAGATTTCGGGAAACCAGGATGTACAGGACTTGTAAGACCCATATAATAAGGAATATGACCTTTGCATTGGGCGGCTTGATGGAACAGACAAGAACGGAAAAATCTGGACGTCCAGCCGGAGCGGACGGATCAGTCTGACGCGATCGGTTCTTCTGTAGTTCCTGGTCAGTTCCATCCGTCTTGTTGGTCGTATCGGTTCTATCGGTTCTATTGGTCCTATGGGTCTTATTGGTCTTCCCGGTGGCGCCTGTTCCTCGAGTCATCAGAGCGCGGCACGGTCCTGTGGAACCGCCGGCAATTCGATGAAAAAGGTGCTGCCCCGATTGGGAGCGCTGGAAACCCCCACCGTGCCCTTGTGCGCCTGCACAATGCGCTGCACGATGGACAACCCCAGTCCGCTGCTCGACCCCATCTTGTCCGCTATGGCCGCGTGGGGTTTCAGGCGGACAAACTCCTGGAAGAGGCGATCTTGCTCCTTCTCCGCAATGCCGATGCCGTTATCTTCGACTTCAATACGAACAACATTGTTCCCCGCCTTCCCCCGGACTGCGATACGCCCGCCGTCGGGCGTGTATTTGAGCGCGTTGCTCACGAGGTTTGCCAAGGCTTCGCGCAGAAGACGTTCGACGCCAAGGACGCGCAGCGGACGGGCCGCAGGCATATATTCCAGCGTGTGGTTGCGGTTTTGCGCGGCTTCGTGAAAATTGTCGGTGACCTGTCCAATGATTTCGTTGATATCCACCAGTTTCGCATGCTGCATCAAATCGGCGGATTCCAAAAGCGCAAGCACTTCGAGATCGTGCAGAAAGTCCATTTGCTCTTTCAGCCTGACCTTGCATCGGTGCAACCATTGCGCCTGTTGCTCATTCAACTGATTCTCCAATATCGCCTCCAGATTGAGCAGGTATTGGGATACGGCGGCGACCGGTGATTTCAGGTCGTGCAGGACGATATGCAGAAAATCACGGCGCATGGCCGAAAGACGCTCCAGTTCCGCGTTGGCCTCGCGCAAGCCGCGCTCCACGGAACGCAGCATGGTCATCAGACTGTTAAGTGTAACGGAAGATAAGGTGAAAAGGAGTCCATAAACGGCAAGAATGGTGAGCACATAGCGACCGTCGAACCTCTCGCCGCCGCATACAGCCCCTTCCGGATACCACTGCGGTATCCATTCAAGCCATTGTCCGACCACCAGCGTGGTCAGCAGGACGTAGCCTGCGATGGCCTGGCCGTATGCCGCACTCCGCGATAGAAAGACCCCGGCGAGAATCACGTGAAAGAGGTAAAACGCGAGAAACGGCGACTTGGCCCCGCCCACCATCCACACCGCCACGGTCAGGAAAATGAAATCCACCATGACCGTAGCATGCATCCATCGGCGCAGGGCGGAATAGGACGTTGAAGCGCGGTCGCGGTACGGGCGGATAAGATAGAAGACCACCGAATTATACAGCGCCAATACTATCCCCAGTACCGTCAAAGCGCGAACAGGCAGTCCCTCGATGCCCACCACGTACCGCGCAAAAAAAGCCGAACCCACAATCGTTGCCGCCACGGCGAAACGCACCAAGGCATAGAGATACAGGCGGTCTCCCATCCGCCGGCTGTGCACCAGCAATGCGCGCACGGTTTCCATCAGGTGTTTCCATCCCGCATATGCGCTGCCGGTTGCCGCGCCGTATGCCATCATCGTTTCTCCTGCATCTGTTGGGACATCGTTTCAATAATCATGGAATCAGGACAAATAAAAAACCACTTCCCGGGTCATGGCGTCAGCCCAGAGGTGCGCGTCATTCGGCTCGATTACGCGCACCACGTGTTGGAGCGCGGCCGCATCGGGAATGAGTTCCGCCAGGCGATTCTCTGCTTCCGAAAAGAATGCACGGTTGATGCGGATTGATTCTCTGTCGAGACGGAATGCGAAATACAGCACGTCATTTTCCACTAAATCCCCGAAGAAATGGGTGCCGAAGGAGACATCGGGCTTGAGATCATCGCGCATTGCGGCAACTTCGCACAGCACCGATACGTGATTGATTTCCGCATATGCCACCGGCACGCCCAAAGATGCCATTTTCGAACCCCATCGTCCAGGCCCTATCAGCATGACAGTCGGAGGGACGACGGCCTTTGGGGTCAGGGCGTTGATCCTTCCGATCAGCCGCGCCACGGCATGGCGCGTTGCTTCGGGCAGCCGTCCGTACTCCTCCAGAGAAACATACACAATGCGATCAATTGGACACCACCGGCTGCGGCCCACAACGGGACCCGTTACCCGCATGATCAACTTGTCATCGGGGATGTCATCCAATGGTTCCAGCGGTTGGCTGATGCCTTTTGTCTGCAAGGGACGGCATTGGAGCAGGGCTATCTGATACGACGCATCGTTGTGAAACGTGGCGGCGAATTCAATATCCACGGGGTACGCATATGCTCTTTCCAGCGTCTGGAGCATCGTCTGCATATCCTGGGCGAACGGGGTGTGTTGGAGTAATCCGTCAAACGTCAACCGTTGGAAATGATGGGACCGCATGCCCCGTTCCCGGCCGGCACGTGCAGCCCGGGCATTCTGTGACACGAGCAGATTCCGCACCACATCCGGTATTTTTTCAGCGACATCTTCAAAATCCGCCGTGCATAGGCGATTCTTCTCCAAGTCAACCACATCCATCCGCCGTTGCGCCGGCCTCGTGGATGTTTCCGCGTCCTCTTCCGGCTGCAACTCAGGCGCATTCAAAGCGACCAGGCGGGTGTGGTCGTCGTCGCGGCGGTCCACTGCGCGCGTTCCCAGGCCGCATACCAGCCGGAGCACGCCCGCATGCGGGTCAATGCGATCATGCCAGACATAGGGATTGAAGGAATACCCCACGCCGGCCACGTGGGGAAAATGGTAGCGCCCGTGTTGCGCCCCGGACACCCGCTGCACGAGCAGCGCCATCTGCTCGTCGCTTTGCAGCAGGCCATGCCGGGCGCGGTAGGCCAGCGCCTCCCGGCTCATGGTGCTGGCATACACGGTCTTCACCGCGGCGATGAACCCCTCAAGACGTTCTTCGCGCGATCCCTGGTTGGCGCAATAAACGCTGTCATATTTGCCCGCGAAGGAATTGCCGAAACTGTCCTCCAGCAGGCTGCTCGAACGCACGACCAGCGGGGTCTGGCCGAAATAGTCCAGCATTTCCGCGAACCGTTTTTCGATGTGCGCGGGAAAACTGCCCTGCAGAATCGCCTGATAGGCCTCCTCGGTCCCTTTCAGGGGATCGTCCGCGCTTAATTGCCTTTTCCGAATCGCCCAACATCCATTGCGCACGAGATAGGTATAGAAGATATCCGAGGGCACAAAGAAAGGATCGTTCGGTTCGAGCAGTTCGCGCCAGCGCGGGTCGGCCTGGAACAAAACTTTCCGGGCAATCAGCAATTCCACCGATTTTCCGCCAATCAGACCGGTGCCCAGCATGCGCGTACCCAGCCAGACGAGATCGTCAAGGTCCAGATGCCGCGCGGCCAGGCGCAACATGCGTTCTTCGCGCGTAATCGCCATCCGGATGAGATGGCGGGATGTTTCGCGCACCCGTTCCTCTGACACATTCCCCGCGCGCCATTCTTCCAGCAGCGTCTCCGCCTGCATGAAAGACCGCGTCCATACCCCCAAATGGCGCTGGATGAGGCCGAGTCCCGCGCGCGGCGCCCCCACCATGACCCGCGCAATGGCCCCGCTTTCCTGCAATGGTTGCACGGTATCCCCATCCAGCACAAAGAGGCGATGGAGTCGGCCAGACGCGGACCGCCCTTTCACGCGATGCGGATGAAGATAGAGTTTGTTTTCGTGGCGATGCACATCCAACAGAATTTGCGTGGTCTGCTCTATGGGGTCTGTTGCATACGCGGAATGAAAATCACGCAATAACGCAAAATAGGCCACCGCCTTGAACACGCGCAGAAAGGGACAGGTCAGCATAAAGAAATTGCCGACCATCTGGTCGCTGCACCATTCCGCCAGCAGGTCGGAGATGGAATCGAATACATATGCGCCACCCTCGCCATTCTCGCGGATACTGTGATGGATTTGATCCAGAAATGCTTCAAAACCGCGCTGAGGGTCCAGTCGGACCACTTGAACGCGTTCGGAGGCTTCCAGCAACGGGGCATGCCGGGCAAATCGAAAATAGGTCACGCGGATGCCGCGGGATGAGGCGCTTGCCGCGAAAGGCCGCACGAACGGCGCGTAATGTTCAACCGCGTCCACCTGCCAGACCACATTGTCCCCAGGCATCAGCCCGCAAAGAATCTCATCCAGATCGCGCAAACCCGTCCCCGGAACCAAGTCATCCGTCATCGCCGCACACCCCAGGTTTCATTTTCTTCAACGGTAGGATACTCTGTTGCCCCCGGTCGCTGTCCATTTCCCGCCCAAGAACGGGCGAGTGGGCAAAAAACGAGGAATATTCAACAGGAAATGGATTTTGTACAGAATACATGCTCGGCGTCATGACTGGATGGATTATTCAAGTCCCGACGCGCCTGGCATTTCTTAAAAGGAGCGCAGACGATGACACGGGATCAGGCGTTGATCTTCTTCATTCTCCTGGCCACCATCATCATGTTTCTTTGGGGGCGATGGCGTCATGACATGGTGGCGATGGGGGCGCTGCTGGCATGCGTATTGACCGGCCTGACGCCGAGCGCCAAGGCATTTGCCGGTTTTGGGCATCCCGCCGTGATCACGGTGGCCTGCGTGCTAATTCTCAGCCGGGCACTTCAGGATACCGGCGCAGTGGACGCGCTGGCCAAGCGGGTGTTGCCCACCAATGCCGGGCCGACGTTGACCATTGCGGCGGTCACCTCCCTGGCGGCGATGCTGTCAGTTTTCATGAACAATGTCGGGGCGTTGGCCCTTACGATGCCTGTCGCCATGCAAATCGCATCGCGACAGAACCTCCCGCCGGGGCGGGTGTTGATGCCGATGGCGTTCGGTTCCATTCTCGGCGGCATGACGACGCTCATCGGCACGCCGCCCAACCTGGTCGTGTCCGGGTTCCGCGCAGAGAACGGCATCGGCGGTTTCGCCATGTTCGACTTCACGCCGGTGGGTTTCGCCGTGGCGGCGGCAGGTATCGTCTTCACGGTGCTGCTGGGCTGGCGTCTGGTGCCGGCGCGCCAGCAAGGAGGAAACAAAGGCTTCGAGACGAGTGCGTATCTGACCGAAGCGCGGGTGCCGGAAAAAAGCAAGGTCGCGGACATGACGCTGCGCGAAATTGAAGCGACCTTGGGCGATATGGACGCCCAGGTGATCGGGTTGATTCGGGATGATACGCGCATTCCGGCGCCGCACCCCGCCAGAAAAGTGCGGGCCAACGATATTCTGGTGATCGAGGCGGAACCCGAAGCGCTCTCCTTGGCCTTGTCGAATCTGGGTCTTAAACTGGAGGAGGACAAACGCAAGGAGATTAAGGACGCCGACAAGGCGGAAAAGGCAAAGGTGGCGGAAGCCGATGAGACCATCAAGAATGCCATTCAGACAGATGAGATTGTGCTGATGGAATTTACGGTCTTGCCGGAATCCGCGATTGAAGGGCGTTCCGCCACGCAACTCCGCTTGCGCACACGCTACGGCATCAATCTCCTCGCTGTGTCGCGTCAAGGGCGGCGCTCGCTGGCGCGGTTGCGCACGATGACCATTCGGGCGGGGGATGTACTGTTGCTTCAGGGAGCCCCCGACACTCTGACGGAATTCGCCGCAAGCGCGGGTCTCGTTCCGCTCGCGGAGCGGGCGGTGCGCATTCCCGACAAACGCGGCGCCATCATCGCCTCCGCGATCATGCTGGTCGCCGTGGCCGGTGCGGCGTTTGGGCTGCTGCCGGCAGCCATTGCCTTCGCCGCCGGCGCACTGGCCTGTCTGGCGCTGCGCGTGGTCTCGCCGAGAACCGTCTACACCGCCATTGATTGGCCGGTCGTGGTGTTGCTGGGCGCCATGTTTCCGGTGGCAGGCGCGATGGAAAGCACGGGCGCGGCCGATTGGACCGCCCAATTATTGCTGAACAGCGGCGCGCAGGGCCGTGCCGTCATCGCGCTGATGGCGATATTGCTGGTGACCATGATTTTTTCCAGTTTCATGAACAACGCCGCCACTGCCGCAGTGATGTGCCCCATTGCCATCGGCACCGCATCCAGACTCGAAGTCAATACGGATGCCTTTCTCATGGCCGTCGCGGTGGGCGCTTCCTGCGCTTTCCTGACCCCCATCGGACACCAGAACAACACCCTGATTCTTGGCCCGGGCGGGTTCCGTTTCGGCGACTACTGGCGGCTCGGCCTGCCCCTGGAAATCATCGTTATCGCTGTCGGCGTGCCGATGATTCTTCTCGTCTGGCCCTTGTGAAGAAGAATATGCCGCATGGCGTCAATACGGGACAAGGTTGGCGTGCGCAAGCCACGCTTGCGCTTTTCCCTGGAAATCACGGGAAACTACGAGAATACGCCATACGCAAAGACATTGGCGATTTAGAAAGCGAAAGCGCAAGCACGGCTTGCGCAGTCCAGAGAGATACCGGTGATTTTGCAGATTCGGGGCATATTGGGCATACTGGGTGCAAGCGCGGATTGATCTATCGTGTTTTCCATCTGCGGCTTCGTGGAGATGCCATGCAGCGGTACGGTGCCATGTGGAAGAATCCATACTCGCAATTTGCCAAGAAAGAATTGACGCTTAACGACTACCTGGCGATTGACCGGACGGTGCTGGCCAACGAACGCACGTTGTTGTCGTATGTCCGCACATCGCTCACGTTGCTGGTCATCGGCGGCACCTGCTTCAAATTCTTCGACGTGCTTTGGCTGAATATCCTGGGGCTTGTCTTCATGGCCATTGCAGTGGTGGTGGCATTGCGCGGTTGGATGCGGTACCGCCGCATGCACCTGCTATTGGGGGCGGCGCTCAGGCATGAAACGGGCACGCCTTCGCATCCACTGGAGGGTGAAGTCCGGTCGGATTCCAATGAAATACCAGAAGACAAGGAAACGATACAAAAAGGGTCAACGGAATCACAGTCATCCCATAGGTTCTGATGTTGCGTTGAAAATCCTTTGTTTTTGTTGCCTGAATGGCTTTTTTGAGCACATACGGTGTTCATGATTTTCTCTAATTGGCGTGTAGGCTTTGTCAAGAACAGTCATGTGCTGTCCCACAGCATTGCTGGTGAGAAAGGTCATCTCCACCTGGTGCTGTGCAAAATATGCTAAGCGTTGAGAATAGCCTTCGATCATGTTGGATTTCCCCCTCACCCCACCCCTCTCCCAAAGGGAGAGGGAGCAACAGCATACCTCAGGTTTCGCGGTAAACACCCTCTTCCGCTGGGAGAGGGAATAACAGCATACCTCAGGTTTCGCGGCAAACGCCCTCTCCCGCTGGGAGAGGGAATAACAGCATACCTCAGGTTTCGCGGCAAACGCCTGCTCCCTCTGGGAGAGGGAATAACAGCATACCTCAGGTTTCGCGGCAAACGCCTGC
>CALEDJ010000061.1 GCA_937951485.1 uncultured bacterium
GGTGGAGATGGTGATGCCGGGGGACAACGTCCGGATCACGGCGGAACTGATCACGCCGATAGCGATGACCGAGGAGTTGCGGTTTGCGGTGCGCGAAGGCGGGCGCACGGTCGGCGCGGGCGTCGTTACAAAAATTATCGAATAATGGCGCGGATTAACGAGGACATCACGGGAGAGCGATGATGGCTGCAAGCCACAAGATACGCATCAAACTTCGGGCATACGATCATCGTCTGCTCGACCAGTCCACCCATGAAATAGTGTCTGCGGCGCAGCGCACGGGCGCGGGCGTGCGGGGGCCGATCCCCCTGCCGGTGGCCGTAAGCAAGTACACGGTGCTGCGCGGGCCGCACATTGACAAGAAATCGCGGGAGCAGTTCGAGAGTCGGACGCATAAACGGCTGATTGACATCCTTGATCCGAGCGCGGCGACAGTGGATGCGTTGATGAAACTGGTGCTGCCGGCGGGCGTGGATGTGGAGATCAAGCAATGACCCCCGTGTCCGGGGGCGGACGCTGAGCGAAGCGTCGCGGCGCGGATGCGCGCCCGGACGCCAAGATCGTAAGGATAACCGCAAGATGGTGAATGCACTGTTGGGTCGAAAACTGGGCATGACCCGGATTTTCACCGAGGACGGCCGCTGGATTGAAGTGACGCTGCTTCAGGCGGGGCCGTGCACGGTGGTCCAGCGCAAGACCGAAGACAAAGACGGCTACGAGGCGGTGCAGGTGGGCTTTGAGGACCGCAAGGCGGAGAAGGTCACCAAGCCGCTGCGCGGCCATTTTGAGCAGGCGGGCGTGCCCCCCAAGCGGGTGCTGCGGGAATTCCGCGTGGAAACAGCCAGCCCCCTGAAGCCGGGCGACGAAATCCGCAGCGATATTTTCAAGGCGGGCGACCGCGTGGACGTGAGCGGCACGTCCAAGGGAAAAGGCTTTGCGGGCGTGCAGAAGCGTCACGGATTCCGTGGCGGCCCCGGCACGCACGGGTCAAATTTTCACCGCGCGCCGGGGTCAATCGGCCAGAGCGCCTTCCCCTCGAAGGTGATTCGCGGCAAGCGCATGCCCGGCCGCATGGGCAATGCCGGCGCCACCACCCAGAACCTCGAGGTCATTGAAGTGGACCCCGAGAAGAACCTGCTGGTGGTGCGCGGCTGCGTGCCGGGCGCCAAAGGCGGCCTGGTCGTGGTGAAGCACAGCGTGAAAGGAAAAGAGTGACCATGGCCTCCTTGAAACGGATAGACATGAACGGGGCCGACTGCGGCACGGTCGAAGCGAGTGACCGTGTTTTTGACGCGCCCGCGAACGAGGCGCTGGTGCATGACGTGGCCGTGGCATTGATGAATGCCCGCCGCCAAGGCACGCACAAGACCAAGACGCGGCGCGAAGTGAGCGGCGGCGGCGCGAAACCCTTCCGGCAGAAGGGCACAGGCCGCGCGCGGCAGGGCAGCATCCGGGAACCGCAGATGCGCGGCGGCGGCACGGTCTTCGGGCCGGTTCCCCGCAGTTACCGGCAGGATATCCCGGTCCGCTTCCGGCGCCAGGCCCTGTGCTGCGTGCTCAGCGCCCGCGCCCGCCAGGACCGCTTGAACATCCTGACCGGCTTCCGCGTGGACGCCCCCAAGACGAAACCCCTGGCCCAAATGATGGACCGGGTGGCCCCGGAAGGCCGCAAGACCCTGCTGATCACCGCGCAGACGGATGAAAACATACGGCTTTCGGCGCGCAATCTGCCCCGTCTGACGGTGCGGACGGCGGCGGACCTCAACGCGCTCGATGTGTTGCGCGCCGTGCGCATCATCGTGCAGGAGGAAGCCCTGCCCAGTCTTGAGGAGCGACTGTCATGAGTTTGGACCCCCATTACATCATCAAAAGCCCGATCATCACCGAAGAGTCGCAGATTCAGACCCGGAAGGGCAATCAGTACACCTTCAGTGTGGACCCGCGCGCGAACAAGATACAGATCCGCGAAGCGGTCGAGGGACTGTTCCCAAACGTGAAGGTGATCAGCGTCAATACCATGAACTATGCCGGAAAGATGCGCCGCCAACTCGGGACACGGCGGCTGGGACGCCGACCCAACTGGAAAAAAGCGGTGGTGACCCTGCGCCCCGGCGACAAGATCGAACTGATATAGGGAGAGCATCGCGATGCCGTTGAAGAGATATAAGCCCTATACGCCCTCGCGGCGCGGCATGAGCGTGGCTGATTTTTCGGAATTGACGAAGAAGAAGCCGGAAAAGCGGCTCACCGCCCCCCGAAAACAGAAGGCCGGCCGCAACAGCCAGGGCGTGATCACCATGCGCCGGCGCGGCGGCGGCCATAAGCGCAAGTACCGGCTGATTGATTTCCGGCGGAACAAGGACGGGATTCCGGGAAAGATCGCCGCGATCGAGTATGACCCGAACCGCAGTGCGCGCATTGCCCTGGTGAATTACGCCGATGGCGAAAAGCGTTACATCCTCGCGCCGGCGGGTCTGCAGGTGGGCCAGGTGATTCACAGCGGGCTGGACGCGGAATTTGAGGTGGGCAACTGCCTGCCGCTCGCCAGGATTCCCCTGGGCACCGTGGTGCACAACGTGGAATTGACGCCTGGCAAGGGCGGCAAATTGGTGCGATCTGCGGGCGATGGCTGCCAGTTGCTGGCCAAGGAAGGGCGCTTTGTCGTGCTGCGCCTGCCCAGTGGTGAAATGCGGCGCGTGTTCAGTGAATGCCGGGCGACCATCGGAACCGTGGGCAACGAAGAGCATATGAATATTGACTTGGGCAAGGCGGGCCGCCGGAGGTGGCTCGGGCGCCGTCCCAAGGTGCGCGGCGTGGCGATGAACCCCGTGGACCATCCGCACGGCGGCGGCGAAGGCCGCACCTCGGGCGGGCGGCACCCGGTTTCCCCCTGGGGCATGCCGACCAAGGGCTACAAAACACGCAAGAAGAACCATCGCACCAACAAGTACATCATCCGGCGACGGAACAAATAAGGGTGTGGCGCGCACAGCGCGCCCGTAAAGGAGAATAGAGAGTGGCTCGTTCGCTTAAAAAAGGCTTTTTTGCTGATGAGCACCTGCTGGACAAGGTGCACAAGCAGCAGAGCAGCGGCGATCGGCGCGTGATCCGGACCTGGTCGCGCCGCTCCACCGTCATTCCCGACATGGTGGGGCTGACCATCGCCGTGCACAATGGAAAGAACTTTGTGCCCGTGTTCATCACGGAAAACATGGTGGGCCACAAACTGGGCGAATTCGCGCCGACGCGCACCTTCCGCGGGCATCCCGGCGGGAAGAAGTCGTAGGAGATAAAGGCATGGCAACCGCAGTTGCGAAAGTGAGACACCTGCCGATCGCGCCGCGCAAAGTGCGCCTGGTGGCGGACATGATCCGCGGCAAGAAGGTGGCGGACGCGCGCGACATTCTGCAGTTCGTCGTGAAAGGTTCCGCGCTGCCCCTGCGTAAACTGCTGGATAGCGCCGTGGCCAACGCGGAAAACGCGGCGGCGGAGCGGCGCGCGCGCATCAATACCGATGACATGGTGGTGCGCAGTATTCAGGTGAACGATGGACGCACCCTGCGCGGCTACATCGGCGCGCCGCGCGGGCGCGCGACGCGCATCCGAAAGCGGAGTTGCCACATCGCGCTGGTCATTACGGACGGCCGCGACGAGGACGAATAAGGAGAAGAACGTGGGACAGAAGGTACATCCATTCGGCTTCCGGCTCGGCGTGATCGAGAACTGGTCGTCCATCTGGTACGCAGGCAAGGACTATGCGGAACTGCTGCATGAGGACCTGAAACTGCGCGACTATGTAAAGAAACGCCTGTATAACACGGGCGTGGCCAAGGTGGACATCGAGCGGGCGGGCCGCAAGACCAAGGTGCACATTCACACGGCGCGTCCGGGCCTCGTCATCGGCCAGCGCGGCGCTGAAGTGGACCGGCTCCGCCTGGAATTGGAGCAACTTACCGGCCGCGAACTGATGATCAACATCCATGAGGTGCTCAGCCCCGAGTTGAGCGCCACGCTCGTCGCAGAGAGCATCGCGCAGCAGTTGCAGCGCCGCATCTCGTTCCGCAGGGCCATGAAAAAGGCGGTCCAGAACACCATGCGCCTGGGCGCCAAGGGCATCCGCATCCGCGTGGCGGGGCGGCTGAACGGCGCGGAAATCGCCCGGTCAGAACAGGCCCGCGAGGGCAGCGTGCCGCTGCACACCCTGCGCGCCAACGTGGACTACGGCATCGCCACCAGTTTCACGACCTACGGCTGCATCGGCGTAAAATGCTGGATTTACCACGGCGATGTGCTGCCCGGTGAGCGTGTGACCGGGGTGGGCGGCGAGCGGCCCGCCCACGGGCGGCGATCGGAACGGGGCGAAGGCGGGCGCGCCGATGCGGCGGAGCGCCCGGAACGTGAACGCGCCGGCCGGTCCGGACGCTAGGGAGAAATTGAATCATGTTGATGCCAAAACGGGTGAAATACCGCAAGCAGCAGCGCGGCCGGCGCACGGGCGCCTCGAAGGGCGGCACGAGCGTGAACTTCGGTGAGTACGGGCTGAAGGCGATGCAGGACGGCTGGGTGACGGCGCGCCAGATCGAGGCGGCGCGTATTGCCATCACGCGCCACCTCCGGCGCGGCGGCAAGGTGTTTATTCGGGTGTTTCCGGACAAACCGGTCACCAAGAAGCCCGCGGAAGTCCGCATGGGCAAAGGCAAGGGCGCCCCGGAAGAGTGGGTGGCCGTGGTGAAACCGGGTCGCATCATGTTCGAGGTGGAGGGCGTTCCGGAGAGCCTCGCCCGCGAGGCCATTGATCTGGCGGGCTACAAACTGCCGATCAAAACGAGGTTCGTCAAACGCGCCTAGACGGCGCGCCGGACGTGTGACAGGAGACGGATAGTGAAGGCACAAGAATTGAGAGAGATGACCGGCGAGGAATTGCTGCAACTTCAAAAGAAGCGGCAGGACGACCTCTTCGCCTTCCGCGTGCAACTCGCCACCGGCGTGGTGGAGAACAACCGCGCCGCGCGCAATGCGCGCCGGGACATCGCACGCATCAAGACCATCCTCAGGGAACGCGAAATCGCCGCTGAAAAAGCGAAAAGGAATAGATGAGCATGGGTGAACAGGCAAAACCGGCCCTCAAGGTTCGCGGCCCCCGCAAGGAACGGGTGGGCGTGGTGGTCAGCGCCGCCATGGACAAGACGATTACGGTGGCCGTGGAGACGATGAAGCAGCATTATCTTTACAAGAAGGGCCAGAAACGCACGAAGAAATTCAAGGCGCACGACGCGGAAAACGCCTGCCGGGCGGGCGACCTTGTGCGCATCCGCGAAACGCGGCCCCTGAGCAAGACCAAGCGGTGGCGCCTGGTCGAGATCGTGAAACGCGCCGAGTAGGGCGAAAAGGATTGACGCCATGATCCAGATTTATTCAAGACTCAACGTCGCCGACAACTCCGGCGCGCGCCAACTCCGCGTCATCCAGGTGATGGGCGGTTCCAAGCGCCGCTATGCCGGCCTGGGCGACATCATCACCGCGAGCGTCAAGGACGCCCTGCCCAATTCCAACGTGAAGAAGGGCGAGGTGGTGAAGGCGGTGGTGGTCCGCGTGCGGCACGACACGCAGCGGCCCGACGGCACGACAATCCGCTTCGACAGCAACGCGGCGGTGCTGATCAACAACCAGATGGAACCGCGCGGGACGCGCATCTTCGGCCCGGTGCCCCGCGAACTGCGCGAGAAGGGCTTCATGCGCATCATTTCGCTCGCCCCGGAAGTGGTATAGAGGAATCGGCCATGCACATTCGCAAAAAAGACACGGTTGTCGTCATCCGAGGCAAATACAAAGGCGCGCGCGGCCGGGTGCTGGAAGTGATCCCGAAGAAGCGGCGCATCCTCGTGGAAGGCGTCAACATCATCAAGCGCCACACCCGCCCATCCACCCGCAACCAGTCGGGCGGCATCGTGCAGCGGGAGGCGCCGATCCATATCTCCAATGTGATGCCGTGGTGCAACGCGGCGAACGCGCCCTCGAAAATCCTCATGAAGCGCCTGGAAGACGGACGGCGCGTGCGCGTGTGGGCCATTAACGGCGAAAGCGTGGACTGAACCGCGACGCATGGCGTCGCCATAGGAGCAGCATAGCGTGCCGGCGAGACTGAAAGAACGATACAAGAGCGCCATTGTGCCGGAATTGATGGCGGAGTTCGGCTACCAGAACCTGATGCAAGTGCCCAGACTGGAGAAGGTGGTGGTCAACATGGGCGTGGGCGACGCCATCGGCGACCCGCGCATGCTCGAGACCGCCATGGCGGAACTGGCCCAGATCACGGGGCAGAAGCCCTGTGTGCGCAAGGCCCGCAAGTCCATCTCGAATTTCAAATTGCGGGCGGGCGCCCGCATCGCGTGCATGGTGACGCTGCGCGGCGAGCGGATGTACGAATTTGTGGACCGGCTCTTGAACGTGGCCATTCCGCGCATCCGCGACTTTCGCGGTCTCTCGCCCAAGAGTTTCGACCCGTCGGGCAATTACACGCTGGGGCTGCGGGAGCAGACGATTTTCCCGGAGATCAACATAGACAAAGTGACCCGCGTGCGCGGGATGAATGTTACCTTCGTGTTCAAGAACGTCAACGCCCCCGAAGAAAGCCGCGCCCTGTTGCGCAAGTTGGGCATGCCATTCGCCAATTAACGGTCGTAAGGAGAGGATAGTGGCTAAGAAATCGTTGATATTAAAGGCCAACCGGCCGCCGAAGTTCAAGGTGCGGGCCTATAAACGCTGCCGCTGCTGCGGCCGCCCCCGCGCCTATATGCGCAAGTTCCAGATATGCCGCATCTGTTTCCGGACCCTGGCGCTTGAAGGCAAACTGCCCGGCGTGACGAAATCCAGTTGGTAAGGAAAGGACCTGAAATCCATGTCGTTGACTGATCCCATCGCAGACTTTCTCACGCGTGTGCGCAATGCGATCCGGGCGGGCCATCCGACGGTGGATGTGCCGGCCTCCAATTTGAAGATTGAGATATGCCGGGTGCTTCAGGCGGAAGGTTTCATCGAGGGGTATGACGTAACACCCGAACCGCCGCCGGGCATGATCCGCGTCTCGTTGAAATATCTCCCGGACCGCAGCCCGGTCATGCAGGGCATGCGCCGGGTGAGTCGTCCAAGCCTGCGGGTCTATGTGGGCGCGGACACCATCAAGCCGGTGCGCAGCGGGCTGGGCATCGCCATTCTCAGCACCTCCAAGGGCGTCATGACCGGCAAGCGCGCGCGCAGCGAGAACGTGGGCGGCGAAGTATTGTGCGAAGTGTGGTGACCTGTGGGCGGCCGCCCGCAGGGCATGGCTGAAAGGAAGGATACAGTGTCTCGAATTGGTAGATTGCCGGTTACGGTTCCCGCCGGCGTGAAGTGCGAACTGAACGGCGCGCGGCTGAAGGTGACCGGTCCGAAAGGCGCTCTGGAGCGCAGTTTTTCGCCGCAGATCGGCATTGAGATCACCGCCGATGCGATTACCGTGACGCGGTCCTCGGATGCGCCGGAGCATCGTGCGCTCCACGGCCTGACCCGCGCGCTCATCCAGAACATGGTGACCGGCGTCACGCAGGGCTTCGAGAAGACGCTTCAAATCGAAGGCGTCGGCTACCGCGCATCGAAGCAGGGAAAGAACCTCAACCTGTCGGTCGGGCACAGCCACCCGGTTTCCATGGAGCCGCCGGAAGGCATTGAATTTTTTGTGGACACCCCACAGACCATCCGGGTCTGCGGGATTGACAATGAACTGGTGGGCCAGGTGGCGGCGGACATTCGCCGGAAGCGGCCGCCCGAGCCGTACAAGGGCAAAGGGCTGCGCTATGCGACGGAGCGGATACGCCGGAAGGTGAGCAAGGCGGGCGCGAAATAAGCGTTCGCCCGGCGGGAAAGGAAATTCATGGGCAACACGAGCAAAAAAAAGGTCCTGCTCGAACGACGCAAGCGCCGCGTGCGCAAGCATGTTACGGGCAAGCCTGACCGGCCTCGGCTGCGGGTGCATCGCACCCTTAAACATATTTACGCCCAGATCATTGACGATGTGACCGGCAACACCCTGGTGGCCGCGTCGTCGGTGGCGCTGAAAATCAGCGGCGGCGACATCGGCGCGGCGAAGGCGGTGGGCAAGGCGCTGGGCGAGAAGGCAAAAGAAAAATCCATCGAGCGCGTATGTTTTGACCGGGGCGGCTGCCTGTATCACGGTCGGGTGAAAGCCCTGGCCGAAGCGGCGCGCGAGGCTGGTCTGCAATTTTAGGGAGAGAACCTTGACTACAGTGCGTGGCAGCAAGCGAGAGTCGGGGACGGAACGCCGCCCCCGCGAGGAGCAGGAATCCGAATTGATCGAGCACGTGGTGAAGATTTACCGCGTGGCGAAGGTTGTCAAGGGCGGTCGCCGCTTCAGTTTCAGCGCCATCGTGGTGGTGGGCGACGGCAAAGGCCGCGTTGGCGCGGCCATGGGCAAGGCGACCGAGGTGCCCGACGCGATCCGCAAGGCGATTGAACGGGCCAGGCGTGACATGATAGAGGTGCCCATCGTAAACACGACGATTCCGCATGAGGTGCTTGGGCGCGCGGATGCGGCCAAGGTGCTGCTCAAGCCTGCGTCGCTGGGCACGGGCATCGTGGCGGGGGGGCCCGTCCGCGCCGTGATGGATGCCGCCGGCTATAAGAACATCCTGACCAAGTCGCTCGGGTCCAACAGCGCCACGAACGTGGTCTGGGCGACCCTGAATGGCTTGCGTCAGTTGAAGACAGTGGAGGAACTGGCGTCCATGCGTGGGCGCGAAGTGGCGGAGATTTTGTAACACAGGCGTTTCGCCTGGAAAGGATTTGTTTGGAGTCCACGCTTCAGCGTGCGGCTTCGGAAGCAACCCTGAGAGGCTGAAGCCTGTACTCCAGAACGGATAAGGTAGCGCAATGGAATTGAACAATCTGAAAAACGCCCCTGGCGCCCGCAAGAAGCGTAAGCGGGTGGGGCGCGGCCCGGCTTCCGGGCATGGCAAGACCGCCGGGCGCGGCCACAAAGGGGCGCGGGCGCGCTCCGGCTATTCGCGTCACTACGGCTTTGAGGGCGGCCAGATGCCGCTGCATCGGCGCTTGCCCAAGCGCGGCTTCAAACATGAAAACCGCCGCCCCATGGCGGAAGTGAACGTGGACACGCTGGAGAAAATCTTTGATGACGGCGCGGAGGTGACGGCGGAGGCCATCATCCGGTCGGGCGCGGCGGCATCGCGCAAGGGCGGTGTGAAACTGCTGGGACGCGGCGAAGTCAGCAAGAAATTCATGGTCAAGGTCCAAGCGGTCACGCCGGGCGCGCGCGCCAAGATCGAAGCGGCGGGCGGCACGGTGGAAATCGTTGGCGCATTTGCCGCCGCAGCCGCGGCGAAAAGCGGCTAACGGCGAAGGAGCAGGCAGGTGTCAGAGCCGATTGAAGCCTTCAAAAACGCCTTCAAGATCCCCGAACTGAAGAATCGCATTATCTTCACGCTGATCATGCTGGCGGTGTACCGGCTGGGCTGTCATGTGCCCACGCCGGGCGTGGACGGTGCGGCCCTCGCGGCGAAAATGAGCCAGGCGGGCGGACTGTTGGGTTTTTATGACATGTTCAGCGGCGGCGCGTTCAGCCGGGCGACGGTTTTCGCGTTGGGGATCATGCCCTATATCACGGCCTCCATTATCCTCTCCCTGCTGATTCCCGTGGTGCCTGCGCTGGAAAACCTGCAAAAGCAGGGCCAGGAAGGCCAGAAAAAAATCACCGAATACACCCGCTACGGCACCATTGCCCTGTGCATCGTGCAGTCCATCGGCATCGCGGTGTTCCTGCAAAGCCTTGGCACGGAGATTGTGCCGCGCCCCGGCATCGGCTTCATCCTGATGTGCATCATCTCCTTCACGACGGGGACGGCCTTCATCATGTGGCTGGGCGAGCAGATCAGCGAGCAGGGTATCGGCAACGGCATATCGCTGATCATTTTCACGAGCATCATCTCCCGGATGCCCGCGGCCCTGCGCAGCCTGGTCAGTTTGATCTTCGTCAGCGAGCAGATCAACATGTTTCAGGGGTTGTTCCTGGTCTTCCTGATGGTGCTGGTGGTGGCGGGCGCCATCCTGATCACCACGGGACAGCGCCGGATTCCGGTGCAGTACCCGCGCCAGGTGAAGGGGCGGCGCGTATCGGGCGGGCAGCGCACCTACCTCCCGCTGCGCGTCAACCAGGCGGGTGTGATCCCGATCATCTTCGCCAGTTCGCTGCTGTCGTTGCCCGGCACCTTAGGGTCAGCCGTCAGAATTCCGCAACTGGAATGGATAATCAATCAGATGTTTCATCCCGGCAACGCCGGCTACATGGCGTTGTATGCCATCCTCATCATCTTCTTCGGATTCTTTTACACCGCCATCACCTTCAATCCCGTGGAGGTGGCGGACAACATGAAGAAATACGGTGGTGTCATTGTGGGTGTGCGCCCAGGCAAGGCGACGGCGGATTACCTGAACCGAATCATGACGCGCATCACCCTGACGGGATCGCTCTTTCTTGCTGTGGTTGCGCTGATGCCGGAGATTATTTATACCTTCATGCGCATTCCCGACTGGAACGTGGTGCAGTTCTTCGGCGGCACGAGCCTGCTCATTTTGGTGGGCGTTGCGCTCGACACGATCAAGCAGATGGAACAGCATTTGATTATGCGCCATTACGACGGTTTCAGCGGCCGCGCAGGGCGCATTCGTTCGCGTCGGAGTTTTTGAGAGGCGGTAATGTGGCGCGCTGATGAGGAACGATCACTGAAGGCGGGTTGGAGCCGGTGTGGAAGGAAGCCTGCCGGGCGGCGAATTGACGCCGTGCCGGATGCTTTTGCTATAATTGAATGCTTCATTGCCGAGGCCGCCCCATGATCGCCATTCGCACGGAGCAGGAAATCGAGGTCCTGCGTCAGGCGAATCGGATAGTGGCGGAAGTGCTGGTAGCGCTTGTCGGCATGATAGCGCCGGGCGTAAAGACGCGCGATTTGGACGCGGCGGCGGAGGAAATGCTGCGGGAGCGCGGCGCACGTCCCGCGTTCAAGGGGTATCGCGGTTATCCGGCCGCTACATGCATCTCCATTGACGAAGTGGTGGTTCATGGCATTCCCGGCGACCGGGAAGTGCGCCCCGGGCAAATTGTCAGCATTGATGTGGGTTCTCATTATATGGGCTATTACGGCGATGCGGCGGTGTCGGTGGCCTGCGGGCAGACGGATGCCCGGCGGCGTCGCCTGCTCGAGACCGCCGATCTGGCGTTGTCGCGGGCCATCCGGGCGGCGCGCGCCGGAAACCATGTGAACGATATCGGACGGGTCATCGAGCAGACCTGCCGCGAAGCCCATTTCAGCGTGGTGCGGGCCTTTGTGGGCCACGGCATCGGCGAGTCGATGCACGAGGAATTGCAGGTGCCCAACTTCGACGCGGGGTCGCCGGGACCCCGTCTGAAAGAGGGCATGGTGATTGCCATAGAACCCATGGTGAACATGGGCACGCATAGAGTGAAAGTGCTGGAAGACGGCTGGACGGCGGTGACCGCCGACGGCAAGCCCAGCGCCCATTTTGAGCACAGTGTGGTGGTGCGCGAAGGCGGCGGGGAAATCCTGTCCGTCCCCGATTCGGAATGGGTGTGGGGCCGGCGCGAAAACTGACGGCGAAGGAGTGCATGAAAGAAGAGGCGATAGAAGTGGAAGGCACCGTGGTGGAGCCGCTGCCCAACGCCATGTTTCGCGTTGAACTGAAAAACGGCCACCGGGTGTTGGCGCACATCTCCGGCAAGATGCGCATGAATTTCATCCGCATTCTTCCCGGCGACAAGGTGAAACTGGAGATGTCGCCGTATGACTTGACCAAGGGAAGAATTACTTACCGTTACAAATAGCAGGCCCCGAAGGACGGGGAATGCGCGGGCGGCAATCGGCCGGGTCCGAAGCGGCGCTGCGCGGGAGCATGAAATGAAAATCCGCAGTTCAGTGAAGAAGATTTGTGAGAAGTGCAAGATTATCCGCCGTCACGGGCATGTGCGGGTTATTTGCGAGAACCCCAAGCACAAGCAACGCCAGGGCTAACCTCCAGGAGACGCGATTCATGGCACGTATTGTCGGCATAGACCTCCCCCGTGAAAAGCGCGTGGAAGCAGGGTTGCGCGCCATCTATGGCATCGGCCCCGCCCGCGCCAGGAAGGTGCTTGAACGCACCGGCATCAGTCCGGACATCCGCGTGCGCGACCTGACCGACGAACAGGCGAGCGCGTTGTCCGCCGTCATCCAGGCCGAATACAAGGTGGAAGGCGATCTGCGGCGTGAAGTGGCGGCGAACATCAAACGGCTGATGGACATCGGTTGCTATCGCGGCTTGCGCCACAAGCGGGGCCTGCCCGTGCGCGGCCAGCGCACCCACACCAACGCGCGCACCCGTAAAGGGCCGCGCCGCACCGCCATCAAGAAGAAATAAACCGCTCCCGCCGGCGCGGTTTGAAAAGGAGAACAAGACTCGTGGCCAAAGAGAAACGCAAGAGCAAGAGCAGAAAACGCCGGACCACCCTGAGCGTGACGTCCGGCGTGGCGCACATTCAGGCGACCTTTAACAACACCATCGTCTCCATCACCGACATGCAGGGCAACGTCGTGGCGTGGTCGAGCGCCGGCCAGGTGGGATTCTCCGGCTCGCGCAAAAGCACGGCCTTCGCCGCGCAATTGGCTGCGGAGCAGGCCGGCAAGAAAGCGCTCGATTTGGGAATGAAGGAAGTCCGGGTCCATGTAAACGGCCCCGGCGCGGGCCGGGAGTCCGCCATTCGCGCGATTCAGGCGGCGGGACTGGCGGTGACCCTCATCAAGGATGTCACCCCCATCCCGCACAATGGCTGCCGTCCGCCGAAGCGCCGCCGCGTATGACGGACCGTACAATGGCATTTATGCGCACCGATGCTGGGGAATGGGCCGGCCGATGCGGCGCCCGATGCGGCGCGGAAGCCGTGCTACGATGCTGGAAAGGCGTGAAGATATGATATCTGTTGACTTCACCTTGCCGAAGTATGTCAAATTCGACGACGGGTCCGACGAGAAATATGCCCGTATCGTGGTCGAGCCTTTTGAACGGGGCTACGGCACCACGGTCGGCAATTCCCTGCGCCGCGTGCTCCTCGCCTCGTTGCAGGGAAGCGCCGTCACCGCCATCCGCATTGAAGGGATCAACCACGAATTCTCCGCGATCCCGGGCGTCCAGGAAGATGTCACCGACGTGGTGCTCAATTTGAAACGGTGTCAGATTCAACTGGAGCAGGGCGATTCGCTCATCTTTTCCTTTTCCCATCGCGGCCAGGGAACCATCACCGCCGATGCGCTTTTCAAGGGCCAGCCCATTGCGGTGTATAACCCGGACCACGTGATTCTCAACGCCACGTCGAAAAGCGCGAAACTGGACATGGAAATCAAGGTGGCCAAGGGCCGGGGTTATGTCACTTCGGAGGAGTTCGAACTCGAGCATGCCCCGCTCGGCACCATCTACCTCGACGCCAACTTTTCCCCTGTCGTCAAGGTCAATTTCCAGGTCGAAGACGCGCGCGTCGGTCAGATGACAGATTATGATCGCCTCATCCTGGATATCTGGACCAACGGCTCCATCTCGCCGGAACAGGCCCTGGAGGAAGCGTCAAACCTGCTCATCGATCATCTGAAGATATTCGTGAAACAGGAACGCGAAGACCGCGCCGGCCTTGGCGAGGGCGGCATGGATGATCCCGAAATGGTGCGCAGGCTCTCGCGACCCGTGGAAGAACTCGAACTCAGCGTGCGCGCGGCCAACTGCCTGAAGGCGGCGGGCATCCGCACCATCGGCCAACTGGTCATGCGCGAAGAAAGCGAGATGCTCCAGTTCCACAATTTTGGCAAGAAGTCGCTGGACGAAATCAAGTCCATCCTCAGCGCGATGGGCCTTTCGCTGGGCATGAAAGTGGGCGCTCTGGCCGCCGCCTTCACGCCTGTGGAGAAGCCCGCCGAGCAAGAAGAGGAACATGAAGAAGACGAAGAAGACGAAGAAGGCGAAGAAGACGAAGAAGACGACGAGGAAGAATAAATCATGCGGCACTTGAAATCCGGAAGACGCCTGGGCCGGAACATGGCCCATCGCAAGGCCACAATGAAAAGCCTGGCAGTGTCCCTGTTTCGGCATAATGCGATTGAAACCGGCCTGATGAAGGCCAAAGAACTGCGCATGTTTGCCGAGCCCCTTATCACCCTGGCGAAAAAGGATACCGTGGCCAACCGGCGCCATGCCTTTGCAAAACTCCGCGACAAGGATGTCGTCAGGAAACTGTTTACCACCATCGGTCCGGCTTTTGTCGAGCGTCCCGGCGGCTATACCCGCATTCTGCGTCTCGGTCAGCGCCAGGGCGACGCCTGCCCCATGGCCCGCATCGAACTCGTCGGTCTGGGCGAATACAAAGAAGAGTGAGGGGCGATTCCAGCACCTCCCGCCGCGGCATGATGTCATGCCGCGTCCTCTTTTCAACGCGCCCCGACGAAGTGGATGAGATGGCCGGGTGCAGGGGGACGGGCTACGACGCATCAAGGGCTGCGCGGGCGCGGCGGACAAACTCGCGCTCGCTGGGATATGTCATCGCAGCCTCGGCATCGGCGGGCGCCATCCAGCGCGACGTGAACAAAGCCTCCTCCGCCCCCATGGGAGCGGGGGGGATGCGGCGCGGCGACCTCAGCCGCATCAGGAAATAGCGCTCTTCTCGCCAATGCCGCCCGCCGCGAAACTCATACGCGCTGTGCGCGACGCCCAGATCGGCGATTATCTCCAAGTCGCAATAGCCCGTCTCTTCGATTACCTCCCGGACGGCGGTTTCCCCGGCGCTTTCGCCGGGGTCTATATGCCCCTTGGGCAGGCGTACTTCGTGGATGGACGCGCCATCCCGCATCACGTCGCGCTCGATGACCAGCAGTCGCCCCTCATTGTTCACAACGACGCCACCAGCGGTGAAATGACGTTTCGGCTCCGACAAGGCCGCATCCTCCCCAGGTTATCCGGTTCGATCGCTGCGCGACACAATGACATACAGGTTCTGTTCCGCACTCCGCATTCCGCTACATGCGCGCCATGCGCGCGTTCCATTCGCGTTCAAGACGGTCGCGTTGCTTCCACCGGCGGTGGAACCAGAGCCACTGCTCGGGATGCGCACGGACGATCTGCTCGAAGGCCGCCTGGCATCTCTGGGTGTTTTCCAGGAGGTCGCGGCGCAGGTCGCCGCTACGCACGAGGTCCAGCGCGGGATGAAAGCGCAACGTGTAGCGCCCATCCGCGTCGCGGATCATCGAAACGGGATGGATGGGCGCCCTGGCGCGCGCGGCGATCATGGCCGGGGCAACGGTGGCCCAGCAGGGCGCGCCGAAAAAAGTCGCGGGCACGGCGTTCTCGCGCGGGCTTTGATCAATCAGCACGCCGACAATGTAGCCTTCCCTGATTTTCCGCATGATCTCGCGGCCTGCATCATCCTTGGGGATGGTTTCAATGCCGCCGCCTCTGCGTGTGCCGTCAATGGCCGCATTCAACAGGGGATCGTCAAAAGGGCGCACGACTTCGGCTACGCGGCAGCCGTGGGCGGCCATGACCGACGCCATGAATTCCCAATTTCCCAGATGTCCGGCGACGGCCAGAAAGCCTTTGCTCAGGTCAATGTGCTCCATGCCCGCAACGGAAACGAACCCCTCAAAGCCTTGTGCGAAAAGGCGTGGCATGCGCGAAAACTCCGCGGCCACCAGCGCCACGTTGTCTACCGCGCCGCGCAGGATGCGCGCTTTTTCGGCGCGCGACAACGTATCACCGTAGGCCAGGTCCAGGTTGGCCATGCCGACTTTGCGGATGCGGGGGATGAGGTAGTAGGCGAGGCGCCCGGCGGCGCGGCTCACGGCGCGGCCTGTGGACAGGGGGAGGACCAGGGTGAGTCTGCCGAATGCGATCAGGAGCAGAGAAAGCGCGCGCTGCAGGATGCGGTTACGCTTGCCCGCCATGGCGTCAGTTTTCCAGGGTGATGGTTTGGCCGGTGCACGGAGCGCAACTGCGATAGCCGTTGCCGCCGTTGTGCCGCATCCACGCCAGCGCATCCGGGTCGCCGTGCACGAACACGACATTGTGCGGCTTGATCCGCTCGATGATGCCCCGCAGGGCCGCCCGGTTCGCATGCGCGCTGAAATGCAGCCGCTTGATGTTCTCCAGTTTGATCTCGACGGCGGGATAGCCCAGCAGAAAGCGCAACCGATCTCCCGGTCTCGCATGCAGCAACTTATAGCCGAGCGTGTCCGGGTCAACGTATCCCACAAAGAAGATGCCGTGATGATTGGAGCGCACCATTTCCTGCGCTATCAGGGCCGAAGGCGTGTTTTCCATCATCATTCCCGACGTGGCCACGAGGATGCAGGGATCTTCGATCAGGCGCCGCACCACGCCGGGTTCCCACACATTCCCGATGCGATGGAATTGGCTCAGGGGTCGCAGCACAGCGCCCGGCGCCAGATACTCATAGAAGCGGTCATACAGTTCGTAGATGGCCCGCCCAAGCCCTGAAACATAGACCGGCACGTCCGGAATGACGCCCTCCTCCTGCTGGCGCGCCACGATGTTGAGGATTTCCTGGGTGCGCCCCAGCGCGAAACACGGCAGCAACACACTGCCGCCCCCCTTCAAGACCCGCCGGATGGATTCGCCCAGCCGCGCCGACTCCTGGGGATAGGGATAGATCGCCGACTCATCCGAAGCGCCCTGGGTGGATTCAATCACCAGCGTGTCCACCCGCACATCGCCGTTCAACGGCGTGTAGCCGTTCATCAACTCCTGGTCAATCTCGCAGATGTCGCTCGTGTAGAACAGCGTGTGACGCGGCGTGCGCAGGAGGATGCTGGCGCTGCCGAGCACATGCCCCGCGTGGTGAAAAGTGGCTTCGATTTCCGCATCGTCCCCCAGGAAAAAACTTTCCTCGAAGCCGTGCGCATGAATACTGCGCACGGCATAGCCCACGTCTTCGTGATCATAGAGGGGATAATCTGAAATGCCGCGTTCCTTGGCAAGCGTCTCCATCACCGACACGCTGTTGTGCAGCATGCGGTCCATGATCCGCGCCGTCGGCAGCGTGCTGTAAACGCGCACGCCGGGAAACTGTCGCAGCAAATACGGCGTCGCCCCGCAATGGTCCACGTGGCCATGCGAGATGATCAGCGCATTGGGCGACCGGCGGAGCAGCGAAAATTCCGGCAGCGCGCCGAAACCCTCTTTTTTGGGATGGGTGCCACAATCCAGAAGAATCTGATAGCCGTTATAACAGAGTTGAAAGCAATTGGCGCCTACCTCACCACCGCCGCCCAGCACTGTGATCGTAAGTGTTTCATCACGTTTCATTTCATCTGATATTTTACGCACTTCGCCGGATTTTGTCAAAACGGCGATTGCCTGCCTTTGAAGATTCTCCTCTAAGAACGCTATACTATTGAATAATATATTTGCGCCGGCGCATTCCCCGCGCAAGAACCAAAGGAGCGTATGAACCATGGCTGTCGCTGTGAAAGGAATACCGAAATTGGACGCCGGGCTGCCGTACAAGGTGGCCGACCTGAACCTTGCGGCGTGGGGCCGCAAGGAAATCGTCATGGCGGAGAAGGAGATGCCGGGGCTGATGGCGGTGCGCGAGCAGTACGCGGCAAAGCAGCCGTTGCGCGGCGCCCGCATCATGGGTTCGTTGCACATGACGATCCAGACGGCGGTGCTCATCGAAACATTGCAGGCGCTGGGCGCGGAGGTACGCTGGGCCAGTTGCAATATCTATTCGACGCAGGACCACGCGGCGGCGGCGATCGCGCAGAGGGGCACGCCGGTTTTCGCATGGAAGGGCGAAACCCTGGAGGAGTACTGGTGGTGCACGTATCAGGCGATGTGTTTCCCCGAAGGCAAAACGCTGAACATGGTCGTGGACGACGGGGGCGACGCGACGCTGCTCATCCACCGGGGCTTCCAGTTGGAGGAGCATTTCGCGCGCACGGGCAAACTGCCGGAAATCTCCACCGACAACGCGGAAATCCGGATTGTGGATACGTTGCTGCACCGCGTGCATGAAGAAAATCCCCGCTGCTGGCACAACATCGTTGAAAACTGGGTGGGCGTTTCAGAAGAGACAACGACCGGTGTGCACCGGCTCTATCACATGATGAAGGAAGGAACGCTGCTCACACGGGCGATGAACGTGAATGATTCGGTGACGAAGTCGAAGTTTGACAATCTCTACGGATGCCGGGAGTCGCTGGGCGACGGCATCAAGCGGGCGACGGATGTGATGGTGGCGGGCAAGATTGTGGTGGTGGCCGGCTACGGCGATGTGGGCAAGGGCTGCGCCCAGGCGATGCGCGGGCTGGGCGCGCGCGTGCTCATCACCGAGATTGACCCCATCTGCGCGCTGCAGGCCGCCATGGAAGGCTATGAAGTCACCACCATGGACGACGCGGCGGCCCGGGGAGACATCTTTGTCACCGCCACCGGCTGCTGCGATGTGATTCGCGGCGAGCATATGCAGAAAATGAAGGATGAGGCGATCCTCTGCAATATCGGCCATTTTGATTCGGAGATTGATATCGCGTGGCTGGAAAATCAGCCCGGCGTCACAGAACTGAACATCAAGCCGCAGGTGGACAAGTTTATTTTCCCTGACGGACGGTCGCTGATTGTGTTGGCGCGCGGGCGGCTGGTGAATCTTGGCTGCGCCACCGGCCACCCTTCCTTCGTTATGTCCAACTCCTTCACCAACCAGGTGCTTGCGCAGATCGCATTGTTCAGCGAATCCGGCAAATATGAGCGCGGCAAGGTCTATACCCTGCCCAAAAAACTGGACGAGGAGGTGGCCCGCCTGCATCTGGACAAGTTGGGCGTCAAACTGGACCGCCTCAATGACAAGCAGGCCGCCTATCTCGGCGTGCCTGTGGAAGGTCCCTACAAACCCGAATACTACCGCTATTGATGCTGTCGTCCGGCCAGTTATTCGACCCGCCGAGGGGGGATATACCTCAAATCGGCGGGTTCTGTTTCCCGCCCCGCGTCTGCGGTCCGCGCAACGCGCCGAACGCCGATGCACACGATTCCCGCGGCGGTGAAAAGGTTCTTGCTCACCGGCGCATGATGCAGTATAGTCTTCGTCGCAATTTTGAAGACACACAAGGAGGATGACGGATGGCGGAAATTGACAAGTATCTGAGACTGATGGTGGAGCACAAGACCTCCGATTTGCATTTATGCACCGACTGCAAGCCGATGTACCGAAAGGACGGCACCATTGTACCGTTGCGATCCGAAAATCCGGTCTCGCCGGAACGCATGGAGCAGTTGCTTTTTGAAATCGCGCCGCCGGACAAGATGGAGGAATTCAAGCGCTGCAATGATACCGACTTCGCCTACGAACTGCCGGGCTGCGGCCGTTTTCGTGTGAACTATTTCCGGGACCACAAGGGTATCGGCGGCGTGTTTCGTCTGATCCCTTCGGAGGTGGTCACTTTCGATGAACTCAAATTGCCGCCCGTGCTGAAAAAGTTCTGTGAACTGCCCAAGGGTCTGGTGTTGGTGACCGGTCCCACCGGCTGCGGCAAATCCACCACGCTGGCCGCCATGATTGACCATATCAACAAGACCCGCAGCGACCATATCATCACTATTGAAGATCCCATTGAATTCGTGCACCAGAATCAACGCTGCCTCATCAACCAGCGCCAGGTGCATCTGCATACCGCCAGTTTCAAAGCGGCTCTGCGCGCCGCCTTGCGCGAAGACCCCGACATCGTGCTGGTGGGCGAAATGCGCGATCTGGAAACCACCCATATCGCCATCGAAACGGCGGAGACCGGCCATCTGGTTTTCGGCACCCTGCACACCACCACCGCCATTTCCACCGTGGACCGCCTGATTGACCAGTTTCCCTCGGAACAGCAACAGCAAATCCGTACCATGCTCGCCGCCGCGCTGAAAGGCATCGTGGCGCAGATTCTACTCAAGAAAAAGGGCGGCGGTCGCGTCGCCGCTCTCGAAGTGCTTGTCGTGACCCCCGCCGTCGCCTCGCTTATCCGCGACGCGAAAACCTCCCAAATCATGAGCATCATGCAGACGGCCAAAAAAGAGGGAATGACCCTTATCAATGAGGAACTCACCCGCCTCGTGAAAGAAGACCTTGTCGAAGTGGAAGAGGCCTACCGTAAAGCGACGGACAAGGAAGGATTTGTCAAGTCCCTGGAAGCGGTAGGCATCGTTTACAAACACGTTTCTGAATAATATCCATCCACCATTTCCCGTCCATTCCTCAGATACAGGTGGCTGTTGCCGAAACTGCTTCGGAGCGTGCCGTACCCCTGCGACAGTTCAGAACGCGGGTCTTTCAGACCGCCTGAAGCATCCTCGATCCAGCCCGGCAATGCCTGCTGCACGTGAAAAATCATGCCCTGTGGAAGTACAGGCTTCAAGCCGCCGGGGAAGAACAATGGATTATCTACGCTGCTCCCTGCATAAGCCCCTGCTGCAAAGTACCGAGTCTTCAGACTGAAACCCGAAACAATCGCGCCGGCGGGAGGCTTCCGCCTCACCGCCGGCGCGGCATTCAGTCTAACAATACGGCTTTATGCCCGGTCACGCACCCTGCGGCGCATCAGCAGGAAGGCTGCACCGATGGACAGGCCGATGAAGGCCGTCAGCACCGGCATGGCCAATGCCATCTTGCCCACGAAGATAACGGGCACCAACGCTACCCGGACTGCAGCGGCCAGCGTCGGGCTCTTGGCCACGGCGTCTGCGATCACCGGGCTGACGCGGTAATAGGTGTCCACGAAAGCCGCGCCCACGGCGTTGTCGAGCAGATAGGCGTCGCGCACCGCGCGCAGGGTCTCCACTTCAGCGGCCAGGGGCGTGCCATAGGCGGCCGTGGCAATGAAGCACGGTCCGCCGCCGCCGCCGCCGCTTTCACCGCCGGCGAGCAGGCCGATCAGGGCGATCAGCAGGCCAAGCAGCAACAGCACAAGGCTGTCAAGCGGACGCGGCTGCCGCGTGTATTCGAAGACGCGCGACAGGGTGACCGCCGGCACGCTGTTGTCGGACTTCAGGTAGATCACCACATCGGTGATACCAGGCTGGGTGGCCGGCGGCGTGACCAGAGTCACCTTGTATTCCGTCGTGCCGGACGGCGTGAGGATGTCCTCTGCCGTCGCTGTGGCGACCACCGCCTTGGCGACCGACTGGAATTCGATCCGGTCCACATAGGCCAATCCGCCCAGCGGGCTGACAATCGTCAGTTCGGTGCCGCCGCCGATATCGCCCTTGGCGGTGCCGCTGTCTGTATCCAGCCGGATTCCTTCCTGCACCTCTACCGGCAACAGGGCGCCCGTGCGCAGGCTGAAGCCGTTCAGGCTGTACAACCGCGCCCGGACAATCAGTTCGGGCTGTGCGGTATCCGGCGGCGTGGTGCTGTTCACAACGGCCGGATCCACTTCGTTGTTGAGAATCTGCGATTGGTAACCAATCACTTCCGGAATCGAAATGGTGGTCTCTTCCGTGACATAGTCGAATTCCGTGCCGACACCCCACATCGCCAAGCCCTTGCGGACATCGGCGTAGGTCAGGGACGTTTCATCCACCGGCAGGGTAATCAACACCGCAGGATTGAGCACGCCCACCTCATCGGCGCCCGGCGTGAAGTCAATCAACGCACTGGCATTGCCGTAGAGCGCAGACCCAACGGGCGGGGTATTCTTTGCGATTTCGGTCTCAGCGTACAGATGCAGGCTGAAATCGAACGCATTGACAACATTTTCACCCGCGGGCACCGTGCCGTTTTCAGACAATTCATTGATCAAGCCGGTGCCAAGCGCCCCGATGACTTCAGTGTTGTATTTCACCTCGGTGATCTGAGCATTGCGGGCGATACCGAAGATGCGGGTGACGCCGGCCGGCGCATCAAGCGCCGGGAGCACCAGCGGGGTGGTATCCGCGGCGGTGCCGTCCAGCGTGACCGCCACTTCGGTCTCGTCGCTCGGGTCTTGCACGATGAACGCCGTGGTGTTCACGCCATCCTTCTGCTGGTGCCGCTTGTAGCGCAGCGCGTTGAACAACGTGCTTTGCTCGGAGCCGGAACCAACCGTGATGTTCACATCCACCGTGGCGGCCATGCTCGGCCCCGCATAGGGCGGAATGATCACTTCAATTGAAGTGCCGTCCGCCGCTGCGCGGAAGCCCTGCACCGCGACGCCGCCGATGGTGATCGGCGTGCTGTTGGTGAAACCCGTGCCCAGGAGGCGCCGGACCACGCCGCCGAAAATCCACGCTTCGGCGCGGTCGGTTTCACCGGGCAGCAATTCAATGCCGGTGATGGTCAGTATCCGCACAAAATTGGCTACGATTGCCTTATTGCTGTCCATCGTCAAAACGGCTGTGGCGACGCCCGTCACCGGGTTTACTGCCTGGTCCACGAGGTCGCTTGCGTTGGCGCCGCCCCACGACAGGAAGCGATAACTGGACGCCGGGGTGGCCGTCAGGGTCACCACAGTGCCTGCCGTATAACCAACTTCACCATTCGGGTCGGGCGCAGCGGTAAGGGTGCCGCCCAGCAATGGTGACACGCTCAGCGACAACTGATATTCCACTTCGCCTTCGCCCTCGCCTTCACCACTTATCTCCTTCAGGGTCGCGATCAAGGTGGTCGGGCCATCCACCGTGAAGATCAGCGGATTGGCCATACCCACCGCCACGTCGTTCAACGTCCAGCCGAGGAATTCTTCTGTCAGCAAGTCATAATCCAACAGTGCCCGGACCGATGTGCCAACGGCGTAGACACCTTCGGGCAGGTCGAAACCATCATCGGGGACCTCCGTCAGGGCAATGGTTGCCGTAGCACTGCCAACCACGGAGGTCGTGACCTCCGCCGTCTCAATGACTTCGAGCAGCGCGGGGGCGGTGGCTTCGTTGGCCGGGTTGGCCAGATCAACGATTTGAACGTCCACCGGGCCGGGCGTACTCAAAGCGGGCGCTGTGATATAAACCATATTGTCATTCACGCCGTCGAAGGGGGTAATGGCCGCTTCCAGTTTGGCCGGGCCAAGGCGGAAGGCCGCCGGAACGCCGCCTACATAGACCGCATACGCGTTGCTGGCCTCATATATGCTCAGGGCTGTTGCCACAGGCACCACACCCATCAGCGTCACGTCCGCTTCGTAACCCTGCGGGATCCTTGTGGGAGTGGCGGTATTGATGGCCAGCCCGGAATCAAACGGCGTAACCACGGAGAGGGAACGCAATTCTGCGGCAATGGTTCCACCGGCATACACGGAGTCCGCCAGTGTCCACGCCTGGTTCTCGTCCAGAGAATTCGTCAGAATCACAGACGTTTCGGCGACATCGGTGGGATAGGCCCAGATCTGAGGACGTCCAGCCGCTGTGCTCAGGCCGGTCATCGTCAGCGACACCGTCAAGCCTGTGTCGCCGAAGCCCTTGAGTTCTCGGTACTCAACGCTGTTTTTGGTGCTTATTGTATGGACGATGTTCACGCCCACAAAACTGGCGCCGGCGGTCTGCGGCCCCGGCGCTGCCGCGAGGACTGCGTTGGCCCAATCGGCACGCGCAGCGGGCGTGGCATCGCCATCCACTTCATCCAGTAGCGCGGAGAGTTCGCCCACGACCTGGACCAGCAACAATGCCGACTCGCCGGGTCCAACCAGGCCGGCGTCAATCAGGCTGCCCAAATCCGGCGCCTCCAACGAAACCTCTGCCGTCGGGTTTACAAAGACCGAACCGCCTGCCTTGCTCATGCCCCGGTCCAGATTCGCGACCAGCACGGTCCGCAGCACGCCGTCAATCAGCACATTGCTGATCCACACCTCGCCCGGGCCGACATCGGCGAACACATTATCGGGATAGCCGTTATCATCGGTGTCCACCCCCGCCTCCACCTCATCAATACGAAGCAGCACTGCGTCTTCACGGGCGTTCGCCGCCTCATACACCAAGGTGACGGCCTTGGTCTGCCGGGTGGCGTTTGTCAGGGCATAAATGGCGATGG
>CALEDJ010000062.1 GCA_937951485.1 uncultured bacterium
GCCTACTGCTTTTGCGAATTGCCGCCGAAGGCGGTGGGGGACCCGCAAGCGCCACACCCCCTGCAACCTTGTCATCTTTTCCCAAGTGTCTGTCGCGCCCCCCCGGACACACTCGCGCAGGTAATGTCCACCCCCTCTCCCGGAGGGAGAGGGAGCAACGGCCTGCAATTCGATCATGCGCTACCCCCCTCACCCCACCCCTCTCCCAGAGGGAGAGGGAGCAGCGGCATGCAATTCGATCATGCGCTACCCCCCTCACCCCACCCCTCTCCCGGAGGGAGAGGGAGCAGCGGCATGGCTCAGGTTGCGCGCTAAACACCCTCTCCCTCTGGGAGAGGGGTGGGGTGAGGGGGAACAAAACAGGACCCCATGGTACACGGGTCAATGATGCCTCAGGAATCCCACGGAAAGGTTTGCGTATGGACTAAGCCCGCCGGATCATCCTGATTCAACAGGATTTTTGCAAGGGTTTTGGTCATGGTCTTTCATCTGCTGTTACATTTCGGCGCAGTGGCGTGCAGGGGGGATGTAGAAAGGACACAACATTCCCCGCAGCGCGTCACTCCGCTGAAATGTAATCTCAATTCCATTTCTATCATTGCATCGAACGTTCGATCGCAAAATCCCTTTATTTTTCGGGGTAATGAATACCGTTTCCGCGGGTATCGTCTAATGAAGACGAAAGGGTTCAACCAATTGAATCGGTTGCTGCAGTCTGCATGGAACCAATGACTCCGCCGTCTGTCGCGTGGATGCATGCCCGCAGGCGGGCGGCGGCAACACTTCGGGGAAGGGCACATACCATGAAACAGAAAACACAGTTGTTCGGACTCACACTGACCATGGTCGGCGTCGCAGGCCTTGTCGCGCTGCCGGCGTTTGCCGGGCCATACGCCCCACGCGCAAGCGCGGGGGGGGCTGTCAGCCGAAGCACAAGCACCGGAAGCACCGCCAACCGGGTAACCGCCACGCGGGGCGTGCGCAACCTTTCCGGCGGTTCCTCCATTTCCCGCGGCCCATCGGGTAATCCTTCGATCTCCCGCGCGCCGGGCATATCCGGCGGCAGTCCCTCTCGCGGTTCGGGCTACGGTGGTTCCAACAGGAGTTCGCCTGGTGACAGTGGAGCCGGCGATGTGCTGCGTTCGCTGGGAGAAGCCATCGGCCAGCGCGTGCGCGACCGGGACTACGCCGACGGCCGTTATGATCATCCCTTCGGTTCCCGTGACCGCCGCGGCGACGATGCCATGGCCAAGGCATATCGCGATGTCGGCATCGCCAATGCCGTGGTTAATCTCGTCGGCGTGATGGTGCAGGCCTCCCAGGCAAATCCGTATTGTCAGCCGCAGGGGCAATGGGTGCGCGATCGTGTGATGGTCGCCCCGGCCCGTTATGAAACCCGGCAGGTGTGGATTCCGGAAATGTTCGACCCGTACACCGGCAGGAAAACAGGCGGCGGCTATTACGAAACCCGGACTGAATATGTGCCGGCGGTCTATGAAGAGCGCAGCGTGCTGGTGACTTCCACGCCGGTGCGGTATTGAAGCCGGAACCAGCGTCTGGATTTCAGGCGGGTGCATGCGCCGATAATTTCAGACGGAACATCTACCGTGTGCTGTCCTGCCATATGCGCATGTCTTCAAGGGTTTCCCGAATCATGGCGAGGTGTTTTCCGGCTTCGCGGCGAAGGATCAGCCGGTAGAGGGAATCCGAGATTGCCTTGATCGCCGGCACGAAGCGCAGTTGCGGAGAATCGAGAATATACAACCTGTTCTTCCTGATTCCGGCGATGTATCGGCGCACTGCCTTGTCCATTGACATGCGCTGTTGGTTGAACCGTTTCCAATAGTGCGCCTTGAACTCTGCAATCCGGTGGGAGAATTCCTCCCCGCTGACGCCGCCGCTCCGGCCGTGGCCCCGCGGGTCGAAACCCACAATGTTGTTGCCATGATCAGCCAGCGCCGACAGAAATTCCTTATAGAGGATGGCATAGGCGTTGGTCCCGGGCATGAACACTGCTGTCGGGCGGTTTTTGTCCACCTCGATGATGTCGAGATGCAGTCGAATCTTTCCGGAAAATGATTTCGGCCTGTTCAAAACGGTCGAAAAAATCCGTCATGCCGCGCCTGGCGGCGATATCTTCCAGGAATGCTTTTATCCGTCTCGACTTGAGGAAAGGCACAATGCCCGGTTCCTGCGAGGCGACGGATTCCGGCGTTCTGCCGGCGACAAACACCCCCGAAGCCATCAGTTTGGATCCATAGGCCGCGCCGGCATCAGCGCCGGCCCACAAGAACCATGCCGCGAAACCCATCGCGGCAAGCAGCATCGTCGCCATCCCGGGCAGCAATCCACACAGGCATTTTTTTATTTTCGTCACGATAGGCAATCCTTGGCGTCGGTATTACTCATGTGTGACCCATGCAGCGCGTAGTTCATTGATTTCGAGACTGAAGATGTGCGCCGCGCCGTGGGATGCCCCGAAAATCCCCCTTTGAAGGGGGTGGCGCGCCGCGCCGGGGGATGTCAAAGGCTATACAGTGCGCCCCTGCGATCTGTGCGATGCCGCTAAACCCAGATAATGCAACAGGCATAGTGACGCCATTAACGTCCCGTAAAATCGAAGCGTTTGTTTAGTCTCTGTCGTTTCATGCAGTATTTCCGTTGTGGCCGGTCTCCCGGCCGTGCCACGCCCTTGACCGAAGGTCTCCAGTGCGTCGCCAATCAGTCCAAGGGGGAGACCTTCGGTCGAACCTGTGGCGCGGTCAGGAGAGCGGCCACAACGGATTGGCAGTCGGACGAGTCGGACGAGTCGGACATCTCCGGGTAATTTCTTTGGCATCCCCGCATGCCGCCGTCAGAGGTCCACCCCGTTCTCGCGGGCGACGAGCAGGTTGGATCGCATCAGCGCTTCGAAACTGCCGCAATCGGCCCACCACCCTTCGAGGATTTCATAGGTCATTACGCCGCGGCGGATGTAATCGTTGTTGACGTCGGTGATTTCCAGTTCGCCGCGGGCACTTGGTTTGAGTGTGCGGCATATATCGAAGACCCGGTTGTCGTACAGGTAGATGCCTATCACCGCAAGTCTGGATACAGGTTGCTTCGGCTTTTCGACGATATTGACGACCTTGCCGTCTTTCAGTTCAGCCACGCCGAATTCGTGTGGATTCGGCACCTCTTTCAGAAAAATCTTGGCGCCTTCGGGTTGCCGTTCAAAATCCTCCACGGCGTTGCGGATGCTTCCCTGGATGAAATTGTCGCCGAGGATGACCACCACCTTGTCGTCACCGACAAAATGTCGGGCGAGCGCCAGCGCGTCGGCGATGCCGCCTTCCCGTTTCTGGTAGGTGTAGTGCATCTGGTTCAGCCCGAAATCCTCCCCGTTGCCGAGCAGCCGCAGAAAGTCGCCCGCATTGTTGCCGCCCGTAACGATCATGATTTCGGTGATCCCCGCATCCACCAGGGTCTGAATGGGATAAAAGATCATCGGTTTGTTGAACACAGGCAGCAGGTGCTTGTTCGTAACCCTGGTCAGGGGAAGCAGCCTTGTCCCCAGTCCTCCCGCAAGTACGACGCCTTTCATCGGGTGTTTCTCTCCGCGTGGGTTATAGCCCCCCAGCGGCCATTATGCACAGAGGCAGGACAGAGACGCAAGGGAGCGCGGAATGCGGAATGCGGAGTGCGCACTAGCCCTTGAGGCCGTTCAACACGAAATCCTCAAGGCGTTGCTGGATGATGTCGGCGGTTTTGTTGATGTTGGCATTGATGTCAGGGCCGAGGGAATTCAATGCGCCGAGGATATCGCGGGCTTCGGAGATGCCCTGCCAGATGGCTGCGCCGATGAACGCCGCGAACTGCGCGCGACCTTCCTCATTGTCTTCGAGATTGTTGTTCTTCGCGTAGCGGTCGAAGAATCCCAGCGCGAAGGTGAGGATGCGTTCGGCGGTGGCTTCGGGGGAGGTGTCAATGATCGCGTTCTGCGGGATACCCAGTTCTTCACGGGCCTGATTGACGACCGTGAGTAGTTTCTCATAGGCGCGGTTCAGGACGACGTCCATCGCCTGGCCGTTGCCCAGCGGCCCGCTCTTGCCAAATTCCACCGTGTCTTTCGGCTGCCCCAATCGCAGGTCTTTGGGAATCAGGCGGGGCGTTGTTGCGCTTTGATTTGTGGTTGCAGGCTGATACGCCGCAGGAAGAATCGTATTGATCATGGCTCCCTCCTCGTGAGTATGTCCCATTTCTTTGATTTTTGACCCGTCGCTGTGGGTATTATCGGTCCGAATCGGAAAAGACTTTAGTGCGATCGTCTTACGCATGAAACAGGGGATTGACATAGCAGAGGAGGAACTGGAATACACGTTCTTCCGATCCTCCGGTCCCGGCGGACAGAAAAAGAACACGACCGATTCGGCCGTGCGTCTGCGCCATATACCGACAGGGATGGTGGTCATTGCTACCCAGTCCCGTTCCCAGCATCGCAACAAACTTTTGGCATTGCAGGAGTTGGCGCGGCGACTGGAGCGTCGATCACGACGCCCCGCCCCGCGCATTCCCACCCGGCCCGGCGTGGCCGCCCGACGCGCCCGCCTCGAACGGAAACGCCGGCGGGGGGAGATCAAACGCCTCCGCCGCACCCCGGACTTGGAATAGCCTGTAAGGGAAGGCGACGGGATTTCTTTTCCATTTCCCCTCGTTGCACCACGGGATCGGTGCAATGAGGAAAAATATTTGTAACGCACCACCGCGACGCTCCCGCGTCGCAAGATACGTCAGCACATCACAAAGGAATGCGTCGTCACCAGGCGCAGAGCGCCCCGATCATGCGTTCCCGGCGAGGCCCAGGCTCTGGGCGAAACGTTTGAGGAAGCCTTCCTTGGAGGGTTCGGCGGCGGACTGCTCGTGGACGATGCGGCCGGCGATGACCTGGAGGTACTTGGTGGCGGGGGCGTTGGGATAGATGAGGACGAAGGGACGGCTCTGCATGACGGCCTGGGAGACATGGGGATCGCGGGGCAGACACCCGAGGTAGGATAGGTTGCGTCCGAGGTATTGCTGGGAGACGCCGGCGAGTTTGCCGGCGACGGCCCGCGCCTGGGCGTCGCCGGCGACCATGTTCACGAGCAGGCGCACGACGGCGTTTTCGCGGCAGGCGTGGACGGTCTTGAGCATGGCGTAGGCGTCCACGATGGCGGAGGGTTCGGGCGTGGCGACGAGGATGACCTCGTCGGCGGCGGCGGCGAAGGCGACGGCGTTGCGCCCGATGCCTGCCATGGTGTCAATGATGATGAAATCGGCGAGTCGCTGGAGGTCTTCGAGTCCCTGAAGCAGGTTTTGTCGGGCGGCGGCGGGCAGGTCGGCCATCTTGGCGAGGCCGGAGGATCCGGGGATGATCTCGATACCGCCGGGCGCGCGTACGAGGATGTCGGACATGCGCCGCTCGCCTTCGATGACGTGTTCGAGGTTGTAAAGCGAACTCAGTCCCATGAGCACCTCGACATTGGCGAGACCGAGGTCGGCATCGAGCAGGATGACCCGGCCGCCGCGCGCGGCCATGGCGATGGCGAGGTTCACGCTGGCGCTGGTCTTGCCGACACCGCCCTTGCCGCTGGTGATGGCGATGACACGGGCCTTGTTGCGGCTTTTCCAAACAAGTTCTCTGAGACTTTGGGCTTGGTCAACCACGGTGGTCTTTACCCTCCAGGATGAGGTTGGCAATCATCGCGGGCGAAGCGGGCCGAATGTCGTCGGGCACGTTCTGGCCGATGCTGACATAACTCAACGGCAGGTCGGTTTCGACCATGATGCTGAACATGGCGCCGTACTGCCGGGTTTCGTCAATCTTTGTAAACAGGGCGGCGGTGGGCAGCAGGCACTTGAAATTCGCCACCACGTTGCGCAGATCTTCGATCTGCGTGGTCGCGCTCATGACCAGCAGGGTTTCGTGCGGCCTGACGGCGTGCAGCACGGTCTTTAATTCGTTGATCTGCTCCAGGTTGAACTGGCTGCCGCCCGCTGTGTCCATGAGGATCAGGTCGTAATCGCGGAAATCGCGCACGGCATCCGCCGCTTCGCGGGGATCATTGACAACACGCAGCGGCAGCCCGATGATGTTGGCGTAGATGCGCAGTTGCTCGGAGGCCGCCACGCGATAGGTGTCGCAGGTGAGCAAGGCGACGCGCGCGCGCTCGTTCACGGCGAAATGCGCGGCGATCTTGGCGAGATTGGTTGTCTTGCCGACGCCCGTGGGGCCGCAAAGCGCCACGATGCGGCACTGGCCGCCGTGCAGGGCGATGCCGCCCGTCACCCGAATGGCGCGGCGGATTTCAAAGTGAAGCCGCTCGGTGAACACGCGCGGGTCGCGCAGCACGCTCAGGTCGCCGTTCTTCAGCACGCCCGCCACGAGCGCCGCCGCGGCCTTGCGCGACACGCCGCGCCGCACCAGCGCGCGGTAATGCGGGGCGAACTCCGTCGGCAGCCCCGCGCCGGGGCTTTCCGCATAGATCACCTGCATCATCTCGCGGATTTCCTGCACCTCGCGTCGCAGGTCGTCGCCGGCCGCATCCGGGGCCGGCTTGCGCTTGGGGAAGGCCAGCATCGGGGCAGCGCCGCCCTCGGCCACCGGCGGCGCGGGTGTTTCCGCGCGGCCCGCCACGTGCGGCGCGCCGACGATGCGACGCTGGGCGTCGCGGATCATGCGCTCATATTCCAGGCGTTTTGCGGCGTCCTCTTCGGGGCGGTCCAGCCGGCTGTGCTCCACGTATTTCCGCTCGACCATGCTCCGGGGGCGGTCGGCCGGCGTTTCGGGCGGTCCGGGAACCGATGCCGTGATTTCCACGACCTTCCGGCCCAGAATGCCGAAGATGCCGCCTTCCGTCACCTGGTTCGTGCTCAGCACGATGGCATTCAGACCCAGTTTGTCGCGCATCTTGCGGTAGGCGTCTTCGAGGGTGTTGCCCCGGACTTTGTAAAAGCGCTGTGCCATCTTATGCAACCACCTGTCCTTCGCTCTGCAGCGTCACCGATGGGTCAATCTCATTATAGGATAACACGACGATGCGCGGCAGCCGCCGCTGCACGATGCGGCGGAAGAAGCGGCGTGCCGGCGCGGAACACAGAATCACCGGCTCCTGTCCCTCGAGCACCAGCGGCTGCACTGCCTGGGCCGCGCGCTCGGCGATGGCGTCGGCGCGCGCCGGCGCCACGGGGATGTACTCGCCGGTTTCACTCTGGCTGACCGCGTTGAGGATTTCCTGTTCGAGTTCCGGGGCGAGCGTCACAACACGCAGGACGTTCTTCTCGTCGGCGTAATTCGCGCAGATTTCGCGGCCCAGCGCGTGGCGGCAATATTCGGCGAGCACCTCCGTATCCTTGGTGCGCGCGCCGTAATCGCAGAGCACCTCGCAGATGGTTTCAAGATTGCGGATGGAGACGCGCTCTCGCAGAAGAATATGCAACACCTTCTGCACCTCGCCGTAGGTGAGAATGTTCGGCACAAGTTCACTTACGACGGTCGGGGCGCGCTCCTTCAGGTGGTTCAGCAGGTTCTGTACGTCCTCACGGCCGAGCAGTTCGTCGGCATGCGCGTAGATAAGTTCGGTGAGGTGCGTGGCGAGCACCGCGGACGGTTCGACGATGGTGTAGCCGAGGCGCTCGGCCCGGTCGCGGTTCTCGCGCGACACCCAGATCGCCTGCAGGCCGAAGGCCGGCTCCTGTGTCGGGATGCCCTCGATTTTCTCCTCGACAAGGCCCGGGTTCATTGCGAGGAAATGATCGGGCAACAGTTCATACGACGCGATGACGGATTCGCGGAGTTTGACGCAATACTCATTCGGGCGCAGGCGCATGTTGTCCACAATGCGGATGACCGGCACGATGAACCCCATTTTCGCGGCGATCTGCTGCCGGATGACCTGGATGCGCGTGAGCAGGTCGCCGCCCTGCCGGGCGTCGGCCAAAAGGATCAGCCCGTAACCCAGTTCAATTTTCAGCGGGTCCACCGTGAGCAGGTCTTCCGTGCGCGGGGCGGGACGCTCCTCCGCCGCTTCCCGTGCCGCCTCCCGGGCGCGCGTTTCCGCTTCCATCCGGGTGCGCGTGCGCTGCGCGGCGTAGGTGATAAGCGCGAGCAGTCCCGCCACCGCCAGGAATGGTCCCGTGGGCATGCCCGGCACAATGCCGAAAAGCGCCAGCATCACCGCGCCCACGCCCAGCGCCCGCGGATAGCGCGTGAGTTGTGCGCCGAAATCCACGCCCAGATTCTCCTCCGACACCGTCCGGGTGACGATCAGGCCCGCCGCCGTGGACACCACCAGCGCCGGAATCTGCGAGACCAGCCCATCGCCGATCGTCAGGCGCGTGTAGGTGGCCGCCGCATCCGTCATGGACATTCCCATCATCGCCACGCCGATGATCAACCCGAAAACGATGTTCACCAGCGTAATCACCACGCCCGCGATGGCGTCGCCGCGGACGAATTTCGTCGCGCCGTCCATCGCCCCGTAGAAATCCGCCTCGCGTTCGATGTCGCGCCGGCGCTGCCGCGCCTGTTCCTCTGTGATGAGGCCGGCGTTCAGGTCCGAGTCCACGCCCATCTGCTTGCCGGGCATGGCGTCCAGCGTAAAGCGCGCCGCCACTTCGGAGATGCGCGTCGCGCCCCGCGTGATCACGACAAACTGGATCACTACCAGGATTACGAATATGACCACGCCGACAAAGAGGTTGCCGCGCGTCACAAAGGTGCCGAAGGCCTGGATCACCATGCCCGCATTGGCCTGGGAAAGGATGAGGCGGGTGGACGCCACGTTCAGGCTCAGCCGGAACAGCGTCAGCATCAGCAGCAGCGACGGGAACACCGCAAAGTCCACCGGTCGCAGCAGGTACAGCGTCGTCAGAAGCACCACCACGGATAGCGAGATGTTGATCGTGAGCAACACGTCGAGCAGCGCCGTCGGAATGGGGATGATCAGCACCAGCAGAATGCCCACCACGCACACGGCCAGCGCGATGTCCTGGTTCCGCGCGAGGGAAGGCCGGCCCAATCGGGCGATGTCCTGCATCGGTTCCGCCATCATTCCTCTCGCCGCGGCGATTGCGCCGCGGCCTGCTCCTTATCTCCTGTGCAGGCGGCACGCCTGCATCACAAACGCCATCGTCCTTGCCGTCCTTGTTGTCCTTGTTTTCCTTTTTGCTGGAGTGCTTTCTGCGCTACGCCCGCCTACACCGCCGCTGCGCGGGTTTCGCCCCAGGCGGCCTGGCGTTCGCGGATTTTCTCCGCGCGCCGGTCTATGCGATACACAAACGACAAGACCTCCGCCACGGCGTGAAACAGGTTCTCCGGAATACGCTGGCCGATATCAATCGTGCGGTAGATGGTCTGCGCCAGTTCCGGCTTCTGCACAATGGGCACGTCGTGTTCCGCTGCGACGTCGCGGATGCGCTCTGCGAGCAGGCGCGCGCCTTTGGCCACGACCACGGGCGCGCTCATCGTCGCCATGTCGTAGCGCAGGGCCACGGCGTATTCGGTCGGGTTCGTGATGACCACGTCCGCCTTGGGCACTTCGGCCATCATGCGCTGCATGGCGATCTGCCGCTGCAACTGGCGGATGCGCCGTTTGATCTGCGGGTCGCCTTCCATTTCCTTCATTTCTTCCTTGGCTTCCTGTCGGGTCATGCGCAGGTCCTGTTCGCGCTGCCACCATTGAAAGCCGTAATCGAGCACGCCGATCGCGATCATCGCCAGCACGATGCGCCACCACACGGCGAAAATCATTCCGGCCACCGCATAGACCAGCGCGCCCGGCGACAATTCCATCAGCGTGGGAAACTCGTCCATCCGCGCCTGAATCGCCATGACGACCAGTGTGCCGACAATGGCCAGTTTCAGCAGCGATTTCACCAGTTCAACCAGCGTGCGCAGCGTGAAAAATTTGCGGAAGCCCGAAACGAAGTTGAGGCGTTCCGGCTTGGGTATTATCGGTTTCGCGGTGAACAGGAATCCCACCTGCGCCAGGTTGATCGCCAGCCCCGCCGCCAGCATCACCAGCATGAACGGCACAACGCACAGGGCGACATCCGCCAGCGCGCGGACCGCCAGCGACTGCAACGGCACGCGGTCGGGGCTGAGTTCCAGCAGCGCGCCCAGGTAATAGCGCACCGCCGACGCCATGCCCGTGAACATGTGCATGCCCAGCAGCCACATCGCCGTCAGCGCCGCCGCCGAGTTCAGGTCCTGGCTCCTGGCGACATTGCCGTCTTCCCGCGCGCGCCGCTTCTTCTGCGGACTCGCGGGCAGCACTTTCTCGCCGCCGGTCTCCTCTGGCATCCGTCCTCTAGCCAAGCCCCCGGATCAGCGTCGCCACGTTGCGGAACATCTGCTGGAACATCCCGTCCAGCACCCGCACATACACGCCGACCACGAGCGCCGTGATAAACAACCCCGTGGCGATGGTCACGGGGAATCCCACGACAAACAGGTGAATCTGGGGCACCACGCGCCCCAGCAATCCCATTGTCACATACGCCAGCAACATCGCCGCCGCCACCGGCGCGGCGATCATCAGTCCGTTCAGAAACATGGTCTGGCCCCACCTGCTCATCTCCAGCAGCAGTTCCGGGCGCGCCACGAAACCGCCCACCGGAACGCTCTGATAGGTCGAGCACAAGGCCCGGATCATCAGACGGTGTCCTCCAAAGATCAGCAGATACAGCACCGCGATAATGAACAGGAAAAACCCGAAAATCGGAAACTGCGTCTCCATCGCCGGGTTGAACACGTTCATCATCCCGAAACCCGTCTGCAGGTCTATGATCTGCCCCGCCACCTGCACCGCCGCGAACAACAGCGTCATCACGAAGCCGATCAAAACGCCGATGATCAACTCGCCGACCGCCAGCGCCGCAAACGGAACCGCCGCGTCCGGCAGCGTCTGATCGAGCGCCGGAACCATCGGCGTCACCAGCATCGCCGTCAGCGCAGTCAGGCCGATCTTCGCGATCACCGGGATGTTCCGCGACGCCAGCACCGGCGCGCTGATCATCAATCCACTCAGCCGCACCATCACCAGCAGGAACACCTTGAAGATTTCGATCTCGATCATCCCGCGCCTCGATTCCCGTTGCGCGCGCTATTTCACCAATCCGTCTATGCTCATAAACAAATCGCGGACATACAACAGCAGCATGTCCGATATCCACGGCAACGTCAGGATAAACGCCAGCATCACCGCCATGATCTTCGGCACGAACGTCAGCGTGATCTCCTGAATCTGCGTCACCGACTGAAAAATACTGATGATCAACCCCACCACCATCCCCGCCAACAGCATCGGCGCGGCCGCCATCAGCGTGACCAGCATCGCCTGCTGTCCCAGCGTTACCACGTCATCCGGGGTCATGGCGCCCGATACTCTCCATTTACCTTCGTTTCTTCCGCGAAAACACAATATAACCCTATGGTAAAAACAGATTACCACAACATATTGTTGGTGTCAACAAATAATCCCTCCGTTGTGGCCGCCCTCCCGCAGGTCCGCCGCAGCGTTCCGCGAAGGCGGGACCGTGCCACGCACCCGACCGAAAGCCTCTAACGCAGGTTGTTCACGCTACAGCGTGCCATGTGTGTTTACGCTTTTGTTGCGGCTGGTCCCGTTCCACCGGTGTCTTATGCGGCACTCGACGACGGGGTGCCATGTGTGTTTACACTTTTGTTGTGGCTGGTCCCCCGCCCACGCCACGCCGGAAGCGGCATCCGAAGGCTCAGTGTGAACAAGGACGGCGAGTAACCGTTCACGGGGTTGAACCCCCAAAAAACATGGGGGTTTTCGCAATTGCAGCGGGAGAACGGCGCGAAAATGCGGCAAAATGCGACGACTTGTGATCCGGAAAGTGCGGTTTTCCGAGTGTTTTTGCATTCTGGACCCCGTGAACGGTTACGACCTGGTTTCACTGGAACGGCCGGATTGGCTTTCGTGTGGGACTTCCAGTCTCTTGCCATGATCATCCTCCGCATGGATTTGGTGTGGCAAAAAAATCACCCGATCTTGTCTTCAGTTATGCAATGACGCTTCCTGCAACCGTTCTGGATTGGGTCGGCATTCTTCCCCTGGTGTCCCTGACTCGACCCATTGAATTATGGCATAATGACGCATCATCCACGTTCCGGGAGGCATTGGCGATGACATTGACGCAGGAATTGGAGCAGATTGGGAAGCAGGCGCGGGCGGCGTCGGACGGGTTGCGCCCGTTGTCGCGAGCGGTGAAGGATGCGGCGTTGCGCGGCATTGCGGCGCGGCTGCGCGCGGCGCGCGCGGCATTGCAGGCGGCCAACGCGAAGGATTTGGATGAGGGCCGGGCGAAGGGGCTGTCCGCAGCAATGCTCGACCGGCTGGAATTGACGGAGAAACGCATCGAGGCGATGGCGGAGGGGCTGGAGGTGGTGGCGGCGTTGCCGGACCCCGTGGGCGACATCACCCGCCAGTACGTGCATCCCAACGGCCTGCGCATCGCGCAGATGCGCCAGCCGATCGGCGTCGTGGGCATCATCTACGAAAGCCGTCCGAACGTCACGGCGGATGCGGCGGCCTTGTGCCTGAAATCCGGCAATGCGTGCATCCTTCGCGGCGGTTCCGAGGCGATCCATTCCAACCTTGCCATCGCCGACATCTTCATCGAGGGCGCGCGCGCGGCGGCGGTCCCGGACCACGCGGTGCAGATCGTGCGGACGACGGACCGCGCCGCGGTCGGGGAAATGCTCAAACTCGACAGATACATTGACATGATTGTGCCGCGCGGCGGCAAGAGCCTCATCGCGCGGATACTCGACGAATCGCGCATCCCGGTCGTGGCGCATCTCGACGGCATCTGCCACACCTACATCCATGAAGACGCCGACCCGGACATGGCGGAACGCATCGCGGTGAATGCCAAACTCCAGCGGCCCGGCGTGTGCAACGCGATGGAGACGATGCTTATCCACGAGGCGGCCGCGCCGATGCTGCTCCCCCGCATCGCCCAGGCGCTGGCCGCAGGCGGCTGTGAACTGCGCGGCTGCCCGCGCACGCGCCAGTTGATTGATTGCGCCGAGGCGACGGAAGAGGACTGGGTCACGGAATATCTCGACAAAATCCTCTCGATCAAAGTGGTCGCCTCGCTGGAGGAGGCCATCCACCACATCAATCATTACGGTTCCCACCATTCCGACGCGATTGTGACGGAGAGTTACGCCGCGGCGGAGCGGTTTCTCGACGCGGTGGACAGCGCCACGGTCTATGTGAACGCCTCGACGCGCTTTACCGATGGGTTTGAGTTCGGCCTGGGCGCTGAGATCGGCATCAGCACGAACAAACTGCACTGCCGCGGACCGATGGCGCTGGAGGGACTCACCACGCTGAAGTACGTCATCCGGGGGACGGGTCAGGTCCGTGAATAAGCCGCAACGCATTGGTATTTACGGGGGCACCTTCGACCCCATCCACCGGACGCACCTGGACATCGCGCGCGCCGCGCGCGACACGGCAAGGCTGGACACGGTGGTCTTCGTGGTGGCGGCGCGCCCCCCGCACAAGCGGGGGGACGTTTATGCGTCCGCGGAGGACCGGTTTGCGCTGGTGCAGGCGGCCATCGCCGGGGAAAAAGGCATGGAAGTCTCCCGCATCGAAATGGACCGTGTCGGCCCCTCATACACCGTGGACACCTTGCGCGAAATTCACCAACAGCATCCGGACGCCGCGCTGTTTCTCATCCTCGGATATGATTCATTGCTGGACCTCCCGTTGTGGCACAAGCCGGAAGAAATTCTCGCGCTTGCCCGCGTACTGGCGGCGCGGCGCCCCGGCGTCAATGCGCCCTTGCATCCGATGGTGGAGGGACGTTTCGATGTGCTGCCCGTCGAGGAGAACGCCATGTCCTCCACGGAAATCCGGGCGCGCGTCGCGCGCGGCGAAGCCATTCACGAACTCGTGCCGCCTGCGGTCGAACGAATCATCCAGGAGAAGGGACTATACCGTGAAATTGCCCAACATCCCCAGGCTTGACGAATACCTTGCACTGCTGCGCAAGCGACTGCCGGAGAAAAAGGTTCGGCATTGCCTCTCCGTGGCCGAATACCTGGTGTCCTTCGCGCCGACCATCGGTTTGGCCATGGAACCCAGTGTCACTGTGGGCGTGCTGCACGACATATGCCGGGAGTGGGATGACGACAAAATGCTGCGTAAGGCGGAAAAATACGGGCTGCCCATCAGCGCGGCCGTCCGCGAAAAGCCCAATATTCTCCATGGTCCGGTGGCGGCGGAACAGTGCCGCCGCAAACTGGGCATTGAAGACCCCGACATCTACGAGGCGATCTACTGGCATACGACGGGGCGACCGGGGTTGAACCTGTTGGGCCAGGCGCTGTATTGCGCCGATTTCGCCGAGCCACTGCGCGGCAACGGCGAAGCGGAACGCGCCCGCGCCCTGCTTGACGCCGGAGATTTCGATGCCGCGTTGCGGCATGTCGCCCGCGCCAAGATTGCTTTCTTCGCCGGGAAAGGCGTGGACACCACGCTGTCGGAAGTCTTCTGCCGATGGGTCGAAGAGGGGCGGCCCGCATGACCGCTTTGGACCCCTTCGACAGTATCGCCCGATACTATGACCCGATCATGGAACATGTGGATTATGAGCGCTGGTTCCGCACGGTGTCCGCGCTTGGGGGATTGCTGCCCAAGGGCTTCCGCCATCTCGACGCCGCCTGCGGCACTGGCACGCTCCTGCACATGCTGCGCCAGGCAGGGTGGAACAGCATCGGCGTGGACCTTTCCCCCGCGATGCTGCGCACGGCGCGAAAGAAGCACGCTGACCTGCCCGTCGCAGTCGCCGATTTGCGCGCATTGCCCGTGTGCGGCAGTGTGAACCTGATCACCTGCCTCTTCGACAGCATGAATTTTCTCCTGGACGACGACGGCCCGGCCGCCGCCCTGGGCGCATTTGCCGCCGCGCTTTGTCCCGGTGGCATCCTTTACTTCGACATCGTCACCGAACGCATGGTGACGGACCATTTCGAGGACCAGTATTGGACAGAACACAACGGAACGTTCACGACCACCTGGACCAGCGCCTACGACCACGCCACGGGCGTGGTGGACACCGGCGTCCGCATCAACACCGGCGCGGAAGCCGTTGTGCGCGAGCGCATCCATCCCACGGCCCGCTTCGTGGATGGCATCGCCGCCGCAGGGCTGCGCCTGGTCCTCATGGTGGACGCCAGTACCTGGCAACCCCCGAACGACAAGACCGCCCGCATAGATTTCTATGCCCTGAAACAGCCCTCCCGCGCCATGATCAAAGCCTTGGAAAAAGCCCTCGACGCCTTGCGCCGCAACCGCTGAAAAGCCGGGCAGGCGGCAACGCAGCGCAGACGCCCCGCCTGCAAAGGAAGATAAGGACAGCAGGGACCAAAAGGGCAAAAAACATAAGTTCTATGTGAAACGCTGTGGGGAGATTCGAGAAACAGTGCTTTCGCAGAATCTGTCCAAAAAAAGTCTGGAGTACAGGTTTCAGCCTGCGTGTCAGTTGTTCGTATCTGGTTCCCAGTTAACGCATATTTTCATCATGATCTGGGGAACATTAAAGAACTGCGCCACAGTGTCCACATTGTCCAAATGGTCCACACCGTCCATGCCGTCCATCACGTCCCGCTGCAATTGTGCATCACCTGGATTACCCCTTACGGCACGCGGACGGGCTTGCCGGCGGCCATGGAACGCCATGCGGCCTCGGTGACTTCGATGGTGCGCAGGCCGCATTCGGGCGGGGTTTGGGGCGTGTCTTTGCCGAGGATGCTGTCCAGGAAGTTGGAGTCCGGATTCTTCGTGTATTTCGGCAGTTTCACGGCAATCGGCTTCCCGACCGCGTCGAGATGGATCAGCCCCAGACCCTGTCGCAGATAAAGCGCGCCCTTGCTGCCGACAATGGAGTGGTCCTCATACCATGACGGCGCATTGCCGATGATGGACATGCTGCCCAGCGCGCCGTTCTCAAAGGTCATGGCGAGAGTGGAATTGATGTCCACTTCCGTGTCGAAGTTTTCGTTGCGCGCGAAGACTTCCTTGACCTTCATGCCCGTGACCCACATCACGATGTCCACGAGGTGGCTGCCGGAGTCGTTGAGTTGGCCGCCGCCGGAGAGCGCGAGTTGCTGCCGCCAGGTGCCGCGCGTGGCGCGCAGCCATTCCTGCGCCTGGATCGCCTGCACGAACTGCACCTCACCCAGCGCACCCTTGGCAATCACCTGGCGCATGTAGCGGAAGGTAGGATCGAAATGCCGCTGGTAGGAGATCATCAGAATGCGCTTCTTCTCCTGCGCCTTTTTGATCAGCGCCTTCGCGTGGCGGATGGTGCAGGTCATCGGCTTTTCCGCGAGCACGTGCAGTCCCAGATTCAACGCTGCGTTGATTTGCTCGTAATGAACCGTATGCGGGCTTTGCACCACCACGCCGTCCAGTTCCTCGTTGCGCAACATGTCGCGGTAGTCGGCATACACCGGCAACGCTTCAGAACCCGGACAGTGCGCATAGAACTGTTTCAACGACGACGCGCTCGGCTCATTCAGCGCCGTCACCACGGCCTTCTTCGTCGCCGTCAAGCGCTGGTAGTGTCCAATCGCGATGCCGCCCGCGCCAATAAACCCGATCCGCAGTTTCTTCCCCATGGCGTTTCTCCTTTGCATGTCTGCCGCATTTCGTCAGCGATGTATTCCTGATTTCCGGATGGTTCCCTGCCCCGACGCGCTTCCCAACACCACGTTGCGCAGCGGGGGCGCATCATCCTACTCAGACCCGCAGCGGGATGCAAACGGATTCATTCGCCGGATTCGCCTCTGCATTGATGGATGAATCGGAGCGGATTATAATCGCGGTAACATGTTGGCCGACTGAAGCAATCGCTGCGCATGACTCCGTCATTGTGAGCGTGGCGAAGCGCAGCGCGGCAATCCGGATACACAGTGCGCCTCACATTGCTTCGCTCAGCGGCGCAGTGCGGCGTACCGCTCGCATTGACCAAAAGAGAATCTCATGAGGCATTTGCAAAACAGGTGTCAGGGACCTGAGCCCCGGCCAAAAACCGGGATATTTCTTGTTCTTATGCCCGGAAACAGCCCATTTCGCAAATGCCTCGTTATGTGTGTTGATGCCAAAGGTTACACCAGTCGGCTAAAATGCCACTGATCGCGCTGCATACGGGGTTGTGTCGGATTTCACCGAAGGGAGGATAACGTGGCCGAGGAAACGCCGGCGGACATGTCAGCATCCGATGTGGCGGATGCGCCGCAAGACGACCGTGGGACCGCGGCGGCGCAGGCGGCAGTGGCCGCGTTTCTGATCCTTATCGTGGGCTTCTTCGCGCTGTTGCCGGTGCTGGACACGCCGCTCCATGGCGAAGACCTCGAACTGATGATCGAAAACGACGCCCTGCACCGGCTCGTCACCGCGCCACAGGCGCATGACCGGATGCCCTATGCGCCGCTGACCTTGTACGCCCTGGCCGCGAACTGGGTGCTTGCACCGCACGACGCGGCCCTCCTGCGTGCCGTCAGCCTCCTGCTCCATCTGGCCAACGGCGTGCTGCTTTTCCTGCTGTGCCGGAAACTCCTGGCGGGCAAACTGCCCGACACCGTCAGCATGTTGGCGGGCATGCTCTTCGTGGTGCATCCCGGCCTCTTGGAAAGCGTGCAGACCCTCCACGGCCGCCCGGCGGTTCAGGGATTGTTTTTCGTGCTCGTGGGCATATTGTGTTATTTCCGGGCCACGCGGGAAACATCTGTTGACTGCATATGGTTGTCAATCGTGGCAGTCTGCCAGACCCTCGCCTTCGCCAGTTACGCTCCCGCTTGGGCCATGCCCCTGCTGCTGATTGCAATTGACCAATATCGCGGCCGCCTGGCGGCGCGGGGAAAAATTCACATCGCTTTCGGCGGCATTGCCATCGCCCTCGCGGCGGCGCAACTGGCCGCAGGCATCCCATGGGCGCTATTCGCCGGCGAAACGCCGGCGCTCCCAGGGGTGAGTTCTGAGTTGTTTATGGACGTGTTAATTGCCCTGGCGGCACAATCACCGTGTGTTTTACAGAATTATTCCTTTGATATCGTGAATGGGTATCCGTTTATCTATGCGTTGGCCGAAGCCGTTCCCTTTGCGTTCTTCCTTGTCATTGCAGTGATATCTTTGTATCACCGTAGAATGGCGGGTGTGGCGCTGGTATGGACCACGGCAACAATTGCCGCAACGGCGGTTATTCTGCCCGCCAGGCACGTGTCGCCTGCGAACATTTATATCCCCTTGGCGGGCTTGGCATTCCTGGTTCCGTGGCTTTTTCTGTCCCTGCGTAAAGCAGGAGCGCGCACAGCGCTGGGCTGCATCATGGCGGGGCTGGCGCTGTTTGCGGGGGTGGCAACGCATCAGCGCGCCGCCGCCGGACGCGAGCCGGCGGCATTGTGGATGCGGCACGCCAAGGAAGGCGATTCTTTCGATGCTGTTCCCCACATGCACCTTGGCCGCTACCTGATGCATGTGGCACAGGAAATGGAGGGGGGGGAACGCGAAGCGACGCTGCTGCGTGCGGCGGACGCATTTCGCGAGGTCTTGAATCGCATTACGATCCAGCAAACTATGGATACATTGCCCGGTCTGCGGGCGCGCGCGCCTGACGAAGCAGAGGTGATGGCGCGTCTTGGCGTTGCGCTGTATGAGGCCGGTCGGCCGGACGAGGCGCTGCCGGTGTTGCTGGATGCCCTGCGGCGGAGGCCGATCGACCATGACACCAACCTGCGCGTAGCGGTCATCCTCGCGCAAAAAGCACAGGAAAACCCCGAACCGGCGCAATTGCGCACTGCCGCCGACCATATCCGCCGGGCGCAGCGGCTCGGCCCGATACCGGCGGACGCCGCCGGCCTGTTCGGCGTCACCCTGGCGGGACTGGGCGATTTCGAGGCCGCGCTGCCCCTTCTGCAACAGGCCACCGCAGGTGATGCGGAATCGCCCTGGATTGCCGCTGCGCGGCAGGTGCAGATGTTTGCGGATCAGACGCGCGCCGTGGAACAGGCCGTCGAGGAGAAATTGCGGCAATCCCCGGGCGACCTCGGCGCGGTGGTGATGCAGGCCGAAGCGCAGGCGATGCGCGGGCATTGGCTCAGCGCCGCCTATATGCTTGATGCGGTGCTCCGGAAATCGCCGGAAAATAAGCAGGCCTGGATGCTGCTCGGCGTGGGCCGCGCCCGCATGGATGCGGCGGACGGTTTTCTGGCGGAATGGCGCGAAGCGCCCGCCGCCGATGCGGACGCCTGGCACGGCCTTGCGCTGCGTTGCGCCGGGTCCGGATTGTGGGACGCAGCGTTGGAATACCTGAAGGCCGCGCCCGCGCGCAGCGGCGACCCGGCATCCGCCGCGGTCCGTCTCGCAGCCATTGCGACGGAACTGAAACAGCCCCAGCGGGCGGCGCAGTATCTGGAACTGGCCGCGCAAGAGCATCCCGAAGACCCCGAACCCTGGCTGCGGCTCTGCGACATGGCCATTGCCGCAAAACAATTGAACCGCGCCCGGCAATACCTCGAAGAAGCCGAAAAGCGTCACGCTTTTCCCGAAGAAGTGGAAAAACGCCGCGCACAACTCGGCGAGGCCCCCCAACACCCCGCCCAGCCGGTGCGCACGATCATCCGATAAGGCTTTTCATGCCCCGGCGCAAGCCGATTGTTTTCCTTTCACAACGCTTCGGGCTAATGACGGAATGTGCCAGGGCTTGAACTGACAATCATGATCCCTTTTCATAGTTCAGAAAAATGTTCGAGATGGTCGGGAGCGCCGGGGGATCTAAAAGGCCATATGGCATGCCCCGGAAAATTAAAGCCATTTCGTCAAAATGGCATGTCTTTTCTCGGGCTTATCTGGGGCATTCCGCTGAAACCAAACGACGACCGCGTGGATTCTTTACCCGTTGAAATAAATGTAGGCGGCGAGGATCACGATCAGCACGAAGGCTGACGCCGCGACATCGCGCCAGTCCCAACTGCTGCGGGAAGCAAGGCGGTCGGTGTCGCTCACGGTGGCATAGGTAAACCCGCGAAGTTTCTCGGCGGCGGGCGCCTCGCTCAGGTAACTGACGATGATCATGACTGCGCCGGACACGAGGAAGATGAACAGGCTGTAATACTGAAAATACGTATTGTTGATAATCCAGAGGAGGGAACCCTCCGCGTAGCCCTGATCGAAACCCGCAAGCCTGAGCGACACCGGGGTGTCCACCACAAGCCGGAACACGCCAAGCGCAAAGCCGACAATCAGCGCGGCGAGACAGCCCCGATGGTTGAGGCGCTTCATGAAAACGCCGAAGAAGAAGACGACGAAAATCGGCGGCGCGAGATAGCCCTGCACGCCCTGGAGGTAATGGTAAAGCCCCTGCGCCCCCTGAATGACAGGAATCCACGCCAGCCCGATCAATACCATCACGGTGGTCGCGACGCGACCCATCCACACCAATTCCTTCTCCGACGCCGCCGGCTGGAATTTTTTGTACAGATCCATCGTGAAAAGGGTGGAACTGGCATTGAACACCCCTGACAACGAACTCATCAGGGCCGACAGCAGTCCGGCCACGACAATGCCGCGCACGCCTATCGGGAGCACATGGCGCACCATGAGCGGAAACGCCGCCTGCGCCTTGTCGCCGTCCAGTTGGCCGTGCGTATAGAGGGCCTCTTGCAGCGCCTCGATGCGGCCGCTCTTGGCCAGCGCGAAGCAGATCATGCCGGGGATGATGAACAGGAACACCGGCAGCAGTTTGAGCATCGAGGCGAAAATGGCGCCGCGCCGCGCCTGTTGCTCATTGGGCGCGCCGAGTACGCGCTGAACGATGTACTGGTCGGTGCACCAGTACCAGAGTCCGATAATCGGCGCGCAGAACAGCATGCCGATCCAGGGGTAGTTGCCGTTGAAATACCACGCAATCCGATCTTCCTCCATCACCGGCGCCCACGTGCCCTGCATGCCTTCCGGCACCAGCGGCTTCCAGAGGTTGAACATCTCCGACCCGCACACCGCCCGCAACTCGGCCCAGCCGCCGAGCCGCATCAGGCCAAATACCGTCACGAGCAGCGAACCCAGCACCAGGATGACCGTCTGCAGCGCGTCGGTATAGGCCACAGCGCGCAACCCGCCCAGCACAGTGTAGAGGCCCGTCAGCAAAATCACCGCCACCGAACCGACCCAGAAACTGTTGAGTACGACAAAGCCGAGGTCCCACCGCAGTTCCGGCAGTAATGTGGCGAAAACCACGCCGCCCGCGAAAATGCCCACGGCGATCTTCGTCAGCACATAGGCCACCAGCGAGATGATGGAAAGCACCCACCGCGCGGCGGGGCTGTAGCGACGCTCCAGAAACTCCGGCATGGTGTACACCAGGGACCGCGCATAGAAGGGAACCATCACCCACGCCAGCACCAGCAGGCACCACGCATGCAGTTCGTAGTGCGCCATCGCCACCCCATCCGTGCAGCCCGACCCCGCCAGGCCGACCAGGTGCTCCGACCCGATGTTCGACGCGAAAATGGACGCGCCCACGACAAACCAGCCGAGATTGCGGCCCGCCAGGAAATAGTCCGAGGGAGTATCCTTCCCCTGCCGGATCACCCACCAGGCAATCCCAAAGACCAGCGCGAAATACAGCCCGATTACGGCCCAATCCAGCCACGCCATGCCATCTTCCCCTTCCTGTACGCCGTGCGGCGGCATGCGCCGCCGGGTGCGCCCGCATCGCCGCTGTGCGGCATGCGGGCAAGACCGTCGCCGGACGCCCCGGCCCCGAAAAGGTGCGCCCAGGGCGCAACGCGCAAAGTCTACCCGAAACAGATACCGTGCGCAACAGCGTCCCGGGGGTCGGGAAGTCTTGGAATGGAGAGATTTTCGGGATAGATTTCCTACTGCACACAGGTTGTGATTTCGTAACATTTCAGCGGAGTGGCACAGATCGCAGGGGCGTACTGTATCGCCTTTTACATCCCCCTTTCTTGTTGTGGCCGGTCTCCTGACCGCGCCACAGGTTCGACCGAAGGTCTCCCCTTTGTGCTGATTGGCGACGCACTGGAGACCTTCGGTCACGGGCGTAAAATCCCCCTTTGAAGGGGGGTGGCGCGAAGCGCCGGGGGATGTAAAAGGGTATTTTTGTTGTGGCCGGTCTCCTGACCGCGCCACAGGTTCGACCGAAGGTCTCCCCTTTGTGCTGATTGGCGACGCACTGGAGACCTTCGGTCCCGGGCGTAAAATCCCCCTTTGAAGGGGGGTGGCGCGAAGCGCCGGGGGATGTAGAAAGAACACAACATTTCCCGCTGCAGGTCACTCCGCCATAACGTAACGTGATTTCTATTATGGCGATTCAGGCGCGGGCTCGGATTCTGCGGGCGGTGTCGGCGCGGGT
>CALEDJ010000063.1 GCA_937951485.1 uncultured bacterium
GAAGGCGAAGGAGAGGGCGAAATCGTTTGCTCTCCGATGCCCCTTACCCCGATTCCGCCCGGTCCGGGCGACTTTGACTTCTGTGCCGCGATGAACACCGTTTACTGTTCGCTGGAACCGCTGATGTGGCTTTTGCCGGAAATTGCGGAGTTCGCCAACCTGATCCGATGCGACCAGGCCGACATCAACGGGCCGGTGGACCCGGAGGCCGAACTGCCTGTATCTCCCAACGGCATGCTCGACGCCTGGGAACTGGCTGTGATCGCCATGGCGCTCAATGATCCGGATTTCAACAGGAACGGACTGACTCATGCGGTTGTCCTCGACGCCTTCAACAACAACTACTACGCCATCAAGGACCTGATCGAGCAGGCGCTTGCGTCGCAAGGCTACCTCGCCCTGGTGAACATGCTCGCCCCGCATCTCATCTCTGCCTTGTCCTACGCCCTGTCCGGCTATGCCATTCTCGGCGATGAAAACACCATGGGCGCTATTACAGAATTGGTGGGGCTTCTGGAACAAATCGGCATTGAACCACCTGATCCGTCCATTTTCGCCTCCCTCCCCGAATGGTTCGCCCCGGATGCCGACGCCGACCGCGACGGATGCACCAACCGCGAGGAGTATGAAGCATACGCGGCCCTTGGCGCGGAAACCTACGCCGAATATGCATGGGACGCCACGGTTCATCCCGACGACTGCGTGGGCGGCGAGGGCGAAGGGGAAGGCGGCGGACCAGAATTCCACAGCGCGGACCAGAACGGCGACAATGTTATCAGCCTTTCCGAGTTGCTCCGGGTGATCCAGTTCTTCAACTCGGGCGGCTATCACTGCGCCGACCCGCCCGAGAACACCGAAGACGGTTACGTGCCCGGCCCCGGCGAGAACACCGCCTGCGCGCCGCACAGCAGCGACTACAACCCGCAGAACTGGCAGATCAGCCTCTCCGAATTGCTCCGGCTCATCCAGTTCTTCAACTCGGGCGGCTATCACGCCTGTGAGGACACCGAAGACGGCTTCTGCCCCGGCCTGCCGCCGGAACGCTGAGGCCGTTGCAGTACGCATGGTTGGGGCTGCGCTCCCATCGCGGGGGGCGCAGCCCCAAGCCGCATCCATGGCAGCCTGAAGCCTGTACTCCAGAACTCTTCGCTTGTTGTGGCGTCTGTCCTGTCCGACCCGTTCGACCTGAAAGCCTGTATTCCACGGCCCCAAGACGCTTTCGTGGCAGGAGTGGGAAGGCGGGGATGTTTGTGCAAGTGACAACATCAATATATTTGTATAAAAATTCTTCTTTCGTATGCTGACAGACTTTGTTATCATAATAACCGATATTCGACATATCGAGAATGGGGAAACATCATGCAGCGGAGGCGCGGAAGCGAACAACCGGGATACATCAGCATCCTGTTGGTCCTCCTGATGGTGGTTGTCACGGGGGGGCTGATTTCCTGGTGGAACCTGTGGCAGACGGATCAGTGGATGCGCACGGAATTGCTCAGGCACGCCCGCAGCGCCGCAAGTGCAATCCCGCTGGACAGGGTGGCGGCAGTGAGCGGCACGGTATCAGATCGTGATTTGCCGCATTATCAGCGTCTGAAGGCGCAATTGCAGCGACTCTCCGTATTGTATCCTGAATTCGATTTTTTTTACCTGATGGGTCGAAAGCCGGACAGGACAATTTTCTTTTTTGTGGATTCCAGACCTGACGGCGGGGAAGACGAATCGAAACCCGGGCAGATTTTCCACGAGGCCGATGCCAACCTTCATCGCGCCTTCGATACCGGCATTGCCGCAATCTTTCGTCCGTACACCAGCCGCAAGGACGTCCGGGTCCGCGTTTGCGTGCCCTTGATGGACCCGCGCACAAACGCCGTGCAGGCTGTCTTCGGCATGGATGTGGACGCAGAAAAATGGCGCGCGCTGGCCATGCGCAGTCTATGCGTTCCTCTGGGCTTCACCGTCTTGTTGATGGGAATCGTGTTTTGCGGCGCCGCGCTGCTGCGACGGCGCAGCCGCCTTGCCTCAACGGAGCAGCAGGGATGGTTGATGCACAACGCTGAAGCGGTGATCGGCGCCGGCATTATGTTGGCCATTACGGCCATGGTCACCTATGAAATCCATAGAGGAGAAAAACATCAGCGCCGGGAAGCCTTCCTGCAAATGGCGTTGGCCAAAACCGACGTTGTGATAGAGACCATGCTTGATATCCGCAACATTAAACTGGAAGGACTGGCCCGACTTTTTGAATCCAGTGATTATGTGGACCGCCGTGAATTTCGCCATTACGCCGAATTTCTGACCAGGAACCCCGCCGTACACGCATGGTCATGGGTCCCCCGCGTTCCGGCGGCGGAGCGCCAGCGTGTCGAAGAGCAGGCCAGGCAAGATGGATTGACAGACTTTGCGTTCTGGGAGTTCGATGATGGCGGCACGCGCATTCCAGTCAGACCGCGGGAACATTATTATCCCATCCTTTATGTAGCGCCGTATGAGGGCAACGAAGCCGCTTTGGGATTTGACATCGGATCGGACCCTGTTCGCCTGGCCACCCTGGAGGAGGCGATGCGCACTGGTCTTACCACCGCCAGCGATCCGGTCATTTTGGTGCACAATGACCAGGAGAAGGTGGGCATGGTGGTGTTGCGCCCAATCTTCGCGCCCGACGCCAGGGACGGCCAAGAGGGTTTTGTCGTGTCCGTACTGCGCCCGGAAACGTTGCTGCGGCACAGTGTCAAGCCCGCCGATTCCCGTCTGTTCCAAATCGAGATGGATTTGTATCAACTGGGACGTAATGCCCGGCCGGTGTTTCTGGCATCCACTGGCGCGAGCGATGCGCGCACGCTGGAAATGGAATCGTGGCTGCACCCCCCCTTTGAGGACACGCTGCGCCTGCTGACGCCGCTTTTCGCCTTCGGGAAGGTCTATGTGCTTGCGGCGCGTCCCCGTCCCGAATACGGGGCGTTGTATCCGCTGCGCGCCAGCCCGATCGCCGCAGTCTCCGGACTGGCGATCACCTGCATATTGATGGCTTTCCTCGCGTTTCTGTCAAGACGCCGCGAGGTCCTGGAGAGGGAGATTCGCGAACGCACCCTGGCCCTGCGGGAATCTCAGGCCATGCTTCGTCTGGTGCTTGACAGCATTCCGGTGCGGGTTTTCTGGAAAGACCGCCATTCGGTGTACCTGGGCTGTAATCGGCCCTTTGCGCGGGACGCCGGATTCGCTGCGCCGGAGGAACTCCTCGGCAAAGACGATTACGCCATGGGCTGGCGCGAACTGGCGGACAGGTACCGCGCGGATGACCGCATGGTGATGGAAAGCGGTCAATCGAAACTTGGCTACGAAGAACCCCAGTTCACCCCTGATGGAAAGCGCTTGTACTTGCGCACCAACAAGGTGCCCCTGCGCAATGCCAAAGGAGAGGTTGTCGGCGTCCTGGGCACCTACGAAGACATCTCTGAGCGTAAACAGGCGGAAGAAAAGGTTAGGAAACTGTCCGTCGCCGTGGAACAAAGCCCTGCCAGCGTGGTCATCACCGACTATGAAGGCCTGATCGAATATGTAAATCCCCAGTTCACGGCCCTGACGGGCTATTCCCTGGATGAGGTGCTCGGACAGAACCCGCGCATCCTGAAGTCAGGCGAAACATCGCCGGAAACATATAAGGAACTTTGGGATACCATTAAAGGGGGCCGGAAATGGCATGGCGAATTTCATAACAAAAAGAAGGATGGCACGTTGTATTGGGAGCGGGCGCTGATTTCGCCGATTCGCGATGATGCGGGAAATATTACCCACTTTGTCGGACTGAAAGAGGACATCACTGTCCAGAAAATCCTGGAAGATCAACTCCGGCAGGCGCAGAAGATGGAATCGGTCGGCCGGCTGGCGGGCGGCGTGGCGCATGACTTCAACAACATGCTTCAGGCCATTCTGGGCTACGGGGACCTGGCGATGGACGCCCTGCCCGACAACCATCCCGCACGCGGCAGCATCGAGGAAGTGCAGAAGGCGGCGAAACGCTCCGCGGAACTCACCAGGCAACTGCTGGCCTTTTCCCGGCGCCAGCCCATCCGCCCCATCATACTGGACATAAACGACGTTGTCGCTGGCATGCTCAGCATGCTGCGACGCATCATCGGCGAAAACATCACGCTGATTTGGAAACCGGGCATGGACCTCTGGACGGTGCAGATGGACCCCACGCAGGTGGACCAGGTGCTGGTCAATCTTGCGGCGAATGCGCGCGACGCCATCACCGGTGCGGGCAATCTGACCATCGAGACCGCCAACACAACGCTGGATGAAGGCTATTGCAGAAGTCACGCGGGTTTTATCCCCGGCGAATACGTGCTGCTCGCAGTCAGCGACGACGGATGCGGGATGGACAGGCACACCCTGGAACGGCTTTTTGAGCCGTTTTTCACCACCAAGGACATGGGGCGGGGTACGGGACTGGGTCTGGCGATCGTGTATGGCATCGCGAAACAGAACCATGGCTTTGTCAACGTGTACAGCGAGCCGGGAAAAGGCACGTCGTTCAAAATCTACCTGCCCCGTGCCTGTGCCGAAGCGGCCGAAGCGTTGGTTGCCGCCGAAGAGCGGCCCCTCCATGGCACAGAAACTGTGCTGCTGGTGGAAGACGAGGAAGCGATTCTCGGATTCGGGCACGCCATCCTCACCCAGTACGGATATACCGTGCTGACGGCAAGAACCCCCGGGGAAGCGCTGGCATTGGCCCGCCGCCATGAAGGCCCCATCCACCTCCTGATCACTGACGTGGTCATGCCCGAAATGAATGGCAAGGAATTAAAAAACCGTTTGGCAACGCTGCTGCCTGATCTCAAGGTCCTCTACATGTCCGGATACACCGCCAACGTCATCGCCCATCACGGCATCATTGACGAGGGGGTCCACTTCCTGGCAAAACCCTTCTCCCCCAAGAGCCTGGCAAGAATTGTCCGCGACATCCTGGAACAAGAAAGTCCCTGATGGCATGGCGATGGGCCATGAATGGACGAAGAGGACGGAGTGGACAGAGTGGGCGTAGTGGATTTCTCAATGATTGCGTCGGACTTTATTATTTCGTAACACTTTGGCGGAATGGCATGGACTGTCGTGGCGCACTCTATGGCCTTTCACATCCACCGGCGCTTCGCGCCCGGGGATGTAAAAGAACACAACATTCCCCGCTGCACGCCACACCGCCAACATGTTATATTGTTTCGTGTTCCCATAACGCCGTTTTTGTCCCTTGTGTCCCTTTTGTCCCTTGTGTCCATCCTGTCCATTTCGTCCATAATGTTCCTGTCTTCCCCCCAACAACCCCAGGCGCTCCCGCCCCATGTGCGACACCGTAGTCATAGTGAAAAAAGAGCGCGTGCTTTTTGCCAAGAACTCCGACCGCGACCCGAACGAGGCGCAGGCGCCGGAGTGGTATCCCCGGCGGCGGCATGCGCCCGGCGCGATGCTGCGCTGCACCTGGATATCCATCCCCCAGGCGGCGGAAACGCGCGCGGTGCTGCTGAGCCGGCCCTTCTGGATGTGGGGCGCGGAAATGGGGGCGAATGAAGACGGCGTGGTGATCGGGAATGAGGCGGTCTTCACGCGCCGGCCCTGCGCCGCGGCGGGCCTCACCGGCATGGACCTCGTGCGGCTGGGGCTGGAACGCGCGCGCAGCGCGGAGGAGGCATGCGGCGTGATTGTCGCGCTGCTGGAGGCGCACGGCCAGGGAGGCGGCTGCGGTCACGAAAACCGGCGATTCACCTACCACAACAGTTTTTTGATCGCGGACCCTGCGGGCGCATTCGTCCTCGAAACGGCGGGGCGCGAATCGGCCGTCGAGCGGGTGACAGGTGTGCGCGCCATCTCCAACGGGCTGAGCATCCCCGCGTTTGCGGCGCGGCACGCGGACCGGCTGCGCACCGTCGTGTCCGCATGCCGCGCGCGGCGCCGCCGCGTGACGGCGATCGCGGAAGGGGTCCGCGACGCGGCGGGGCTTTTTTATATCCTGCGCGACCACGGCGAAGGCGCGCGCTATCCGCGCTATTCGGTGGTCAACGGCGGCATGGCCGCGCCATGCATGCACGCCGGCGGCCTGATCGCCGCCTCGCAGACCACCGCCTCGTGGGTGTCGGAACTGCGCGGCGATGCCTGCCGCCACTGGATCACCGCGACCGCCGCGCCCTGCACCAGCCTGTTCAAGCCGGTCGCCGTGGATGACCCGCTGGACCTCGGCCCGTTTCCCACCGACCGCGCCGACGCCTCGCTCTGGTGGCGGCACGAACGCCTGCACCGCGCCGCGATGCGCGACCCGGCGGCCGCGTTCGCCGTGTTCCAGGGGGAACGCGACGCCCTCGAACGGGAGTGGTTGCACGCGCCCCCCGATGCCCGCGCCGCCTTCGCCGAACATGACCGCCTGCTCGAACAATGGACCGACCGCGTCATCGCGGCATGCCGCCGCGACACCCGCCCCCTCTTTGTGCGGGCCTACTGGCGCAAACGCAACCGCCGTGCGGCGATCCCGTCGGGGGACTTGCGCTCTGCGGGGCTGTGCGGGTAGGATGTAAGGGCAGGCAGGCGGCGGCAGACCGAAACAGCATACCCGCCTGGAGGGTGAGGGCAGACATGGCCAAGGTGAAATGTCCGCGGTGCTTCTATGTGAATCCTGACGGACAGGAGACCTGTGTCAAATGCAATACGACCCTGCCGAAAATCAAAATTGAAGTCGCCCAGTCGGCCGCAGCGCCGCCCCCCAACCCGAACGAAATCCAATTGCGGCGGGGACAGGTGCTCGCCAACCGCTACACGGTGCTGAATCTGATCGGCCGGGGCGGCATGGGCTGCATCTACAAAGTGCACGACAACGTCCTCGGCGAAGATGTGGCGCTCAAAACGCTGCTGCCCCAGTTCGTCCAGGACAAACTGGTGCTTGAGCGCTTCTTCAACGAGGCGCGCATCGCGCGGCGGCTGGCCCATCCCAACATCGTGCGCGTACACGACATCGGCAGCGCATCGGGCGTGGTGTACATTTCCATGGAATTTCTCCGGGGAAAATCACTGCGCAACGTGCTGGAATCGCTGGGGCCGAATCAGCGTATTCCCCTGCCGGAGGTGCTTCGCATCATGGACGAGTTGTGCGCCGCGCTGGAATACGCGCACCAGTACACGATCCACCGCGACATCAAACCGGAAAACATCATGATCGGGCTTGACGGGACCATCAAGTTGATGGATTTCGGCATTTCCAAACTGATGGCGACCCAGCGGCTCACGGGCGCGTCGGTGGTGATGGGAACGCCGTATTACATGCCGCCGGAACAGGTGCGCAACAGCCGCGATGTGAACCCAAGCAGCGACATCTACAGCGCGGGCGTGGTGCTCTACGAGATTCTCACGGGGTATGTGCCCTCCGGGGTGCCCAAGCCCGCGTCGGAACTATATCAGGACCTGCCGAAGGAACTGGACGCCATCGTGGCGAAGTGCGTGGACCCCGACCCGAAGAAGCGCTTTCAAACCGCGGCGGAACTGCGCGCCGCGCTCCGCCCCCTCCGGGAACGCCTGGATGGAAAAGGACCCGTCCTGGCCACGCCCAAGGTAGCGGCGCTTCCCGCGCCGCCCCCCGAACGCGGCCGCCGCATCGCGGGCATCCTGGCCGCGCTGGGGATTCTGATCGCGGCCGCCGCCGGCGTGTATGGTTTTGAGTTGCGGCGGCAGCAGATGTCGGCGGCGACGGTTACGCCGGTGGCGGATGCTGATACCGGCGCGGCGTTCGACGCCATGCGGCAGGCCATTGCGCGGATACGGGCGCATGCGGAAATCCGGGCGCAGCATTCCCAGGAGCGCAAGCGCATCTTTGAGGACGCCGAGAAACGCTGGAACGCCGCCCAGATGGAAGCGCGCAACGATGAAGCGCAGGCGCTGACGTTGGCGCAGCAGGCGATGCAGCATTACATGGCCGTCATCCTCCTGCGGGAAGGCATGGCGTTTGTGCCCCCCGGTCCCGTTTCCCTGAACGGCGCAACGGTGCATGTGCCGGGGTTCCTGATAGATACGCGCGAAGTGACGCTGGAGGAATATGCGCGCTTCTGCAACGCGGTGACGGGCGGCTGGCCCTTTCCACAGGCGCTGGAGGAACATTTGACCGCGCAACCGCGCCTGCCCGTCAGCATGGTGGCGTTCTATGACGCGCAGGCCTACGCGGCCTGGGCCGGCAAACTGCTGCCGACCGAAGCGCAGTGGGCGCGGGCGGCCTATGGGGGGCCGGGCGCATCGAGCATGTACCCTTGGGGCGACGCCTGGGAGGAGGACGCGTGCAATTGCCAGGGCGATGCGGAATGGGCAAGTTTGGCGCCGGTCGGCAGTTTTGAAAAAGACCGCACCTGGTCGGGCTGCTATGACATGGCGGGCAATGTCGCCGAGTGGACGCGGACCCCCGCCAACAGCGGCCAGGAGCCCGATTTCGGAAGGTCTATGGTGCTGCGCGGCGGCCATTACCGGAGCCAGGGGATTCCCCTGGATGCGGCGGACAAGGCCGCCTATGAGTCCAAGCACCTGCATCATGTGGGTTTCAGGTGCGTCATCGAACTGCCCACGGACCCGGGCGCGGCGTTGGCGGCCCTTGATCGCCCCTCGTGACGCGGGAATGGCGTGCGCATGTGCGTGTGTTTTCCTTGATACTGCCGGTGACGAAACCGCCTTGAAAAAGATCATGCGCGGGTTTTGACGCGGGGCGCGCATTTGACTGTTTGCAACGATTCCGGTATCATATTCTTGACGCTCGCAGCGCGTCGCCACGGGCACAAGAGAGGACGGCGTTATGGATTCAGTTATTTGTCCTCATTGCAAATCACAGCGCATCGTTACGTCGAAAATACCCAAAGATGTGGTGATTGTCGTTCCCTGTCCCGCATGCGAGGAATTATCCGTCCTGTTTCGCAATAAAGTTATCCCGTTGAATCGCCACATCCTTCAGCATGGCAGTTTTGAAGAGCGCAAGACACACCTGGCCAGCGTGATCGCTGAATTTCTGGATGAGGCGTTCTTCCCGTTCCCGGAAAACGCGGAGCAGCCTGATCGCAAGGTGCCGCGCCGCAGACCCCCGCGCCCTGAAGCAGGCCCCCCGGCAGCCCCCCACGATTTGCCCATCACGGAAGAGGAGTTGGAGCGCTTTGTCAAAATTGATCTGAAGTGCATTGACAACTCCTCCTATTTCAAGAAGCATTTCGGTTGATTCGGAGAGGCATTTGCGAAATGGGCGTTTCGGGCGTCAGTTCCATGTGGAATCCCGTATATTTTGTGTTCTTATGCGCAGCAACAGTCTATTTCGCCAATGCCTCCCGGCGCGTTGACCGGGAATGCGCTGCGTGATCCCTGAAAACCCGCCTGTGGATCGTGCCGGGCTGTACGTATCATTCCTGGGGGCACGTCGGGTTGGGCATCAAGGAAGCGGGGTTTCATCGTTGTTTTCCACCCAGCGGCGGCGCCAGGCGGGATAGTCTTTCTCCAGAAGCGCTGCGGGCGCGCCGGTGTACCAGCCGTAGCCGGTGCGGCGTTCGTGGTGCACTTCGGCCAGGGAATAGACCTTCCGCCCGTCGCGATTGGCCATGAAGGGCCGGTTGGTTTCGATTTCGTAGAAGCGCGCCCAGATGGGCGGCGCATCGGGGTCTTCCACGGCGATGACATCCGTGGTGGCGGTGTGATGGTTATACCGGATGGGCGCTATGGGGATGCGTTCGATGCGCAGCCCGTAAATCCTGGAACGTTCAAACCACGCGGCGGCGGCCTCGACAGCGCGGATGATTTCCGGCGTGGGCGGCTCGATGGACATCAGATAACGCACTACACGGACGCTTTCCGCGCTGACCAGCGCGGGCAGTTCGTAGGCGCGCGCCTTCGTGGGTTGCAGGGTCTCATGGTCATACTGCCCCGCCCACACGGTCGGCGCGCCGTCCACCATGACCTGCAGGCGCAGGATGCACGCGTCGCCCTTTTCGACAGCCGCCACGATGCGCGCGCGCAGGTCGGAGGCAATGAAGTCATTGGGTGCCTCGCCGGAGGCCAGGCGGCGCAATGTGCGCAAGACCCCGACGGTGACATCGTCCATGAAGGTGATATGGGGACGGTAGTTGCTGCGGTCCGGATAGGAGTGCGGCCAGCCGCCGCAGGGATGCTGGGCTTCGAGAATGAATTCGATGCCGCGCAGCGCTCCGTCGCGGAAGGCGGCATCGCCCGTGCGCGCAAAGGCGTGCGCCAGGTATTCCACCTGCGGATAGGTGGCGCGGTTGTCGAATGATGTGTCTTGCTTGCCTTTCTCTGCGCGCAATTGCGCCGCCTCTTCTTCCGAAAGGATGCGCAACGGGTCCCAATTGCACGGCCAACCCCCGTTGGCCCGCTGGTGCAAGAGGATGTTGTGCGCAATGGCCGCGGTATGGGCCGGGTCGTGACGGGGGCAGTCCTTCTGGTCTTTTCCCGACTGATAATGCTTGATGCCGTCGGAAAAGGCATCAATAGGGATCGGCGACGAGAAATCGGCGGCAAGGACCGCACCGCACGCCTGCATGGCCGCGACGAGAACGAAACGACGCATGATCGAACCTCCGTTTTCGTCGTAGCATACGGCCTTTCATGAACGGAAGTCATTTTGGTTGTATTTTGACCGAGTGGGGTGCAGCGGGGGATCTAAAAGACCGTATAGATCGTCCCGACAATCTTTGCCGTTCCGCTAAAGTGTTTCTCATTTTGGATTCACCGGGGCACAGAAGAGTAACGGGATGCTGCGGGCGGGTGCGCCGGCGGATCGCATTGCGCGCGGCAAGGGCCCGTGCTAGGATGATCGCCGAACAAAGGCAGGGAGTGACCGATCATGCAATGCGCCGTATGTCAGACGCGCAGCCCGGTGGGATATTGCGCGAAGTGCCATATGATGTTGTGCGAGGTGTGCGGCGTGCCGTGCGAGGGGTGCGGGGGCATCGCATGCCGCAGGCACAGCGCCCGGGACACAGCGGGCCGGGCGCTGTGTCCGTTGTGCCAGGCGCGGGAAGGGGTGACGAAATCATCTCTGGAGGAAAAAGCGCGACCGCGCGGTTCGGAATCGTCGAAGCGCGAAGTGCTGACCTTCGAGGCGCTGTCCCGTGAGTTGGGGGATTCCGAATACAAGACGGGGGAGGATGAGGCCGCCGGGGAAACGCGTGAAGCATCGCTTCCAAGCGACCGCGATAAGCCGGAACGGAGACACAAGCCGAGTCATCACAAACGAGAAAAGCGCACCCTCCGTTACAGCGAAAAACTCGGCGCGGAGATTGATGAGGATGCGATCAATGCCCGCGTGCTGACGGGCAGCGCGCCAAAGGGCACCCCCGTGTGGTTGAGCGGGGCTTTTATCGGCGTGCTGGCCTGCGTGACGACATGGTTGTTGCGCGGATTCCTGGCGGACCCGCGTTTTCAGCGCATCGGCTTCGGCTTTGTCATCGTGATCGCGCTGGGCGCGGTGATCTGGAGCGGGAGCGGGCTGCTGAACCGGGAATTACCGCCCCGTGAGCGCAAGTTATCTCTGATCGGCGTGGTGCTGGGGCTGGCCGCCGCTGTTGCCGCCACGCTGATGCGGGCACAGTAGCCGCGGAAATGCGGAATCGCATGCAGCGTCCGGCGGCTCCGATGCACTGCATCGGCCCTGCGGAACTGGAAATCGTTGGAACCGGAGGATCTTCGATTATGGATATAAGTGACGTCATCACCTTTATCGTTGCGAACAAGTGGTGGTTCTTTGCGCTGATCCCGATCGCAATTGTAATCATCGTGGTGAAAATACGGGGCTGAGGCGGGGGCCTATTCGGATGCGCCTTCCCCGACGGGGAAACCCTCGCTGCGCGAAATGACCATCGCGCCGGCGCAGTCGCCGGTGACGTTGACGACGGTGCGGCACATGTCGAGGAAGCGGTCCACGCCGAGCACGATGCCCAGCCCCTCGAGGGGGATGCCGACCGTAGTGAAGATGATGCTCATCAGGCCGATGCTCGCGCCGGGGATGCCGGCGGTTCCGATGGAGACCATGACGGCGGTGAGAAAGATCATGAGGTCGCCCCACAACCCGATCTGGATGCCATAGACCTGCGCGACGAAGACGCTGGCGACGGCGACGTAGAGCGCCGTGCCGTCCATGTTGATGGTCGCGCCCACCGGCAGCATGAATCCGCAGATGTTGCGGTTTGCTCCGACGCGGCGCGCGGCGCAGTCAATGCTCACCGGCAGCGTGGCGGCACTGGAAGAGGTGCTGAACGCGACCTCGAAGGCGGGGGTCATGCCGCGCAGAAATCGCATGGGGGAAACGCGCGCGAACAGTGGACAGATGATGAAAACCAGCACGCAGAAATGGGCGATCAGGCCGGAGAGCACGGTGAAGCAGTATTTTGCGAGCGTGAAAATGTACTGCAAGCCCAATTCGGAGATCGCCCTGGCCATGAGCGCGAAAACGCCGATCGGCGCGAGCGCCATCACCCAGAGGATGATGGTGATGAGGGCGCGGTCCAGCGATTTGAAGGTGCGCAGGGCGGCTTCGCCGTCTTTGCCGACGGCGGCCAGCGCCGCGCCGAGCAGGAGGGCGAAGAAGATGACTACGAGCGGACGCTGCTCCGCCATGATGGGGTTCTGGATGACGGCGGGCAGCAGGTCGCGCTGAATCATCACGCCAAGGTTTTGTGATGCTTCGATGCTGTCGGCGTGCAGCGTCTGGTCCCGCAGCGCATCCTGGCCGACGCCGGGCCGGATGGCGGTCACCAGTCCCAAACCGATGATGACGGCGACGGCGGTCGTGACAAGGTAATAACCGAGCATCTTCACGGTGAGCGCGCCCAGTTTGCGCGGATCGCCGATGCCCGCCACGCCGCAGACAATGGACACGAAGACCAGGGGGATGATCACCACCTTGAGCAACAGGATGAACAGCGCGCCGAAGACGCCGATGTAATCGCTGACGAAACCCTCGTGGCCCAGCCGCGCCAGCAGCCAGCCCGCCGCGCCGCCCGACACCATCGCAATGAAAATCTGCATCGGCAGTCGCGCGTGCCGGGGCAGCACGACCAGAAAGACGGCCATGACAGCGAAGAGCAACCCCGCCCGCCACATGGCGCCCGCGAGCGCCCCCGGCGCGTTGACCGGCCAGGCCGACGCCGCACCCAACCCCGCCGCCATGATCGCGAAGGCGATCAACAGCGGCGCGTTGCGCGGTCCGCGGGGGGCGGGGGGGGTGTCAGTGGGGGAAGTCATGGAGCGCTTTCAGCAGCGCGGGCGGTACGCCCGCGGAGCGGGACAAGGGACAAAAGCGACAAAAGGGACAGGAAAAAAGCCGTAATGAACGAGATGGACGGAGCAGCCGGGAGGGACGGCAAGGACAACAAGCACAATAAAGCGAAGAGGGACAAGACGGAAAAACATGTTTTTCTTTCAGTGCTGTCCCTCTTGTCCATACAGTTCATGCCGTTCATCTTCATCGGCTTTCTGCGTTGTGTCCTTTTCTTTGAAAACCGATGTCCGTGTTACGGCGTTGCGGGGCGGACGGGCAAGATCAGGGCGCTGGAACGCGCAGCGTCCATGTGGACGCGGTTGTTCGCGGGGCGCATGGCGTCGCCGGCCTGCTCCGGGTTGTCGTGGCCGGTATTGGGGTTCACCTCGAAGCGGGGGAAATTGCTGCTGGAGATATGCAATCCGATGCGGTGTCCGGTGTTGAAAATCCAACTGATGCTCCACAGGTCAATGGTGAGTTCCACAATTTCCTCCGGCCCCGTCAGGAGCGGTTCCGGCCGCTCGAAACTCTTGCGGAGTTTGACGCGCTGGATGCTGTCGAGCATCAGGATTTCACGGTCGTCGCCCGCGGGGTAGATGTCCAGCAGTTTGGCGGTGAAATCCGTATCGGGCGCGTCGCTGGAGATGTAGAGTTTCACTGTGACGCGGCCGGTGATCTCCATGGGTGCGGTGAGCGGCTCCGTGGCGAATTTCAGGAGATCGGTGCGTGTGGCGCTGTGCTTGCGCTGGTCGAAGGGTCCGGAGGGCAGCAGGAGGTTTGCGCCGCCGTGCGTGGGATAGGGGTCCTTCGGGTCGAAGGTGAACCCCAGGGAGGCGGCCGCCGCGTCGGGCGCGGTGGCGGACAGCGCGCCGTCTGCGTGCAGGTACCAGGGCGTCTCGACGGTGGGGAACGGCGGCCATGTATCGGCGGTGCGCCACTCGTTCCCCGGGGCGCCTTCCGTGTCCGCGCCCATCACATAATAATGCACTTTGGCGTAGGGCTTGAGCGCGTCCTCATTTCCTCTCAGGCGCGCCTCAAAAAAGGCCCTTCTGACCTCGGAAACCTTCAGATCAAACCGGTTTTCATTGAGTTTCAGGTCTTCTGTCACATCGGGTCCGTGCGGCGACCATTTCATGATCAGCATGTTCTTCCCGCGCGCGCCGTCGCCGCCGTACTGTTCCCGGGCGACGAAGGCGTTGATGGTGCCCTGCTGGAAGATGTCGTACCAGCCGCCGACAAAGAGCGCCGGGGCCTGGATATCGGCCACCTTCGCGCCGACATCGAAATGTTTCCAGTAGTCGTCGAAGTAGCAGTGCTCTTTCCACACGGCGATGATGTGGGGCTGGCCGATGGCGGTCAGCCATCCCTCGATGAGGTTCTTGCTCAAGACGCCGCCGATGTAGATGCCTTCGGTGTAGAAGTTCGCGGGGGCCACGTCAATGTATTGCGCGACGACGCCTTTGGCCACGGGGGCGAGCAGCATCTGGGTGATGCCAAGCGCGGAACCGCCGAAGGTGCCGATTTTGCCGTTGCACCAGGGCTGTTCGAGCATCCAGGCCGTTGTGTCCGCGCCGTCCATCAGGCCCTCACGCCAGCCGTCGGCGTAGAAGACATGCTTTTCGCCCGGGCTCATACCCATGCCGCGCACGTCCTGCACGACGGCCGCATAGCCCTCGCGCAGGAAGTCGTTCATGTTGCCGACATTGCGGCTGTAGGTGCTGCGCAGGAGGATGACGGGCCAGGGGCCTTCGCCTTTGGGCAGATACACATCCGTGGCGAGCAATGTGCCGTCGCGCATGGGAACGTCCACGTATTGGGTCGGCTTGGGTTTTTCCTGGGCGTGGACGGCGCATGCCGCTGCGATGATAAGCAGGGATGGGAGCAGGTGTCGGGGACGGATGAGGTTCATGGTGTTGCCTTCCTCAAATTCGCGGTGGGTTCCATTTCGCCAGGCTTCATTTCCCCTGCCCTGTGTTGTATTTTTCCGTCGCCGCAATCGGCGCGGCGGTTCGGAGACGGCAGAGGCAGATACCGTCGTTGCGCCATTGTAGCACAGATGCCGCAGCGGCGGTTTTCTCAGCCTGCAGAAACTCTGGTGCATTTTCGGGCATATGGTGTACAATAGGTGCACTGCATAAGGGGCCGTTGAGGGGATTACGCATGATTCCTCCGGAGGAACAGGAGCATTTCCGCAGGGCGCGGCGGCTGTATGAGCAGGGTAGACCGGCGGAGGCGCTGGTGCTGCTGGATGATTTGGATCGCCGTCTCCCGAATCTGGCGGATGTGCTGTATGCGCGGGCGGTCTGCATACACGCGCTGGGCCGGGAGTATGAGGCGAACCTGCTGTGCAACAAGTTGAGCCACCTGCATGGCGACGCGCGAGCGCGGCGCCTGCAGGCGCTCTGGCGGGCGCGGCGCCTGGATGCCGCCAATGCGGGGGTGGGCAAGGGGGGGGGAACCCCGGGACCGTTGGATTGGGAGACGGATGCTTTGGGGAAAGCGGTGACTATGGATGGGGGGGAGGAGGAAGGGGATGCTGCAGGGGAACATGCGAACAACACAGCATGGGTCGGGTTATCGCCGCCGGCTGGCGCGTTTCCTGTCCGGGGGAGTCGTCCAAACGACCCGGAAATTATCCAGCGGTTGTTGGGGGGGCTGGCAGGCCGCGACGCGGTGAACGCGTTGTATGAACTCTGTGAGCGGGTCGGGGAAGCGGACCTGCCGATGCTGCATGAGATGCTTCGGCGGCATCGGTCGCGGCGGGTGCGCGAGGGACTGGTGAGGTTGCTGGGCTATATCGGGTCGCCGGAATCCGTGGGGCCGTTGTCGGAGACGCTGCTCCAGGATACGCATGTGTTTGCGCGGGTGCGCGCGGCGGAGGCGCTGGGGCGGATGCATACCGAGGAGGCGCTGTCGGCGCTGGAGCAGGCGATACGGGAAGACGGGGCATCGCGGGTGCGCGCGGATGCGCTGGTGGCCTATCACCGCATTGCGGGCGCGGACCGCTTTGCGCAGTTTGCATCGAAACTGGAAGCAAAAGGCAACGGCGAAACGGCGCGGGTGTTGTCGTGGCTGCTGGGGCCGTTGAGCGGGCATGGGACGGAACCCGCGGCGATTGCGCCGGGCCGGATTCGCTACGGGTATGTTTCGGGCACATTATACGGCGTGTATCTTCCGCCAGGGGAGATTGCAGAGGGGCCGCCGGGGGTGCTGGTGGTGATTCACGATTATATGGCGCTTCCGGAAAGCGTGGAGCCGTTGATGGAACAATTCCGGGCGGATGCCGCATCGCATGGCATGGCGATCATTGCGCCTTATTTTGATCACCCCACGTTCCCCAATTTCGGGATGCTCAACATCGGGTTGCAGCGGACGCGGGCGGATTTGCGTCTGTTCGAGATACTGGACGCGGTCAGCAGGAATACGCCGCTGCGGCTGGACCGGTTCATGCTGTATGAACATGGCCCGGCGCGGGGCTTTGTCAATTGGTTCGCATTGGCCTACCCGAAGCGCGTGGAACGCGCGGTGGTGTGTCTGCCGCGCCGTTTTGCGCCGATGAATGAGGAATTTCCATTCCCGTTCGGATTGCGGCCGAGTCCGTTAGCGCCGGAACTGGGACGTCCGTCGGCGGAACTGTTCCTGGGCGTTCCGCTGCTGCTGCTGGCGGCGAAGAAAGGTTCGGAAACGACCACGCAGGAATTGGAACAATTCCAGGCGGCGTTGGCGACGCGTATGGCGGTCCGGGACATGCCACTGCGCGTGCACCTGGAAGTACTGGCAACCGCGAATGAGGTGCGCGTGGAGGGCCTGGAGCGCGCGCGCGCGTTCCTGTTCGGCGAAGAGTGAGGGGTCAGCGGCGTTTGAGGCGCTTTACGAGTTTTGCAATCCACACGCTGATCATGTCTTCGCCGAGTTCGCGCAACAGATCAATGCCTTCCTTGCGCGCGATGGCGACGGCGCGCGCGCGGGCCATTTCGCGGGCGCGGCGGCGCTCTTCGGGAGTGAGGCGGCCGCCGGGGCGCGTCGCCTTGAGGGATTCGACATAGGCACGGTAGGTTTCCTCGACAGCGGCTTCGAGCGCCTGGATCGCACGCAAATAACGTCTGCGGCGCAGCCGCGCATAACACGCGCCTCCCTTGAACAGGGTCCAGATCGCGCCCATGATCGCGCCGAGAAGGGTGATACCGGCTTCAGTGCTGAGGATGGTGGTGAGGTTCATGGTGGGGGCCTTTGCTGGGTTGGGGGAATGAGTCAGACGAATCAGACAGATCGGACAGATCGGACCCATGGGTCGGCGCTGTTGGATGCCGCTGCGCCGCGCCCACCCTGCGTTGGCGTGGCGCGGAAGCGGTTGTCGGCGTGGACGTGGCCGTCGCGGTAATCGTCTTTGACGAAGTCGAAGTGTCTCCGGCAGACGCTGCCGAGGGTCTTCTGGGGCACGCGCGCGCGGGTGGCGGCGGTGACGGCGATGAGGTCCACGGCGATGCCGCCGTACCGGGCGAGGTGGCGGGAATCGCGGGCGACGGCGCCGCCCTGATCGGTCCAGCCGAGCCGCGCAGCGAGGCGTTCGAGATCGGCTTGCGTGCGCACCGCGTTGGTGATGATGATCCAGACATCGGTGCGGTGCATCGCGCAGAGGTCGCGGCGGGTTTTTTCGAGGGAGACGAGGGTGTCGGCGTGGACCATCGCGAGGCCCTCGGGATTCTCGAACTCGCGGAGCCGAAAATGGCTGATCGGCTCGCCGTCCAGCAGACACAGCAGCGGGATGTCGTTCCTGCCGCACGGGGGACGGGGGTCATTCTGCTGCATATCCGGGCGATCCTCACACATAGACGCGGGCGTCGGTGATGTAACCGTTGACACCGTCGTTGCTGTTTTTGATGCAAGTCATACCCGGGCGCAAATGCAAGTGCGCCAGGGCGAGACAGTGGGCGTCGGCGTTGGGGGGAGCGGGCGATGCCGCCTCGTTGCCGCGTTTTACGCTGACACTCCAGGTGTCGAGGTTCGCTTGCACGAGGTCAATGCGGTTTTGCGCGGCCGGCGGGGGGATTTCGGCGGTTTCGGTCGTCTGCGTGAGGCGGAAGGGGTACCTGCTGATGAAGGCTGCGCCGGGCCGCACGTGGACGGTCAGGCCGGGGGACGGCGTGGCGACCACCTTGAGGTCGTCGGCGGTGAAGCCGCGCACAACGCCGTTGCCCCCGCCCCAGGCATGACACAGCAGATGAAATGCCAGTTCAAGGGCGGCTTCGATGCGGTCGTCCCAGAGGTTGAGTTTGGCGGATGCCACAGGGCGTTCTTCAAAAGACCAGGTGGTCTTGAGGTAAGCAGGACCGCGAATGGCCATGGTGGGTTCTCCCGGGGTTGGGGAAGGGACTGAAAAGAGGACGGAAGGCACAAAAGGGACCGAAAGGACGGCAAGGACAACAAGGACGGCAAGGACATCAGGAATGAAAGACACAACAGCGGGGACGAAAGACACAACATAGACGCCAATGGCGCATGCCGCCGATGCTGCGCCGTCTATTGTGCGTGTGCTTGCTGTCCTTTTCGTCCTTTTCGTCCTTTCTCAACAGGTGGGCTCCTTCAATCAAGGTGGTAGCCCATGTCGAGGCCGACGGCGTCGTCGTCAAGGCGGAACTCGAAGAGGCTGCGGGCGCTTTCCTGGCCGCGCACGATGAAGTGCAGGGGATTGCGCACGGAGCGCAGGGGGGAGCCGAGCAGGGCGGTGGTGGTGACGCGCTTGCCGGAGAAGCGGTGTCGCACGAGGCGCACGCGGCCCACGTGTTGTCCGGCGAATCTTCCGCCCCACTCGCCGGGAAGTTCGCGGTCCAAGCGGCGCAGAGGCAGTCCGCGCAATGCGACAAGGTCGCCGACGCGGATGTCCGGGTCGCCGTGATGGAAAATCACCTGGCCGGCGGGTTCGGGCCATGCGAGGTCTTCGAGCAGGCCGGCAGCGAGTTTCTCCGCGTCGTCCCGGCGGGTGAGCGAGAAATAGGCCAGGTGCGCACTGCGCAGACCGTATTCGCCGATGCTTTCCGGGCGGCTTACGCTGAATGGCGCGAGCGCGCTGAGGGGATGCCCTTCCACCGTGAGGTAGTTGACGATGCCTCGCGAATCGGAGCCGAGATGGATGCCGTTTTTTGTGGGATCGAAATAGACGACGCGGTCGGTGATGTCGGCGCGGCGGAAGCGGACCGCGAGGTCGGGGTCCACGGAGAAGACATAGCCGTTCGCCATGCAGGCCAGCGCGGTGAGCACCTCGATGACGCCGCCTTTCACATCGAAATCGCTGAGAATTGCGTCAGTATTTTCGATGGAATCGTCATGCCTGCCGACATACGAGTAGAATTCTTTGAGGGCCATTTCAGGCACATGATAGCGGCCATCCTCCCAGAGATAGACATCGGCAAGCCCCTGCTCCACCAGCGCGGCGTTGAAGCACTCGCCGCCCCCGAAGGCCAGGCCGAGATAACGTCCGTAGGCGTCCACGCGGTCGTCGAACGCGCCGTTGGCGTCGCGGTGCGGGTTCAACTCGATGAAGTCTATGCCCTTGGTGTCAATCAGGTGCTGGAGGAAAGCGGTCGCGGCATCGGCGCGGCGCTTGTAGGGGCCGGCGTCATACTGCGCGTCGGTCCATCCGGCGACTTCGGGGTGGCGCTTGACGGCGTGGGCGTTGCGCGTGCGTTCCTCGGCGTCAATCAGCATCATGCGGAGGTCGGGCCAGGGCATGCCGTCCACGACAATGCCCGCGATGGTGTCGCCGTCCTTGGCGCAGGCGTGGGAGAGGTCCATGCGGTCCGCGCCGACCCATTGGCCTTCGCTGATGCCGCCGTGTTCGAGTTCGTTTTCGTCGGTCTTGCGGGTGAGAAACTTGGCGAATTCGCGCTGCGCGCCGTCGGGATAGGCGTCGTGCGCGACGGTGTAATGGATGGGGCCGGGGGCGGCGTTGATGACGTCTTTGACGGCGGCGCTGATCTCGCGCTGCACGCATGCGCGGGAGACGCGGGTGTTTCCGGCGCGGATGGGGCTGCGTGCCTCGATTTCGAGCAGTTCGTGGAAGGTGACGTAGCGGTCGAGGATGAGTTTTTGGGTGTCGCTCCAGCAGGGCCGCAACAACTCGACGTGGCCTTCGCAGACGCGTTCGCCGTCCAGCCGGACCACCACGCGGTAGGCGTGGCCGAGGTCGGGCGTGTCGGCGGGGAGCAGGCCGCGGATGCAGTCGGCGTCGTCCGGCGTGGCGCGGATCACGTCGAGCAGCGGCACCTCGTCGAAGATGGCGATGCGGCGGCCCCAGGTGTCGTAGAGAATGACTTCGTAATGCATGGTTACCACCATCGGTCGCGAAAGCGGATAATCGCCGTGGCGCAAGGCGACGCTTCGGCGAGACCGGTCCAGGTGAGGGTCGCGCCGTGGGGCGCGACGCACGGAAACAGCCCCTCCGCATAGGGCGTGACATCCGTGTCTTCCCAGACCACGCGGGCCGACCCGCCGTCGAAGACAATCGTCTCGCCGGCGGCGACGCGGCCGGGATAGGCGATGCTGCGGCGGTCGTCGGTGATTGCGATATTCTCCAGGGGGGTCAGGGCGGTCAGGGCGATGGTCAGCGGCGCTTCGGCGTTGCCGTTCGTCTGAACGTGGACGGTCGCGCCGGAGGCGGCGATTTCCCACGCCAGTTCAGTTTCATCCAGCGCGACCTCATAGGGGTTGCGCGCTTCGAGATGCAGCGTGAATGCGCCGGACGGCGGGTCGCGGCGCACATCGCGGATGAAGCCCGTGCGCCGCACGAACAGACAACGGCGGGGCCGCAAGACGAGCGGGGTGTTGTCGGCGCGATCGGAGGCGGACGCGAGGATGGCGTCGAGCGCGGCCTCGACGGCTTCCGGAGTGGAAGGGTCTTCGATCACGCCCTTGATTTGGATGACGCGGGCGTCGCGCCCGCCGATTTCCGCGTGTTTTTCGGAGACGGCGGTGCGGGCGGGGTCGAAGGCGTGGTCGCCGAGGAGGATGGTCATGGGGGGAACTCCGGGTAGGCGCGGCTGCGCCGGGGAAAAGGACGGCAAGGACAACAAGAACAACAAGGACAGGAAGGTCCGTTGTGGCCGGTCTCCAGACCGTGCCACGCAGGCGATCGAAGGTCTCCAATGCCCCTGCTGCGTTATCCCAGCACCGGCTGGGAGTTGGTGATGGCGGCGGGGACGCGGACGGGCGGCCGCCGCAGGAATGGCGCGAGGGCGTTCCAGGCGGCGTTTTCGGTTTCGGCGCTGTATTGCATCAATGCCGCGAAGCGGCGCGCAGGGCCGATGCGGTGGCCGCCGATGGCGATTTCCTTCTGGTGCGCGGCGTCTTTGGCGGCGAGGGAGCGCATGAGATGCGCGCCGGCAAGCAGCGTCTCGCCGAGGACAAGCAGGTCGTCGGGCGGGTCCGTGGGCGCGTGGGGGTCGAGCAGCAGGAGGATTTCAGCGTGGGCGTCGGCGATGCTTCGCGTGATGATCGCATCCGGGACCAGGACGGCGTCGTCGAGTTGAAACTTCTCGCGCACGGCGTTTTCAGTCGTAAATGACGGCATGAGACGGTCTCCCGGAAAAGTTGATGGAAGGGCCGCGGAGGCGGCTGGGGCGTGCGCGCCTCCGCGGCATGGGGTGGGAGTGGAGGGAAAGGGTCAGGGGGTCCAGGCGCTGTTCAGCACAACCCGGCCCTTGGCGTAGATGATCACGAAGTCGGTGACGACGGTGAGGTAGGTGCGGTCCCACTGCTGGTTGATGAGTTTGTCGCTTTCGACCAGCAGGTCCTGTTCGGTCAGTTTCTGGACCGCATATCCGGCGTCGAGGAGGGTGATCATGCCGTCGGGCTGATCGGCGAGAGGGGTCAGTTTCACGCCGAGGGGGGTGGGCAGGTTGCCGGTTTTGGCGAAGTCGAAGAGGGCGCTGTCCTTGATCTCGGCGAGGTTGAGGATCGCGGCGAGGGTGTCCGCATTGGCGAGCATGTGCGTCGGGGTGAAGTAGTGTTCGAGGGTGAGCGCGTTGAATCCGGCGACAAGGTCGGCGTAGGTCCAGGTGTGCGCCGTCTTCGTATTGATGATGCGGGCGGCGGTTTCCGGGCCGGAGGCATCGCCGTACACGAGCACGTGGGCGAGGCGCTTGTCGAGGTTGCGGCCGAGGCTTTCGCCGATGCGGCGCAGATGCACGCGGAGCATGTCCACGGACATGCGGCGCACGACCTCGTAGGAGGCGATGACGCCGCGCCCGAACTTGTCGAGCCGGACCACGCGGTCGCCGTAGGTGATCTCCGATTCGGGAATGGCGGCGCCTTCGGCGACCAGGCGCAGTTCCTCGTTCTCCTCGCTTTCCTTGACGTAAGGCACGTCGTAGGCCGTGCTCTGGATGTGCTCGTCACGGATGATCAGCGCGGGGTAGGCGGGCTTGCGGGTCATGCCCGCGATGACCGCCTCGCGCACGATGTCCGGAAAGAGCCATTTCGCGTTCGGGTCGGATTGGAAGAACCTGTCCACGGTGATGCGACTGAGGTCCGCGCCGAATTCCTGGGCGCAGTAGTCCTGAAGCGACGTGCCGATCGCGCGGAAATACTGCGCGTGGCTCAGACCCAGCCCGTCGAGAGTCTCGTAGAGTTCGCGGCCGCGGATGGCCCGAAGTTTTTCGGGCTCCTGGCCGAGAAAACGGATTTGGTCTTTGATCAATGCGCTGTCATGTCGCATGGGCGGCTCCTTTCTACAGCAGGACGTGGACGACCGAAGCCGCCGCGTCCACTTTCAGGTTGCGGCCCGCGCCGTTCCCGGCGGCGGGCGCTTTCACGCGGCCCGGTTCTTCCGACGCCGTCACGCCGGTCACGCCGTCCACCGCGGGGGCGGGGCCTTCGTAGGCGAACAGCGCGATGCCGCGCACCATGACGGGCAGCGCGATATCGTTGAGGGCCGCGTCGGCCATGGCCTGTCCGAAGACGGGGTCTTCGTCGTCCGCGATGTTGCTGACGGTGTAGGGGCCGACCAGTTTCAATGCGTCGCCTTTGCGGATGGCGACTTCTCCTTCATCGGGGGTCCGGCAGGTGATGACCAGTTCCGTCACCGCGCCGCCGACATCTCCAAATGCCATGATGGTGCTCCTTTGTGATTTGTTGTTGCAGGTCTGTTGTTCTCACCCGCCCCAGAGAATCTCCAGGGCGCGTTCCGCGCCGGCGCTCTTGCCGGTTTCTTCGGGCAGGCGCTCCGGGCGCGACACGGGTTCCGGCGGGTATTTCCGGTCAAAACGCGCTTCGAGCGACTCCAGGTGCCTGAAGACCTCGCGCAGCGAGAGCGGTTCGAGCGTCTTGCGCCACACCGCCTCGTCAAAGCCCGCGCCGTCGAGTTCGCGGCCCAGCCCGACGAAGCGCGCCAAGGCGCGGCGGCGCGCTTCCAGGCCGTCGGCGATTAATTGCGCGGCGCGATGCGGCGCGCAGCCCGTTTCCGCCAAGGTCTCGCAGACAGCACGGAGGCAGGCCGGGGGCAGGCCGTCCACGCGCTCCGCGCGGAGGATGCGCACGCCGTTGCGGCCGTGGAGCGCCAGTTCGCCGCCGCGCGCATCGCGTCGCAGCCAGCGGTACGCGCCGTCATCCTCGCGCACGGCGTCGCCGTCCTGTTCGAGCCACGAGGCGGGATGCGGCGCTTTCTCGGCGGCCCAGACCTCGTCGTCCAGGGTCTCGGCGTCCACGCGCCAGCCGAGGCAATAACCGTCCTGTTCGAGGCGCAGGTCCAGATGCGGCCCCTGCGCATCGCGGTGGCGGTGGATCACGAAGCGTTCCTCCGGCGGGCCAGAGGCCGCCGCGTCATGTTTCCGGCTTTCCAGGCAAACCAGTTTCCAATACATTGCGGTTGCGGTCTCCCCGTGTTGCGGTTTCAGATCAGTTGCCGCGCCAGCGTCACGAGCGCGCCCGCGAGGTTCGCGATCAGCAGCATCATGCCGCGCGCGAGCATGCCCTCGAGCCGGTTCACGCGCTCCTTCAGATCGCGCAGGTCTTCCTTCAGACTGTTGAATTGCAGCGTGTAGGCCGCCTGATGGCGGCAATCTTGATGCGGGTCGTGCATGGTTGGATTCCTTTGCAGATCATTCATCGGCCCAGGTGCGCCGCGAGAAAAGTTCGATCGGCGCGTGGAAGGCGCGGCGGGCCTGTTCCAGCGCGACGAGCGTCGGCAGCGCGCGGGTCTGCGCCACGAAGCCGGTGCCCTGCGACCCCGACGGCACCACGGAGCCTTCGATGACACCCAGCACGTCGCGCATGATGAAGTGACACTGCTTGCCGCCGTATTCGCGGCCGGGCGCATGGTTGCACCTGCGCAGGTCCTCGCCGCAGATGGAGCACTCCGGCAGGCGGAAGGAGAAGCCGATGGACGTCTCGCGATAGACCCCGCCCTCGATGTTCTGGATGAACGCCGCGTTTTCCGGTGTGCGCAGCACATACACATCAGGCCGCACGGAGACGCGGTCACCGTCGTGGTGCAGGCAGGACCGGAAGAAGGTGCCGCGCGGCAGCGATCCGCGCAGGTCATGGCGCTCCATCAGTGGACGCCCCGGCGTCATCCGGTTGATCTTCTCCAGTTCCTCTTCGGGGAAGCGGCTGAAATGGCGGTCCACCTGGTTGTGGCAGAGGTCGAGCGTGAAGACGGCGAATTCCTCCGGACGCAACGGGCGCAGCGCGAAACGGTTCACCGCGGACGCGATGTCATCAGCGGCATCCGGCGCGGGCGCGTCCGTGGCGGCGGCATCCGCCGCGCGCATGCCGATCACCCAGCCCTCGCGCTGGAAGACAAAAGGGTCGAGGTCCATGGGGGTATCTCCTTGGTGTCGGGGTGTCTATGGACAGGATGGACGGAATGGACAGGATGGACGATGCTGGGGCACACACACTGCAACTGCAATTTCATTCATTCTGTCCATCCCGTCCATATCGTCCATTAAACAGCGTCGTCTTGCAGGGTGAATGAAACAGCGCGGAACCCGCCACAATCCTTGAGGACAGCCGATGGGTTTCTCTTTGCTGCCCCGCCTTATGAACCATTCACGCGAGTTTTCCGGGGAGGTTGAGCATGGCGGCGGCGGTGTCGTGGTCGGTGAAGCCGAGTTCCCGCAGCCGCGCGGCGTTTTCGATTTCGCGGGCGCGGGCCTGTGCCGCCTTCAGGATGTCCACGGTGCGGTTGGCGCGCATGTGGACGCGAGCGCGCGCTTCGCCCCACATGAGGGCGAGTTCAAAGTTGTAGAGCCGCTCCAGGATGCGCTTGACCGCGCGGTTCACTGCTTCCACCTGCCGGTTCACGATCTCGAACTGCGCGGTGCCGTAGGTTTCCGTTGTGCCGTAGTTGCGGCCGATTAAAATCGGCATCAGGTGCATGCCGGTGATGACCTGCTCCTCGATGGCCTTGTGGTTCTCGTAAAAAACGTGGGCGGCCTGCCCGCCCTGGACCAAAGAAACCTTGACATTATCGTAGGTGACGAGGTTCTGGTCTGGCGAGAGGCCGCTGAGTTTGGATCGCAGCGTTTCGAGGTTCTGTCCCATCCGCGCCTGGTAGTCCTCGACGCTTTCGCCGCGCCGTCGTTCTTCAGGGACATATTGCACATGGAGTTTGCTCCAGCCGGCGTTGTGCGTCGCCTTGGCCATGTCTTCGAGCAGCCGCTGCTGGATTTTCACGACAAAGGGGATGCTCCGGAGCATGGACCTGCCGTAGGGATTGCTGCCGTCGCGGTCCATGCCCACATAGATGAAGCGTTCCGCGGGCAGCGGGATCATCTCGCCATCGTGGAGTTGATAGGGCAGCAGTCGCCCGCCTTCGCGCTTGAATCGGACGGTCCACACGTCCACCGGCACGACGTCCCAGATGGATTCGCGGCTGTGGGTCAGCACGATTTCCAGGGCGGCCGCGCCGTAGGTAAAGAGCGATGCGTAGAAGATGTCGAGCAGGCCGTCCATGCCCCGGTCGCCGCTGTTGACGCGGCGGTTCAGTTCATCCAGCAGGCGGCGGGCGCGGCGATCGGCCACGCCGGAACTCGCGTCGTGGATTTCGATGTCGAAGCCGGTCTGGCAGAGGCGCTTCCAGGTCCAGACCGCGTCGGAGATGTCGGGAATGGCGTCGCGCAGGTACCGATAGACGCGGAGCATTTCGAAGGGCGTCTCGTTCGGCAGCGGAATGCACTGATCCGCCGCCGCCGCGATGCGCGAGTGGTCTTCGGGCCGGGAGGCCGTGCGAAAGGTTTCCGCCGGTCCCGATGCGCGGGCCGCGCCGTTCCCTTTGCGCCGCTTCATCCATCGTCCAAGCCAGGTGGTCATTGTCGGTACTCCGCGTTTGACGCCGATATGTTTCCACTAAATAGCCGCGCACGTTGCACTGGGCAACCCATCGCTTCCGGACATGTGGATAACGCGGCTGTATTCGGTTTACTCTATGTGCCAACCAAAGCATGGAAAGGACCGCGATGAATGCCCGCGAATTGTTCCTGAGCATCATGCACTACGAGGCGTTTGACCGGATGCCGGTGTTTCACTGGACGGGTTGGCCGGAGACGCTGGCGCGGTGGCGGTCGGAGGGGTTTCCCGAAGGCGCGTCGGAGCAGGAGTTTTTCCAGGCCGCGCCGTTGTGCCGCGGCATCCCAATCAACCTGGGGTTGTACCCGTTGTTTGAAGAGGAAGTCTTTGAAGAGACGGATGACTACCGGATCATGCGGCAGAACGACGGGGTGGTGGCGCAGATTTACAAGAACAAATCGAGCATCCCGCATTATGTTGATTTTCTGCTGAAGGACCCGTCGGGCTGGCCGGAATACAAGAAGCGCTTGCAGCCCGATCCGGCCCGGATTCCCGCCGATTTTGATCAGCAACTCAAATCACTGCGCGCCGGCGACGCCCCGGTGGCCATCCACACGATGAGTTTCGTGGGATTCTTGCGCAACTGGATGGGCGTGGAAAACATGGCCTTGGCCAGCATGATCCATCCCGATTTCTTCGCCGAAACCGTGGAGATTATCGCCGACCTCGTCTGCTGGGCAATAGACCTCGTCGCGGACAAGATTAAGATCGATCTTGGGTGGGGCTGGGAAGACATCTGCTTTCGCACGGGACCACTGATTCACCCGGACCGCTTCCGCGATTTGTGCGGCCCCGGATACCGCAAGGTGGCGGACCGGCTGCGCGCACACGGATGCGACCTGTATTTGGTGGACTGCGACGGGTTCATTGATCATTTGATTCCCCACTGGCTGGACAACGGGGTGAACCTCATGTTCCCGGTGGAAATCGGCGCATGGGGGGCGGACCCGTTGGCGATGCGGCGCAAATACGGCAAAGAACTACGCATCTTCGGCGGCATTGACAAACTGGCGCTGGAAAAAGGCCCGGCCGCCATTGACGCGGAAATCGAACGGCGCATGCCTCTCATGGCCGAGGGCGGCTTTGTGCCCCTCCCTGACCACCTCATCACCCCGGACACGCCGTTGAGTCATGTGCAGTATTATCTCGACCGCATCCGCGCGCTGCGGTTTTGAAGGAACCGTACAGGGTATTCACATTGGGCCACAGAACGAATCAGACCTCAGAAATGAAAATCCCCGCAATCGGGCGGATATCGAAGGACTCCGGGCTTGTTCCGCTGGAGACGTCGGGGGATGGCGCGTTCCGGGTGGGATGCGACGGCGTGCGGGCCATCGCGGCCACGGGCGACCGCAAAGTGGAGTTCATTGCATTCGCGGACCACACGCTGGCGTATGTGCATTCCGCCATGGGATATCCGGCCTATTACCCCGTGCATCCCGTGCGCCTGGACAAGCCCATCGCGGCGGTGCTGATGGACCTCGACGGCACGAGCGTCCACAGCGAGGCGTTCTGGATATGGATCATCGAGATGAGCACGGCCAGCCTGCTGGGCAATCCGCGCTTCCAACTCGAAGAAGCGGACCTGCCGTACGTATCCGGCCACAGCGTCTCGGAGCACTTGCAGTACTGCATCAGGAAATACTGTCCGGACAAGACGGTGGAAGAGGCGCGGCGGTACTACTTCGAGCATACGGAGCGGGAACTGCAGGCCATTATGGAGGGACGCGGACGCCCGGGTGCATTTACGCCGGCGCCGGGTCTGAAGGAGTTTTTGTTGGAACTGAAGGGCATGGGCGTCAAGATCGGCCTGGTCACCTCCGGGTTGCACGAAAAGGCCTGGCCGGAAATCCTGTCGGCGTTTCAGGCGATGGACTTGGGCGATCCCCGCGAATTCTACGACGCCATCATCACGGCGGGCTTTCCCCTGCGGCGGGGCGCGCCCGGCACGCTGGGCGAACTCGCGCCCAAGCCGCACCCGTGGCTCTACGCGGAGACCTGCCGCGTCGGTCTCGGCATTGATTTCGCGCGCCGCCACCATGTCGTGGGGCTCGAGGACAGCGCGGCGGGCATCTGCGCAATCCGTCTTGCGGGCTTTGCCGCCATCGGCGTCGCGGGCGGCAACATCGTGCAGGGCGGCGCGCGCGGCTTATGCTGCCATTATTGCGACAACCTCGCCGACGTGCTGCCGCTCCTGAAGTAGCAACAGGCATTCCCCCCGATGATCGGGGGGAACGCCCCGGCATTGCTCAGGAATCCATCGCTCAGAACACCAGCCCGTTGGGGAAATAGGTGATGGCGGCAACCACCGGTCTGTTTACGGGCGGGTCCCCGGGATAGCGCAGAAACGCAACGTGTCCGTCCATATACAGCACATTGGCGCCGCCCGGCACATGATTGAAATATTGCTGCGATTCTGCCAGCAGATCAAACATGACCCATACTTCACTTTGCGCCTTGGCGCTTGCGGCGGCGTTGTTGATATCGGTGATGAGGAAGCGCTCTATTCCCTCCCGCAGCCGGTAGATGACATCGCCGCCGGCGTTGCCGTGCGGGGCCATGCCGCCAATGTCGCGGTCCGATGCGGGAATATCACGCTGCATCCCCAGTTGCATTCCCAACACCTTGAACAACGCATTCCACAGTTGCGCCGAAACGGTCTTGCCCGCCGCATAGGGCGGCGGAAGCGGCATGGGCGGCGTCACCGTCGTCGGGTGATCACTCCGGCACCGGTCGAAGACCCAGCCGAGGTACATGTAACTGTTCATGGCCAGGCGCAACCCCTTGTTGGGCGCATAGTGATACGGGGGTGACGCCGGATCGTGGCACAGATGCTGCACCACCCAGTCGCCCCGGCTGTTTTTCAGGCTCTGGGCGGTATAGCGTGAGTTGGAGGGACATACCAGGATGCCGGGGTCCGTAAGGTACTCCGGATAAAGTGATTTCAGCCACGGGTTGAGCGCATAGAAGCCATGGGGCTGAAGACCGACCGGTTGCAGCGTTTCGCAATCCACGATCGTTTCGAAGTCCGCCTGCATCCGCGGATAACGTTCGCCTGCTGCTTCGCACGCATACATGCAGAAAATGGTACCCCACTGCTTCAGATTATTCTGGCAACTGGCCCGCCGGGCCGCTTCCCGGGCGCGCGCCAGCGCCGGCAGCAGGATTGCCGCCAGGATGCCGATGATCGCGATAACCACTAGCAGCTCTATTAAAGTGAATCCTTTTTGTCTCATGGATAATGACTCCTTGGACCGATGCGCGGAGATTGGACTTTTCCTCGTCCTGTCGCATTTCCCCGCAGACCGGCCGGTAATATAATAATTGGTTATGACCTTGGGGATGAAAAGACCGTCGGATTTACAGCGCGGCGGGCGGACCGCGCAAGGTCCAGGCGAAACAGAACTCGATGCGCGCGATCGGGTCGTCCGGCATCGGGTCCGGGACCGGCAACACCAAAACGCCCGCCAGAGACAGAAACGGCAGCGCATTCAGATGTGGAAAAAAGATAATGAGGCGAAATGGACCATGCAATTCTTCGCCGTTAAAGGACCGCGCCCACAGGCCGGGCGCCATCCCGTGCAACGCGGCGATGACGACATAGGCAAGCAGCACGCCGGATATACAGCGGAATGCCGGACCGCGCTTCAGAAAGGACCACGTTCGCTTTTTGAATAGAAGGGTCATCGCTCTGTCGCTGGTGCTGTTGCGCCAAATCGGACAAACATTAGCACATTCAGCCGAGCAACATCACCTTTTCGTCGGACGGGGCGGACGGGGCGGACCGATCGGACCGCAAGGAACCGGCGGACCGGGCACAGGGGGAATCAAAGCCGGTACAGCCGTCCCGCCTGAGGAACGGAATCCGATTGGTCAGATCAGGGCATCCACTTGGCGTGAGAGTTCCGCATAGTCAATGGCGCCTTCCCGGACATGACGAGGCGCGCCGCTGCGGTCGTAGAAAATGGTGACGGGGACCGCGCCGCTGAGTTCGGTCTGAATGGCCTTGCCGAGCGCGTCCGGGTCGCGTTCATCCACGATGTACACCGGAAAAGGCAAGTCCTGTTCTTTGTGGAAACGGCGCACGACGGCCTCATCGTCCGGGGCGTCCACCGAGAACGCAAAGAAAGCCACGTTTTTCGGGCGGTATTCCCGGTAGAACCGGGCAAGATAAGGCATCTCCTCGACGCAAGGCTTGCACCACGTCGCCCACAGATTCACCACGACAACCTTGCCGCGCGCGCCGCCCAGCATCTTCTCCACGTCTGCGCTGCGAACCACCGTAACCGGGTCCGAAGGCACAGCGGCCTGGGGCGCATTGCCCGCAGGCTTGGAACATGCCGTCCCTGTGCCAACGGAAAGCAAGAGCGCGGCGACGCCAAGCGCAAACGTGATGCCCCTCGCCACGCTGCGACCATGTTCGGTCATGGAGAACATCAGGACTCCTTTGTCAAGCACCTCCCTCCCCCGCCTGCTGTGCAACGCGCCGTCTGACCATCCGGCGGTTGAATCCGCCGCGCACGGCTATTTACTGACGCGCTTGATGGTGCAGCCCCAGGCCTTCACCTGCTGCGGGTCAGGGTCTTTGCCCGCCAGGACCGCATCAATGGCCATCTTAATGTAAAATTCGGACCCCTTCTCTTCCGGCTTTGTGCGGTTGTCGAACGCGCCGTGATAGCGCAGTTTCCCTTCCTTGTCAATTACGAAGATTTCGGGAGTTACTTTTGCGCCGACTGCGTCGGCGTATTCATTGTTCACGTCCTTGAGAATAGGGTGCGTCAATCCCTTCTCTTCGGCGTACTTCTTGATTGCTTCCGTCGTGGTCTGGTGGTGCGAGTCAATTCCCAGGAAAACCACGCCCTTGTCCGCGTATTCCTTCACCAGCGCCGCCAGGTGGGGATCAGCGCCGCGCGACCAGGGGCATTCGTGCGAACAGAAGTCCAACACCACCACCTTGCCCCGATACTGTTCCAGCGTGTGCTCCTTGCCATTGACATCTTTCAGTGCGAAATTGGGCATTTCCGCGCCCAGTTCCACCGCGGCGGACGCCTTGGGGACGCCTGCGAAACCCAGATACCAGCACGCCAGCCCCAGCAGCGCAAAGATGCCAACCGCCATCCCTATGCGCATCGCCTCCTTTTGCATCGTTCTGTCTCCTCTTCCATGTTCCGGCGGTAAAAAAAGTTCGATCGTCACCCGGACACGTACTGCGTCCACTACGGTGGGCGGCCGGACTCCGCCGTACCGTCGCATGCAACCCTAACATTTTCTGCCAGAAAAATAATCCCGCGAATCCCGCCACGGGCTGTGCTGTCATCGGGTTTCACGCAGAAACCTTGCGATGTAAGCCCTGTGACCGCTATCATATGCACCACAATTCAACCGATGCGTGACGCTCGCGGCAGGCCTGCCGCGCAGCCGGAGGAGCCAAAACAATGAATAAGACCCTTGGATTGGCGGCCCTTGCGGCGGCGATTGTCGCCGCCGGCGCAGTCTATTATCTGTTCTTTTCGCAACCCCGCCTGACCCAGACCCAGTTGGACCGTGCGCTGGAGGCGCAGCGCGCCGCTCACGGCATTCAGGCCGCCGAGGCGGCGGAAAACGCCGCCGCGCCTGGCGCCGCGCAGACGGCCCCGGCAGGTGCTGTGAGCGCGAAAGAACCGGATCAGGAAACGCAGCAGAAACCCGCGCCCGCCGGGGCGTGGCCGAAGGAGGCGCCCGACGTGTTCAAAGTCCGATTCGAGTGTTCGCATGGCGATTTCGTCGCCGAATTTCACAAGGAATGGGCGCCGCTCGGGGTGGCGCGTTTCCATGAATTGGCAAGCGCGAATTTCTACAACGGCGCCCGTTTCTTCCGCGTCGTGCCCGGATTCATGGCGCAGTTCGGCATTCCCGCCGACCCCGCCCTCGCCGCCGAATGGCGCACCAGAACCATCAAGGACGACCCCGTAAAGCAGAAAAATGTGCGGGGCATGATCACCTTCGCCAAGACCGCCGCGCCCAATTCGCGCTCCACCCAACTCTTCATCAACACCGGCTCCAACGAATTCCTCGACAGTCAGGGCTTCGCCCCCATCGGGCGCGTGATAGAGGGCATGGACGTCGTCGAGCGCATCAACGCCGAATACGGTGAAACACCCAATCAGCAGATGATCCAGATGCAGGGCAACGCCTATCTCGAACAGATGTTTCCGAAGTTGGACTATATCAAGCGCATTGTTCCTGTGGAATAGGCGAACAGCCGCGCATATCCGATGACGGGCGGACGGCACAGATGAAACGCTGTCATAAATGCGGCGCGGAATGGGTGAGCGAGAAAAAGCAGCCCGCCGTGAAGGAGTACTGCGCGCAGTGCGGCGCATACCTGCACTGCTGCCGCAACTGCCGCTTCCACGCCCCCCGCGTCCACAACCAATGCCAAATCCCCAACACCGAATGGGTGGGCGACCGCGCCGGCGCGAACTTCTGCGATGAGTTCGAGTTCAAAAACGATGAGGCCATCGCCGAAGACGCCGGTAAGAAGGAATCCGCCCGACGCGCCCTCGACCAACTCCTCGGCGGCGCGGACGACGCGCCGCGCAAGCCCAAAACCCTCGAAGACCTCTTCGGCGGGTGACGCGCCCGGGATTGACCGATCCAACGCGGCGTGCTAGAGTCTAATCGGTGGATCTTTTGTTCCAGGAGTACATTCATGACCGGCGACAGCGATGTCCACGCCCCCGCGCCCCGGATGCTCGTGGTGGACGACAAGGCCAACATGCGCGCCCTGCTCGAAACCGCGTTCGTAGAGCGCGGTTTCGATGTCGTCACCGCCTCCACCGGCGAGGAGGCGATTGATTTGCTCACGGACCAGCCCTTCGATGTCATCCTCACCGATCTCAACATGCCGGGCAAGAGCGGCATGGACGTGCTCAAGGCGGCGAAAGCGGCCACGCCCGACACGGAAGTCATCATCATCACCGCCTACGGCGCAATAGACATCGCGGTCGAAGCGATGCGGCTCGGCGCACACGACTTCATCACGAAACCCTTCAAACTGAACGACGTCGAGCGCAAGGTGGACAAGATCGTGCGCCGGATGCAGCCCCAAACCTCCGCCCACCCCATCCAGACGTGGATTCACCCCTCCGTCCAGCACTTCGTCGGATCGAGCGCGCAAAGCCGCCAACTCATGAAAATGATCATGCGCATCGCGCCGAGCAAAAGCGCTGTGCTCATCACCGGCCCCAGCGGCGTCGGCAAAGAACTTGTCGCCAAGGCCATCCACGAAGCCAGCCCCCGCCGCGACCGCCCCTTCATCGCCCTCAACTGCGCCGCGCTCGCCCCAGGCATCCTCGAAAGCGAACTCTTCGGCCACGAAAAAGGGGCCTTCACCGGCGCTGCCGCGCGCCGCATCGGACGCTTCGAGCGCGCCCACACCGGCACCCTTTTCCTCGACGAGGTCGGCGAAATTGACCCCGCCATCCAGACCAAACTCCTGCGCGTCCTCCAGCAGGGCGAATTCGAGCGTGTCGGCGGCTCCGAAACCCTCCGCGTGGACGTCCGCATCGTCGCCGCCACGAACCGCGACCTGCGGGAGGCCATCGCGCAGGGCGGTTTCCGCGAAGATTTCTATTACCGGCTCAATGTCTTCTCGCTGCACGTGCCCCCGCTCGCAGAACGCCGCGACGACATTCCCGTCCTCATTGACCACTTCCTGCGCAAATTCAGCATGGAACTCAACAAAGAAGTCTATGAAGTGGACGACGATGTTATCGGCATCTTCCTGAACTATCCCTGGCCGGGAAACGTCCGCGAACTCGAAAACGTCATCGAACGCGCCGTGGTGCTCGCCGAAGGCGAGCGCATCACCCGCGATGAACTTCCCCCGGAACTCCTCCGCGCGGACGGCCAACTTCCCTCCATCGCCGCACCCCGCGACAGCGCCGGCTCCCTGATCGAGCACACCGACCGGCTCGAACGCGAACTCATTCAGGGCGCCCTGGAAAAATTCCGCTGGAACCGCACCAAGGCCGCCGAACACCTGGGACTCAAACGCACCACCCTGCAATACAAAATCAAAAAGTACGGGTTGGAATAGCCGTCACCGGGGGCGGGCCGCCGATGAGGGGTTTTTTGCTCAGTGATCCCCAGTTTTCGGATGAAGCGATAGATAAAAGGCGCGCATGGTCTTTTTTGCCTTCAAATGGTCTCAAGTTGAGAAATCGAGTTCCATTTGGAGGGAAAGACCATGTACGCCTCGAGCAGGATTCTGACATGGATAGTGGCCAATGTACAAGACATGCGCTTGTCGCGGGCCGGGACGTTGGCGGCCATCGTAAGCGCCGCGCTGTTGATGAAGGGGGTTGGGGTATTGGCGTCAGGACGGGTCATGTCGGGGGAAAT
>CALEDJ010000064.1 GCA_937951485.1 uncultured bacterium
GTGACGGTGGTGGACAATATCCCGCCGGTCATCACGCTGTTGGGCGCTCCTTCGGTGACGGTGGAATGCGGCGGTGCGTATGAGGACGCCGGCGCCACGGCGCAGGACAATGTTGACGGGGATATCACGGCGAATATCGTCGTTGTGAATCCGGTGAACACCGCTGTGCCCGGTGTGTACACCATCACCTACAACGTGTCCGACGCGGCAGGCAATGCGGCGGTGCAGGTCAGCCGAACGGTCACGGTAGTGGATACCACAGCCCCAGTCATTACCCGAAACGGCCCGGCGGCGGTCACCGTCAACGTCGGCGCTGTCTATACTGACGCCGGCGCCACCGCGACAGACCTGTGCGACGGAGACCTGACCGCGAGTATTGTGGTGGTCAACCCTGTGAATACTGCTGTGCCCGGTGTCTACACGGTAACCTATAATGTCTCTGACGCCGCGGGCAATCCCGCCCCGCAAGTCACCCGCACCGTGACGGTGGTGGACAATATCCCGCCGGTCATCACGCTGTTGGGCGCTCCTTCGGTGACGGTGGAATGCGGCGACGTGTATTTGGACGCAGGCGCCACGGCGCAGGACAATGTTGACGGGGATATCACGGCGAATATCGTCGTTGTGAATCCGGTGAATACCGCTGTGCGCGGCGTGTACAGCATCACCTATAACGTGTCCGACGCGGCAGGCAACGCGGCGGCCCAAGTGACGCGGACGGTGACGGTGGTTGACACGACGGCCCCCGTGCTCACGCTTATCGGGGACAATCCGTTGATTCTGAGTTGCAACGAATCCTATGTCGAACCCGGCGTAACGGCTACCGACAACTGTGACACCGACCTGATGATCGTCAGCGATGCGAGCACGGTTATTGACAATACGCAGAACGGCGATTATCTCGTGACCTACTCCACGGTTGACGCCGCCGGCAATTCTGCCAGCATCACCCGCATGGTAACGGTGGTGGATTGTGGCGAAGGCGAAGGTGAAGGCGAAGGCGAAGGTGAAGGTGAAGGCGAAGGCGAAGGCGAAGGTGAAGGCGAAGGCGAAGGCGAAGGTGAAGGTGAAGGCGAAGGCGAAGGCGAAGGCGAAGGTGAGGGTGAAGGCGAAGGCGAAGGCGAAGGTGAAGGCGAAGGTGAAGAACTTGCGCCGCGGCTGACCGTTTCTCCGAACCCGACCTACGACTTGGTCCTGGGTATTGTCAAGGTGGGTGAAACCGTGACACGCACCGTAACGCTTAAAAACACCGGTGGCGGCGTGGTTGTCGGTTCGGCGGTGCTGGTGGACCCGGGCGACGTGTTCAGCCTGGTTGGCACGACCAACTACAGTTTGGCGGCCGGCCAGTCAACAACGCTGATCATCGGGTTCACACCGGATGCGTTGGATGATTTCGTGGCAACAGTTACCTTCACTGGCGGCGAAAGCGATGTGGTCATCACGCTGCGCGGCACTGGTTCCGTGCGCACCAAGCGCTTCTCGCTCTTCGGCTGCTCGCCCATGGGCGATGGCGGCGGCAGCGCCGCCGATATCGTGATCATGGCGTTGGCGCTGGGTGTGCTGGTTGTCGGCGGACGCGCCTGGCGCAGGGTGCGGGTGCAATAACCGGCCCTGTTGAAAGATAGTATTCCGGCCCCGTGGGCAAACGCCCCCGGGGCCTTTTCCACGTCTGCGCGGGCTTGATGTCAGGCGGGCGGGCATCTTACGATATTTCTTCAGTCATGCCTTCACAACGTATGCACGGGAACATGGCGTCGGAAGCCATGCCAAACGGAAGCGCCGGAGAGAAGCATTCATGAGCGAAGAACGCAAGACCATCCATGTTGTGTCCAATTCCCACTGGGACCGGGAATGGGGCTACCCATTTGAGGAAACGCGCCTGTTGCTGATTGATTTCATGGATGAATTGCTGGAATTGCTGGACAGCGATCCGGAATTCCATTCCTTCACCTTCGATTCGCAGACCGTCGCACTGGAAGACTACCTCGAATTGCGGCCGGAGAAACGCGAGGCCATTCAGAAGCATGCCAAATCCGGGCGTCTGATCATCGGCCCCTGGTACTCCCTGCCGGAGGAGTACATCGTCAACGGTGAATCGCTCGTGCGCAACCTGCTCGTCGGCCATCGGGTCGCCAAAGCGCTGGGCAGGGTCTGCAAGGTCGGCTACACGCCCTTCAGTTACGGCCAGACATCGCAGATGCCGCAAATCTACAACGGCTTCCGCATTGACACCATCATCTTCTACCGCGGCATCAACACCCCAAAAAGCGAATTCATCCTGGAGGGTCCCGACGGATCGCGCCTGCTCGGCATGCGCTTCGGCTGCATGAGCCGGTTCAGTTACTACATCTATGTTTATCGCGTGTTGCGCTATGGCAGCGATGATGTCTTTGCGTTCTATGACTGGGACCGCGGCGCGGCGCCTTTCCGGCTGGCCACTTCGTGGAATCCGCGCGGCCATTATTACGTGCTGGACGACAAAAAGAAGCAGTGGAACGACGCGCCTATCCGCGATCAGTTGCTGAAACTGGTGCGGGATGAATCCGCGCATTTCTCCACCAGCCAGATTTGCTGCATGCAGGGTTTTGACTCGTCGAATCCGGACCCCAAGGAGACGGAGATCATCAGGTTATGCCAGAAACTCCTGCCGGAGCATGAGATCAAGTTCTCCAACCTTGAAATCTACATGGATGCGATGCGCAAGGAGGTGAAGAATCCCACCGTGCTGACGGGGGAAAGCCGCGATCCCGGAGCGACGGGCAAATGGACCCATCTCATGGGCGATGTCATCAGCGCGCGCCCCCGGCTTAAGCGCGCCAACCATCTTGCGGAGATCTGGCTGCAACGCCAGGCGGAACCCTGGAGCGCCATCGGGGCCATGGTGGGCGGCGAATATCTCAAGTCCGCCCTCGACCGCGCCTGGAAACTCCTTTTGCAAAACCACCCGCACGACACCATCACCGGCGCCGGCATTGACCAGATGGAGCGTGATTCGCTCCACCGCGCCGATCAGGTCCGTATCATCAGCGAGGGCTTGGCGCGGCGTGGCATGCAGGCCGTGCAGATCAGCGTCAACAACGGCGATCTGGACCCCCGCGATGCCGTGCTCACGGTCTTCAACGGCTGCCCCTTTCCCCGACGCGGCGTCATCTCCTGCTACGTGGATATGCCCGACGGCATGGGCTACGAGGCGTTCAGCGTGCAATCGCCTGACGGGGCATATACGGGCAGGCTGCAACTCAAGGAGCAATTCGAGGCGGGCGTGCTGGTCCGCAATCTCCAGGACATCTCCATCGAATTGCGGGCAAAGCGCGCGCTATGCCACGTCGAGACCGACGAGATTCCGGCCTTCGGTTACAAGACCTACCACCTGATCAGGGAAAACCGGTTCGCCTATTGCCCCGGTACGCTCGCTCCGGAAAGCAATGTCTTGGAGAACGAGCATCTGCGGGTCCATTTCAATAGCGATGGTACCCTGGATATCACGCACAAAGCGACCGGCCATGTTTTTATGGGCCTGCACTATCTGGAGGACACAGGCGAGACCGGCCATTCCTGGATACACATGGAACCCGATGAGAACGAGACCATCACGTCGCACGGATTCCCGTGCGCGATCACCCTTGAAGAGGCGGGGCCGCTTCTCGCGCGCATGCGCGTGGACTATCACATGCAAATCCCCATCGGCCTGCAGGATGAACTCACAGTGGAATTTCGCGAAGCCGAAATGAACCACACCCGCCGCCGCCGGGAACGCCGGGAAATGGTCGTCACCAGCCGCTTCACGCTCCGCGCAGGCGCGAAGCGCCTCGATGTCGTCACGACCTTCGACAACCAATGCCGCAACCACCGTCTGCGCGTTGTGTTTCCCACGCGGCTCGACTGCGATCGCACCGACGCCGAAGCGGCGTTTGATGTCATTTCGCGCGACATCCATGTCAAGCCCGGCAACGCCTATTACGGGCGGCCCAATCCGCAATATCCGATGTATCGCTTCGTGGACATGTCGGGCAAGCGCATGGGTTTCGCCGTGATTAACAATTCAGGACTCCGTGAATACGAGGCGATGGATCAGCAGGACCGCCCTCTCGCCATTACGCTCATGCGCGCCTTCACCTATCGCAACTGCCCCATCTTCGGCCGTTGGGAGGTCTATCCCGACATGGACCTCGCCCAGTGCATCGGCGCGCATGAGTGCTCCTATGCGCTGTATCCGCACGAAGGGGACTGGACCAGCGGCGTTTACGAAGAGGCCGAGGACATGAACATTCCCCTCGAAATTGCACAGGCCGGCCCGCATGAAGGGACTTTGCCCAAGGCCATGAGTTTTTTGGAACTCGACGCGCCCAATGTGCAATTGACAGCATTCAAGCGATCGGAAGACCGCGCCGGCAGTTACGCGGTTCGCCTCTTCAATCCCACGACAAAATCCGTCAATGCCCGCATGAAACTGTTCAAAAACGTCCGTTGCGCATGGTTCACCAATCTGGACGAAGAACGCGGCGAGGCAATCCAGCCCAAGGGCGACACGCTGTTGTTCAAAATCGGAAGGAAAAAAATCGTCACCATCGAGTTTGAATTGCAGTAGCGCTTCCGGAGTACAGGCTTGCGCCTGTTTCGGGAATGCCGGGGTTGCGGCGTCGGACAGGTCGGACAAGTCGGACGAGCCGGACAGGTCGGACGGGTGAAGCGCGGGTCAAGCGGCTGCGCTTCGCTTACAGATGGCACACCTGATCTACACTGCGCATTCCGCGCTCCGCATTCCGGCGCTACTCTTCCAGACAGAGTCCGAGGGCGGCGACAGGCGCAGTGTATGCAGCGAAAGCGGCGCGGGTGTTTTCCGACTGGTCCAGGCTGTGCGCTATTACGGGGGAAATCCGGTAATACCAGGCCACGAGGTCGCGGCCCGCATCGAATGACAGGAGCGCCTTGTCGCGGAGGGCGCGGAATCCGTCGAGGGCGCGGGCGGTCCCGCTGAAGGCCTTGCTCACAACGCACAGGCTGTCAGCGCCGGTGTTGGAGGGGGAGCAAATCCGGCCATCCTTCAGGTAGCAGCCGATTTGCTGGTAAAAGGCGCGAAAGGATGCGAAGTTGTCAATGTTGCTCTCCGGGGTGTCGCAATGATGGATGTTCCCGTTGCTCAGCATGCCGAGGATGCGGTACGACCCGTCATAGAACACAAGCGGCGACCCGGAAGAGCCGCTCTCGGTGATGCCCTCGTTCCATCGGGCGGTGGTCTGCTGATATACGGGCCGCATGCAGATGAGGTCCAGGCATGCCCGGACATTTACGGCGGTGACGCGCCCGTAGGCGATTTTCATTGGCGTTCCGCGGGGGTGGTGGATGCCCATGACGGCGTTGCCGATGGCGGGCGTGCGGGTGTCCCAGCCGAACCAGGCGCGCCCCAGCGAAGCGATGGGCGCGTCATCGAGCCGCACCAGCACGGCGTCGAGCACGGCATCTCTGGCCAGGAATGACACGCCCCTGCTGCGCGGCGTTTCCGAGAGCGCCGGCGCGCCGCTACCATTACACTGCGCGGCGCGGTAATCCCAGACCACGTCAATCTGGTTGGGCCGGGGATTGCCGCTGAAACAGTGGTTGGCGGTCAGTAGATAGGGTTGCAGTCCCGACCCCATGAGGCTGTGCAACAGCGCGCCGGAGCATTGCACCTGATTGAATGTTTCCCCTGCGATGATGAGCATGGCGACGCCGGTGGATACTTCGCGAAACGCGGGGTCGGTATCGCAATTCGCGGGAATGGGACAAGGCAGGGCTTTTTCCGCGTCGTCCTCAAACAGCGTGAAGAAATGCGACAGCCCTTCGATGTAGAGCATGGGGAGCGCATCGCCGGGCGTGCGCAGGAGCAACACCGCCGTGTCGCCCAGCACCGTCGGCAACCAGACCCCCTCATCCTCTGCGTCCGCCGCCGTAAACGGCCCGAAGGCCCGCGGCCCCGTAGGATCAATCACCCACAGGCTCTCGCCATCCTGCAGGCCGCTCAGGTCCACACGCAGACGAACCGCCAGTGCGCCCTCGGACGCGATGCCCGCCAGAAAACAGCGGCCCGCCCCATCCGCCGCGGGCGGCCCGAAACATTCATGCGCGTTCAGATTCACTGCATGGCCTGTGGCCACGACAAGCGCGGGATAGCGTTGCGCCTGGGCCTGCAAGGCGGCGTTTTTTCCGGCATATTGCGTGTAAACCCGCCGGGGATAACCCTGTTTCAGATAGGCGGTCACCTGCGCGCGGGGCATGGTGGAATATGCTTCCCGGGATTTTACAGGCGGGACATAGACGTAATCGGCGTAGTCCGCCGGCGCGGGCGCGGCCGCGCTCAACAGGGCTGCCGCCAAGGCGACCACGATGGTGTATCCGTGATATGCGCTCATGATCATCCAGACCGATTTCATTCAGACCGATTTGTTGTGTTGCATACGGGAATACAGTGTACCAGAAACCGTTTGCGGCATGATGTCGTTCCGTGTACCGTTGCGCGTTCGCACGCGGGTCGCGCCGGGACCCGCAGTAAGGACAGCCGCCTGGTGGCGGCAAACGCCGGAGACTGGCCCTGCGTTCCCAGGCCCCAGACAGGCGCGCGTTTCTGTTGGAGTGTGTAATCTATGCCTGCGTTTTCGCTTCGAGCAGTTACATCGTGGTTTTACGGTTGTCATGGCAGGATGGCGAAGATGCTGAAGGGGGACATGAAAAGAGAGGGAGATGCCGGTAGGGGGCGACCGGCATCTCCGGTGAGGTGCGTTGCTCTGACGGGCATCAGAGCTTCGCAGAGGTAGCAAGGGAACGGGGTTTAAGAGGGGGGAGATGCCGGTAGGGGGCGACCGGCATCTCCGGTGAGGTGCGTTGCTCTAACGGGCGTTAGAGCTTCGCAGAGGATTAGGCATCCTCTCTTAGGGGAAACTCTTATCCGGAACGCCTTCGGCGTGTCAGCGCCGTTGCGGCCGACATGACCGCCCGGATGACCGCCCTGCCACCCTGCGCGCCGCGCATGGGTGTCGGCCCGGTCATCCCCCACATTCGCCGGACGGACGGCCTTTGCCGCCGTCTGCGCCGAATGGCGTTCGGTCCCGTAATGGATTCAATTCTTATGTCACGCTTTGCCCGCGCATTTTCATCGCGTTCACGTGTGGGATGTTCCCACATCGAAAAAACGCACTGGCATCCGCGCGCCGAAATTCTTTAACTGTTCTCTGGCGTTTTGCAGGGTGCCTTTTGCGGCCCCCTGTATAACGGCCTCGCCTGTCTGTATCATGAAAGCGAACTGATTTCTCTTCGCTCCCGGCCGCAGGTCCTTTCCCTGCTCGCTTTGATGTTAGTTTAAACCAATCTGCGCACAAAAACAATACCCATTTTCAATAAAAAAAACGTCATGGAAAATTTTTTTAAGTGCCGTGTTTCCAATAATTTACAACGACTTTCGTTTTAGAATCGCCTCTTTTTTTTGTTTCAGCCATGAACTTTCCAGATTTTTTGGGCAAAAAATTTATGTAATATTGATTACAAATGCATTGCTGCCGGATATTTGATAAAATGGAATTTATTTTTTTATTTGAATATGACATACTCGATGCGGGATCCGGCAAGTGCGAGAAAATACAGAGACATTGAGATGTTTTTTTCCCTGTTATGGAGACGGTTGGTTGTTGTTTGGACTGGGTTTTCCGTTGCGGGTTTCGTTGTTCTCCGGCGGCGAAAGATTTCCGGGCGATGCGGTTTCAAGGCGTTTTTCCGCATCAGGCCGGAGGGACATCGGAGCGGTATCGCAAGCGCCGTGCTTGACGCTTGGAAAGAGAATCTGCATGTGTTGAAAGACCCGGTCGCCGCTCCAGGTGTAATAGCGGAGGATGATCAGGAACAGATAAAGCCAGGCGGCGGTCTTGGCGGCGGCGAAGAAGAGAAGGAGCCGTCGGTGTTCGCGGACGGGGATGGCGAGGTAGTCGCGGAGGTACTCCATGCGCATGGGCAGAAAGGCGAGCAGGGCGACGATGCCCAGTTGTATCGCCTTTCCCTGTGCGGCAGGCGATTCGTCGCCGGCGTCGCGGCATCGCCAGTAGGTGAAGAAGGCGACATAGGCGGCGCATGCCAGGGAGACGGCGTAATGAGAATTGGTGATGGCGCGTTGGGTGACCACGCCGCCGAGATCGCGCAGCCAGTGGAAAGTCCACTCCGGAAAGTAGCCCGCAAGAAAAATGGGAATCCATGCGAGAAAAGCGAGGCCGCGCCACCAATTATTTGAACGCAACAAAGAGAACAAAAGACCTCCACGTGCCTGTGCATAGAAACGCAGTGAACGCCGGCGGGTTCAACACCATCTTATATGGTTGGATGCATTTCCTGGGACATTGGAACAAAAGCGGGGAAATGTTGTCAACCGCAACGGAATCAACGCTCAGTGACCCCCGGTTTTCAGATGAAGGGATAGATAAAAGGCGCGCATGGTCTTTTTTGCCTTCAAATGGTCTCACGTTGAGGAATCGAGTTCCATTTGGAGGGAAAGACCATGTACGCCACGAGCAGGATTCTGACATGGATAGTGGGCGATGTACAAGACATGCGTTGGTCGCGGGCCAGGACACATGCGGGCATTGTAAGCGCCGCGCTGTTGATGAAGGGGGTTGGGGTATTGGCGTCAGGGCGGACCATGTCGGGGGGAATAGCGGCAAAGCACCGCATAAAACACGTCCGGCGTTTTCTGCGCAACGAGCAATCTCGCCGCGGAAAGGGAAGCGCTGGAGATGTTGGCGCGGATTTGTCCTCGGAATATTCAGCCCATCCTCAATTAGCAAGTCATGAACCTTGCGCGGATTGGGAATTACTTCGTGCAATTGTACCGATGTTCGCTCAAGGACGCATTCGCCGCATTACAGGCGTTGCCTGCATGAAACCGGGGAGCATTGAGGGCTGAAGCGTGAACAACGTACAGGATGAAACATGAGGAAAATACGAGGCACGCTGAAGCGTGAACAACGTACGTTGGTTTTTGGGGCGGGCGATGCATCGTGTACCATTGGGGGATTGCCCGAGGCGGGAAAGAATGCGCAGAAAGGCGTGTTGTGAAAATCCTGCATGTGTATAAAGATTTTGATCCGCCGGTGCGCGGCGGAATGGAGCGGCACATCGCGCTGATGTGCCGTTTTCAGCGGCAGTGGGCGGAGGTGGAGGCGCTGATGTGCAGCCGAAGGCTGCGCACGCGGCGGGTCGTGCGCGACGGGACGCCGGTCACGGAGGTGGGGGAGTGGGGGCGATTCCAGAGCGCGCCGGTCGCGCCGATGTTCCCGTGGCATTTGCGGCGGATGCGCGCGGATGTGGTGGTGATTCACAGCCCGAATCCGACGGCGGAGGTATCATGTCTGCTGGCGCGCCCGCGCGGGCGGGTGGTGGTTCGCTACCACAGCGATGTAGTGCGCCAGGCCGCCGCCATGCGGCTTTACAAGCCGCTGCTGATGCGGTTTCTCCGCGAATCTGCTATCATTCTCCCCACTTCGGAACCCTACTTGGACACGTCGCCGTATCTGGCCGCGGTGCGGGACAAGTGCCGGGTGGTGCCGCTGGGCATTGTGGCGGAGATGTTCGCGCATCCTGACGCGGCGCGCGTGGCCGCGCTGCGCACGGCCTACGGCGGCGATTTTGTGTTGTTTTCGGGCATGCACCGGTATTACAAGGGGCTGCCCTGGCTGGTGCGGGCGGCGGGCGCCATCCGCGCCAAGGTGGTGATCGCGGGTGACGGGCCGGAACGGTCCGCGTGCATGGCGCTGGCAAAGGAACTTGGGGTGGATATCGCATTCCCCGGCAGTCTGGAACACGATGATCTGGTCGCGCATCTGCATGCGTGCGCCGTGTTCGCATTTCCATCGGTGGCGCGCAGCGAAGCCTTCGGCATCTCGATTCTGGAAGCCCACGCCTGCGGGAAGCCGGTGGTGGCCACGCGCCTGGGCACGGGCGTGGAGTTCGCCAACCTGGACGGGGTGACGGGGCTGAACGTGCCGCCCCAGGACGCGCAGGCGCTTGCGGAAGCGATCAACGCACTGCTGGCCGACCCGGAACGCGCCCGGGCGATGGGCGTGCGCGCCCGGGAACGGGTCTTGCGTGATTTTGACGCCGAGGCGGTGGCGCGTATGGAATTCGATATTTACCAGGAAATTGCCGGATGATGCGCTGGTTCATACAACACCATTATTATCTTTATCTCTACACGCTGTCGGCGTCGTTCCTGCTGGCGCTGGGGTTGACTTGGCTGATGCGGCGCCTGGCGCTGCGCTGGGGCTTCCTGGACCATCCGGGCGATCGCAAGATCCACCATTCTCCCATTCCGCTCATGGGCGGCGTGGCCATCGTTGCCACCTTCTACATTATGGTCTTCGGCCACATGGTCCTGTTCTGGGTGATGGATCAATACGGTCCGGAGTGGATCGAGCGGAACCTGTCGTCGCATTTTGGCGCAAACGGCGGATTGAAACTCGCCGGAGTACTCCTGGGCGGACTCATGATCTTTGCGTTGGGGGTGGTGGACGACCTGAAGGTGCTGAGGCCGTGGACCAAACTCCTGGGGCAGATCGCGTCGGCGGCGGTATTGGTGCTTGCGGGCAACCGCATCGAGGTGTTCGTTTTGTCAAACTGGTGGCTGTCGGTCTTCGCCACGATTTTCTGGGTGGTGCTGATCGTCAATTCGATGAATTTTCTGGACAACATGGACGGGTTGTGCGGCGGCGTGTCCATCATTGCGGCCTATTCCTTCTTCTTGTGCCTGCAACCGCACGAAGACCAACTGGCCCGTTTCCTGTTGATGATCTTCGCGGGGTCCGTGGCGGGTTTCCTGTATTTCAACCTCAGTCCCGCGCGCATTTTCATGGGCGATGCCGGGGCAATGTTCAACGGGTATTTCCTGGCGACGGTGGCGGTGCTGGGCACCTTCCACATGGAAACGACGCCGTCGCGCATTGCGATCGCCGCGCCGCTGCTGGCGCTGAGCGTGCCGCTTTTTGACACCATCAGCGTGGTCTATCTCCGGATACGCAGCGGCCAGAACATCATGCTCGGCGACAAGCGGCATTTTTCGCACCGGCTGGTGGATCTCGGCATGTCCCCGCATCAGGCGGTCGCATTTATCTTCCTCGTGGCGGGCGTGGCCGGGCTGGGAGGCGCACTGCTGCCGCTGATGGACCTCGGCGGCACGCTGATCATCCTGGCGCAGACCTGCGGACTGTTCCTGCTCATCGTGCTGCTCATGAACGCCAAGCGGCGCAACGGCGGGATCAACTCATGAAGAGCGGGAAAAAGCGCGGCGGCAACGCCATCGGCAAGCGCGGCGAAGCGGCCCCGACAGTGCTCTCCAAACCGGTCCCGGATTCTTGCGCTTCGGGGTGGTGGCCTGAAGAGTTCTGCCGTCCGCGGACGGCATGGATGCTCGCAGGGGCGATCCTCGCGTGGGGGGTGTTGCTGTTCGGCCTTGCGGCCATGGACCGGCTGCTGTGGCTGAAGATCATTATCGGCTGGCTGGTGGGGTTGTGGCGGCCCGAAGTGGTGAACCCCTATCCGTGGGATCTGGCGGGCGTGTGGTGGTGCCTGGGAACCACGATTCTGGCGGGGTTGGTGCATCCTGCGGTGGGGCTTGCCGTGCTGGGTTTTCTGCGGCCCTGGCTGGATGGTTACACCTATCCCCGCGACAACGTGTATTTCCTGTGGGCGGCGGGGGTCTTGTTTGCGTTCTGGAGTGCGCGCGTCATGCTTCGGGGCGAGCGCATCCGTTTCAAGACCCCGCTGTCGCTGCTGGGGGCCTTTCTTGTGGTGGCCGCCGTAAGCAGCGCGGCCAGCATCCAGTTTGACCGCACCTACCGCGAGTTGTTGAACTGGTGCGGGTACTTTGCCCTGTTTGCGTTGGCCGCGAATACGCTGCGTTCCCGGCGGGTTTCCAGTTTTCTGCTCATTGCGCTGGCCGTGTCCATGGCCGCCGAAACCGTCTTCAGCCTGCTCCATTTCCACTATCTGTTGCCGTATCTGCGTAAAATGGTGCAGCATCCACAGGTATTGCGCTACTTCTTCGACACCGACGTCATGACTCCGGAACTGGCCCGGCGCTTCAACGTCAACCGCGCGTTCGGCTCCATGCTTTTTCCCAATGCGCTGGCGGCTTTCCTGATCCTGGGGTTGCCATACCACACAGCAGCGGCGGTCACGGAGTGGCGGCGGGTGAAGAGCCTGTGGCAACCGGCGGGCGACCCGGAAAAAGCCGCCGCGCGGCGCTATCGCGCGCTGGCCATCGGCGCCATCGTGTGGTTCGTGGTGTTTCTGGCGTTCTATGCCGGCGGCCAATTCGCCGCCATGTACCAATATGAAGATGCGTCGTTGTCGAGCGTGATTATCGGCGTGGGGATCGCTGCGGCGATTGTGGCGCTGTTGCCCGCCGTGTTTTTCTTCTGGGTGGCCGACGGCTATGGGGCTGCGGTGTCCGGGCGGTGCCTGCTCGCCGCCGGATTGAGCCTGCTGATCGCGCTGCAATGCCGGGCATTGTGGCTGACTTATTCCCGGGGGGGCATGCTTGCGCTGATCGCGGGCGCAGGGGCGGCGCTGTTCCTGTATTGGGGCCGCTCGTTGCCGTTTTCAGGCCGATGGCTTGCCAGGACCGCTGTCCCGATCCTGATTGGCCTCGCGGCGGCAAGCATGCTGCTGGGAAACGCCAATGCAATCGAAGCGGCCGATCCGCCCGCCGCTGCTGACGCGGCCTCCGGCCCCAGCGTCGAGGTGACCGAAGAGGGGCTTCAAGTGACGTTGCAGGACCTGGCCGACCCGGCCACCATGGCGTTGCGGCTCACCTACTGGCGCGTCGGATGGAACATGTTCCTGAACCATTGCTGGACGGGCGTGGGTCTGAAGAATTTCGGCATCGCCTATCCCAGTTATCAGTACCTTGGCGCCGGCGAGGTGCGCGAAGCCCACAACAGTTTCCTGCAGGTCTTCTGTGAAACGGGTGTGGCGGGCGGCCTGCTGATGCTGGCGTTCTGGGCGTGGGTGGCGCTGTGGGGGGCGGGCCGCGTATTGGGGCAGGCAGAGCGCAGTGATCGGCTGATTCTCGCCGGATTGCTCGGCGGGGTGCTCGCATTCCTGGCGCATTCGGCCATAGACATCAACTTTTCCCATCCCTCGCTGATGATGTTTGTCATGATGTACGCGGGAATTTTCTGCGCCCGCGCCGAGCAGGCCCCGGTGGCGCCGGTCCCGGAGACAGCCGACAGCGACCGGCATTTGCCCAGTCAAATCGCCGGGATGGCCTTCCTGCTGGGGATGGCCCTGTTGCTGGGGTTGAGCGTGCGGGTCTTTTCCCAGGACCTTGCGCTGACGCGCGTCTCGTTCATCAATCTCGGCAATCAGGATGAACTGATGCGCCGCTATCATGCCGGACGCTTTTTCACGGAAGAGGTCCAATACAACGCGTGGGACCGCAAACAGGGCAAGGAACTGCCTGATCCGCGCATCGGATTCCACACCGCCTACGCATTCATCGGCAATGTGGAACTGATCCACCGCTTCGGCCCTGTGATCGCCCCGATGCCCGACCGTGCGCGCGGCGCGCGGCGCGTGCAGCCCGGCGAACCGGTCCCCCCCAATGCCGTTTTGGTGGTCACCTATCCTGAGCGCGCCGTTTGGCGGGGATTTCAGGCGGCGTACCGCTGGATTGATGAATTGGAGAGTTATGATGCGCGTTTTCCTTACGACCCCGATTTGGCGTTGCATCTCTCGCGCTGGTGTGAACTGATGGTGACGGTGTGTCATGGGGACGAATTGAAGGAGAAACGGCGGGAATATATGGACCGCCTGATGTACTGGGCGCAGACCGCTGTCCGGCGCAGTCCCCTGCATGCCGATGTCTATATGAATTACGGCGGCGCGCTGTGGACCTACGCGTACTTCGCCCCGGGACCGGACAAGGCCGAATGCTATCGGCTTGCCATCGAACAGTTCCGCCGTGCGGCGGAACTGACCCCCACCCAGGTGCTCCCGCTCATGTATCAGGCCGATGCCTGCCGGAAACTCGCCGACGCCTACCGGGACATCGGCGACGACGCCAACGCCGACCGCTATCTGCAGGAGGCCGGGGCGGTGGATGCGCAGGTGGAGGCATTGCGCCGGGCGCGGCAGGCGCTGGGGCTTTGGGGATGACCGGAATACGTCGGGCGTGAACAACCCCGGATACAGGAACACAGAGAAGACATGAATTCACGGATGACGGCATTGAGGGAGGGGCTGCGGCAGGCGGATTGTGACGCTTTTTTCAGCCTTTCGCCCCCGGCCAATCACTACCTCAGCGGCTTTCGAGGCACTGCCTCTAGCCTGGTCATTACGCTGGAGGAGGCATATTTCCTCTGCGATTTCCGTTATGTCGAGCAGGCGCGGGAACAGGTGAAAGGCTACGAAATCCTGGAGGCCGCCGGCGCGCTGGAAACACGGACGGGGGAGCGCCTGCGCGCATTGGAAGTGGAACGGCCCGGCTTTGACCCTGCCGCGCTGTCGGTGCAGCAGCACAAGATGGTCCAAGAGTCCTTCGAGGGAACGCTGATTCCTCTCGAGCATCTGCCCGGCGCGCTGCGCGAAATCAAGGATGCCGGCGAGGTCGCGCGCATGCGCGCGGCCTGCGCCCTGACGGAGCAGGCGCTGGTGAACGTGCTGGAGACCGTGCGGCCGGGCGTGAGCGAGGCGTCCGTGGCGGCGCGACTGGAATACGAATTCCGCCAATTGGGGGCCGAAGGGCCGGCCTTTCCAGTCATTGTGCTCTTCGGGGCGCGCAGTTCGCTGCCGCACGGCATGCCCGGAAGCACGCCGCTCTCGGTGGGCGACATTGTGCTGGTGGACTGTGGGTGCATTCTGGACGGGTATTGCGCTGACTTGACTCGCACCTTTGTATCCGGTAGGATCATGGGGGACTGGTTTAAGGAGATTTATCACGCCGTTTTGCAGGCCCAGCAGGCGGGTATCGCCGCATTGCGGGCGGGCGCAACGGCCAAGGATGTGGATGCCGAAGCCCGGCGCATCATCAACGATGCGGGCTACGGCGCGCATTTCGGACACGGTCTGGGGCATGGGGTGGGTTTGGAAGTGCATGAAGCGCCCCGGCTCAATATGCAGTCGGAGACCGTATTGCAGGCAGGCATGGCGGTTACGGTCGAGCCGGGAATCTACCTGCCCGGCCGGGGCGGCGTTCGGATAGAGGATTTGACGGTGGTCACCGAAGCCGGCTGCGAGGTGATCACCGGATTGCCCAAGGAATTACAGGTTATATGACAGCGATATCCACGGCGGATTTTCGGAACGGTTTGGTGGTGGATTTGGATGGCCAGTTGATGGAAATCGTTGAATTCCAGCATGTTAAGCCTGGGAAAGGCGGCGCATTCGTCCGCACCAAGTTCAAAAATGTGCTTACCGGTCGGGTTTTGGAAAAGACGTTTCGTTCCGGGGAACGGATGGAGGAGGCCCGCATTGAAGAGCGGCGGTGGCAATATCTCTACCACGACGGTGATTTATATCACTTCATGGACTACGAGACCTATGAACAGATGGCGGTGAATGCCTCGGTGGTGGGCGATGCCGCGGAATGGATGAAAGAGAACACCGACGCGATCCTGGTTTTTCATAAGGGAAAGGTCATCAAGGTCAAAATCCCGCTTTTCGTGGAATTGACGATCGCCAAGGCGGAACCCGGTGTCCAGGGCGATCGCGCCTCCAGCGCCACGAAACCCGCCACGCTCGAAACGGGGGCGGTGATTCAGGTGCCTTTGTTTCTGAACGAGGGCGACGTGGTAAAGGTGGATACGCGCACCGGCGAGTATATTGAGCGGGTAAGTTGAACGCCTTGCACCGCGTGCGGTCGCTTGGGCGATGCACGCAAAAACGGAGGATAGGCGCGTGGACCTGGGTGAACTCCAGGAATTGATAAAAATCCTTGAGGGGTCGCAACTGGCCGAGATGGAAATCGAGGAAGAGGGGCGTCGCGTCCGCTTGAGCAAACTCACGGCGGCGCAGATGGCAGCCCCGATGCACTTCCTGACAAATCCGGCCGGCCAGGCGGTCCCGACCGCACAGAATCCCGACGCCCAGGAACAGTCCAATCTTCGGGGGAATGGCCTTATCACCATTGATTCGCCCATGGTGGGCACCTTCTATGCCTCTTCGGCGCCCGGCAAGCCGCCCTTTGTGCTGCCCGGCGACACGGTCGAGCCGAACCAGACGGTGTGCATTATCGAGGCGATGAAAATTATGAACGAAGTGACGGCGAAACTGCCGGTCATCATTGAAAAGGTGCTCGTGGAGAACGGGGAGCCGGTGGAGTACGGCCAGCCCTTGTTCACCGCGCGGCCGCTGATATAGGGATTCAGGCAGGGCGGCGAAGGAATCCCGCCATTTCAGTGTCTTGGCGCGGGACCATCGGTCCGACGCGCCGCAGAATCGCCCGCTCCGTAGAAACAAAGGTTCATGTTCAGACGCCTTCTGATAGCCAATCGCGGCGAAATCGCCGTGCGGATTATCCGGGCATGCCGGGAAATGGGCATCACTTCCATCGCGGTATATTCCACCGCCGACAGGGATTCTCTCCACACCGTGCTGGCCGATGAGAGCATCTGTATCGGCCCGGCGGAAGCGAATGAGAGTTACCGGAATATCCCCGCCATCATCGCCGCGGCGGAAATCACGGACGCCCAGGCCATCCATCCCGGCTATGGTTTCCTGTCGGAAAGCGCCAAATTCGCCTCGATTTGCCTGGAATGCCGCCTTGCCTTCATTGGTCCAAATCCGAAAACCCTCTCGTTGAGCGGCGACAAAGCCGCCTGCCGGAAGGCGGTGGAGGCGGCGGGCGTGCCGGTGGTGCCAGGCAGCCCCGGCATCATCCAAGACCCCGAAGAGGCCGTGAAAATCGCCGAGAAAATCGGGTTTCCGCTCGTGGTGAAGGCGACCCACGGCGGCGGCGGCAAGGGCATGCGCATCGCGCACAACGATGCCACGCTGAAGCATGATGTGGCCATGGCGGCGTCGGAGGCTCGGGCGGCTTTCGGCAACGGTGGGGTCTATCTGGAAAAATATATTGAAGGCGCGCGCCATATCGAGTTCCAGATCGTTGCGGACCAGTTTGGGCGCATTGTCAGCCTCGGCGAACGCGAATGCACTATTCAGCGGCGCCACCAGAAACTCATCGAGGAAACTCCGAGCACCGCCCTGAGCGCTTCGCTACGGTCCCGCATGGCCAAGGCGGCCCTGCGCGCCGCGCGCGCGATCGGCTACACCAACGTGGGCACGGTCGAGTTTCTTCTCAGTCCCAACGGCCAGTACTATTTCATCGAATTCAACGCACGCATCCAAGTCGAGCACGGCGTGACCGAGGAAGTGACAGGAATTGACCTCGTCCGCGAGCAAATCCGTCTGGCGGCGGGCGAACCGCTGGGCTACAGTTCCGTCATCCCCAGGGGCGCGGCCATCGAGGCGCGCATCTACGCCGAAGACCCGGAACTGAACTTCCGTCCCAGCCCCGGCATCATCAAGCGCTGCCACATCCCCGGCGGCCCCGGCATCCGGGTGGACACGCATCTTTTTCCCGGCTATGAGGTTTCGCGGTATTATGACGCCCTGCTGGCCAAAGTCATCGCGAGGGGCAAGAACCGCCAGGAAGCCATCGCCCGGCTCGTGGGTGCGCTGGAGGAATTCCTCACCGATGGCGTCAGCAACACGGCGCGCCTTGCCACGCGCATCGTGCGCGGCGATCGCTTCCGCCGCGGTGACATCGGCCCAGACCTGCTGGAAGAGTACCTGCCGTCCATCGGCTGAGCGGGAGTGCAGAATGCGGAATGCGGAATGGCAGGGTGGGTGCAGCGCAGCGGACCCCACCGATTCATCGTCCGATCTGACCGATTTGTCCGACCTGTCCGACTTCTCCGACAGGGCCGACAGTCCGGCCATAAAAACAAATGCGGCGGCCCGGATTTGATCCCGCCGGCCCTAAAAACAGGTGTTTATGCTGGCAAAACGAATTATCCCATGTCTTGATGTGAGCGACGGCCGCGTGGTCAAGGGCGTCAAATTCCTTGGTCTGCGCGATGCGGGCGACCCGGTCGAAATCGCCAGGCGCTACGACGAGGAAGGGGCGGACGAACTGGTTTTTCTGGACATCCGCGCCTCGACCGACAACCGCGAAACGATGATCGACGTGGTGCGGCGCACCGCCGAGCAGGTCTTCATGCCCCTGTGTGTAGGTGGCGGCATCCGCACCATAGAGGATATCCGGAGGCTGCTCAACGCCGGTGCGGACAAGGTCTCAATCAACACACCGGCCATAGAAAATCCCGATTTCATTACGGAAGCCGCCGCCCGCTTCGGGTCGCAGTGCATTGTGGTGGCCATTGACGCCAAGTGGGAGGGTGACCGGTACGTGGTGCGCAGCCACGGCGGGCGCGACGGCGGACGCCCCACCCCGCTGGAACCCGTCGCCTGGGCCAAAGAGGCGGAACGGCGCGGTGCGGGCGAAATTCTGCTCACCAGCATGGACCATGATGGCACCAAGGAGGGATTCAACATCCCGTTGACGCGGGCCGTCGCCGATGCCGTGGGCATCCCCGTGATCGCCAGCGGCGGCGCGGGCAATCTCGAACACCTGCGTGCCGCGCTCCAGGAGGGCGGCGCGGACGCCGCGCTTGCCGCCTCCATCTTCCATTTCGGCGAATATACCATCCGCGAGGCTCGCGCTTACCTTGCAACACATGGCGTGCCTGTGCGTCCCTGACCATTATGGCTGCCGGACATTCGGGGGCGTCGTTATGTGTCATTGATTCAAGATGCCCGATTTTGGGCCATATTCCCGGGGAATTTAGCGCAGGTGGGTGCAAGGGGCGTTTTATTTTTTCCAGGCGGCGAGGGTGACGCGGAGTTGGTCGGGGGCGATGAGTCGGAAGGCGAAACACAGCGCCACGAACGCGGCGGCGGCGATGACGCGCCAGAGGAATGCCCCGCCTCCCAACAGCATGATACCGACTGCGATCGCCATGAACAGATGGGGCGCGAGGTGCCGGGGAATGCTGACGCGCAGTCCAGCGCGCCGCACGAAGAAGGTCTGGGCGGCATTGGAGATTGCACCGGCAATCAGGGCCGCCACGGCCGCGCCCTGGATGCCCAGACGCGGGAGGAGCAGGAGATTCGCGCCGACGCTGAGGCCGGCGGTGGCGATGTTTACGAGGGTGACAATGCCGGGGCGTCCGAGCGCGATCAGGGTCTGTCCCATCAGGCCGGTCTGCACCGCGATGCAGGTGACGATCATCAACAGTCCGAGCACCATGGTTGCGCCGAGGTAATCGGCGTTGAAGAGCGCGACAATCAGGGGCTCCTGTATTGTAACCGCCGCGAGCACCCCCAGGTAGCCGAAAAAGGTGGCCGCCGCTCCGGCGACCCGGAGCAGCCGTGCCGCGCCGTCGGCGTCTTCGCGGGCGATCAGGTCGGAGACGTTGGGCAGATAGGGGACGAGCATCGCGCCCAGCACCCGCGACAGCATGGTGGCGAGGCGTTTGGCGATCTCGTACACCGCGACGGCTTCCACATCGCGGGTAATCAGCACGATCAGGACGGTGTCGAAGCGTTGAAACAGGAAGGTGAGCAGGGTGTTGACATAGAGCGCGAGGCTGAACCGGACGCTCTCCGCCGCCGCGCGCCAGTCGGCCTGCCAGCGCGCGCCGCGCGGCAGCGCGATGAAGAGCCAGACGGTTTCGAGGGCATAGGCCGCGACAAAGGTCCCCGCCAGCGCGGTCACGTCGCCGCGCAGTATCCATAGAAAAATGAACACGAGCACCGCCTGCGCCACGGCGGCGGTGATGATGCCCGCGGCGCGTTGGGCATAGCGGTTGAAGCCCGCGAGCGCGGCGAGCGCGGTGTCGCGGAGTCCCCCGACAAAGAAAAGCGGCGGGAGTAGCCACAGGTACGGCGTCAGCAGGCCGCCGTCACGGCCGAGCACGCGGACGATGCCGCCAGGGAAGAATCGCCAGGCCGCGAGCACCGCCGCGCCGATGACGACGCCGACGGTCGCCTGAAAGACGACGGCGGAGCCGCTCACGCGGGGGCGGCGCTCCGCAGGCGCGCCGGCGATCAGTTTGGGCAGGCACATGGCCAGGCCGCAGTTGCCCGCGAGAATAAAAAAATCGGACCAGATGAGGAGCAGGGCGAAGACGGCCACGCCGGATTTGTCAAGCACGTTGGTAAAAATCTTGCCGACGACCAGCATCGCGGCCATGGACACCAGCACGCTGCCGCCGGAATAGACCGATCCCCGCACGATGCTCCGGGTGCGATTCATGGCGCTGTCCTCATGATTGGGCGCGGCGGGCGCGGCGCGTCTGCGATGCCGGGCGCGATCCCGGCGTCATGCGGCCCCATGCGCTCCCGCTTCCAGCGATTGCGCGTAGCGGCGCAGGGCGATCATGCCGAAGAGATGCACGGGCACGGCGGTTGCCGCCAGGAAAACCGCCACCACCACGTACAAGGATCGGCGCGGGGCGTGCCGCTCTTCCGGTGGCAGTGCGCGGGAGACGATCTTGAATTCCGGAATGGTGTCCGCCGCGGCCACGCGGGCCGCGTGCAGGCTGACGCCCAGTTCGTCCAGTTGCTGGGTGTAGGCGCGGATGCTGATCTCCAGCGCTTCGCGTTCCCGCTTCGCGCGCGCCAGTTCCGCGCGCAGCGCCGATGCGGACGCCGACAACGTTTTCAGGGTTGTATCCGCCGCCGCCCGTTCCTCAGATGCGCGCGCCAGTTCCGCCTGCCGAAGTTGTTGGCGGGTGATGGCGCGTTCATGTTCCGCGAGCCGTTCTTCCAGCGCGGCGATGTCCAGGCTCTGGTCCAGCGTCTCCAGCCGGTCGCGGACCGCCGCGTATTCCGTCCAGAGCGCATCGTAGCGCTCCTGCAGAAACGCCGCCGTGGTCTTGCCCGCCGCCGTTCGCATGCGTTCGGCCATTTCGATGCCCATCTCCGCCCAGGCGTTCGCGGCGTCGGCGGCCACCTTCGGGTCCTTCGCCGTCACCAGCAATTCCACAACCTGCTGGTACTGGATTTCCAGCGGCGTCTGCAGGTGCACGCGGGATCGCACTTCCAGCGCGCGCCCGACGTTTTCCAGGCTCAACCTGCCGGAATCGATCCCCGCTTCCCGGTAGCGTTCCTGCAACACGTCGCGCAGCCGCGCCACGATTTCATCGCTGGTGAGAATCAGCCGGTAATCCGGCATGGCCAGCGCCTCCGCCATCTGCACCTTGACGTAATTGACGCGGCGCGTGGGGTCCAGCATCGCGGCGATGTTCGACGGCACCTCGTCGGTCTGCTCCAGCGGCAGGGGTGCGAGCATAATCAGCGCCCGCGCGCGATACGTGTTCTCCAGTCGCGTCGCATAATATGCCGCGATCACGCCCGCAATCGCCATGGCAATCACCATGCGGACTGTGAGACGCCTGAGAATAGCGGTTTCCCTCCGGGCCATGGCATTCCCTTCCAACCTTGCTGCCGTAGACACGGGTTTAGTATACCAACCGCCGGAAAGCCGCACAAGCGGTTGGTTATTGCTCTGTGCGTCATTGACGCAAGCGCCGCTTCGCGATGCGTTTGGGCGTGAAGGGGCGTTCGGGGTACAATGGACGCGGGTGCTTTTGTATGCCTGTGTTGCGGCGGCGATGAACGCGGGAGCGGCGTGTGAACGATGCCCGATGAAAAGGTGTTGCCCCATCTGCTCCGGCTTCTGGACGATGAGTCGGAGGTGGTGCGCGAAGCGGTGGCGCGCGAGTTGGCGGCCTTCGGCGGCGCGCTGGAGGAGGAACTGCGTCGTCTGAGGGAACCGCCAAACGACGAGCAGCGGCGCGCGATGCGCGCCTTGTTGAGCGATCCCCGTCGGTGGCAGCGGCTGCGCCACGCCTGGCTGCACGAAGCATGGCCCACCTGGCGGGAAAAGGAGACGCCGCTGGACCGTCTCGAAGCCGCCTTGTCCATCCTGGCCGAGTTCCAGAAATCTCCGGAGTACCCGCTTTCGTCCCAGGAAGAATGCGTGCCGCCTCCCCGGAAACCGCTGTCGGTCATGTTGGACGACCTTGCCGGGGCTTTTCGGGCGGAAGCGCCGCCGCATGATGCGCGCGCGCTTGCGCGCTTCCTCTTTGAGACGCTCGGCATCCGAGGTTCCCGCAGCGATTATTACAACCCCCTGCACAGCAGCCTGACCCATGTCATCGAAACCCGCCGGGGCATCCCCATCACCCTGGCATGTATCTATATCCTGACCGGGCGGCGGCTTGGACTGGATATCCGGGGGTGCAACTGGCCGGGCCATTTCTTCGCGCGCTTTGAAGAGGACGGCGCCATCGTGGTGGTGGATTGCTTCAATGGCGGCGCGTGCATTGACGAAGAATCCTTCCTGAAAATGCAGGGACCGTCGCGCGACGCAGCAAAAACGGTGCTGGAGGAAGACGCCGGCGTCGAGGACATTGTCGCGCGCGTGCTCCACAATCTGGTTCATGCCTATCAGCACAGCGAGCAATGGGAAGACAGCCGGATCATGATAGGGCTGTTGAAAGCGATGCCGCGCCCGCAGCATTGAGCGCTCATCATGCCGCGGGGGCTTCGGTCGGTTTTGTCCGAACAGGGTCTCTGCGAGTCACTGCGCCCGTTGCGACGCTTCAAGGAGACGCTATTCAAAATCCATTTCGTAATGAAAGACGCCTTGTCGCAGTTGGCTTCTGACTTTCATGCCGCTGTTCTGGAAGACGTATTGCATGGGCTTGTTGACGTCAAGGACTTCAGCGGTGAAACCCGCAATGCCGTTGCGCCGGGCGATGGTGGTGAGGTGCTTGAGCAGGAAACGGCCGATATGCCGGTTCTGAAAGTCGTCGCGCACGACGAAGGCGACTTCCGCGCGGTTGGTGCGGTGATCGAGGTAATAGCCGCCCATGGCGACGATGTCTTCGCCGTCGGCCTCGGGGATGGTGGCGACGATGCCGATTTCGTTTCTGTGGTCAATGAATACGAATTCCTGCATTTGCTTGCGGGGCACCCATTTCATGCGGCTCATGAAGCGGGTATAGAGCGACTGCTGCGAGAGGTTGTGGAACAGTTCGCGGATGCGTGGCTCGTCGGTGGGGTGGACGGGGCGCACGGTGAGTTGTGTGCCGTCGTCGAGGAGGAAGGTGGTGCGGATGTCCTTGGGGCCGACGACGATTTTGTTGGCGAAGTCGGCGAGGTCCGCGCGGACATATCGGGCCTCGATGGCTTCGCGGAGCAGTTTCTCCCTGTACTTGGGGTGGGCGATGCTCATGAGGGCGAGGGCGCGTTCCTGCACGCTCTTGCCGTGCAGGTAGGCCACGCCGTATTCGGTGACGACGTAGTGCACGTCGCCCCGGGTGGTGACCACGCCGGCACCCGGACTGAGGTGGCAGACGATGCGCGAGACGCTGCCGCCGCGCGCCGTGGAAGGCATGGCGATGATGGCTTTGCCGCCGTGCGAGCGGGCCGCGCCCCGGTTGAAGTCCAACTGGCCGCCGATGCCGGAATAGAACTTTGATCCGAGCGAATCGGCGCAGACCTGTCCCGTGAGGTCCACTTCCAGCGCGACGTTGATGGCCACCATCTTATGCTGCTGCGCGATGGTAAAGGGGTCGTTGACGTATTCGGTGGGGTGAAAAGCGAAGACGGGGTTGTTGTCAATGTAATCGTAGAGGCGTTTGGTGCCCATGGCGAAACTGGCGACAATGCGCCCTCTGTCCAATGTCTTGCGTTCGCCGGTGATGGTGCCCGATTCCACGAGATCAATGATGGCGTCGGTGAACATCTCGGTGTGGATGCCGAGTTCCTTCTTGTCCTTGAGAAATTCCAGGACGGATTGCGGGATTTCGCCGATGCCCAGTTCGATGGTGGAACCGTCTTCGACGAGTGCCGCGACGTATTCGCCGATTTCGCGGGTGGCCGCGCCCGGTTCGGGGGCCGGCACTTCAATAATGGGCGCATCCACCGGCACAAGGTAATCGAAATCCAGCACATGCAGCATGCTGTCGCCGAGCGTGCGCGGCATTTGCGGGTTGACCTGCGCGATGACGACGCGCGCGTTCTCCGCCGCGCTCTTGACGATGTCCACGGAGACGCCCAGGCTGCACATGCCGTGTTCGTCGGGCGGGGTGACCTGGATGAGGGCCACATCGAGCGGCAGGCGGCCGGAATCGAAGAGGCGGGGGATGTCGGAGAGAAAAATGGGGGTGTAGTCGCCCATGCCTTCCTGGATGATGTCGCGCACGTTCGCGGCAATGAAGAAACTGTTGACCGAGAAATGGGAGGCCAGTTCCTTCTCAGCGTAAGGGGCCTCGCCCAGGGTGAGCAGATGGACGATTTCGGTGTCCACCAGTTCGTTGGAGCGGGCGACGAGGGCGTTCACCAGTTCCACCGGCTGCCCGCAGCCCGTGCCGACGAAGACCCGCTGGCCCGGCTGCACCACGGCCAGCGCCTCTTTCGCCGTGACGACCATGTCCGCATAGCGTTCCTGCCACCGGGGATCATAACTGGTCTGTTTCATGTTTGCTTCCCTCATGATTGCTTGTCACTCCCGAAAGACAGGGTCATCCGCGCATCGGCGACGAAGGGGGGCGTCCCCACCTCGCCGACGATGAAGGGATTGATGTCCATTTCGATGATCTGCGGGAAATCGGTCACCAATTGGCTGATGCGTTGCAGTGCGCCGGCGATGGCGTCGAGGTCCACGGCGCTCTGTCCGCGCGCGCCTTTGAGCAGCGCGAAGGACCGCGTGCCCATGAGCATCTGCAGGGCTTCGTCCCTGGTGATGGGCGCAAGATAGAAACTGACGTCTTTCATCACTTCGACGAAGATGCCGCCGAGACCGAACATGAGCATGGGGCCGAACTGCAGGTCGCGGTGCATGCCGAGGATGACTTCGCGCCCCGGTTTGCACATCTGCTCGACATAGACGCCCTCGAGCAATGCGTTGGGGGCGCGCCGACCGATGCGCAGCATCATGAGATCGTAGGCGTCAACCACCTGGGACGCCGTCGCCAGATTCAGTTTCACGCCGCCCATATCCGATTTGTGGATGATGTCCGGCGACACGATTTTCATGGCGACGGGATAACCGATGCGATCGGCGATGGCTACGGCATCTTCGGCGCTGCGCGCCAGTTGGCCCGGCAGCACGGAAAAATCGTAGGCGCGGAGTATCTCCTTGGCGTCCACCTCGCCGACTTCCGTGCGCCCCGCGCGCTGATAGCGCGAAAGGACGCGCTCGACGCGGCGGCGGTTCACGGGGAAGCGGGTTACGATGCGGGGCGGCCGCCGCCGCCACGCCGCATAGTCGCACATCGCGCGCAGCGCGGCGACGGCCCGTTCGGGCGCGGTGTAGTCGGGCAGGTGCGCCGCCACGAATTCGCTGCGTGCCGGCATGACGTCCTGCCCGCCCATGAACGCCGCGAGCACCGGCTTGTTGCCGCGCAGATTGTCAATGACGGCCCGGGCGGTTTCGGCGGGACGCGACATGGCCTGCGGCGTCAGCAGCACGATGATCGCGTCCACGGAATCGTCATCCAGCGCCGCATTGAGCGCGGTCGCATAGCGGTCGGGGTCGGCGTCGCCCAGCACGTCAATCGGATTGCCCACGCTCGCCGCCGCGGGCAGTTTCTCGCGCAGCGCCGTCGAGATGGATTCCGTCAGCGGTTTCACCTGCATGCCCAGGTTTTCCACCGCGTCCGCGGCCATGATGCCCGGGCCGCCCGCATTGGTGATGATCGCCACACGTTCTCCCTTGGGGAGCGGCTGCATGGCCAGCGCCATTGCCGCGTCAAACAGCCCCTCGAAACTCTCCGCCCGGATCACCCCTGCGCGCCGGAACGCCGCGCCGTAGGCGATGTCCGTGCCGGCAAGGCTGCCCGTGTGCGATGAGGCGGCCTTGCCGCCCGCCTGCGTGGTGCCCGCCTTCAGAATCACCACCGGCTTCACCGCAGACACCGACTCGGCCGCCTTGATGAATTCGTCGCCGGCCGTGATGCTTTCCAGATAGCAGGTGATCACGCGCGTCTGGGGATCGTCCCGCAGCGCCAGCAGCAGGTCCGTCTCGCACAGGTCCGCCTTGTTGCCGATACTGATGAGTTTGGCCAGACCCACCCCGCGCCCCATGGACCAGTCCAATATCGCCGTGCACAACGCGCCCGACTGGGAAATCACCGAAATGCTGCCCGGGCGCGGCATCTGCGTCGCGAACGACGCATTCATGCTGTTTTCCGTATTAATCAGGCCCAGGCAGTTCGGGCCAAGCAGCCGCATCCCCTTCTTCCGGCAAAACGCCACCATCTCCTGCTCCATCCTTGCGCCGTCCGCGCCCACTTCCTTGAAACCCGCCGTGATCACCGCCGCCGCCTTCACCCCCGCTTTCGCCGACATCTCCAGCGCCCCCATCACCGCCGGCGGCGGCACCACCACCACGCTCAAATCCACAGAGCCTTCCAGTCCGTTCAGGTCCGGGCGGCATTTCAATCCCAGTATCTCGCCGCCCGCCGGATTCACCGCGATGATCTTGCCCGCGTAGCCCCCCTTCACAAGATTCGACAAAATGGCGTTCCCCACTTTGCCCGGCGTGCGCGAGGCCCCGATGACCGCAACTCCCTTGGGATGCAATAAGGCTTGAAGCATGAATAATTACCTATGACAAGGGCGTCTGTAGAATACGCCCCCCTCGTTGCACGCGCCGTCCGGAGATGACGCCGCGTTGAACCGGTGTGAATTGCCGTGCGCGTTTTATAGCACGTCGAGGCCGCGCATTTCCAGATTTTCTGCGCGATTCGCAGGGAGAGCAAGCCGCTTCCTCATTTGGAGTGCGCAAGCCGCGCTTGCGTTTTTGCCCTAAAATCATCGGAAACTTCGAGAATGCGCCACAGGCGAGGACATTGGCGATTACGAAAGCGCAAGTGCAAGCGTGGATTGCGCACTCCAATAAAGGGCAGTGTTGACAAACACGAAAGGCAGCGGCCCCGACGCCATCCGAAAGTCTCCTGACTCCGCCCGAAGGGCGGGTATCACGGTTCCTTTGTGCGCAGGCGGATGACCTTCGATCGGATATGCGGCACGGTCTGGAGAGCGGCCACAGCGGGAATACGGGGGACCTTTGGTCGGATATGTACAGTTACCCCGCTTTGTCATTTCGAGGGAGCATAAGCGACCGAGAAATCCGGGCTTGTGTTGAAGATTTCTCGCTGCGCTCGAAATGACAACGCTGCGGGTGAACGTGCGCCGTGGAAAAGTTGCATGGGGGCGCGGGAAAATGGTATAAGAAGTTTCCTTTGCCGCCATGACAGTGATTCCCGATTCATGATTCCGGGCTTGGAATGCGGGGTGTCGGCGGGGCGGGTGATGTGCGCCGGAGAAAACCATTGACATAGGCTCGGAATTATGTTAGGATAGAAGGCCGTTGTCTGGAGCGGCGTTTCTGTGTCCAGAATGCCTGAACCCTGTTTAGTCGAAGGATAGTGTTTTGCCTACGATCAACCAATTGATCCGGGATTGCCGGAAAGCGAAGGTCTCGAAGACGAAGTCGCCGGCGCTGAAATCGTGCCCGCAGGCGTCGGGCACGTGCACGCGCGTGTTCACGATGACGCCGAAGAAGCCGAACTCGGCGCTGCGCAAGGTGGCGCGCGTACGGCTGCGCAACGGCATGGAAGTGACGGTGTACATTCCGGGCGTGGGCCACAACCTGCAGGAGCACTCGCAGGTGATGATTCGCGGCGGTCGCGTGAAGGACCTGCCGGGCGTGCGCTACCACCTGATTCGGGGGGTATTGGACGCGACGGGCGACTGCGGCGGCCAGGCCTCGGTGAAGGATGACGGGGGGAAGAAGGTGCATATGGGCCGCTGGGTCAGCAGGTCCAAATATGGTGTGAAGAAACCCAAGAAAGGGTGAGGTCATAATGCGGCGGCTTTTCGCCGCGGACGGATGAACGCAAGAGATGGCAAGAAGACGTGAACCACAGAAACGCGAGCCGCTGGCGGACCCCAAATACGGCAGCACGCTGGTATCGAAGTTTGTGAATACCGTCATGAAGTGCGGCAAGAAGAGCGTGGCCGAGTCCATCGTGTACGGGGCGCTCGACATTCTCAGGGACAAGGTCCCCAGCGAGGACCCGTTGACGGTCTTCACCGCAGCGGTGGAAAACGCCAAGCCGATGCTGCATGTGAAATCGCGGCGCGTCGGCGGCGCCACGTACCAGGTGCCGGTGGAAATCGCCCCGGCGACCCGCACGGCGATTGCGTTCCGCTGGATTATCGAGTTTTCGCGCAAGCGCGGCGAGAAGACGATGCGGCAGCGGCTTGCCGCGGAACTGCTGGACTGTTATCAGCGGCAGGGGGCGACGATCAAGCGCAAGGACGATACGCACCGGATGGCGGAGGCGAACAAGGCCTTCGCGCATTTCCGGTATTGATGGTTTCAGCCATGGCAACCACCACGCTGAAGAGGAGTTTGTTGCGGATATTCGACTGAGCGTCGCGCGCTGCACGGGCAGAAATCCTGTGCGGGCGTGCGGCCTCTGTTTCGACCGATAACGGCGTCCGGCGCGGCGCCTGAAGCAGTTGAATCAGAGCGAGTGCAGGGCCTCCCGGCCACAGGCGCGCCTCCATGTGCAGCGGTGCGGCAATCCGCGAAACCGGCGCATCCCCGGGGAGAAGATCGGGGACGCCGCGAAAGCAAGAGGTGATTCGCATGCCACGAGTATGGCCATTGGAAAGCGTGCGCAACATCGGGATAATGGCCCACATTGATGCCGGCAAGACCACCGTCACCGAACGTGTCTTGTTCTACTCCGGCCGGGTGCACCGCGTGGGCGAGGTTCATGACGGTGCGGCTACCATGGATTACATGGAGCAGGAACGGGAGCGCGGTATAACCATCACCTCCGCCGCTACGGCGTGTGAGTGGAAAGACCACCGCATCAACATCATAGACACGCCGGGCCACATTGACTTCACTGCGGAAGTGGAGCGCAGCCTGCGCGTGCTGGATGGCGCGGTGGCCGTGTTCTGCGCTGTGGCGGGCGTCCAGCCCCAGTCCGAAACGGTCTGGCGGCAAGCCGACCGCTACCATGTTCCCCGCATCGCGTTCATCAACAAGATGGACCGCGTCGGCGCGGATTTCGAGCGCGCCGTGCGCAGCATGCGCGAACGCCTGAACGCGCGCCCGGTGCCGGTGCAGATGCCCATCGGCAGCGAAGATCAGTTTCGCGCGATCATTGACCTGGTGGACCTGCGGATGATCGGCTGGGACGGCGAAGGGACGAATAACCATCAGGTGATCGGCCCGGTGCCGGAGGAGTACCGGGAAGCCGTGGAGCAATGGCGCCACGACATGATCGAAGCCGTCGCCGAGGCTGATGAGTCCATTATGGACAAGTACCTGGCGGATGAGCCGATCACGGTGGCGGAATTGAAGGCGGCCCTGCGCAAGGGAACGCTTGCGCGGACGCTGACGCCGGTGCTGTGCGGCACGGCCCTGAAAAACAAGGGCGTGCGCCTGATGCTGGATGCGGTGATTGATTATCTGCCCGCGCCCATTGACGTGGGCGACTACAGGGGTTTTTCGCCGCGGCATCCGGAACGCGAAGTGATCCGCAGGCCGAGCGACGACGAACCGTTCGCCGCGCTCGCCTTCAAGATACTGACCGATCCGCATGTGGGCAAGTTGACCTTTATCCGGGTGTATTCCGGGGTGCTGGAAAGCGGCGACCAGGTGCTGAATGCGCGCACGGGCCGCAAGGAGCGGCTGGGCCGCCTGCTGGAAATGCACGCAGATGAGCGCACCGACCTGAAGGAATTGCGGGCGGGCGATATCGGCGCGGTCATCGGCTGCAAGGACACGACCACGGGCGACACGCTCTGTGATCCGGCCAAGCCCATCGCATTTGAATCGGTGGTTTTCCCGGACCCGGTCGTACACATCGCGATTGAACCGAGAACCAAGGCGGACCAGGACAAGTTGGCCCAGGCGCTGCGGAAATTGTCGGACGAAGACCCGACCTTCCGCGTGCGCACCAACGAGGAAACAGGCCAGACGATCATCGCCGGGATGGGCGAGTTGCACCTGGAAATCCTGGTCGAACGCATGAAACGGGAGTTCCGGGTGGCGGCGAACGTCGGCAAGCCCATGGTGGCCTACCGGGAAACCATCCGGCAGGCGGCGGAGGCGGAGAAGAGATTCGTGCGGCAGACCGGTGGCCGCGGCCAGTATGGACACGTGGTGCTCAGACTGGAACCCGGCGAGCCGGGATCCGGATTTACATTTGAAGATCAGACTGTTGGCGGCGTCATTCCGAAGGAATACATTCCGGCTATCGAAAAAGGGTGCCGGGAAGCGCTGGAAACGGGTGTCGTGTCGGGCTACCCGATGGTGGACGTGAAAGTCACACTGACTTTCGGGTCCTACCACGAAGTGGATTCCTCCGACCTGGCGTTCATGATCGCCGGCTCCATGGCGGTGAAGGAAGCCGCAATCAAGGCGCGGCCCGTGTTGCTGGAGCCGATCATGAAGGTCGAGGTGATCTGCCCCGAGGAATACACCGGCGAAATCATCGGTGACTTCGACCGGCGGCGCGGGCGCCTGGAAGGGATGACGGCCGAAGGCGGCAACCAGATCATCCGCGCCCATGTGCCCCTGGCCGAGATGTTCGGATACGCCAACGACATGCGTTCGCGCACCCAGGGTCGCGCCACGTACAGCATGCAATTCGAGCGTTACGAACCGGCGCCTGTGAACGTCGCCAACGATATTATGCAGAAGATGGGAAGCGCATACCGCTTCCAGTGAGACAACGGCGTCGCCGCACCGAATCGGGCAGCGCGCCATAGATTGAGGAGATACAGCAACATGGCGAAGGCGAAATTTGAGCGGACGAAGCCGCACGTGAACGTGGGGACGATCGGCCACGTGGACCATGGGAAGACGACGCTGACGAGCGCGATTACGCGTGCCCTGGCGAAGCAGGGGAAGGCGAAGGTGATGGAGTTT
>CALEDJ010000065.1 GCA_937951485.1 uncultured bacterium
TGCAGAAAGCGGGTGGCAGGTCCGCCGAACCGTCCGCGTTCGGCGGCGCATAACACACCTCCCCCGCCCGGGAAATCCCGGCACAGACCATGACAAGGCCCGCCAGAATACCGATAAGAATACTTCGTCCGCTTTGCATCACTGTCTTCTCCTTCTTCTTGTCGTTGCGACAGCGCCCGCGCCATTGCAGCCGCCGCCCACTACCTCGTGTTTTCCTCACGGGCCGCCACGGCACAGGCACACCCCATGGCGGAATATACAGATTTGCGCCGCTATTGGGAACAAATCCGGGGACCAGGTCCTTCTACGATGAAAATGTTGACCCCGCCTCTGCCACCACCCAAGCGCCGTTGCCATTCGAATCCTGCCTGCCGCCTCTATTTTGGACTAAACTATCCAGAATTAGACTATCATACTTTTCATGATTTTGCAATCCGCCCAAGTGAAAGCGGTGGCAAGCCACCGCAGTCCAAAAGTTTTACAGAATGGGCGGAGCGAAGCGGAACCCGCCTCCTTGTTGACGGCCGCGGGGGCGGGGGATTGACGACAAGAGAAGGCAATGTTCCCTCATGCGGCGGGAATGTGAGAAACTTGCCGCGATTCTCGCCGATACGGTACATTCACGCGGCGAATCGTACAAGGAACGACGGCTATTGGGGACGGATTATGGCGCTTGGCAGACGGCGGCTGGACCCGGAACGGAAGGCGCAGTTTCTGGAGAACTTGCGGCGGGAACGCGCGCAGCGCGATCAGGGGTATCGCGAGCGGGCGCTGCGCATTCTGCCGCATGTGTGCGGTCGGTGCGGCCGGGAGTTTTCGGGCAGGACGCTGCGGGAATTGACGGTGCATCACCGGGACGGCAACCACATGAACAACCCGCCGGACGGCAGCAATTGGGAGTTGCTTTGTCTGTACTGTCATGATGCCGAGCACCAGACGCCGGAACAGCGGGACCATTATGCGAAATCGCCGATGGGGGCCACGGAACCCACGCTGGGCTTCAATGCTTTTGAAGGGTTGAAGCACCTGTTGCCGCAGGGAGAGGGCGCGCCCGAATCCGCGCCGCCCGAAGAGGATTGAACCCCCGATATTCGGCGCGTTGCATTCACAAAAACGCCCCCGTCCCGGGGCTTTGGGCCTGCCGGGGCAGGGGCTTGGGATGGAACGATTCAATCAGTCGCAGAGTTCGAAGATGCCGGCCGCGCCCATGCCGGTGCCGATGCACATGGTTTCGAGGCCGTACTTGACGCCCCGCCGGCGCATCTCGTAAATGAGCGTGCAGGCGAGTTTTGTGCCGGTGCAGCCGAGGGGATGCCCCAGTGCGATCGCCCCGCCGTTCACGTTCACGATGGCCGGGTCCAGCCCAAGTTGCTTGACCACATAGAGCGTCTGTGAGGCGAAGGCTTCGTTGCACTCGACCAGACCGATGTCTTTCAGCGTGATGCCCGCCTGCGCAAGCGCTTCTTCGATGGCGGGTACCTGGGCCGGGCCGAGATACTTGGGATTGCCCGCGCCGACGGCGTAGCCGCGCAGTCTGGCCAGCGGCTTCAGTTTGAGGTCTTTCAGTGTTTTTTCGCTGACGATCACCGTGGCGGCTGCGCCGCAACTGGTCTGGCTGGAATTGCCGGCGGTGGCGACGCCAAGCGCCGGCGAAGCCGCAAAGGCGGGTTTGAGTTTCGCCAATCCTTCCAGGGTGGTATCGGCGCGCGGGCCCTCATCCGTGTCGAAAATGAAGGTGCCGTTGGGGCCTTTGACCTCCATCGGGACGATTTCCTCCTTGAAACGGCCTTCCGTGATGGCGGTGACGGCGCGCATGTTGCTCTGATAGGCCCACTGGTCGCATTCTTCCCGGGTAATTTTGAAATCGCGTGCGACATTGTCGGCGCACTGGCCCATGCTGGTGTAGGCTTCGGGCATGTTGCGCACCAGCCCCGGGTTGGGGCAGAGTTTGTTGCCGCCCATGGGAATGACGCTCATGGACTCCGTGCCGCCCGCAACGGCGCAATCCAGCAGCCCGGCCTCGATTTTCGCCGCGACAATCGCCATGGTCTCCAGGCCGGATGAACAGAATCGGTTCACCGTGACCCCGGCGACGGTGTCCGGCAATCCGGCGGCGAGCGCAATGATGCGGGCGACATTCATGCCGGATTCTGCTTCAGGAAATGCGCAGCCCATCACCACGTCCTGAATGTTTTCCGCAGGGATGCCGGAACGTTTCACGGCTTCGCGCACAGCCACCACGCCCAGATCATCGGGGCGCACGTGGGCGATGGCGCTCCCTTTCTTGGACCTTCCAACAGCCGTCCGCACGGCTGCAACAACATATGACTTATCCATGGATGGTTCCTCCTTCTTTTAGTTGCGCAGCGGCTTGCCGCTCATCAGCATGTGCTGAATGCGTTCTTTGGTTTTTTCCGTGCCGCAGAGGCTGCAGAATGCCTCACATTCGAGATCGAGCAGGTCCTGCTCGGTCAGCGGCGTGCCTTCAAAACGGCCGCCGCCGGTCAGGATGTGGGCGATTTTCTTGGAAATGAGCACATCATGCTCGGAAGCGAATCCTGCTTCTTTCATGCCCCACACGGCGGCTTCGAACGCGGCCATGGCTGTGTCGCCCACCGCCCATAGGCGCGGCGGTCGCGGCGGCGTGTAGCCCATCTTCGCGAGGCCGAGCACCACGTCCTTGGCCCGGCCGATCTGGTGGTCGTAGTTGGGCAGGACGATGTCCGTGTCGCGCATGTAACCGAGTTCGATGAATTCCGCGCCGCTCGTGCCCACCTTGGCGGTGGCGATGTTCTCAAAGGCGCGACGCACCAGCGGGAAGGGATCCATCGTGACGCCGGGCGGAATCTTTTCCAGCGCGCGGACCAGCATTTCCTTGGTGCCGCCGCCCGCCGGAATCACGCCCACGCCGACTTCCACCAGCCCGGCGTAGGTTTCGCCCGCGATAACGACCTTGTCGGTGTGCATGCAGATTTCGACGCCGCCGCCGAAGGTGTAGTGGTGCGGGGCCGCGACCACCGGCTTCTTGCAGTATTTCATGCGCATGCCGGCGTTCTGCAGGCCGCGCACCATCTGCTCAATCGTGTTCCACTGCTCCGCCTGAATGGCCATCAGGACCAGCATGAGGTTGGCGCCGGCGCAGAAATGCGGTCCCTGATTGCCGATCACCATGCCCTCGTACTTGCCCTCCTCCAGCAGGTCCACACCCTTGTTGAGCATGGCGATGATATCGGCGTCAATGGCGTTCATCTTGCAGTGAAATTCCACGCAGATCACGCCGTCGCCGATATCCACGATGCTGGCGCTGTCGGTGCGGGCGATCACTTTGCCTGCATCTTTCTTCACATTGACGAGCAAGAGTTCACGCGGATTCTTCGGCACCGGCTTGTAACTCTTCGAGGCCAGGTCGAAGAACATCTCCACGCCATTTTCGGTCTTGTAGAACGACTTGCCGCCCGCCTTCTTGAGTTCCACGGCGATCGGCGGCAGGGCGATGCCCTCCTTCTCCATGCGATCGCAGACGGTGTCGAAGCCGAGGATATCCCAGGTGTCAAAGATGCCCGTTTCCCATGCGAATCCCCACTTCACCGCATTGTCGAGATTCACGATGTCATCCGAGATTTCGGGGATTCGGTTGCCGGCGTACTGGGCGAGGTTGGCGAAAAACTTGAATACGAACTTCGCGCCCCTGTCCTCGCCGCCCAGCATAATCTTCAGTTTGTCTTCGACCTTATCCACGTTGCGCACCGCGCCCGTGCAGTCGAAACGCGGCTTCATGGGGGGGCGGTAGTCGAGCGTGGCCGGGTCAAAGGCCATGATGATCGGCTTGCCTTTTTCGTCCTTTTCCTTCGTCTTTTTGTAGAATCCCGATCCGGATTTCAGGCCGAACCAGCCCTTTTCGATCATCTTGTCGAACCAGTCGGGACCGGACATGATGCTGAGGCGTTCATCGTCGGGACAGCCGTTGCGCACGTTGCCTACGACTTTCTGCAGGGTGTCAAGGCCCACCAGGTCCGCCGTGCGGAAGGTGGCGCTGCTGGCGTGCCCGATGGCCGGGCCGGTCAGCGCGTCAATCTCCTCCACCGTGAACCCCTCCTTGGTCATCTCATGCATAAGATACTGCATGGCAAAGGTGATGATGCGATTGGCGATGAAATTGGGCGTGTCCTTGGCGTACACGATGCCCTTTCCCAGGACATTTTCGCCGAATGCCGCGATCGTCTCGATCACTTCCGGCAGCGTATCGGGGCCCGGGATCAGTTCGAGCAGTTTCAGGTAGCGCGGCGGGTTGAAGAAGTGCGTCCCCATGAAATGCTGGCTCATCTCCTTGTCCATCTTCGCCGCCATCGCCTTGATCGGAATTCCGCTGGTGTTGGAGGTGACAATGGAACCGGGGCGGCGGTGTTTGGCCACATTGGCAAACACCTCATGTTTGATATCCAGGCGTTCCATCACCACTTCGATGATCAGATCGCAATCGGCGATCTTCGCCATGTCGTCCTCGAAATTGCCCGTATCTATCATATCCACGTTGGACTTCAGATACAGGGGGGACGGCTTGGCCTTGAGAAGCGCCGCCTTGTTTCCTTCCACCAGGGCGTTGCGCTTTTTCTTGTTCTTCTTGTCCTCATCGGACAGGTTTGGCGTGACGATGTCCAGCATGACGCTGGGCACCCCACAGTTGGCGAGGTGCGCGGCAATGGCCGCGCCCATCACGCCGGAACCCAACACGGCGACACGTTTGATTTCCCTCATTGCTTCATTTCTCCCTCGTTGTGATTGTGTGTGTGGGGGCCGCGGGCCATCCTACTTAACGTTCGTTAAGACACAACGCCTTATCCTACACCACATCGGAGCAAAGGTCAAGCCCCGGCATATGGGGGAAACACGCCCTGAACCAATGCAGGAACCGGCGCATGAACGTCAAGCCCCGGCAGTGGGGGCAAAAGGGCCAAAAAGGGGAATATCATCGCCTGTCAGTTTTCGTATTTATACCCCCGCTGTGGAACTCCAAGATCGGTTGGCACCCCGACAGGCTGAAATCGGTACTCCAGAACAACGGCGCCTGTTGTGGCCGGTCTTCAGACCGATCCACAACACGCAGTTCCGGAGCACAGGCTTCAGCCTGCAAAAGATTATTGGAGACCTACGCTCGGCGGCGTGGCGCGGTCCGGAGACCGTCCACAACAGGAAGACCGTCCATAAGGATTGGTTTATTCGGTGCTTACAGGTTCGTCTTTGCCTTCGAGTGCGGCGTTGAGGGCGTGCCAGGCGAGGGTGGCGCACTTGATGCGGATGGGGAATTCGCGGACGCCTGAGAAGACGCGGAGTTTGCCGAGGGCTGCTTCGTCAACGGGGGCGTCTGGGTCGGAGGTAATCATGCGATGGAAGCGCTCGAACAAGGCCTTTGCCTCGGCGATGGTTTTGCCTTTGAGAATGGTGGTCATCAGCGAGGCGGAGGACTTGGAGATGGCGCATCCGGCGCCGGAAAAACTGACGGCGTCCACCACATCGCCCTTGAGTCGGACGTAAATGGTGAAATGATCGCCGCAGAGCGGGTTGAAACCCTCCATTTTCCGGTCGTATGGGTCGAGGGGGCCGAAGTTGCGCGGACTCTTGTTGTGTTCAAGAATGATCTGCTCATATAAAGCGCGGGCTTCGGACATCAGGCGAAAATCCTGTTGACTTCATGCAGCGCCTGCACCAGCGCGTCAACGTCTTCGCGGGTGTTGTAAAGGGCGAAGGAGGCGCGGGCGCTGGCGGGCACGCCGAAGCGCTGCATGACGGGCTGGGCGCAGTGGTGGCCGGCGCGGATGGCGACGCCCGCCTCGTCGAGCACCTGGCTGATATCGTGGGGATGCGCCGCATCCATGGTGAAGGCGATGACGCCGGCGCGCTTGCGCGGCGCGCCCATGAGACGCAGTCCCGGCACGACGCGGAGCGCCGATTCCGCGTAGCGGAGCAGACTGCGCTCGTATGCGGCAATGGCGCCGAGTCCCACGGCATTCAGATAGTCGAGGGCGGCGGCGAGTCCGACGGCGCCTTCGATGTGGGGGGTACCCGCCTCAAATTTGCTTGGGAGGCGGCCATAGATGGTTTTCTCGAATGTTACGGATAGGATCATGTCGCCGCCGCTCTGATAGGGCGGCATGGCGTCCAGCAATTCCGCGCGGCCGTAGAGCAGGCCAATGCCGGTCGGCCCGTACATCTTGTGGCCGGAGCAGACGAAGAAGTCGCACCCCAGTTCACGGACGTTCACGGGCATGTGGGGGGCGCTCTGCGCGCCGTCCACCAGCACCGCCGCGCCGACGGCATGCGCCCTGGCCGCAATGTCCCGGATGGGATTGACCGTGCCGAGCGCGTTGGAGACGTGGGTGACGGCCACGAGCCGCGTGTGCTCATTCAGCAGCCGGTCAAATTCTTCCATGACCAGGTTGCCGTCGTCGTCAACAGGAACGACGCGGAGCGTCGCACCGGTCTCCTTGCAGAGGATTTGCCACGGCACGATGTTGGAGTGATGTTCCATGCCGGTGATCAGGATTTCATCGCCGGGCAGTACGCGCTGCCGTCCGTAGGAGTGCGCGACGAGATTGATGGATTCCGTCGCGCCGCGCGTGAAAATCACCTCGCAGTCCACCGTGGCGCCGAGAAACGCGGCGGCCTTGCGCCGCGCCTCATCGTAGGCTTGCGTGGCGATCTGGCTGAGATAATGCACCCCTCGGTGGACGTTTGCGTTGTATTCGGTGTAATAGCGCGCGATGGCGTCGATCACTGCACGCGGCTTCTGCGTGGTGGCGGCATTGTCCAGATACACGAGGGGATTGCCGCGCACCGTGGCCGCGAGGATGGGAAAATCCGCGCGGAGGCGCGCGGGATCGAGCGGCCCCGCCGCTGGCGTGTCTCGCCGCTTCTCATTTGCGACATGGACTGCCATGCTGATCACCCTAGCCGCTTTGCGCCGTATTTCTCAAGAATGTGGCGGCGGATGCGGTCGCGCACGGCTTCCGGCTTCACATCGCCGATTGCCTCTTCAGCGAAGCCACGGGTGAGCATGGCGCGGGCGGTTGCCTCATCCATGCCCCTGCTGCGGAAATAGAAGACCAATTCCGGGGGCGGCGCGCCGACGGTCGCCCCGTGGGTGCATTTCACGTCGTCCGCATAGATTTCGAGTTGCGGTTTGGCGTCAATGATCGCCTTGTCGGAGAGCAGCATCGTGCTGTTGAGTTGGTTCGAGTCGGTTTTCTGCGCCGCGCGCAAGACATGGACCTTGCCGAGATACACCGCCCGGCTCTCGTCGTTGAGGATGCCCCGGCAGTGGATGCGGCTGTCGCATTGCGGTTGCGCGTGAAGGATATGCAGCGTATTGTCAATGAGCCGCTGCCCGTCGTTCAGGTACAGGCCGCCCACATCGCAGCCTGCGCCTTGGCCCTCAAGGCGCGTGCGGTGCTCGTTGCGGACAATGCGCCCGCCGACCGTCGCCAGAAAGGCGCGGCAGCGGCTGTCACGGGCATGGAGGCATTCCGTCACGGCGAGATGATTGCCGGATGCCCCTTCGTTGACAATCTTGCAGTAATCCAGATGCGCATTCTCGCCGAGCACGATTTCCTCGGCCACGTTGTTCAGATAGTCCGCATCTCCGGAAAGCGCGGCGTAGGTGACTGTCACCGACGCCTGGCTGTGGCGTCCCAGGATCAGCAGGTTGCGGATGTGTGCGGCGAGACGTTCTCGGCGCCCGGTGCTCAGGAACAGCAAATGCACGGGCGTTTGCAGGACCATGTTGGCCGGCACATGCAGCAGTGCGCCGTCCCGCAGGAATGCGGCATTCAGTGCGGTGAACGCATTTTCCCCCCGCAGCACTTTGCCCAGATGCGGCTCCGCCAACGCGGCGTCCGGGCTGCCGAGGACCTCGTGGAGGCTGCCCGCGTACATGTCTGGAACCATTGCGCTGAGGCGCGACAGGTCCGGGGCAAACCATCCGTCCACAAAAACCAGTTCAATCCAATCGCCGCCGAACAACTTGTCGCCGACGGCGTTTCGGGTCAATCCATGCGGCGTTGGGGCGATGGCCGAGGCATAGGGGGTGTTCACGATGGGGGCGATGTTGGTATGCCGCCAGGCTTCCATGCGGACATGCGGATACTCGGCCTGCTGGAAACGCGCCGTTGCATCCGCGCGGAGCGCGTTCAGCCAGGCGGGGCGCCCGTTCATCGGAACACCGGCCAGATCAGCGAGGTAGTGCTGCTTCGGGGCTGTCTTGGTTTCCGGCATCATGGGTGCATCCTCCTTGGGCGCCGTCACACCGCCGCCGCTTCTTCGCGAATCCAGTCGTAGCCCTTTTCCTCCAGTTCGAGGGCGAGTTCCCTGCCGCCCGACTTGATGATGCGGCCCCTGGCGAGGACGTGCACGAAGTCCGGTTGCACATGAGAAAGCAGCCGCTGGTAGTGGGTGACCAGAATGAACGCGCGATGCGGGCTTCGCAGTTTGTTGATGCCGTCCGCCACGATGCGCAGGGCGTCAATGTCCAGCCCGGAATCGGTTTCGTCGAGGATCGCGAGACGCGGCTCCAGCACAGCCAACTGCAAAATTTCATTCCGCTTCTTTTCGCCGCCGGAGAAGCCGTGGTTGACCGAGCGTTGCGCGAGTTCGGGGTTGATATTGATCAGGCGCATCTTTTCCTGGAGCAGTTCGTCGAAGTCCATCGCGTCGAGTTCTTCCAGCCCCCTGCTCACCCGGATTTCGTTGAGCGCGGCGTGCAGAAAGCGCGCATTGCTGACGCCGGGGATTTCCACCGGGTACTGGAACGCCAGAAACAGGCCGAGACGGGCGCGTTCCTCGGCGGGCATCTCCAGGAGGTCCTGGCCGAGAAAAGTCGCACGGCTGTCTTCGTCCACATCGTAGGCTTCGTGTCCGGCGAGCACCTGCGCGAGCGTGCTCTTGCCGGAGCCGTTCGGCCCCATGATGGCGTGCACTTCGCCCGCGCGCACCGTCAGGTCAACGCCCCTCAAAATCGGCGTGCCGGCCATGGACACCTTGAGATTGGTGATTTCCAGCATTTATCCAACACTCCCTTCCAGGCTGATGCTCAGCAGTTTCGACGCCTCGACGGCGAACTCCATCGGCAGGTGGTCGAAGACCTCCTTGCAGAATCCGTTGACGACCATCGAGATGGCGTTTTCGGGGCTGATTCCCCGGGATTGACAATAGAACAACTGGTCCTCGCTGATCTTCGAGGTGGACGCCTCGTGCTCGACGGAGGCAGTGCGGTTTCGCGCGTCAATGTAAGGAAACGTGTGCGCGCCGCAGTGATTGCCGATGAGCAGCGAATCGCATTGGGTGTAATTGCGGGCGTTTTCCGCCTTCGGCATAATGCGCACCAGTCCGCGATAACTGTTGTCGCTTTGCCCGAGCGAGATCGTCTTGGAGATGATCGTACTGCGGGTGTTGCGGCCGATGTGAATCATTTTGGTGCCGGTATCGGCCTGCTGGCGGTTGCGCGTCAACGCGACGGAGTAAAACTCGCCCACGGAATCATGGCCCATCAGCAGGCAACTCGGATATTTCCAGGTGATTGCGGACCCGGTTTCCACCTGGGTCCACGAAATGCGCGACCGGTCGCCGAGACATTTGCCGCGCTTGGTCACGAAATTGTAGATGCCGCCACGGCCATCCTTGTCGCCCGCATACCAGTTCTGCACCGTCGAGTAGCGGATGGTGGCGTCCTTGTGCGCCACCAGTTCCACCACGGCGGCATGCAACTGGTTTTCATCGCGGCGCGGCGCGGTGCATCCTTCGAGATAACTCACCTCCGCGCCCTCATCGGCGATGACGAGCGTGCGCTCGAATTGCCCCGTGTCGGCGGCGTTGATGCGGAAATAGGTGGAAAGGTCCATCGGACAGCGCACGCCTTTGGGCACATACACAAAGGACCCGTCGCTGAACACGGCCGAATTGAGCGCGGCATAAAAATTGTCGCCGGGCGGCACCACGGACCCCAGATACCGCTGCACGAGGTCCGGATGTTCGCGGATCGCTTCGGACATCGAACAGAAAATGATGCCCTTCTTCGCCAGGATGTCCTTGTGCGTCGTGGCGACGGAGACGCTGTCGAAGACCGCGTCCACCGCGACGCCGGAGAGCCGTTTCTGCTCTTCGAGCGGGATGCCGAGTTTCTCGAAGGTTTCCAGCAGGGTCGGGTCCACTTCGCTGAGGTCGTTCAATTGCGGCCTGCGCTTGGGCGCGGCGTAATAGCGGATGGCCTGGAAATCCGGTTCCTCATAGACCACCTTCGCCCACTTCGGCTCGACACATTCCTGCCAGCGCCGGTACGCCTTCAAGCGCCATTCCAGCATCCATTCCGGTTCGCCCTTTTTTTCCGAAATCATGCGGATGATGTTTTCGTTCAGGCCCTTTGGAATGGTTTCCGTCTCGATGTCGGTGGTCCAACCGTATTTGTATTCGCGATCGGCCATAGCGGCGACTTCACGGTTGCTCCGTTCCACGCGGCTGCCGCCGTAGGCCGCCTGCTCCAACGCCGCAGAAGGCTCTTTCATGGTTCACTGCTCCCAACTGTTCGGGGCCGGCGTGGACGTCCTCCCGCTGTCGCCTGTTGCGCCGCCCATCAATGGCCTTCAGGCATCCCCCGGTTCCCGTGCATTGCGCTTCCGGACGATCCGTTACACCCGACCGCCTGTATCAGAGCAAACAGAGTCCCGCCGCGCATTTATTCCCCTGCACTGTGGGGAAATACGCGGTGCGGGAGCGGCCAAGATATTCGGATGCCGGGGATTCCTTGGAATAAATCTGGATAGCGATTACCAGAATGGCGTCAGATGGAATCCAGAAGTTTGAGGGCGGTGCGGACTTCATCTTCGATCTTGTCGGCAAGATCAATGATGCCCCGCCGGTCTTCCAACGCGCCGGTGCCGTGAATGCTCTTGGACAGCGCCATCGAGGCCCCCTTGATCGTCATTTTTCCGTGGTAGATGTAGTACTTCAACTTGAGCACGACGTTGATGTCGTCTCGGGTGTAGTACCTGCGGCCGGCGGGGTCGCGTCGCGGTCTTAATTGCGACACCTTGCTTTCCCATTGGCGCAGGACATGGACCGGCACGCCGGTTTCACGGCTGACTTCGCCGATGCGGTACCGCTTGTCGGGGGATTCAGGCATCGCGTGATGTTCCTGACGCAAGGTCTGTGGAGATGGGTTTATTTTCGAGGACGTTTCGGATGATCCGCCCAAGATCATTGCCAAGAATCGGTTTGTAAACGAAGCCCTGGATGCCCATCTGCTGCGCCTGTTCGGGCGTGATGCTTTCGCTGAAGCCGGTGGCGAGGATGATGGGGAGTTCCGGGCGGGTCTTGAGCATGGCTTGGGCGAGTTGGGCGCCGGTCATGCCGGGCATGATCTGGTCAAGCAGGACCATGTCGTACTCGTAGGGGTTGTTGCGGAAGGCTTCGAGGGCTTCGAGGCTTTCGCAGAAGGGAGTCACGCGGTAGCCGAGTTGTTCGAGGATTTCGGTCCACAGGGCGACCAACTGCTGCTCGTCGTCCACGACCATGATGCGTTCAGTGCCGTGAAGCGTTTCGGAGACGGCATCCTGCTGGACGCGCTTCTCGCTGTGGTATTTGGGCAAAAACACCTCGAAGGTGGCGCCGGCGTTGGGTTCGCTGCGCACGAGGACGGCCCCGCCGTGACTGGTAACGATGCCGTGGAGGATGGCAAGCCCCATGCCGGTGCCTTCGCCGACGCCCTTGGTGGTGAAGAACGGCTCGAAGATGCGTTCCATGGTCTGGCGGTCCATGCCGTGGCCGGTGTCGTTGACGATGATCTTCACATAGTCGCCGGGGACCAGATCGCCATGGGGAGTGTGCATGGGGGCGTCAAGGCGGGCGGATTCGACGAAGACTTTCAGGGTGCCGCCGTTGCGCTTCATGGCATGCAAGGCGTTCGTGCAGAGGTTGAGGATGACCTGGTGTATCTGTACGGGGTCTGCGAGCACCGCGCCGGCACTGGAGTTGATGCGCTGCCGGATTTCGATGTTGGCGGGGCAGGAAGCCTGAATAAGAGCAAGCACTTCCTTGGCAATCAGGTGCACGTGCACGGGCGTTTCGTTTTGCTCGACCTGGCGGCTGAAGATCAGAATCTGGCGCACGAGTTCCTTGGCGCGGTTGGCCGCTTTGAGCACTTCCTCGAAGTGGCGTCGAAAGGGATTCTCTTCCTCCATTTTGCGCAGGGCCAGGTCCGCATAGCCCAGGATGCTGGCGAGGATATTGTTGAAATCGTGGGCGATGCCGCCGGCAAGCGTACCGATGGCCTGCATCTTCTGCGCCTGACTCAATTGCGATTCGAGCCGGGCCTTTTCCTTTTCCGCCATGCGGCGCACGGCGACTTCCTGCTGGAGTTGCGCGTTGGCGCGGGTGAGGTCCGCCGTGCGCTCCTCGACCCGCCGTTCGAGCGAGTCGTAGGCGCGGCGCAGCGATTGCGCGCTCTGGCGGCGATGCATGCACGCGCCCACCATCTCGGCGGCGGTGCGCAACACGCGGATTTCGTCCGTCGTCCACCCATTGGCGGTGTGCATGTCCTCGAAACCCAGCACGCCCCGCCATTGGCCGTCCCAGAAAAGCGGCAGCAGCAGGATGGACTGGACGCCGTAGGGCAGGAGCCGCTCCTGTTCGCAATCGGGGAAGACGCTCACATCGCCCGTAATGAAGCCCCCGTGCGACAGTTCCACCCTCCATCGTTCCAAACCGTTGGCATAAGGCTCTATCGGCGGCTGTTCGCCCCAATCCCCGGTATGCTCCTGCTGCGCGGCGCAGTGGGTGACCTTCATACAGAGACCGCGCTCGGAATCCTCGACATTCTCGCCGATATAGACCCTGGTGGCGCCCGAGACGACAAGCAACTGCCGCAGTGCGGTGTCCAACGCATCTTCCGACTCAAATTCGGCGAGCAACGCGCGCGAACAGGCGGCCAGCCCCTCCTCATAACGGAGCCGCATCGCCAGCGTGGCCTCGGCGCGTCTGCGTTCGCCCAGTTCCACCCGCAATTGCTGGTTGCGCTCCTCCAGTTCCACGGTGCGCTCCTCCACCTTCCTTTCCAGAATGCGGTGCGCCTCCATCAGCGCACGCTTCGCCTGCCGGCGCGCGGTAATATTCTCCGCAAGCCGCTGCCGCTCATACGCCAGTTGCCGCAGCGCGTTGTCGTTGTTCAGCAGGGCGCCGAAAACTCCCGCCAGAATAAAGGCGCTGCCCGTGATCATCAGGGTTTCATGGATCAGCCGGTGAATCGGTTCCGTCTTATTGAGCAGCACCATCCGGTAGGCGAACGGAAACTCATCCAAAATATCGCTCATCTGATAGAGGAACAGGCAGAATACCCCGACAAGCAGGCAACGCCGCACGAAGGGCTCCGTGGCAATCAGCGAGAACACATAGAAGGCGGCGGCCCATATCCCGGCAAGCATCATCAGCCCGATGAAATCCCGCGTGGTGCCGGAAATCCATCCCAGTTCCGTCGCGTAGCGACTCAGCAACCCGACGGCGGCGCAGACCGCCAGCACCCCAATCGCGCGGCGCATCACGGTCTCTTTGTCGTAATCACGCTTGCGGATGCGCGCGACGATCCTCCCCACGGACGACCGTGCCGGCTCCAGATCCACCGAACTGTCGGAAATCTGCTGCATGCTGCGGCCCGACTCCTCCCTCATTCACATTCCCCGAAGCGCTGCGCCTTATCCTCCGCCCCAACAACAAGGGTGCCTGAAAAAGCAACATGTTGGCCCACCGGTGTAATCCTTGTGATCACCACCCCTGAGACTTTCTTTTCGTCATTGCGGGCAAGGCGGCGCGCTGCGCTGCTGAGCGAAGCATCCGAGGCGGACTCACTACCCGGATTGCCACGCGATGCTGCGCTTCGCTCGCAATGTCGGAGTTATGCGCAGTGATTGCTTCTGTCGGCTGCCATGTTACCAGATTAATTATAACGCGAAAAGCAAAAAATCGCGCGATTTCACCAGCACGTGGATTGCTCACTCCCATCGGATGATTGACCAATGAGCGGGGTGATCCGTCTGCGAGGCGGGCGCGGGTATATAGTGCGATTCCACCACCTCGAAATCGGGCGAGACGAAGATGTGGTCTATCCGCTGCGTCATATCGAGCGGTTCCCGCGTGTCGGGCATCACGCCAATCCCGTCGGGATACAGCGCCCGCCAGGAATCCGTCAATGTCCCGACCACCTTCTCATAATACGGGGAGGACTCGCGGAAATTGTAGTCGCCCACGGCGATCACATGATCGTATTTGCGCACCTCGGCCATCAAAGCGTCAACGTGGGCCTGCATCGCCGCCGGCCTGCCCGCGGGATGACTGTTGAAGAACGCGATGCGGCGCCCGCCCGCCTCGATGACCGCCGCAGCCGTGCCGATTTCATCGGTTGTACTGTAGGAGAAGAACGATACGGGGTCGTGCAGCGGGAATCGGGAGACGATGGCGGTCCCGAAGGTGCCGGAAATGGCGTTGGGGCCGTAGTAGTGATAAAAGCCGAGCGCTTCCGCGAAGAAACGGGCGGCGTCCACATGGCCGCCGGAAGGCCGTGCCACATCGCTTTCCTGCAGGCCGATGATGTCGGGGGCCACCGCGCGGATGCGGGCCAGTTGTCCCCAGTAATTCTGGTCGCCCTCCAGCGCCGACCCCTGCTGCATGTTATAGGTCAGCACCGTGATCGCGCGGAGGGACTCGTCTGCGGGCGCGGGCCGCGCCGCGCGGCCAACGACGCCCGTGATCGCCAGCAGGGCCAGCGCCACCCCGCCAACAACGGGCAGGGCGGACGCGGACGGCGCGTTATCGCGTGATGCCGCGTCCCGCTTCGCGGGAATCAGCCACGGCGCGATCATGCCCGCCCCGGCGATGAGAAACGGCAGATAGAACCGGTTTCTGAGATAATCCCCCGCAATGCCGACATAGCCCCAGACATTGGTGAAAATCAACAGCATCGTGACCAGCGTCAGGAATGCCATGCCCAGCGTTACGGGCGCGACGTATCTGCGCGGACGCCCCGCCGCGCATCGCGCCGCCAGCGCCGCGATATTCAGCGGGACCACGCCGGCCAGCAGGAGCATGAGATAGAGCGGCGCGGTCTGGCGCCACGACGGCGGCCCGACGAATACGGCCGGGGCTTCCGACGTTGCAGGGAAAACGATGGTGTTCCATCGGATGCCCGCCACCAGTGCGACCACAAACACGCCGTTCCACAACAGCAGCACGCTCCGTGACGGGCCGTACGGCTTCGCCGCCATCCAACCCAGCGCGCAGACAAGGGACACCACAAGCAACGCCGTGCCCAACAGGTAGTCGGCCCCGCACCATGCGCTCACCACCGCCGGACTGAGCAGCACGAGGTAGATAATCGCCGCATTGGCAAACAGGCCCAGCGCCGCCGCGATGTCGTTGATTTGCCCGCCGTCCGCCGCATGCGCTTCGTCGGACGCCCCACGCTGGCGCGGAACAAGCAGCAGGACAAGCGCAAGCCCCGCAAGCACCCATCCCAGCCACGCCCAAGGCCCGCCCATCGAGAGGTCATAGGAAGAACCCCAAACCCGCAGCAGAATGGACAGAAGCACCGCGATCGCCACGGTAACGCCCAGATCGCGGCGGATGGGGCCTGTCGTCCCCGACAGCACATGACAGGCAAGCGCCAGGCATGCCGCCACGCCCACGCCCGCATTCACGATCAACCATGGCGCGGACAGCAGCGGACACAGCGCGCGCGTCACGAGCACGACCAGCAGCGCCGCCGCCAGGACGCCGCGTTCCACGCGGCGACCCGCCGCGGCAATCGGCAGGAACAGCAACGGCAGCAGAATGCCCAGCAATTCCGCGCCCATCGCAAGTTTGATGAGGCTCAGCCGGTAGATGCTTTCAATCCACACGCCCAACAACTGAAAGAAGAACAGTATCAGAATCGCCGCAAGAACAGTTTCCCCCTGTCGTCGGATTTCTCTCCGTGTCCCCATCGCTGATACTCCCGGTTCTTCGGTATTGTTACGGCGCGCCGACTGCCGATCAGCACAGTTTATTTGCAGCATCTTAACACAATGGTGCGAATCGTCGGGGTGTTGTGCACTGTTGCTTGTATTCCCCCATGTTCTGCGCTTTTTTCTATATCAAGACGCCCTGCGCCGCTCGGAAAAGGCGCCAGGCATGAAATGCCCATTGGACATTCCCGTGGCTGTTGTGTGAAACTTACCGAGTTTCCGAGCGCCGGAACGGTCTTCTTTTCGGCTGTGTTTTTCAAAGGGAACAAGCGGAGTCTTTTCCCAAAACCATTTCCGCAATGATGGGAATTGCCAATGCGTAAAGCCTTGAAAATCACCGGTATCGTCATCGTCAGCGTCATTACGCTGTTGCTCCTGCTGAAACTGGTTGCAGACCTCCTTTACTTCAGCAACTATGACCCCTCCTTGCCATTCCGGGAGCGGGTGGCCGAGTTCGAGGAACGCCCGGAATACCGCCGCATCAAATTGTATTTTCAGGGCGCCGGCAACGAACAGGTACCCGCGCTCCTTACCTTCCCCAGGCAATTCCGGGGCAGGGTCCCCTGCATAATCTTTCTACACGGCATCGGACAGAAAAAGGAGTTCCTTGACGAAATCACCACGCCTTTCAATCAGAACGGCTTCGCCATGGCCACTTTCGACCAGTACATGCAGGGCGAACGCCGCGTCGAACAGACCATCCTCAAACAGGCCCGGGCCTTTCGGCAGCGCCCCGCCAAAACCGTCAACGACACCCGCCGGCTCATTGACTATCTCTCAACCCATCCCGATATTGACGCAAACCGGATCTATGTGGTGGGCGCGAGTTACGGCGCGATCACCGGCAGCACCGCAGCCGCATTCGACGATCGCATCAAGGCCATTGTGCTGGTCTATGGCGGCGGCAATCTCAACCGACTGCTGGAAGCCCCTCTGATCGCCAACGAACTCGGCAGGTGGCTGCCCGTGGCCAAACTCTTCGCTCAGTTCTATCTGTGGCCCGCCGACCCCGTCCGCTACGTTCATCGCATATCTCCCCGCCCCGTGCTGTTCCAAAACGGCCGCTACGATGCCCTGGTCGCGCCGGGCGCCGCCGAGGCGCTTCAGAACGCCGCCGGAGAACCCAAGAAAATCACCTGGTACAACTCCGACCACATCGGCCTGGATGAGGAGGTGGTGCGCCAGGTGCTCGAAGAGGCGCTGCACTGGCTTCTCGAACAGGACCGACCCCACCGAGAAGCAGCATAAGCGCCGTGATGATTATTGTTGGGGCCGGGTCAGTCGTGGTAAACGATGCGCCCGTCGCAGAGGGTATAGCGCACTTTGCCTTTGAGGGTCGCGCCGATGAAGGGGGAATTGCGGCTGAGGGAGGCGAAGTCTTCGGCGCGGACGGTCCACGCGGCGGCGGGATCGAAGATGCAGATGTCCGCCGGGCCGCCTTCGCGCAGCGCGCCCGCCCCGAGATTGCAGATGGCGGACGGGGCGGCGGTCATGAGCGCGATGGCGCGCTCGAGCGTGATGTGGCCGGGTTCGACCAGGCCGGTGATGACAAGTCCCAGCGCGGTTTCCAGCCCGATGATGCCGAAGGGGGCGAGGTCGAATTCCACGTTCTTTTCCGTCGGCGTGTGTGGGGCGTGGTCGGTAGCGATGCAGTCAATCGTGCCGTCCTTGATGCCGGCGATGATGGCGTTCACATCGGCCTGTTCGCGGAGCGGCGGGTTCATTTTCGCGTTGGTGTCGAATTCCCGGACCGCGTCGTCGGTGAGCATCCAGTAGTGGGGCGCGGTCTCACAGGTGACGCGCACGCCGCGCGCCTTGGCGCGGCGGACGATGTCCACCCCTTCCGCCGAAGTGACGTGCTGGACATGCAGGCGCGTGCCGGTCATCTCGGCGAGCCGGACGTTGCGGTCAATGCGGATTTCCTCGGCGGCCTTGGGGATGCCGGGGATGCCGAGGACGGTCGAGGTGAATCCCTCGTTCATCGCGCCGCCTTCGGCAAGCGTCTCGTCTTCATTGTGGGTCATGGGGGTCAGCCCGGCCATGTCGGCGTATTGCAGCACGCGGCGCATGACGGCGCTGGAGGCGATGTCGCGTCCGTCGTCGGTGACCGCGACCGCGCCGACCTCCTTTAGTTCCGCCATTTCGGTGATTTCGGCGCCCTCCATGCCCTTGGTGGCGCATGCGGCGGGGCGGACCTTGATGCAGGCGGTCTCGCGGGCGCGCCGGATGATGAATTCGACCATGCCCGCGTTGTCAATCACGGGCCGCGTGTTCGCCATGGTGACGACGGTGGTGAAGCCGCCGCGCGCGGCGGCGCGGCTCCCGGATGCAATGGTTTCCTTGGACTCGAAGCCCGGTTCGCGAAAATGCACATGGATATCCACCAAGCCGGGGCAGACCACGCAGCCCTGAGCATCAATGGTTTGAGTTCCTTTCACTTTCCCGCCCATTTTGGCGATCACGCCGTCCTTCACCAGCAGGTCCATCGGTTCGCTGAAGCCCGAAGCGGGGTCAATCACGCGTCCGTTCACAATGGCAAGACTCATCGGAATGCCTTCTCCTTAACTTGTAGCATGTCTCAGGCCGGGCGGCCGCTGTTCACCAGCAGGTGCATCACGGCCATGCGGATGGCGACGCCGTTGCTGACCTGCTCCAGTATGACGCTTCGCGGCCCGTCGGCCACCTCGGTGGCCAGTTCCAGGTCGCGGTTGATCGGCCCTGGGTGCATGATCAGGGCATGCGGCGGCGCATGCCGCAGCGATTCGTTGTCAATGCGAAAGAGGCGGATGTATTCGCGCAGGCTGGGGAACAACCCCTTGGCCTGGCGCTCCAACTGGATGCGTAGCGCATAGATCACGTCCGCATCGTGGATGGCCTCGCGGAGGCTGGTGGTCATCCGCACGCCCATCCGCTCCACATGCACGGGCATGAGCGTGCTCGGCCCGCAGAGCGTCACCTGCGCGCCCAGTTTGTTCAGCGCCCAGATGTTGCTGCGCGCCACCCGGCTGTGCTCGATGTCGCCAATGATGGCGACCTTCACGCCATCCAGTCCGGCGCAGGGGTCGCCCCGGCGCTTGCGGATATGCTCACGCATGGTGAAGGCGTCGAGCAGCGCCTGGGTGGGGTGCTCGTGGCGTCCGTCGCCCGCGTTGATGATGTGCGAGGCGTGCCGCGCCGCGAGGATGTGCGGCGCGCCGGCGGAACTGTGCCGGATTACGATCACATCGGTGTGCATGGCTTCGATGTTGGCCAGCGTGTCATGGAGGGTTTCGCCCTTGACCGCGCTGGAGGAGGAAGCGGTCATGCTGAGCGTGTCGGCGCTGAGCCGCTTGGCGGCGAGTTCAAAGGAGGTGCGGGTGCGCGTGCTGGGTTCATAGAACCAGTTCACCACGAGGCGGCCCTGGAGCAGGGGCACCTTCTTGATGCCGCTTTCGCGGCGGAAGACCGCCACGAACTGCGGCGCGGTGTCCAGAACCAGTTCAATTTCCTCACGGGAAAGGTCCTGAATTCCGATGAGGTCCTTGCGCGTCCAGACCGTGTGCCCCGATTCCGCCATGGGCTGTTATGTTTCCTCCCCGGGCGCGGGCGCGGCGCGTTTTTCCAACAGCACCCCGTCCTCGCCGTCCGTCTCCTTCATACGCACGGCCACCCACTCGCCGGGAACCGTCGCCACCGGCCAGCCCAGATAATCTGCCTGAATCGGCAGTTCCCGCCCGCCCCGGTCAATCAGGCATGCCAGTTGAATGCGCTTGGGGCGGCCGTAATCCATGACTTCATCCATCGCGGCGCGGATGGTGCGGCCCGCCGCCAGCACGTCATCCACCAGCAGCACCGTCCGCCCGTCCACGTTGAAGGCGAAATGCGTTTCGCCCCGCAATTTCGGCAAGCCGATGCCCGTGCGGTAATCGTCGCGGTAAAGCGTGGTGGCGAGCGAACCGACCGGCGGGCGGAAGCCCGTCATGTCGCGAATCTGGTCTGCAATCCGGTCTGCCAGCGGGCGGCCCCGCCGCAGAATCCCCAGCAGCACCAGCGATTCGATATCCGGGTTGCCTGCCACGATCTCCTGTGCCAGACGGTGGATATGTGCGGCCATGGTCGCATCGTCCATGACCACCGTCCGCTCGATTGCACTGTCCTCCGGCGCGATCATCCCGTCGTCCCCTCAAAAAAACGCCTTCTCATCACCGTGAGAAGGTCGTCCGGTCGGCATTCGGCCTGCCTGTGGATCTGCTGAGGTGGATACCGCACGTATCGGTTTCCTTTTGCGATGCCATTGTAGCAGGGTCGCCAGAGACTGTCAAATGACGCGCAAAGTTTTGCCGTGGAAAACAACGAAAAAGAGAAACAAAAAGGACACAAGGGACAAAAAGGACCCTTTGAATCCACGGGAATGTGCGTTGGTTGTTGCAGCGACTTCGCGGTGCTTCCTGCATTCTCTTCCGTCCCCTTTCTTCAGTTTATCCCAGTGCTGTCCAAAATATGCTTTGCGTTGAGAATAGCCTTCGATACATATTGGCCTTCCCCCTCACCCCACCCCTCTCCCGGAGGGAGAGGGAGTTATGAACCATTATTCAGAAGGTCGTGGGAACCCCCACCCCTCTCCCGGAGGGAGAGGGAATTATGAACCATTATTCAGAAGATCGTGGGAACCCCCACCCCTCTCCCGCTGGCAGAGGGAGCGACAGCAGGCCGCAGGTGGCGCGCCAAACGCCCTCTCCCCCTGGGAGAGGGGTGGGGTGAGGGGAAACAAAACAGAACACCTTGGTACACGGGTCATTGACGTCTCAGGAATCCCAC
>CALEDJ010000066.1 GCA_937951485.1 uncultured bacterium
AGCGACACTTCCCGCCCCTCGTGGCGATTCAGAAAACACACGCAGTCCAAAGGGCGGCCACAGCAGACGGCTATTCACCGGCTGATGGCGATTGCCTGTCCGTTGCGGCGTAGAGGGCGCTGAGGGCGTCGAGGCAGTGGGTGTTGTGGGGGAGCCGGACTTCGTCGGGTTCAAAGGCGGGGATGTCCACGCCGCTCACGTCGAAAAAGGGGCGGTCGCCGCCGGGGGCGCGCCAGGTGATGCCGTTGACGACGCCGCCGGGGATGGCGCCGCGCGGGACGCCGGAGAAGGTGATGCGCTGATGCATCACCGGGCGCAGGGCGTTTTTCACGCCGTGAACGCGGGGCAGTGCTCACGCTGTGCGGTTGCGCGCGAGATTCACAGCCTGGCTGGTTCGTCCACACAGGTGCATCCATGCGGCGCGGCGGTTGCCGTAGGCGCGCAGCAGGCCGTACACATACGGCGCGTTGTGGCACTTGTTGTAATCGCCCGCGTCGTGCCAGCCGCCCCACAGTTGATGCTGCGTCTTGCGGTCCGGGCAGACCGCGTCGTCGAGGTGGCATGCGCCGTGACAGCCGGGGATTTCCATGCCGCAGCGCTGGTAATAGAAGAAGCGGTAGTCGGGCTGCGCGGTGCGGTTCCAGAAGAGGTCGTGGTCAGCGGAGCCGCTTCGCCTCGCTGTTGCTGAGAATGATTTCCAGCCCCGGCGCGGGATGCACATCCGCCGCGAGCGGCTGCGCATACAGGTTCGACCACGCCGCGCAGGACCACGCCACTTCCGGCTCCGCCGCAGTTCCCGTGAACGACCATAGCGTCAACGAGACCATCACTGAGAAGCAAAAGCGTTTGGACATTGCCGTGTTTCTTTCCCTGTAAGATTCAAGCCGAATGGCGCGAAGTTATGGGACGATATTCGATCACCCTTTTCCACCGTCATTGCAGGTCCCCGGCCGCCGACGTTTCGCAGGATAAAAAGGACAAGGTTTTCCGGCACTTGCGCCAAACATGACTTCTGATCCGTCAGCCGTGTTTCCCGGAACTTGTACCATATGGTTTGCGGGAGGCGTCAATTATCTGGAGTGCGCCAACTGGAGGCACGTTAGACCGCAGGCGCGATGTAACGCGTGAATTGTCATTCCGCAAACCTCTGACCCCTGAATTGTATTGGTGGCATATATTCATGCAATAATGCGGGGAAATATCACCGGTCTGCGGTCAAGACCATCACAAGATCATGGCGCTTTTTCGGAGCAGATATGATGACACGAATCACACGCCGGGGATTTCTGCAAAGCGCATCCACCGGGATGGCGTACGCCGCGCTTGCGGGCACGGCGCAGCGCGCGGACGGCGTCGCGCCGCGTCACAATGTCGTGGTGCTGATGTCCGACGAGCACAACCCGAAATACACCTCGCTCCACGGGCATCCGCTGCTGGAAACGCCGAACCTGGAGCGGCTCGCCGCGCGCGGCGTGCTTTTCGAGAACGGGTATTGTCCGTCGCCGTTGTGCCTGCCCAGCCGCAGCGCGTTCATGAGCGGGCGCCGTGTGCACGACATCCAGTGCTACAACAACTGCAACGCAATTCCGCATGAGTATCCCGCGTATGGGAACGTACTTCGCGAACAGGGCGTCCATACGGTGCATGCGGGCAAGACCGACGTGTATCGCCCCACGGCGGAATTGGGCTTTTCGGAAATGATCCGCGCCCATGACCGCACGCCGCCCGGCGACTTGAACATCCGGCGCGATCCGCTCGCGGTGCGCGAGGGCGACGGAAAGCGCCGCGCACAAGGCTGGGGCCCCCGTGAAAACGCCTGGGCGGGCGACCGGGCGACAGCGGATGCATCGCTGGCGTGGCTGCGTGAACGCGGCCCTGCGACCCAGCCCTTCACGCTGTGCGTGAATATCATCGCGCCGCACTTCCCGCATTATGCGACGCCGGACCTGTGGCAGCGCTATGCCGCCGGGGCGGACCTGCCGGCCCACGGCCCGGATGAGGCATCGGCAAAACATCCCTATGCGCTGGACCTGCGCCGGCATTTTGAAACCGACACCTTCACGGAAGAACAGATTCGTGGCCTGCGCCGGGGCTATCTCGGCTGCGTGGCCTTTGTGGACGGCGTGATCGGGCGTTTTCTCGATGCGCTGGACGCGACCGGCCTCGCGGACAACACGGTCTTCATCTACGCGTCGGACCACGGCGAGATGCTTGGCAAGTTCGGCATGTGGTGGAAGTGTTCGCTCTATGAAGACTCGGCGCGCGTGCCCATCCTTGCCGCGGGTCCGGGCTTTGATCGCGGACGCCGCGTCCGCACCCCGGTGGATCTGCACGACGTGCAGGCCGCGATCTTCGCGGCGACGCAGACGCAACGCCCGGCGGAATGGGTCGGCGCGCCGTTGCAGGCGTTGCAGCATGCCCAGGAAGATCGCGTCCTCTTCACGGAATACCACGGCCACGGCGTGCGCGGCAGCGGCTACTGCATCCGGCGCGGCGAATGGAAACTGATCTGGTGCGCCGAAGCCCCGCATCTGTTGTTCAACCTCGCCGAGGACCCGGAGGAATTGAACAACCTCGCGAAGAAAGCGCCCGATGTGTTCCGCGAACTGGAGGCGTGTCTCTACGCGGTGTGCGATCCCGTCAAGGAAAATGCGCGCGCCGCTGCGTTCATCGCACGCCAACTCGCCGCCGCGGCTTCCGCGTGACCGTGCGCCAAGAATAAAAGCGTCATAACCAAGGGGTCATGACGCACTCAAGGGGGTAAGCGTATGAGACGAGTCGCCGGAAGATGGTGTTGGGATTGACACCCCGGCGTTCCTTTCGGATAGCCTTGTCTCATCCTCTTACGCACTCTATCGGCAATCCGCCCCAGAAACTTTAACGCGACGTACGTGCAGGCTTTAACCTGAAAAAGTTCTGGAGTCCAGTCTTCAGCCTGCAGTGGTCTTTTGGATTTACTTCCCAGGACGCAGGCTGAAGCCTGTACTCCAGAACGAGGGACGCAGGCTGAAGTCTGTACTCCAGAACGAGTGATCCATGAAAAAGAAAACGCCATAACAGAACTGTCATGGCGCCTCTCATGGGAGGAAAGACTACAGGCGAAGCGCCGGTCGCGTTGGTGCTGGGACGGGCACCCCGGCGGTTCAATAGTCTTTCTACAATTTTTATGACATCCGTGTCGGTTGACGCCTTGACCTCCGTGTCTTGGCTGTACGGGATTTATCGGCAGAAATACGGCGGGCTTTAATCTTCGGGGCGTTCGCCGGCGGGCGCCATCTTGACCAGTTTCGGGTGGAACCGCGCCACCGGCGCGACCAGGTCCGCCTGGGCCGCCATGACTTCCTCGATGTCTTTGTAGACCATGGGCGCTTCGTCCAGCCCGGCGGTCATGACGGTGATCCCGCGCGCATCGAGCAGGGTGCGTGCCTCGCGCCAATGCAGCGTTTTTTTGGCTTGGCTGCGGCTGATGCGGCGGCCCGCGCCGTGGGCCGCGGACCGCAGCGACTCCGCATTTCCCAGCCCGCGCACGATGTAGGCGGGGCTGGCCATCGAGCCGGGGATGATACCGATCACGCCTTCATCTGCGGGCGTTGCGCCTTTGCGGTGCACGATCAGCGTTTCGCCGTCATATATTTCTTTCCACGCGAAGTTATGGTGGTTCTCGATGTCGAGGAAGACCTCTGCGCCAAGATGGCGCGCGATATGGCGGTGGATCAACTCATGGTTCGCGGCGGCGTATCGCCCCATGAGTTGCATGGCGGCCCAGTATTCGCGGCCCTCATGCCGGTCGAGATCGAGCCAGGCGAGGTGGCGCAGTTCGGAAGGCAGGTCGCGGTGTTGCTGCATGGCGACTTTGCTATAATACTCGCACACAAGCGCGCCCGTGCCCCGGCTGCCGCTATGGCTCATGAGCGCGAGGTAATGGCCGGGCGGGACGCCCAGCCCCTCGTCAAAAACCTCCAGGATGCCGAACTCGACGAAGTGGTTGCCGCTACCGCTCGTGCCGAGTTGCGCCCACGCCTTGTCCTTGTGTTCGCGCGTGACTGGTGAGACCGACCAGTCGAGGTCCATGACCTCATGCCTGCGGCGCACCTTGAACTCCGCGCCGACACCGAAGCGGGTCTCCGTTTCGATGGCGCGCTTGAGGCGGTCCAGGTCGTTGCGCAGCGTTTCCGGCGGCAAATCGAGCGCGGTAAGTTTCATGCGGCATGCGATATCCACGCCCACGGCGTAGGGGATGACCGCGTTGCGCACGGCGAGCACGCCGCCGATGGGCAGGCCGTAGCCGACATGCGCGTCGGGCATCAGCGCGCCCCGCACCGACACCGGCAACGCGCATGCGTTGCGCATCTGCTCGACGGACTTGGGATCGAGGTCCGTCCCCCATTGTCGCCACGGCGCGCCGCCGCCCGGCGACAACGCTGCGCAAGATGCCGGCGCGGCGCCGCCCGCGAGCAGCGCCGCCAGCGCGCCGAATTGCGGATGTTGCCGGAACGGCGCGGGGTTGCGCGCAATCATGCGCAGCATCTTGCGGATTTCACGCGCTTTCATGCCGCCTTGCGCGGCGGCCCGGGCGGCCGCGAGTGCGGCCTCCATCGGCGCGCCCCGCGCAATGCCCAGTTGAAGCAGTTCTTTTTCTTTCACTGCGTATGCTCCGGAGACCGGGAATCAATCCTGGACATCGTGGCGGTCAATGGCGTGTTTTTTCAAGCGGTATTGCAGGGTTTTGTAACTCAACCCCAGCAGTTCGGCGGCCTCCTTGATGCGGCCGCCGCTACGGGTGATCGCCTGGCGGATGAGGTCTTCCTCTAATTCTTCGAGCACCAGGCCCCCGGGCGGCAGCGCGAACGCGCCGGAAACCGGCGTGGGTTCGCGGAGTTTTTCCGGCAGGTCCTCGACGGTGACGGGCCGTCCCTCGGACAGCACGAACAACTGCTCCAGGGTGTGCTCCAACTCGCGGACATTGCCGGGCCAGCGGTAGCGGCGAAAGGCTTCGATCACATCGGCCCCGACCGGCGGTGCGGGGATGCCGAGTTTCTTTGCCAGTTTCTCGCGGAAGTGGCCGACCAGCAGCGGCAGGTCCTGCATGCGCGCGCGGAGCGGCGGCAGTTCGATAACCAGCACTTCGAGACGGAAGTAGAGGTCTTCGCGGAATGTGCCTTCTTCCACCGCTTTCTTGAGGTTGCGGTTGGTGGCGACGATGGTGCGGACGTTGACCTGACGGGTCTTGGCGGAACCGACGCGCTCGACCACGCCGTCCTGCAATACGCGCAAAAGTTTCGCCTGGCTTTCGAGGCGCATGTCGCCAATCTCATCGAGGAAAATGGTGCCGCCGTCGGCGATCTCGAATTTCCCGGCCCGGCTGGTTTCCGCGCCGGTGAACGCGCCCTTTTCGTGGCCGAAGAGTTCGCTTTCGACGAGGTTGTCGGGGATGGCGGCGCAGTTGACCACGATGAACGGCTTGTTTTTGCGCGGCCCCTCGAAATGGATATGGCGCGCGATGAGTTCCTTGCCCGTACCCGATTCGCCGAAGATAAGCACGGTGCTCGCGACGCGGACGGCGCGCCGCACGCGCTCGAAGACAGCCTGCATCGCCTGGCTCTCGCCGATGATGTTGCCCAGCGCAACGCCGTCGGAGACCAGTTCGCTCAGGCGCAGGTTGCGGCGGCGCAGGTCGCCACGCTCCAGGCTGCGGCCGATCACGTGCAGGAGTTCTTCCTTGTCGAAGGGCTTTTCCAGATAGTCGGCGGCCCCTTCCTTCATCGCGGCGACCGCCGTCCTGATGGTGGCGTGGGCGGTCATGACGACAACTTCGAGGTCGGGGCGCAGGCGCTTGGCCCGGCGCAGAAGTTCCAGCCCGTCCATACCGGGCATCTTCATGTCCGTCAGGAGCAGGTCGAAATCCTCCTCGCGCAATGCGTCGAGGGCTTCCTCCCCGGATGCGACCGCCAGCGTCGGGTATCCGGCAAGGTCCAGGATGTCCGCGATGATGTCACGCTGCGTCTGATCGTCTTCGGTGATGAGGATGCGTTGGTTCATGGCGCTTTCGTTTTCTCCAGCGGCATCGTGATGAGCACCTGGCAGCCCTGTCCGGGGGCGCTGGTGAACTCGATGCGGCCGCCGTGTTCTTCAATGATGCCGCGCGTGATGGACATGCCCAGGCCCGTGCCGCCGGGTTTCGTCGTGAAATAAGGGTCAAACACGCGGTCCGCGATCTCCTTCGTGAGGCCGGGGCCGTCGTCGCGGATTTCCACCTCGCACGCGCTGTCGGTGATGCGCGAGAAAAGCCGGACGCGGCCCCCCGGCGGGCTGGCCTCCAGCGCGTTCAGCAGCACGTTGAGGATCGCGCGTTTCCAGTGTTTGGGGTCAATCATCAGGCGCGCGTCGCCCGCGCGCAACTCGGCAATCAGCCGCAACTGCCGGTCCTCGGCTTCCTGGCGAAACAACTGCACACACTCCTCCAGCAGCGCGTCCACGCGGTGCGGTTCGAGGTGCAGTTCCGTCTCCTTTGCCAACGACAGGAAACTCGACACGATGCCTTCCAGTCGGTCCACCTCCTGCCGGATGGTGTGCAGGGGCTTCGCGGCGCGACCGTCGCTGTCTTCGCCGATCGTGTCCAGGGCGTGGCTCGCCAGCAATTTGATCGCGTTGAGCGGGTTGCGCACGTCGTGCGCGACCCCCGCCGCGAGGTTGCCCAGCGCCGAGAGCCGCTGCGCCTGCCGCAATTTTGCCTCCACCAGTTCCTTCTCCCGCAGCGATTGCACCATCCGGTTGAAGGTTTCCTCCAGTGCGAGGATTTCGCCTGTCGCGCCCCGCGTGCTGACCGGACGCAGGTCGCCTGCCGAGATCGCGGCACAGGTTGCCGACAGCCGGCTCAGCGGGTGCAGCGCCCGCGCAATGAAATAGACCATCAGCCCCAGCGTCAGCAGAAACAGAACGACGAGCGCGGCCACGGCGCGGTGGGTGAACGCCCGCAGAATCTCCACCTGCGGCACGATGGTCACCGTGGCTGTGAGCAGCAGATGCCGGTCGCCGATGCGCACCGGCACACGCGCCACGCGGGTCAGGCGCCCCCCGCCCCTGGGTTCGATGGTGAACGAGGCGTCGCCGATCTCGCCGTTGTACGGCTGAATCTCAATTTCGAAACCACGGTGGAGGTCCATCATCTTTTTTTCCAGGTCGCCGTAGTCAATATCCGGTGTTTCCTCGAATTGCAGCGTGATGCTCTCGGCGATCTCGCTGGTCTGCGCCTCCATCTCGCGGACCGCCTCGATGAAAAAATACCGCGTGATCATCGCCGCAGACCCGAACAGGCACAACAACAGCACCACGCACAACAAAATCACGCGAAAATACAGCGAATCCCGCCAGCGCACCCGCGCCGGCGCCTGCCCCGCAATGGATTCTTCATGCTGTCGTTTCGCCATATGCCAAACCCCGTGACATCGCTCCTGCGGTGTCACGACCCGCAGCGGCGCGCCGCGCCGCCCTTTTCGCTGAATTGTATTACCCGAAGATAGTCACGGATTGCCGCCGGGTCTTCTTTTTCGAGGCGGAAACGCCATAATGGTACGTTGTGCCGCG
>CALEDJ010000067.1 GCA_937951485.1 uncultured bacterium
CCCTCTCCCTCTGGGAGAAGGCCGGGGGGCAATCTGTCCCACGTGGGCGCGGCGATTGGCTCCCTCTCCCTCTGGGAGAAGGCCGGGGGTCGTCCCAGTCGGTAATCCACCGGCCAAAGACTCCCTCTCCCTCTGGGAGAAGGCCGGGGGGCAATCTGTCCCACGTGGGCGCGGCGATTGGCTCCCTCTCCCTCTGGGAGAGGGATGGGGTGAGGGAAATGAAAGAATCAAGATTGTAATCAGTATCTGTCATTTTTGCTTCATTTCAGATTACTTTGGAGGGAGTGGTAGATCGTCAGCATTTCATCCGCGGCGCGGCTGATGTCGAAATGTTCCAGCACAGACTCCCGCCCCCGTTTACCCATCGCGCGCGTGCCTTCCGGGTCTGTCAATACCTTGCGCAGCGCTTCCACCAGTCCGTTGTCCTGGTCGGGGTCATAGATGACGCCGCCCCCCGTTTTCCGGACGACCTCCGGATAAGCGCCCGCGCGGGGCTGCACCACGGGAATGCCGCGCGCCATAGCCTCGATCAGTTGAATGCCGAAGGCTTCGCCCTTGGGCACAGGGACGGAAAGCACGGTCAATCCCTTGAAAAAAGAAGGATTCGGCGCAGTCTGGAAGGAACGTTGCAGCGTGACCGCATCGCTGAGATTCAATTGGGCCAGACGGCCCTCCAGTTTGCTCAAATAGGGTTGGTCCGCCGGGGTGGCACCGCCCGAGGCCACCAGGCGGAGTTCCTTGAAGGCCGGGTCCTGCTTGAGTTTTATGAAGGCTTCAATAAGGATTCCCAGCCCCTGGGCTTCATTCAGGCGGGAAAGAAAACCAATGGTGGGCGGCGTGAAGGAAGGGCCTTCAAAAACAGTGCCCGCGGTTTCAACACCGGGATACACCACGGCCATGCGTTCACGGGGAATGCGCATCCGCTCGGTCATCAGGTCCGCATACCAGCGGCTGGTGGCGATGAATTTCCCCACATACCCGCCGAGCCGCGCCATGGCATCCCAGCAGCGCCGGTCATAAGGCGGGCGCATGGCGTCCACCCACGGGGCTTCATCCTGAAGGCTGCACACAAACGGCGTGTCAAGGACGTCCCGGATGGCGGGGACAAAACCAAGCAGGAGCGCGTTGGAAATGTGGATGATGTCCTGGCGGGGTTGTTGGACAAGCCACCCAAGGAACCGGTCATATTCCCTCCGCTGTCTGCCGCCCCGGCCTTCCAGCATCGAAAGCGTCATCGCGCCGAGTTCCGCCGCGTTGGTTGAACCTTCCTGCCTGGCGGCCCGGCGGAGCGCCCAGGGCGTATCAAAAATGCGCTCAAGCCACCGGGGAGCATGACGAAACAAGGGGATTTTCTCGCGGAGATAGACGTTGACACCGCCGAAAAAAATGGGGGCGCGCCCTGCTGTGTCTTCGAAATCACCGAACATCGGCAAATACAGCGGGACAACCACCGCGTCGTGGCCCCGCGCGCGCAACGCGCGCACCAGCATCAGGTCTCGCAGGCAATTCTGACAGTAGAAGGAACCCCCGCTGCCCGGAATCAGGTGGAGTATCTTCATTCCCGTTCCTCGTGCGTTCGGATCGCCAGGGCCGCCGTTGGACACGCCCGGGCGCATGCCTCGGCCAGAGGTCCCAGTCCCGCTGCCAACGGGCCGCCGAATGCGGGTCGCGGATACGAACCCAGTCCCCGTCCCGTCATGGTCATGCCGAGTGGCAGCCCTGCCGCCCGCGTCATTTCAACACATATTCCGCATCGGATGCACTTTCCCGTCTCAAAGATCACCTCGCCATACCGTTCGATGGGCAACAAGGACATGCGCGGCATCGTCCTCCGTATTTGCGGCGCCAGCCCGTATTCTTCGGCGTACTGCCGCAATTTGCAAGTGACGATTTTGTGGCAATCGCAATGTAGACACCGCGCGGCTTCCCGAATAAGCGCGTCCGTACTGCCGGGGGGGGAGGGCTGAAGGCGCTCCACGGCATATGCCGGAAGTTCCGCGGGTTCCAGGCGCGGCCCCAACGTGGAATTGAACATTTTCGCCGGGGGTGGCGGCACGCCGCGAAGAAATGCATCGGCGGCGAATGCGGCCTTTTTTCCGTGACCCACGGCGCGCACCGCCATAACGTCTTCGGGCGCGTCAAAAACCCGACCATCCTCTGCATGTTCCAGGCCGCAGGCCACAATCACCGCATCGTGCACTTCCAGTAAAGCGTTCAGAGTATCAACCGCTTCGCCGAAGTGTGTCTCCACGCCGATACGCTGAACCGCCGCTATTTCGGCATCAAGGATTTCCGGCGGCAGTTTCTCCGCCGGCAGGCCGCGCAGGGCGGCGCAGGCGATGTCGCGTTTTTCGTAAACCCGGCAGGCATGTCCCCGCATCACCAGGGTCCACGCGGCCGCCAGGCCCGCCAATCCCGCCCCCACCACCGCGACGGATTGGCCGGTTTGTCCTGCTGCAATCGGAAAGTCTCCGGGCGTTTCACCGAGAAAACGGTGTGCATGTCGTATCTCAATCGTCTTGTCGTACTGCTTGCGACGGCACACGCGCTCACAGGGCGCGCTACATACGCAACCGAGCGTCGCGGGAAAGACCAGGTCGCGCTTTGCGAGTCGCGCCGCCGCATCCGCATCGCCGGCGGCGATGTAGCGCAGCATCCGGGGAATGTCAAGTCCCGCCGGACACATCCGCGAACACGGCCCTTCACAATCACCCACGTGCTCATTCAGAAGCATCGTCAGCGTTTCGCGCCGCGCGGCCATGACATCATCGTCCGTGGTGCAAATCTCCATGCCGTCTTCCGCCGCCACCGCGCAGGAAGGCACAAGCCGTCCTGTAGCGAGGTCTTTGACCACGCACAACATGCAGGAAGTCAGCGGACCCGTTTCTTTCAGATAGCAGAGGGTTGGAATCTCGATGCCCGCTGCGCGGGCGGCCTCGAGCAGGGTGGCACCCCCGGCGACTTGCATCTCGCGGCCATCCATTTTCAGACGCGGCATTATTCCACCTTCACAGCGCCGACCGGACACACCTCGAAGCAGGCGTGGCAGCGTACGCATTTGGACATGTCAATTTCATGAACGCGATAAGGCGCGGGCCGGATAGCGTCCGAGGGACACCGCTGCGCGCATTTCGTGCAGCCGATGCAGTTCTCTGTAATGGAGTAAGTAATCAGCGCCTTGCACTTGTGCGCCGGACATCGGCCTTCAACGTGCGCTTTGAATTCGTCCCGGAAATAGCGCAACCCCGTGAGGACAGGGTTGGGCGCGGTCCGGCCCAGCCCGCACAGACTTTGTTTCCTGATGGCCGGGGCAAGGCGTTCGAGTTCCTCCAGGTCCTCCGGCTTGCCTTTGCCGGTGCAGAGGCGGTCGAGGATTTCGAGCAGCATTTTCGTGCCGACCCGGCAGGGCACACAGCGCCCGCAGGATTCGAGTTGGGTGAACGACAGGAAGTAATGGGTCATCTCGACCATGCAATCCGTATCGTCCATCACCACGAAGCCGCCCGAACCCATCATCGAACCGGCGGAAAGCAGGGCCTCGAAGTCCACGGGCAGGTCGGCCAGTTCCGCCGGGATGCAGCCGCCGGAAGGCCCGCCTATCTGCACCGCCTTGAGGGTGCGCCCTTCAGGGACGCCACCGCCCACCGCTTCGACAATCTGCCGCACTGTCAGGCCCATGGGCACCTCGATCAGGCCGCCCCGCCGGATTTTCCCGGCAAGAGAGAAGACCTTGGTGCCTTTGCTTCCCGGCGTCCCGAATGCGGCAAATGCGGCCGGGCCGTTTCGGATAATCCATGGAACCATGGCCAGGGTTTCGACGTTGTTGACCAGCGTAGGCCGCCCGTGAAGTCCCTGCCGCGCCGGGAACGGCGGTCGGAGTCTCGGCGTGGGACGACGGCCTTCAAGCGAGGCAATAAGGGCGGTTTCCTCGCCGCAAACAAAAGCGCCCGCGCCTTCGCGGACCTCGGCCTTGAAAGCATGGCGGCTGCCCAATATCCGATCGCCCAGCAAACCGGCTTCCGCGCAGCGGCGCAACGCGCCGCGCACGCGCTCGACCGCCAGGGGATATTCCGCGCGGAGGTAGAAAATGCCATGATGCGCTCCGACCGCGATCGAGGCGATGATCATGCCTTCGATGATGCGGTAGGTGAAAGATTCGAGCATCATCCGGTCCATGAACGCTCCGGGGTCGCCTTCGTCCCCGTTGCAGATGATGATTTTGGGGCCACCCGGCGCATCGCGGACCGCCCGCCACTTGCGGGCGGCAGGAAAGCCCGCCCCGCCCCGCCCGCGCAAACCGCTTTCCTCGATGACCGCGATGACGGCCGGGGGATCAAGCGGCATTCCTTCCTGCGGCGGCGGGCCGCCCAACGGAGCCAGACAGCGGCGCAATGCGGCAAAGCCGCCCCGACGCTGGTATTCCTCAAGGTCCGTCGGGTCGGCTTCGCCGCAGGATTCCGTGGCAATGCGGAACTGAACCCCGAGAAAATCCTCGACCGCAGGACTGTCGGGGCGGATGGCGTGGCGTTCCGGCGCGCTATCGGTCTCATCCGTGTACAGCCGCTGCAGCCAGGTATCCGTCGCGGCGCGCAGCCGGGCAAGCGGTTTCCGGGGCGTGAAATGGGCGAGCACCAGCGACGGCACGTCTTCCGCCCGGACTTTCGCGTACGTGATTGGCGATCTGTCGGGGAAAACTATCTGAACCATCGGCGTCTGGTGGCACATGCCCACGCAACTGACGGGTTTGATGCGGACACCCAATCCGAAACGGTCGCAGGTTTCAAGCAGTGCCTGCCGGATTTGTCCGCTGCCCCCGGCCACACAACACGAACCGAGACCGATGCGCAGTTCGGCGGCGGTGACGGGTTCGGCATCTCCCTGTCCCTCCCCGCGTCGGTCTTTTTTGTCCCTGTGCGCCTGGAAATCTTCCAGAATGCGCGGGGCCATTTCCGGGCGGACGTGGCCGTAGGTCACGTCATCAATCTGCACGGCGGGCGCCAGCGTACAGCACCCGAGACACCGCACCATTTGCAGCGTGAAATTGAGGTCGCGGTCCGTGTCTTCGCCGGGCGCCAACCCCAAGGTTTCGGCCAAGGCTTCGTGCACGTCCGGCGCACCTTTGAGATGGCACGCCGTGCCGTCGCAGACCGATATGGTGTGGCGGCCCGCCGGTCGTCGCCGGAACTGCGGGAAAAAGGTGCTGACGCTGTCCACATCTGCGGGTGTGATTTCCGTCACTTCACAGACACGCCGCAGGGCCGCCTCCGGAAGATAACGGTACCGGCGCTGCAATGCGTGAAGAATCGGGATTAGCGCATCCCGGCCGGTGCCGCATTCCGCTACAAGGCGGTCCACGTCGGCGATGTCAATTTCCGGAGTCATGCGGATTCTCAACACAGACCAGTTGTTCTTTGGTGCGGATGTATATCCGGCCGTCCGTGAAAGCCGGCGTCGCGACGGTTTCCTGTCCGAGTTTCGGTTCGCCGAGGAGTTCGTACGAATCGCCCGGACGGAAGACATACCCGCTGCCCTGCTTGTCTATGGCGTAAATTTTATCGCCCATAAAAATGGGAGAGGAATAGAATCCCTCGTCATATTCCTCGAACCAGGCGACCTCGCTGGTTTCCGCGTCGAGACACACAATCTCGCCCCGCGAGGTGGCGATATACAAATGGTTTCCGACGGCCAGCGGGCTTGCCACATCCGGCAGGGCTTCGTACCACTGCCACACGATTTCCGGAACAAGGGTATCGCCGTCCCGGTTGATGCGGATGGCGGTGGCGTCGGAGTATTCAGACGCGACATAAAACATACCGTTTGCATATGCCGGGCCGGTGGCCACTTCCCCGCTGAGGCATTCCACCTGCCAGAGTTCCCGTCCGATCATCGGGTCATAGGCGCGCACATCCTTGGAGGATACCAGCACAAGTTGCGGACCGAAGGCCGTCTGGACATACGCGGGAGAAGCCCAGGAAATGGTGGCGCGGGGAACGGTCCAGACTTCCCGCCCGCTCTCAATGTCGAGCGCCGACAATTTGCCGTTGCTTCGCTGGTCATATTGAACGAAAAGCAAATTGCGGAACGCCAGCAGGGATGAGGAATGGCCGTAATGATTGTCCGGCACGCCGAGATTCCGGCCCCATTTCACATCGCCGTCGGCGTCCACGCAGACCAGGTCGCCGTTGGCAAAGATGGCGAATGCGCGGTCCTCCTGCACCGCCATTGTGGGCGCGGCATACCCCGTTTCTTTGAGAACCTTTGGCGCTTCGGCGGGGGTTCCCGCCAATGGCGGTGCGGCGCGCCGCCAGAGCATCTCGCCGGACTCCGTGTCAAAACAATAGATTTCCCGGGACGCCGCGTCGGCTCCGCTGACATACAGCCGGTTCCCCCAAAGCACCGGCGAGTTGGTTCCCGGCAGGGGGATTTCGGCGGTCCAGCGAATATTGCGTCCCGATGCCAAATCCCAGTCCACCGGGGTGTTGGTGTGAATGCCCACGCCATAGCCGCCGGGTCCCCGGAAAGACGGCCAGTTTTGTTGCATTGTTTCCCAGTCCGGATAGGCGCGCTCCGCGACCACCGTCGTTTCCGGTGGCTCACCCGCGGGCCGATCCTCCGGAACAGGGTAATCCAGTCGCGTGAAATAGGCGGCCGCCAGCGCGGCCAGCACCCAGAGCGCGCCGGAGAAAGAGAGCAGTTCGCGCGCCCGGGCGCGCGTCAGCCAGTAGGACGCTTCGGGCGGCGGCAGTTCGGCGGGCTGGGGAACCTTCGGGCTGCATCGCGCTGCAATCCGCCATGCGATAACCATGACGACCACGCCGCCGAGCAGGAGATAAGCGCCCATATTGAGATGACGCTGGCTGGTGAAGAAGGCCTTTCGCGCGAGGAGGTCCATGGCGCGGATTTCCTGGACAAGGCGTTCGTCGGCTTCGGGCGCTTGCGCGAGTTGGCGGCGGAGTTCGAGCATCTCCGGATTGTCCAGGGGATTGATGGCCTGGATTTGCAGGTAATTGACAATCAACAGGGTCGCCACGCTCAGGGAGAACAGCCCCGAAACCGTCGCCACCCCCACCGCCGCCCACCATCCCGCATCGTATGCTGTGAAACGCTTCGCTTTTTTTTCAGGCCGCAACATCGTTGGGTTTCTCCACCGGGCAATAGGCAAAACATCGCCCGCAACTCAGGCATGCGCCTCGGTCTATTTCATAATCCGGGCTTTTACGGATAACCGACAGCCGGACCATGCGCCCCCAGAAGGCCAATCCCAGAAACACGCCAAAGGCGGCGCTTGCGGCCCTGAAACGCCGTCTGACCGCATCGGCTTGCGCATAGAGTTCCGCCGGCGACTGCTGACTCGCGTGAAACGCCTCGCTTTCAATCGTTAAATCGCCGAAATCGCCCCGCTGCTCCGCCGCGATACGCTCCGCAAGAAGAATCACCGGATGCAATCGCGACAGCAAGGGATGCGCAAGCACTCCGGCAAGTCCCGCCGCTGCAATCACCAACGGCATCGCCGCCAGCATCCACCCCAGCCGCCGTGCGCCGGCGCGCCGGGGTTCAGATTGGACAGCCGGGGTTGGAAGATTGATGGCGTTGTAGGGGCAGGACGTCTCGCAGAGACGGCACTGAATGCACTCGGCGGGCGTCACCGAGGCATGTCGGCGGGAGAAGATGGACGCCCAGCGCAGCAATACGCCATAGGGACAGAGAAAACGGCAGTAGGGCCGAGCGATGAAAATGCCGATGACCAGCAGCACGCCGCCCGCCATCAGCATGTTGAAACTGCCGCCCAGGCGGAAAAAGCCGACAAACGGATCATAGCGGCAGATGAGGAACCCCGTGCCCGTGTACAGGCCAAGCATCGCGAGGCCAAGGTAGGCATAGGCGAACATGCCCAGCACATTTTCCGCCGTGCGGGGGATTTGCACGGGCTGAACAGCGCAGGCTTCCTGGATGGCGCCCAAAGGACAGACCGCGGCGCAAAAGACCCGCCCGAAATAGAGCGCGAAAATTAACGGCAGCAAGAAGAATATCGAAATCAGCAGCGGCACGGGCGCGCCATCGCCAATCAGGATGTTGAAAACATTTTGCGTTGCCCCTACCGGGCATACACACCCCTTCCGGTAAAATCCGAAATAGAACAGGGAAACCACCATCAGCGTCAGCACCCAGTTGCGCGAGCGGAGTTTGAGCACCGCAAAAGCCGTCAGAGCCATCAATCCCGCGAGCAAGGCCACATCCACCACCGGCGACGTCAATTTCGGGGGCGGGGCTTCCATTTGGGGCCGCTCGTAGCCCGACTCGAATTCCGGCATCGGAAAACGGTATTCGGCTCCGGCCTGGTCGCCGAGGACCGCCGCCAGCGCCAGGGTGACGAGGGCAAGACGATAGATCATCCCTCGGATTCCTCCCCGCTCACCCATTGTTTGAACAAATAACCGCGCCGCGCCGGCACGCGCCGGATGGCATCCGAGGGACAATTCCGCGCAATCGAGCATTCGTTGCAATTGACACAGAGATCGCGTTTGATCTGCAGATGAAGCGAACCATTGCCGAACTGGCCGCAACCTTTGACGCACTTGGCGCAGCCAAAGCAGCGTTCCTCATCCACTGTATATTCGTAGAAAGGCTCCTCAATGAACTTGCGTTTGAGCGCGCCCACCGGACACAGTTCGTTTTCCGCGCCCGTATCGCGCGCCTTGGCGCCCGGTTGCAGGTAACCGCTGCACAGGTCGCAGTAGCCGCAAATCTCGTAGGTGTGGACGCATTTGACGGCGGACGGGTTCAAGACGCAATTCGTGGCGCAGCGCCCGCACTGGATGCACTTGGCGGGGTCAATCTGCCAGACCATCCCTTCCGCGTCCGGGCGGGCGGCCATCCAGGCGCCGCCGCCCGCCGCCAGCACCGCCGCCGCGCGAATGAACTCACGCCGGTCTATTTTGTCCCTGCTGTCCATACTTGAAACTCCTGCTGCCAATGTATCTGGTTGAGCAAGTGGGGATCTTGCCTGATTAGTTCTTGGGAGCCCGTTCTTCAAAAATCAGCAACTCCCTTCGTGGACCATGCAGCACCAGGACGCGGTCTTCACTGTCCACCGCCACATCCCTCACCAAAGCCTCTTCCTGAAAAGAGGCCGCGGCCTCGGCCAGCGTGCCGATCATTTCCGGCGTGGCGACGACGCCCAACAAGGTGGTGTCGGGGGAATACACCTTGACCCTGTTGATGCCTTTCTCGACGGTAACCAGCGAGGCGTCACTCCGGAAGACCGCGTGAATGGGATTACAGCATCCGCTGAATCCGTCGAGTTCGATGCCGGGCCGGTACCAGGAACTCGCCAGGCTGCCGTCGGCCCTGTAATGCTCAAAGCCAAGCCTGCCCGGATTCACCACCCACAGCCCGCCGCCGGGATCCAACAGCACATCAATATAGGGACTGGGCACAACCAGGCCGGGAATATCGCGTTCAGGGTCACGTTCGCCGATTCTGTTCAGTAGATTGCCGGAGATATCGAAGCGACAAATGACTTTGTTGCCTGCGTCGGCGGCAAACACATGCTGTTCGTCCGCAACAATAGAAGTAATCCATGCGCGCGGGCCAAGATCTTGCCAAGACTGTAGATGCGTACCATGGGGGTCATGCACGGCGATGCGGGTGCGCATGCCAAGATAGAGCCGACCGTCCGGACCTTCGGCCAGACAGTCCGGCGCGCCCTCAACTGCGATGCGCCCCTTTTCGCCACCCGAAGAATCCAGCACAAGGACGGCATCCTGCCCTGCTACCAGGATCGTTCCGTCGCCGCGCACGCACAGGGCTGTCGGCGCATCGAGATTCAGGGAGATGCGCTTTGCCTCGCGGAACAGGACCTTGGCCGGGTCCACCGCCTCATAGGGCGAAACATCGTAGAGGAGTGCAGGTCCCGGTTCGCGCCGCCGTTCCGTCAGCGCCAGCGCAAGCGCCAAGACCATCGCAGCAACGGCGAGTACAGCCCAAAGCCACGCCGGAATCAGATGTTTTGGGATTGCGTCCATCAGGAAACCGCTCCCACGGAAATACATACCATTTGGGTCAAATCTCGCAAGAGCATGCGGTCGCCGACGAGGGCGATCGGCCCCCAGGCGTCGTGTCCATGCAATACCTGTGCGCGGTCGAGTTCTTCATAGGCTGTCCGGCTGATCCGCAGCATGGTCAGTTCGCCGGTGTCCCCTAAAATGTAGCACTTTCCATCGGCAAAGAGGAACGGCCCAAGCCCGAAACGTTGGGCCTGTCCGCTGGACCATACAAGGGTCCCGTCGGGATCGTAACAGACAAACTGCGAGCGCAACGCCCCGGCATCCTTGGGCATGATGCTGTACAACAAACCGTCATAATAGATTGGGGTATGCTGTTCGGCCGCCAGGCCCTCCCTGGGACCATGCCGATAGAGAACCTCGGCTGAAAAGACCCCACCGTTTTCCTGCACACGGATCATCATGCCGCCCTCGCCGTAGCCCGCCGCGATGAAAATCCGGCCATCCCCCAATGGAACCGGCGACGGCGCGATGACGCGCGCGTTCCACGGTATCTGCCACAGCAAAGCGCCGGCCTCCGGGCCGTCGGCGGCCACGCCCACGACACCGCCCACGGCACTGTACACATACATATATCGGCCCGCAATGGTCGTCGGAACGACCGAAGAGTGGGACATTTTCCAACCCGGCGTATTGGGCGTGGTCCAGACCGGTTCGCCCGTCTCGCCGTCAACCGCCATCATCAATACATCGGGGCCGCCCGGCGCGAGAATCACCCGGGAGCCGTCTATGAGCGGACACTGCCCGGTGTACCAGAGCGGTTCTTCCGCGCCGTAATCCCGCTGCATGTCTATACCCCAGCGGAAGCCGCCTGTGACGGGGTCAAGGCAGACCACATGGCAGCGCGGTCCGATGGTCACGAGCATATCGTCGGTCACGGCGGGCACGGTGCGCGACATGCCGTGGTTTTTCTTCACGTCCACGTAATAAAACCTTCGCCAGATTTCGCGTCCATCTTCCAGCGACAGACAGCGGATGGCGTCGGCCCGTTCCTCTTCGTCGTAATCCAAGAGATAAACCCGACCATTCCAGACCACCGGCCCCGCGTATCCTTCGCCAAGTTCCACGCTCCAAAGGATGGGCGGTCCCGAAGCGCCCCAATGATCAGCCAAGGGCGCGGATTCCTTGACGATATTGTCAAAATCGGGACCTCTGAAACGGGGCCAGGAACCTTCGCAGACGGAGGGAACGCCATCGAATGCCTGAAATACACCCACAAGGTCAACGGCCTGACGCGCGGCCTGCGACCTCGCGGGAGCGCCGTCTTTCCCCGGCAAGCGCATTTCTATATCGAAAATTGATGGCGCGGCGAGCCACTGCCACGACACAGTCACCGCCGCCAACAAGGTCACAAGACCTGTCAGGGCGGCCAGGATAGGGTATCGTGATACGTTGTTCATGGTAAATACAAGTGACTTTCTGGAGAACACCACTGGAACGCGAAAACCGATCACCGTTCAAGGCGCGGCCTTCCGTGCGCGGCGGAAAGGGCCAACGCTGTTTTCCGCGTCAGGGGTTCTTCAGGTCAAGACACTTCATCTCACGCTGGCTGCGAACCAGAAGCCTGCCTTGCGAGAGGGCCATGGGCGCCCAAATCTCTCTGCCGCCGAGCAGATTGACCTGGGCCAGTTCCCTGTAACCGTCGGGGGACGGTTCAATCATGCACAGGATACCCTTTTTGCCGTCAAGGTTGAAGATCAGGCCGTCGGCGAGGAGCAAAGGTCCCCGCTCGAAGGACATCGAGAACCAGGATTCACGGGTCTTCCATTTGACTTTGCCGTCGAGCGTCAGGCACATCAGGCCATCTTCGCGCTCGTTCGAGTTGCTGTTGACATAAAGATAACCGTCATAAAACAACGGCTGTTGAATCTGGCTGCCGCAGGCGTCGGTTTTGAAGATTTCCCTAACGGAGAACCCGCCGTTTTCTTTGTTAATCCGGATCATGGCGGAACCCGCATTGTACCCGCCGGTGATGAAAATACGGTCATCGGGCAAGGCGGTGGCATAGGGGATGGGAATGCGGCATTGGAAGCCGTCGTAGGTCCAGAGAATTGTCCCATCCTCCAGCGAAATGCCGGCCACCAAGCCCTTCGTGCCGCCGCTGCGTTCAGAGGCGCTGATCATGACAGCCTGATCCACCCCGCAAAGGGTGGCAATCACGGGCGTCGAATAGCCCACGTTGCCGAGCGAGGGCGTTTTCCAGACCACTTCGCCGGTATCCCGTTTCATAGCGACCACAAAAGCGTCGGGTGCCTGGGGGGCGACAATGACCAAATCCCCGTGAAGGGATGGGGCTTGTGTGACTCCCCACCGCGGCAAACTCACGCCGAAATCGCTCAACAGGTTCTTCGACCATACTGGCTGACGGGTCTTGCGGTCTATGCAGTGCATGTGGCCCAGCAATCCGACCGTATAAACGTATCGTTCATCTATCGTGGGTGCCGTCCGCGACCCGTCATGGCTCACGCTGCCGGGCGCCGCATAGGAAAAACTCCAGAGTTCCTCGCCTGTTTCAAGGCTGAGACAGCGCAAAACGTCTTTTTCCCGGTCCGGACGGTCCAACAAATACACCTCCCCATCTCGGACTGAGGGGGAACCGTAACCGGCGCCCAGGGACACGGTCCAAAGCACTTTGGGGCCTTTTGACGGCCAGGTGCGGGCCAGGCCGGTTTCCCGCGAGATGTTATTCCGGTCCGGACCGCCAAACTGGGGCCAGTCCGCATGGGCCAACAGCGGCCAAATGAGACATAGCGCCACCAAGAACACGACAAGATTTCTTAGTAAATGGATAGTTTTCATTGCCTATCGCCTCGTTTGTGTCATTGGCCGGTCGCCGGTTCCAGGCGGAACAGCCGCCTTGCTGTTCAGTGTAAAGGTTTGGACTGCCTGATGCAATAAACGGTTTTCTGCGGCGAATTCGGGCTTGCACCGGGTGCGGCGCGCAAGGCATAATGCGCTCCAAAAGGCCAGAAATGTAAAAACTGTACAGGATACTGGCGGGTCCGGCACATCTGGAGGGAACGCCCATGTTTCGGTTTGGCATCGTTGCGCTATTAATCGGCTCCGTATCCACCGCGATGGCGGATGTTACCCGGTTCCGAGGAGAAAACGGCGCTGGACATTTCGAGGGGGAAGGCGTGATGAAATCCTGGCCGGAGGGGGGGCCGCCACTGGCATGGATGGCCGATGGTTTGGGCCAAGGCTATGCTTCGCCAATCCAAGTCGGCGACACCATCTACGTCCCCGGCATGACCGATGATCAAGTCGGGCATATTTTCATACTGACTGCCGAGGGCGCGCCGTTGGGACGCATCACATACGGGCCTGAGACCCTGGATAGTTACGCGCCGGGGTCGCGGTCCACCCCGACATTCGACGGCAACCGACTTTATATTCTGTCGGGCTTGGGAACGGTCTATTGCATCAACCTGGATACGCAGCAAACGCTTTGGGCGGTGGATATTCTGGAGCGATTCCAAGGCAAAAACATCACATGGAGCCTGGCTGAATCGTTGTGGATTGAGGGGGATCGCGTCATCTGCACGCCCGGCGGCCCGAACGGGGTCGTGGCGGCGCTGGACAAAATGACGGGCGAAACCGTATGGGCGACGACCGGTCTGGACGACCTTGCTTCGTACTGCTCGCCGGTTATTGTGAACCATGGCGCACGAAGACTTCTTCTGACGGAAACCGCAAAATACCTTATTGGCGTGGATGCGGACAACGGCCGGCTGCTCTGGACACACAAGCATATCACTGATTACGACATCCATGCCGTGACGCCGGTCTATGACAAGGGGCTTGTTTATTACACCGGTGGATACGGTTCCGGTGGCGGCGTGGTTGAATTGTCGGAAGACGGTGCGTCCGTCCGCCAGAAATGGGAAGACAAGAAACTGGATTGTCAGCACCACGGCGTGGTGCTGGTGGATGGTTATCTCTATGGAACGGGCCATCGGAACGCCCAGTTGATGTGCCTTGAAATGGCCACGGGCAAGCAAATGTGGTCCACGCGCGAGGTGCGCCAGGGCGTCGTCATTTATGCCGACGGCATGTTGTATGTTTATGAAGGTCCCCGTTCCGGCGTGGTCAGTCTGGTGAAAGCGACGCCGGAAGGTTTCGAACGCACCGGCCACTTCTCGGTCACCGCGGGCGACGGCAACCACTGGGCGCACCCGATCATCATCAAGGGACGGCTATTGGTGCGACGGGGCGATGTCCTGCTGGCATATAATCTCAAACCGTGATGTGGGGGCGATGCGCGGAGAGGCGGGGAACCGGTAATCGGCGCACCGTTTTATATCGCTATTCTCCCAGCCTGAACAGCGTGCCGAGGGCGGCGAATGATTTCGATGCCGGGAATTCGTCAGGGTACCTGTTGAACCGCACGTGGCCGTCCATATAGAGCGTGTTTGCGCCGCCCGGCATATGGTTGAACTGAACGCTTGCCGAGGTGGTTGAAGAGACAACATCCCACATGACCGGCAAGGCGCTCTGCGCCATGGCGGATGCCGCAGGGTTATTGATGTCGGTGACGACGAAACGCTCGATCCCTTCGCGAAGACGATAGATCGTGGTTCCGCTGCCATTTCCGAAGGTCACGCCCTGTGGGGTGGAAAATGCCGCGAAAATGCCATACAGCGTTGCATCATTGAGGTCCCTGTCCAAAAGAAGGTCATTTCCGGGGTCCATATCTCCCAACGCGCCGTAGAACAGGGGCGGATAATGGGACAGGCACCCCATCAGATACGCCATCTGCGCCGAGATGAACGCCTGCGGAAGCCCGAATGCGCCTACATTGATGGCCGGGGCCATTTCCGAGACCTTGTCGAGCACAAAGCCGTAATAGAGGTAACTTGCGTCGGGTCTGGACGGAATCCCCTGGTAGGGGCACGCCTGCCCCGGCGCGTTTTGAACGACGCCCAACGGATTCACGCTTGCGGCGTCGGGATCGGAAGGGCAAATCAGCAGGTTAATATCGGACAGATATTCGGGGAAAACCGCGCTCATGTGGGCGGCCAGGCTGGCGCGCGAGGTTCCTTCCCGGCAAGTTGCCGGCAGGGCGTCCCCCCAGGGCTGGTCGCCGTGAATGCGCGGAAAAAGCCCCCCCGACTCACTGGCGTACATTTTGAACACAAGCCCCATCTGCTTGAGGTTGTTCGCGCAACTGGCGCGCCGCGCCGCTTCGCGGGCGCGGCTCAATGCCGGCAACAGGACAGCCGCCAGGATGCCGATGATGGCAATGACAACCAACAATTCAATCAGGGTGAATCCCTTGTTTCTTCTTCGTTGCACGTCTTCTCTTTCCCGACAGGTTCGCAGTACAGTCCGGCACTCTCGCAAGAGGATGCGATTTGAGGTGATCAAGATACTCAACCTGCCATGATATCGTCAACTTTTGAGAGGCGTTTGCGCCATGGGCGTTGTGACGCCGGCATCGTTATCAAAACCCGATATTTTCATCTTCACGGCCAAAAATGGTCTGTTTCGCCGATGCCTGTCGGGGGCATTCCCAAAGGGCCCGTGCGGCATTTCACTTGAGCCAAGCGATCAGGCCACAGGCGGAAATCGGGGGGAATTCGTCCCGGTATTGCAGTTCCGAAGGGACACCCCGCATAAACAGGCCGGTTTTTTTCTCAGTATAATCCGCATCGGAGTGCCGGGGAGCGGGCGTCAGGCGATTTCCATGCGGACACTTCTTCGCAGATATGACGAATGAAAACCACGGCGGTTATTGGAATTGGTCACACCAGTTGTTCCACGCCCGGGACAGCGACAGGGGGCACGGGCAGGGGACCCATTTCCCACGCGGGCGGGGTCAGGTCGAGAGTGGACGTGTTCAGCGCCCAGTCCCACGTTACTTCCTGACCGGTGTAGGCGGACATGCGGCCCATGATGGCGGCAAGCGTGCTTTCCGCGAGGTCGCGTCCTTCATTCAGCGGCGTTCCGGAGCGGATGGCCGCCACGAGATCGGCGTGTTCTTGCTCATAAGGATTGGCCTGGTTCCCTTCAAAACGATACGCGTTCGGTCCGGAAATGTTGCTTGCGGGATTGGTCGTGCCCAGAGTTCCAACCAGATGCTCGCCAACGCGCCGATAGGTGTCCTTGTTCTGGCGGCACAGGGACTGAACGCGGATGCCGCCGGGATATTCAAACTCGACGGAAAAGTGATCATAGATATGCCCGAATTCGGGGCCGGTGCGCTGAGACCGACCGCCCATGCCCACCGCGCTGATGGGATGCGACCTGAGCGCCCAGTTAATCACATCAATGTTGTGAAGGTGCTGTTCGACGATGTGATCGCCCGACAGCCAGGTAAAATAGTTCCAGTTGCGAATCTGCCATTCCATATCCGACCACCCGTTCTGGCGCTCGACGGGCGGATAGTAATCATAGTCGCCTATCCAGTAACATGCCGCGCTTACTATCTCCCCAATGGCGCCGTCATGGATGCGACGGAGAATTTCCTGGTAGGAAGGCTGATGGCGGCGCTGCGCGCCGGACACGATGCACAGCCCCTTTTGTGCGGCCAGTTCCGTGGAAGCCAGGACGGAACGGATGCCCACAGGGTCCACCGCCGCGGGCTTCTCCATGAACACATGCTTTCCCGCTTCGATTGCCGCGCGCAGGTGAAGCGGGCGAAAGCCCGGCGGCTCGCAGAGAAAAACAATGTCCACGTCGCAATTGATGACCTGTTGGTAAGCATCCCAGCCCGAAAAACAGGTTTCCGGCGTTGCCGTGAATCGTTTACCCAACGTGCGCAGTTTCTTCACCCCTTCCTCCAGGGCATCGGGGAAAAGATCGCCTGCCGCCGCAATGGTCACGTTCTCGGTCGCGCGGATACAATCCCGCGCCGCGCCTGTGCCGCGCCGTCCGCAGCCGATCAACCCCACACGCAATGGGGCCGCATCTTCCGCTCGCGCTGGAAGCGCACCTGCAGCCATCACGCCCACCCCCAGCGCGGCGGCGCGTCCCATGAATTCCCTGCGTGTTGTTGTATTCGTTGTATTCGGGTGCATGGCCATGATCGTTCTTCCTCTCGTCTGTTCTTGCGCGTGAAATATACGATACTGCTTTACAGTCAACCAATACATCGGGCGACCGGGGATTATTGCAAGCATTGTCCGTTTACGGGTTGGAATGCAAGTGCCCTGATTTCAGCCGTCCGGAGGGGTGCGGGACAAGAACACACTGAAGCGAGAACAACATACTTTCTGGAGCCCTTCGGTCGGCCATGTGGCGCGGTCGGAAGACCGGCCACAACAGATTGGGCAGAAACACTCAGGGCCGTCCGTAAGACCAAAAAAAGCACGCACAAAAAGAATGGATTCTCCTCGCGGCGGCGCAACCCAGTGAGTTTTGTCTCTTTGCATTATTGAGTTCTTGAATTGTAGACTCCAGCGGGCAATCAGCGGAAGGAAAACGCGGCCATGACCATGACATTTATAGACTATGTATCCATTCTTCTTTTTCTGGCGGCGGTGTTGGGGGTAAGTATGTATAAAAGCCGCCAGAGAAAGGACAGCGCGGCGTATTTTCTTGCGGGACGCGGGGCGACATGGTGGCTTATCGGGTTTTCGCTGATCGCGGCAAATATTTCGACCGAACAGTTCGTGGGCATGAGCGGCGCGGGCGCCGGGAACGTGGGCCTCGCGATTGCCAGTTACGAATGGATCGCCGCGGTCACGCTGGTCTTTGTGGCCGTATTTTTCCTGCCCCGTTTTCTGAGCGCGGGCATCTTCACCATTCCGGAGTACCTGGAATACCGGTACAATGCAACGGCGCGCACGATCATGTCGTTGTTTCTGATGGTGGTGTACGTCTGTGTGACGATCGTGGCCGTGGTCTATTCCGGGGGCCTTACCATCCACACGATCTTTGACCTGCCGCTTGTCCCGAGCATCTGGATTATTGGGGTTCTTGCGGCGATTTACACGGTGTTCGGCGGCCTGACGGCCGTCATCTGGGCGGACCTGATTCAAGGGTCCGCCCTCATTGTCGGCGGCGCCATTGTGTTGTTCTTCGGCCTGCATGCGATGACGCCCGATGGCGGGCTGCTCGCCGGATGGGGCGTATTCATGGCGGAGGCCGGCGACAAGATGCACATGAGCCTGCCCAACGATCATCCATCGCTGCCTTTCACGGCGCTGCTTTTCGGCATCTGGATACCGAACTTCTATTACTGGGGGCTGAACCAGTACATTACCCAGCGGACCCTGGCCTCCAAAAGTCTCAGCGAGGGACAAAAAGGGGTTCTGTTCGCCGCTTTCCTGAAACTGATCATCCCCTTTGTCATTGTGATTCCGGGGATCATGGCGTGGATTCTCTTCCGCGAGGAACTGGGGGCGACGGAGAGCGCAGCCAAGGATGCGGCGTATCCGCTGATGATTCGACACCTGGTGCCGGCCGGACTGCGGGGATTCATGCTTGCGGCGTTGGCCGGCGCGGTGATGAGTTCGCTGGCCTCGATGCTCAACTCGGCTTCGACCATTTTCACGATGGATGTTTTCAAGCGTTTTATCCGGCGCGACGCCAGCGAGGGCCAACTGGTGCTTGTCGGTCGCTCTGCAACCGTGCTCTTCGTCGTCATTGGCTGTCTTATCGCGCCCATGCTGGCGGACCCGCGATTCGGCGGCGTGTTTCACTATATCCAGGATTTTCAGGGCTACATTTCTCCTGGAATCCTCACAGCATTCGTCTTCGGGCTTGTCGTCAAGCGTACGCCGGCGGCGGCGGCCATTGCGGCGATGGTCGCCAATGTTCCGATATACGGCGCGCTCCATTTCAGTTCCGTGCAGACGGCCATTGTCAAAATGTTGCCGTTTTTGGGCGCGACAGGTCCCGACGGCATCGGCAATATTGCCTTCCTGAATCAAATGGCCATTACGGCGACTTGCCTGGTCATTGTCATGAGCATTGTGACATTGATCAGGCCGCTCGAAGCGCCGGTGGTCATGCCTGTGAACAAGGATTTTGATATGCGAAGTTCGCGTGTCGTGCCTGTCGCCGGCGCAGCGGTTGTTATCACAACCGCTGCGCTGTATTACATTTTCTGGTAGAAACGAAAACGATTTCGCGGATTCCGCGGAAGTTTAGAGTTGGAGTACTGGAGCCGTCGCAGCCGGAATCGGCGCCCATCGCGCAACAGGGTGGGTGAAGAATCAGAGGAGAAACAACGATGATTTGGTATCGGCAGTCGGGCATTGCTTCCGTTTTCGCCGTGAGCATCGCAATCACGCTGAGTATTTTCGCATGTGCGTCAGGAGATGAAGGAAACATGGACATCAATTGGGAACACAACGGTGAACGTTGGAGCGCTGATCGCGCCAATGCGTGGTATGCCGGACTGCCCTGGCCGGCGGGGGCCAACTTCGTGCCGAGCACTGCATCGAATCAGTTTGAGATGTGGCAGGCGGAGACCTGGGACCCGGAGACCATTGACCGGGAACTGGGCTGGGCGGCGGGCATTGGCTTCAACGTGATGCGCGTTTACCTGCACGACATGCTCTGGGCGGCGGATGCGGAAGGATTCGAGAAGCGTATTGATGAATACCTCGCCATCGCCGACAAACACGGCATCAAGACCATGCTGGTGCTGTTCGACAGCGTATGGGATCCTTTTCCGAAACTTGGACCCCAGAAGGAACCCGTGCCGCATGTGCACAATTCGCGCTGGCTGCAAAGCCCGCATATTGATATTCAGAAAGACCCGTCGCGCTATGAGGAACTCAAGCCCTATGTGACAGGCATTCTGACGCGCTTCAAGGACGATCCGCGTGTCCTGGCGTGGGACCTGTTCAACGAGCCCGGCAATCCCGTCCCGCAGTATCAGCCCAAGGAAGGCTGGACCCGCGAGGAGAAAGAACAGGCGCATCTGATTCTGCTGGGCAAAATTTTCGATTGGGCGCGGGAGGTCAATCCCTCGCAGCCGCTGACCGTCGGGGTGTGGGTGGATGTTGGGCGGCGCACCAATCCCGTGCCGTCTCTGGACAAACTGATGCTTGAACGCTCCGACATCATCACCTTCCATTCCTACAGCCCGCTCCCGGCGGTGAAGACGGCGGTGACATGGCTGAAACGTTCCGGTCGCCCAATCATCTGCACGGAGTACATGTCGCGGGGTTCCGGCAGCACTTTCGAGACAGTCATGCCATACCTCAAGGATCAAAATGTGGGCGCCATCAATTGGGGGCTGGTTGATGGGCGATCGCAAACCATCTATCCCTGGGACTCATGGGACAAGCAATACACGGCAGAACCTGATCCGTGGTTCCACGACATATTCCGGAAGGATGGGACGCCCTATGACGAGAAGGAAACCACTTTGATTCGCAAACTTACCGGCGTTGCCCGATAAACGACAACATTCACGCCTGTGACTTGTCGTTGATTAACGGCGTATTTCATCTGTAAAAGAATTCATAAGGAAGATTGTATGAATAGCGGGTATGTACTGGTGACCGGGGCTTCAACGGGAATCGGCCATGCCTGCGCGTCCGCTCTGGCGGACAAGGGTTTTCATGTTTTCGCCGGGGTGCGCCGTGAGGCGGATGGGGAACGCATCCGAAAAGAGATCGCCGGCAAGGTTGAACCCGTCATGCTTGACGTGACAAACCCCGAACACATTGTCGCCGCCAAACAGCACATCACGGAAGTTGCCGGGGAGAAGGGATTGCGCGGGCTGGTGAACAATGCCGGCATCGCCGTGGCGGCCCCGCTCGAATTCGTTCCAATGGCGGACTTTGAACTTCAAATGAATGTCAACGTGAACGGGCTCTTGGCGGTAACGCAGGCATTCCTTCCATTGCTGCGGGTGGCGTCGGGCCGCATCTGCCTGATCAGTTCCACCAACGGCTTTTTCGCTCCGCCGTTCATGGGGCCTTATTCGGCGTCAAAATTCGCGGTCGAGGCCCTCGGTGATTCCCTGCGCGTGGAACTCGCCCCTTGGAATATCCGCGTGAGCATCGTGCAGCCAGGCGCCATCCAGACGCCCATATGGGAAAAATCCAAGGCATCCAACGAAGCCATGCTCAATCGCATGCCCGCGGAATGCCACGCACTCTATGGCAGAGCGATGGACGTCATGCGCCGTGAAGCCCAAAAAATGGCCAATCGTGCGGTGCCCGCCGGCCGTGTGGCGGATTGCGTGGTTCATGCCATCACCGCCGCGAAACCCAAGACGCGCTATCTTTGCGGCGGCGGCGCAAGGACGGAGTGGCTGGTGGCCCGGTGGATGCCCGATTCGCTGCGTGACAGGATCATCCGCATGGTCATCGGCATATAGCCGCAACATCTATCCGCGCGGAATGGAGAAGAGGACAAAGCATACGGCGCGGGTCATCACCGGCAGCATGTGCGGATGACGGCGAAATCGCTTGAATTGCACGCCGCGCATAGACGGTACTCCCAACAATCTGTCCACACTTATATCCATACTTTCCACTCACCATGCACACTGAAATCCGGTGATTGATTCACGGGGGAGGTCAGTCGTAAGATGATGTGCGATTCGCGAAAGGAGGGAAAATGACAACTGCAAAGGGAACAGGAAGGGGCAATGGCGCAACGCGGCGCGACTTTCTGAAGCGTTCGGCTGTGGCGGCTTCCGCCGCCGTCACCGGTGTTCACCACGTCACAAGGAACGCATATGCCGCAGGTAGCGATGTCATCCGCGTCGGCATGATCGGCTGCGGCGGGCGCAATACCGGCGCGGCGGTGGAGGCGCTGACCGCGGACCCCGGCGCCCGGCTGGTGGCGATGTGCGATATCTTCATGGACCGGGTCAAGGCCAGACGTGAACGCCTCAAACAGCAGATGAAGGAACAGGTTGTTGTTAATGATGACCTCTGTTTCGCGGGGTTCGACGGCTACAAGCACGTTATTGAAGCGTCGGACGTGGTGCTGATTGCCAACGCGGCGAAGTTTCACCCGCTCCATGCCATGACGGCGTTGGAGGCCGGCAAGCACGTTTTTGTCGAGAAACCCCACGGCATAGACCCGGCCGGTGTGAAATTGATGCAGCGCGCGGCCGAGGTGGCGAAGGAAAAACGATTGTGCCTGGTTTCCGGACTGCAAAGCCGGTATCACGCCGGATATGCGGAAACGGTCCAGCGAATACATGACGGCGCCATCGGCGAGGTGGTCAGTATCGAGGAAAATTTTCTTCGTGCGCCGTATGTGATTATTGACCGCGCGCCCGGACTTTCCGAACTCGAATGGCAATGCAGCACGCAATATCATTTCAGGTGGCTGTCGGGGGACGACGTTCCGCAGTCGCTGGTGCATAACATGGACCGGGCCAGTTGGGTGCTGCATGACGCCGCGCCGGTCAAATGCCATGGTCTTGGCGGGCGATCCTCCATGACGGCGCCGATCTACGGCGATGTATTCGACCACCATTCTGTCATCTACGAATTTGAGAACGGCGTTCGGGTCTATGCTTTTTGCCGGACGACCGAGGGATGTTTTAACGATACTTCAAGTATTATATTCGGAACCAAGGGCAAGGCATCTCTTCTGCATTGTCATATTCAGGGCGAAAACGCGTGGCAATGGAAAGGCGAGTGCAACCCCTATCAAGTCGAGCACGATGTGCTTTTCAAGGCGATTCGTTCGGGCGAACCTGTCAACAACGGGGATTACATGTGCCGCAGCACCATGATCACCGTCATGGGGCAAATCTCGTGCTACACCGGCGAAGAGATCACCTGGGAACGGATCAACCGCTCCGATTTCTTCCATCCGCCCAGTCCCGAAGATTGCCACGATGGCATGGAACCGCCGGTGCTTCCCGGCCCCGACGGCAGTTATCCGGTCTTCAAGCCGGGATACACGCGATTGCTTGAGACCTGAGCGCCGGGCAGCCTCTCAATGCGGGTGATAAAACCCGGCAGGGCCGCAAAACGGTCGAGGAGGAAATGACATCATGAGAAAGTATATCCGGAGAAGTCTTGCCTTTGCGGCGATTGTCGCTGTGCCGGTGGCAGGGGCCGTTTTCGCCCAGCGCACTGAGTTGAATTTCCCCGACATTGAGGGATACGTGACGCTTGCGTGCGACCTTCACACGCACACGGTGTTCTCGGACGGCTCGGTGTGGCCCACCGTCCGGGCGGATGAAGCATGGCGCGACGGCCTGGATGTGCTGGCGATTACCGATCACATCGAGTACCTTCCCCACAAAGACGATGTGATCATTGATTTCAACCGTCCCTATCAGATTGCGAAGCCCACGGCCGATGACCTGCATCTGTTGTTGATTCCAGGAATCGAGATCACGCGGGACGAACCCCACGGTCATTTCAACGCCATCTTTATCAAAGACGGCAACGCCCTGAACGTCGAAGACCAGAAAGACGCTGTGCGTATTGCGAATGAACAGGGCGCGTTTGTCTTCTGGAACCATCCTGAATGGAAGCGCAAGGGGGACACCGCGTGGAGCGAAATCCAGGCCGAATATCTCGCAAAAGGGTGGATGCACGGCATGGAGGTATTCAACGGCGACAATTATTATCCGTCCGCCCACAAGTGGTGCCTGAAACACAATCTCACCATGCTGGCCAACACGGATATTCACGGCCCGCGCGATTACGGTGCCGACACGGACGGCGTCCGCACCATGACCCTCGTTTTCGCTCGCGAAAGGACGCCAGAAGCGGTTGAGGAGGCATTGCGTGCGCGGCACACCGTCGCCTGCAGCGGTAATACCCTTGTCGGCGAAGCGCAATGGGTTGCGCCGCTGTTCTACCAATCGGTGACCGTGCAGCATCCGGAGGGAACATTGAAGGAAAAGCAGTCGCTTTCGGTAGGCGTACACAATGCCTCGCCGATCACTTTCCGACTCAAGGCCAAAGGCGGGGTCCAGGGGCTCTCGTTTCCCGGCGCATTGACCCTGCCGGCGGGCAAGACCGTCATGTTGCGTCTGGAAGGCCGCAACATCAGAGAAAGCGGTCAACGAGACGTGCAATTGCCGTATGTGGTCGAAAACATCTGGATCGCCCCGGAAACATATCTGCCGGTCACCATTGACCTGAAGATCACTTTCCAGAAAGATTGAACAAACGCCGGTGAACTCGCCGCACGCGGATTGTTATCTGCGTCGCTTGTCTTCCGCAACGGTAATCTGGAGGGTTTGCCCGGCCGTTACGGAGACCTCAAGCCCGGCGTGCAACTGGCGACCGGTATATTTGCGCGGCGGCGCATCCCCGCGCCGGACCACATACACGGTTTCGGGTTCGACGGTGAACCATTCCGGCAGGGTGTTCATGCGGGGCCAATCCTTCTCGAAGCCCAGGTAGATGCGGTGGCGGGGTATGTCGAATTCCAGCACGCCGTTGTAGTCTTCCCCGGCGCGGATCGCGATGACGATACCTCCCCCGCCGTCGGGCGCGGCGCCCAGTTGAAGCCCTTGCCGCCAGGGGCGCGCGATGAGACCCTGCGTATGCATGAGTGAATGCATAAGCACTGTACGCACGCCGTTGGATTGCAGTTTCATCGTACCCCAGAGGTCTCCGTGTTCCAGCCGCGACGGATGGTCCACCAGGTTGTTTCTGGTCTCACGGTCAACCCAGGCAAAACCCTCCTCCAGGGGGATCCGGTTGAGCAGATAGAGCGCTCCTTCGATGGAGTCGGCAAAACCGTCAATGGACTCACCTTCCCACGGGTAATCCTTATAGCGAGGTTTTTCAAGATTCTTCAGCGTGGCCGCCACTGTCGGCCGGTAAGTTTCAATGCCCGTGGCCATGTCGAAACACAGGAGTCCGACATAGTTGTAGCCCCATCCGTCACTGAGACGGCCGCTTTTCCCGCCAAGTTCATCGTACATCAGGCCGTCTTCATTGCAGCCTTCCGCAAGGATGATGTCGAAGACTCTTTTCAGTTTCGGCGCATATTGTCGCGCGCGTTCCGGCCGGTGGGTGGATTCGACGGCGTGCAAGAGGCCGAGGCCGCCGATGATTTCGCAACCGTGGTCGCGCAGGCGGGTCACCCTGAAATCCTCTTGGGCGAAGTAGTAGTCGGCCAGCCTGTCCGCCCAGTCGAGATACTTGTCTTCGCCTGTCATGGTGTAGAGACGCGCCAGGGCTTGCAGTTGTTCGCCGTTCACTTCGATGTTGGTGGAGGGAATTTTTCCGAAGGGCGTATCATAGCGGGCGGTCATCCAGAGGTCATCGGTGATGGCACGCATGCGATCGAACCATTCGTCCGGGCCCGTGATTTCAACGATCGCGATAAGCCCGTCTTTGACATACTCCGACGCCTGGAAAACCATCTCATCCCATTCAATGTCTTTTAGGGGCGCGCCGGTATTGAAATCCCAGGGCACGGGAATGCGCCCCACTGCGTTGCACAGCGCTGTTTCGCGGTGCAGAACATTGCGGGCGGGGCCGTTGAGCACATCGCGGTCCACCACATGCGCCGCCCAGACGAAAAATGGGTAACAATCGGCGGCGGTATCGCGGTAGTTCCAGTTGCCGTCGGCTTTATAGAGGCCCGTTTCAGGGTCAATTTTCGGAAGTGCGATTCCGTGCAGCCATCGGTGCACCTTGTCGAGAGCGTGCCCCGCGATGGCCGCCGACTCCGAGGCTTGCTCGAAGGCGTCCTGTCCGCTCGCCAACGCGGCCGTCACGACGGCCGCAAGAAGGATTCCGATTGCCTTGTGGCTGGTGGTCATGTATCTGGACTCCTCTCGCAGGTTATCGGCGGTTCGACTCGGCATGTAATTGCTGAAATTGCTCGCTAATGTTCCGGAACAAGTTCGTAGACAAGCACCTCGAAGGGCTTAAGTTCAAAGGTACATGGTTCGCTGACGTTGAGGACCTGAACAGGAAGGGAGCGCTGGTCGGGTCTTGGCGTGGACATACGGTATCGCCCAGGCGATCCTTCCGGCAGTTCCAGGGCCGCGGCTGGCTCCACGATGATGGCCTTGTTTTGATTCGCAGGGTTGCGCAGGACAAGGATGGCTTTGTCGGGGGTCCATGATGCCCACCCATAGACTTCATTCCCGCCGGGATCGCCGCCGACCCAATGCGTGTCCACCAGCACGGCCGCATTGGATTTGGCCCAGGTCGCGGCGGCGGCCAGCACATCCCATTGGTCCGCCGTAAGCAGCGCCGGAGAAATATAAAGTTCCTGAAGACTGGTCCCGCTGCCGAAGAACGACCATATTTCGTCGGCCATTTCCTGGAGGGAATCACCGAGTTCCGCCGCCATGCCGTGACAGGCCTGCACGATGCCCTGTGTCATGAGCGCGTTCAGGGGGTAGAGCGGACCCTTTTGCACGATGTTGCGGCAGGTCCATGTGTCGCGATAGTTGATCCACTGTTGCCGTTTGGACCCTTGCCCGGAGAAGCCCATGTCGTCGGCGCCCCGCCAGATGTTGTCGGCATGCCACAGGAAATACGGCGATGGCCACGTGCCGGTGGTTGCGCTGATATAGAGGTTGGGTTCAATGGCTCTTAATTCATCCATAAGCCGCATAAGCGCTTCGATATCTTCAAGATACTCCGTATTGCCTCGGCCCCCCGCCCCAAGACCCGCCCCCATTCCATCGTATTTGAAGAAATTGACGCCGTACAGGCGGATCATTTCCTCGCAGATGGACTTGTATCGGGCATAGTAGCGCGGGCCGGCCATGGAAAAGCCGCTGTCATTGGTTTCAAAACCCTGTTGGCGGCCGAAGGCGAGGCGCTGCTCGCGCGCTTCTCCGTAGCCGCCGAAGGGAGAGAGCCATGTACCGATGGCCGATCCGTATTGGGCCGCCTTCTCGCGCAACGGGGCGAAGCCATCAGGAAATCCCTCGTGAAACCGCCACAGGGTGCTGTTGTCGTCCCAGCCGTCATCGAACACAAAACTCTGCAGGGGAACGCCGCGTTGCGCGGTCAATTCCTCCCCCCATAGCGTTATGGCCTGCAACGCCTGCGCCTCATTGAATTTGCGGTCGCCCCACGCAATATCGTACCAGGAATTGTAGTGCAGAAACGGCCGATAGGGGTGGGCGCGTTCCCGTTCAACGTAGTACAGGAATCCGCGGCGGACCTGTCCCGGAGGCGTGACACCCAGAACGCACGACTGTTTCAACGGTGTCCCCGCCTTTAACGTAGCGCCTCGTTTCATGCCGCACACCACGCTCCCGTCTTCCGCGCTGCTCTCGGACATGGGATGTTCAAACGCAAAGAACATCCTTCCGGCAACCACAGGCGCGCCGAGTGTGTCACCCATCAGATTGGCATCGGGAATCTTGAGATCAAGAAGTGTCAAGGCGTCTATAGCCAAATCCTCCTGTTTCGACGTGATGGACACCTCGTGCCTGACATAATTCGACGCATCACGCAACGTGGCGGTGAATAGCACCGCAATGCCGCCATCCCCGGTTTGCAGCGGCACGCGCACCTGCCAGCCCGCAAAGCGTTCCGTCAAACGGCGGGCTTCGGGGCGGGCCGCAATCGGCACCCTCTCTACATCGCCTTGAACCTGGAAATCCGAGGCGTCAACGATGCGACCATCGGCCAGTTTCAGATTGAACAGCGTATTTCCCGTCGCGGCATCGGTCTCCGGGGTCAGCCCCCGGAAGACCAGTGAAAAGCCTGCGGCATCCCATCTGTACGAGGCTTCGAGGAGATTGTTCTTCAGTACAGCGCCTCCGTCCAACACCGATGCCTGGGCTTCCTCCGGTGGCATACCGGGGTAGGGTATTGACCCGGAAGCCCCGGCTTGTGCGCCTATCGCCGCAAGAATAATCGCGGTTGTTCGGAACATGTTCCTGAATGCGGCCCCCGTCATGGTTCAATCTCCCTTCCGTTTGCATGTGCGACAAGCATCATGCCGTCATGTCTTCCCCGTGTCGTATATCCGTATCGCGGCGCACACGACAGCGATGGCTTTGCGCAGGCACGCCTCATCCATGTTGTCCCAGTTGTCGCGTCGGGTGTGATAGTAGTCGGCGGGACGCGGGTCCATGGCGGCGAGCGCGCCCGCGCGCCAGCCCGCCTGGGCGAATGCGGCAGCGTCCGACGAACCGACAAAGACGGTGGCATAGGGGAGATCAAGGCCACAGGCTTTGCCGGCATCCCGCAACAGCCGGCACACGGTATCGTCGAGTCTGATGGTGCCGTTCATGTCCCGGTTGTACACCTTGATGTGATCGAGATCGCGAAGGGTTTCAAGGACGATAACTGCGGTTTCCACGTCGCAAAATTCATTCTTGTGCTTTTCCGCGAAGACCTTGGCCCCGCGCAATCCCGCTTCCTCAGACCCGAGAATGGCGATGCCCAGTTCCGTGTTCTGAAGTTGCACCCCTGATTCCTTCAGATGCTTCGCAATGCCCATTGCTGCGAAAGTGCCGCTGAGATTGTCATTCGCACCCGGCACGGTTCGACTCACATTGTTGAAAAAAACGCCGAGAAGAATTCCGGGAACCAGCAACCACTGCAGCCATTGCACATTCTGTGCGGCCTCCCACATCGCCCCCCCCGCAAGCCATGCGATGAATCCCGCGAGATGCAGCAGGACAATTCCGGCGAGTCCTGCGAGAAGCGCTACAAAGAAATACGGGAACAGACGGGGCGCAAGGTACGCAAGGCGCCACTCGCGGGCTGCGTCCGCATGTCCCGAGAGAATGATCCGGCGCCTGGTTTCCCCTTTCGGTTTGATAAGGCCATAGACGTTGTACGACGTGCTCTTGGGGAAAAACGGATCAAGGAAAAGCCGGTATCGCCAAAACTGGAAATACAGGACCGACAACGCAAGCATGTCCAACCCCAGGGATATCGCCGGATGCGCGTGCCAAAGCACAACCGAAGCCAAAAGGGTCAGGGCTGCAACCGCCTGCATCAAAAAGAATGCCTTTCCGGCAACCTGGAAAGGTTCAAACAACACCTCGCCATCGCAGCAGGCGGCCAGTTCCTCACGCACAAATTCCTGCGTCCTGCGTTCGCCCTCGCTGCCCGGCGCGCGCGGTCCGAACGATTCTATTACATGCCTGGTCCGGTTTGTGACATACCTTGCACACTTACTGATCGTGGACTCATTCAACATACCGATGTATTCCAGTCCGGCGTTTGTCTCTATTGCGAATATACCATGGGTCGAACATCGTCGGCACTCAACGTCTCTCTATTGGTGTCAGTACTGTCCTGTATTCATCATGCCGCGCTGTCCGAGGAAACCGGTGCCGGCAGGAAACATGGGGTTGATTTCCGGGCGCGTCTGGTTCAAAATCAAGGTGTAAACCTTATCCATGCATTACGACATGAACAACAATGATGCATATTGATCAATTCCGAGATACAATTGTCTTCAAGCATCATTTCGATCAACATAGATTATCAGTGCTGTCCAAAATATTCTGATTGCCGGGAAAAGCCTTCTATTATGGTAACCTTTCCCCTCACCCCACCCCTCTCCCAGTGGGAGAGGGGGTATATGGCGAAACCTGAGGCATGTTTGTGCTCCCTCTCCCTCCGGGAGAGGGGTGGGGTGAGGGGAGATAACACGGGACACCTTGGTAAAGGGGTCAATGATATCTCAAAAATACCCACGGAGCGGTTTACGCATAGGATAAGCCCGCCACATCATCTTGATTCCACAGGATTCTCAAGGGGTTCCGGGCATAGCCCTTCATTCCCTTAACAATCTGTTTTGGACAACACTGAGGAGCGGGGTCCTTTGAAAATGGA
>CALEDJ010000068.1 GCA_937951485.1 uncultured bacterium
CCACCACCAGCGCCGCCACCACCGCCGCCGCCGCCGGGACCCGCCGCCAATGCCAGCGAATTCGCATCGGCTGTAAAAACAGCGTCAAGACCGGTATTCCCCGGCGCGCCCGGCGCCCCGGTTTGCGCGTTGCTGCCAGAAGGGGCGGAGCCGTTCTTGCCGTGAACAGGAAACAAACCGCCCGGCCGTCCCCCCGGCAGACCATATTCAATATCAGTGAAGGGAATGGTGGCCACACCGCCGCCACTGCCCACTACGGTCTGTTCGCCTCCCGGTTCTCCAACAATCGTGGACCCCGCGCCACCCGCACCCGCGCCATCGGTATTGACACCCGGTGCACCACCACCGCCCCCGGCCGCCGGCGGATTGCCAAAGCCCGCGCCGCCCGGGGCGCCGCCCGTCCCCGCCGCCAGACCGACCGCGCCCGCCAAACCAGGCAATCCGGCGCTTCCCGCCAGACCCGGTTCACCGTCAAAACCAGGTTGTGTTGAGGGAAGCGCATCACCGCCTTTTCCGCCTTTGCCACCTGTGCCGCCCGCCCCGCCGGAACCGCCGCGACCGCCAGTACCGCCCAAACCGCCCGGACCGCCCATGCCACCCGCGCCGCCCCCCGCAATACCACGCGAGACATCGAAACTCGCCCCTATATCCATGTCGCCCCTGGCCGCAATAGAAAGCGGTCGGTGGCCGGATATCGTTACTTGCACACCTGTTTCAATATATACGTCATCGAAATCGAAGACAGCCACGCCGCCGTCCACACGGCCCGAATACATGAATCCCACAGGAAAAGCGTGAACCAACAATCGCGGCGGCGTTGCGCCGGTGTCGATTTCCACAGATTCCCCTTCAAGCACGATGAGGTCACGCAGCACGCCTGAACTGTTGTACACGTCCGCCGAAGCGGGAACACCCCACACGCCCCCGATCAGCATTGCGAACAGAACAGCCACCCGCGACAAGAAACAGTAATCCCGTATCCCAGACATGATATCCCTCTCCTTGAGCCGAAACACAACTCCGCCACTGTCGGAAGAAACAGCCCATCTTCAGTTTACCATATTGTTAATGGAAAGCAAAGACCCGCAGAGCATGTTGATGGCCCGCTGGTTCGTTGCTCATGGCGCGCGTGCGCCAGGATGCTACGGTCCTATCAGGATATGCATACACGGCTATTTCCGAAAGGTGCGTCCATCAATGCCGATGTGGAATACTGACGGGAGCAGATGAATGCCAAACAGGAAAGGCCGATTCATGGAAACAACGAAGCCTCGCCGCGGGTGCTTGTACCGCATCGGACGTTGCGGATGCTTTACAACATTGGTTCTTGCGCTTCTTTTTGCAGGGGCCTTTCTAGGCGCATTTGCGCCGCAACTTTACAACCGCTTTTCCCTGTATCCGCGCCAGGCGGCCATTTGGAAGGCCCATGCGGCCAATCGCGAACCCGTCAGCCTGAAGACGGAATGGACGGAATACCGGGGGGTGATGCACAGCCACTCGCACATTTCCCACGACTCCGAGGTGCTGTTTCCGGAAATTGTCGAAGCGCTGCATAAAGCCAAGTGCCAGTTCATTTTCATGACCGATCATTTCGTGGATGGCAAGGCCGATTATTCGCTGGGCTGGAAGGGCATTCACGACGGCATCCTGTTTGTCCGGGGCTTTGAAATGCAGGCGGGCTTCATGCCGTGGGGGCTTCCGGACGACACGGTTTTCTCGCGGTATGATGACCCGGCGGAACTTGCCCGGAGAATCCGGGAACTGGGCGGTGTGCTCGCCTTGGGTCACACTGAAGCCCCGCGCCCCTGGACAATCCCGGAAATTGATGCCATGGAGATTTATAACATCCATACAGACATTAACTTCAACATGGTGGTGAAGAACAGTCGAATCGAAACCGTGAAAGATCTCATCATCAATTTCCGGGCCTATCCGGAGCAGACATTCCGGGGATTATTCGACACCTGGGTGCTCAATATGCTGGTGCAGAAGTGGGACGAGCAGAACATGCACCGTAAAATCACCGGCATCGCCGCCAATGACTGCCACCAGAACGTCGGCATTCAGGCCTTTTATACGGCGCAGGACACCGTGATCCTCCTGGATACAGGGCACAACGATCCCGAGAGGAAAATCCGGGAGTTCCGGCTGAATTTTCTGACACGGGCGCTGCTGCGGCTGATCTTCGGTCCGCTGAAACCGGACACGCGAATCTTCCGTTTTGATCCTGATCCTTATGAGCGCACTGCCCGTTTCGTCAATACCCACTTGCTTGCCAGAGAATTGAGCGAACCGGCGCTGCTGGATGCCATCCGGGAGGGCAGGGGCTTCATTGCCTTCAACATGATCGGAGATGCGGAGGGCTTTGCCTTTGTCGCGGAAGACGGCGTGCGGCAAGTCACCATGGGCGGGCGCATTGCGCTGTCGCCCGACTTGAGATTCCGCGCAGAATCGCCTTTGCCGTGCCGGTTCGCACTGGTGCACGATGGCAAAACCATCGCCGCCGAGGAAGGGCGCACATTTGAGTACGAAGTCGAAGTTCCCGGCAAATACCGCATCGAGGCGGCGCTGCCCATGCCCGGCGAAATCGTCTATTCTGGAAACCGCACCGCGCGCAACATGGCCCCATGGGTGGTGACCAATCCCATAGAGGTAATCGCGCAGGAATGGTAAATGCCCTGATGGTGCGCATGTGAATGTGAAGTTCCACAAACGCATGCGCTAGAATTTGTTTCTCTCCACGATGATTGACGGCGAATTACTGTTCTCAGAGGACTGTCATGACAAACGAAAGCGGTTTCAAACGGACTTTGGTAACCAGCGCTTTGCCATATGCCAACGGCTATATTCACCTCGGGCATATTGCGGGCGCGTATCTGCCCGCCGACATCTATGTGCGCTACAAGCGCCTGCGGGGCGATCGCGTATTGTATGTCGGCGGTTCGGACGAATACGGCGTGCCCATCACGCTGACGGCGCTGAAGGAGGGGGTCTCGCCAAGGGAAGTGATTGACCGCTACCACGCGGCCAACGAGGAGGCGTTCCGCCGCTTGGGGATTTCCTATGACATCTACGGCCGCACCTCGTGGGACTTGCATATTGACACCACCCAGTCGTTCTTTCTGCGTCTTTTGGACGGCGGTTACATCCACCAGGAGGAGATGGAACTGTGGTACTCGCCGCAGTCCGACAAGTATCTGCCGGACCGCTATGTGAAGGGGACCTGTCCCAAGTGCGGCTATGAGGACGCCAACGGCGACGAATGCGAGCGTTGCGGCGCGCAATATGCCGCGAAAGACCTCGTTCAGCCTCGCGCGAACATCCCCGGCGATACGTCAACACCCATCCTGCGGAAATCGCGGCATTGGTTTCTGGATTTGCCGAAATTCGCCGACCGCCTCCGCGCCTGGCTTGACGGTCACCCGGAATGGCGCACCAATGTCAAAGGCATCGCCTATGGCTGGGTCAACGATCTCCGGCCCCGCTGCATCACGCGCGACACGGATTGGGGCGTGCCCATCCCCGTGGACGCACCGGACGCGGCGTCCAAGCGCATCTATGTCTGGTTTGACGCGCCGATCGGCTATGTCACCAACACGCGGCAATGGGGCGTGGACCGGCTGGGCGATCCGCATGCGTGGGAATTGTGGTGGAAAGACAGCGCAACGCGCATGATTCATTTCATCGGCAAGGACAATATCCCGTTCCATGCGGTGATCTTTCCCGCCATGCTCATGGGGCAGGGCGACTACATCCTCGCGGACCACGTGGTCGGCAACGAATACCTCAACATCTTCAACCGGCAGACCGGCCAGGCGGAGAAAGGGTCCAAATCGCGCGGCAACATGATCAGCGTGAAATGGGCGGTCGAGCATCTGCCGCTGGACGCCATCCGCTACTACCTCTGCGCGATTGCGCCGGAATCCAAAGATTCCAGTTTCGACTGGGACGACCTGATGTTCCGCTACAACGGCGAGTTGTGTGACGTGGTCGGCAATTTCGTCCACAGGTCCCTCACAATGACGGTGAAGAATTTTGACGGCGCGGTCCCCCCCGCCAAAGCGCTGGACGCCGAGGACAGCACAATGCTTGCCGCCATTCCGGAGCAGGTGGACGCCATCGCCGAGTCGCTGGAAAATTTCCGGTTCCGGCAGGCGCTCGAGCGGCTCATTGACCTTGGCCGCAAGGCCAATGTCTATTTTGACGCCAAACAGCCCTGGGTCACGCGCAAGACCGATACCGCGCGGACCGGCACGACGCTGCATGTCTGCTGCCAGGTGGTCAAGGCGCTGTGCCACGCCATGGCGCCGTTCCTGCCGGATGGCGCGCACGCGCTCGCGGAAATCATCGGAACGGCCCTGCCCGAGGGCGGCCCCGACGGCGGCCCCGACGGCTGGAACGCCGCCAAGGAAGCCCTGCCCGCCGGCAGCCCCCTGCAAACGCCCCAGGTGCTCTTCCCCAAACTCGACAAAGACCGCATTACCGAACTCGCCGAAATGCATGAACGCGGGGAGGCGTTCTGAGGCGGGCAGAGGCGAAAAAATAACGCGGCAGGATGCCGCGTCTACTTTGGAGACGCCCCGCCCAGGTGGCGGGCGATAAACGCGTAGGCCTGTTCGCGGATTTCCGGCGGAAAATCGTGGCCGCAGTCGGGATAAACGGCCACAAGGTTTTCCGGTGCGCCAAAAAGGGCGTAGACTGGCGCGGCGGCGCGCACACAATCCTTCACGCCGGACACTTCGAAGTTGGCGTCTTGATTCGGCGCATTGATGAACACCGCGCGCGGCGCCAGGACGGCAAGCACTTCGGTGAAATCGAAGGGCATCTTTTTTGGGTCTTTGTCAAAAAGTTCGGCGATGCGCGGCATATAGCCGGCATGTGACCATCCGGTCAGGTCGCCGCCGTAGTATTTGGCGAAACTGTTGAAGCCGCAACTGGTGACCATGACCTTGATGCGTTCATCGAAGGTCCCCACGAAAAGCGTATTGTGCCCGCCCAGCGAATGGCCGATGGCGCCGATGCGGTCCGGGTCCACCTCCGCAAGCGACTGGAGCAGGTCCACGCATCGCATATGATTGCCTATTCCTTTGGCGGTGGCGCTGGCGTAGCCGCGCGCATAGACGTCAATCTTGTAGTCGCCGAAATTCGGATAGTCCGGCGCGATGGTCACATAGCCGCGTTCCGCAAGTTCCATGGCATATTGGCGGTTGGTGGTGACGCCAAGGCCGACGGTCTCGTCCTTGCCAATCGCGACGGTCTGGTGCAGGCACACAATACCCGCCGTCCTTTCGGTGAGGCCCTTGGGAATCAACAGGTATGCGGGAAGGCGATCGTCCGCTTCCGCGGTCAGCAGGATTTTCCTGCGCACATACTTGGGCGTATCCGCTGTCTCAAGCACTTCTACGTCAAGCGGGGGCAACACATCCCGCGCGGGCAACGGCCCCATCACCCGGAGCATGTTCTGCAGCACATGCCGCCTTCGTACCTGCCAGTCTTCGACGCTTTTCACTGGATGCAGCGCACCCTGGGCATCCTGAAATGTCATCACCTGAAGTTTGTCTTCATAGAACGGGATGTCATCCGCTGCCGGCGCAGCCAGCGTCCCTAAGACAATCATCAACATCCACTCCATAATATAATCCTTTCCGCCGGCGCCCCCCCCGGTGCGTATTACCGTCCCTCTCTCAATCCGGATTCGTCGCGCCGTCTTTCCCGGCGCTATCCTCTTCCACGCGAATGCCGAATAATCCCATAAACAAGGAACCGAAGAATACCTGCAGCGCCGCCATCAGCACGGTCGCGCCGAAGAATGCGTTGCGGGCAGTGGAAAAGGGATTGGATCGCGCCACCATGTCCACAGACGGCGGCACATCCAGGATCAGCCAGCGACCGTACCAACCCAACATCGCCAGGCCGACCAAGGCCGCCAAGGCGCCCACAAGAACACCACTCTCCACATTCACCCAGCGGCGAAGGAATCGGATGAAAAGTGTGTCGGATTGGCTCACATATTTGGATACTTTGACGCGCCCCTGCGCCATCAATCCCAAGAGTACAAGGAAAATGCCGACCGCCACCGCCGCCTGCGCCATGAGGCAGACGGCGAGAAAGGTCGTCGGCGTTTCCGGGGCCATGCCAATCCCCAGCAGTCCAAACAAGACCAGTAGCGTGCCCGGCAAAAAGAAGACCCCTATCGAACAGTAATGCATCATCATTTGAAGATGCCGCCATCCATCGCGAAAGGAACGCAGATGCGGCTCCCGACCCCGCTGGTCCACATGAAAACAGATGGGGATTTCGCGGATCTTCACCTTTTTCAAGGCAGCCTTGATCATCATTTCCGAGGCGAATTCCATGCCCTCGGAATGAAGGTCGAGTTGGTCGAAAACTTCACGCGTCAGGGCGCGCATGCCGCAGTTGATGTCGGAGATGTGGCAACCAAAGAGCAGGTTGGCTGCGCGGGTCAGGAACGGCGTCCCCAGAAAACGGTGCAAGGGCGGCATCGCACCCGGGTCAATTCTGCCCTTGATACGCGACCCGATGACCAGCCCGGCGCCCTGACGCAATGCCTCCACAAAACGGGGAATATCCGCGAAATCATAGGACATGTCCGCGTCAAGAAAGACCAGGAAACGCCCGCGCGCGGCGCGCAGGCCGGTGCGCAAGGCATTACCATATCCGGGAAGGCGCGCCTCCACAACGCGCGCGCCGCATTCCCCGGCAATACTGCGGGACCGGTCAGCGGACCCATTGTCCGCAACGATGACTTCGCCGGAAACACCGGCAGCGCGCAGCGCCTGCCAGGCTGCCGCCACGCATGCGCCGATGGTGACCTCTTCATTAAGGCATGGCAGCACCACACTCACTTCGACGGGGATATCACGCTCGCCGGAATCGCTCATAATGTCCTTGTGCTTGTTGATGCGCCGACAACAGTATATCCGAAGCGCCGCCGGTTCAGGAAGAACCGCACGCACGAAGCGATGCAATGCAGTTGCAGCAGACGGCGCGCTCAGCCGGCAGCGTCGGACGGGTCGGGCAGGTCCGACACGTCCGGCGCATCCGAGGAGGACACATATCGCCGCATCTGGTAATGTGGTCCGATGCCTTCGATCTCGAACATATCAGTTGTTGCCTTGAAGCCCATGCGCTCATAGAATCCCCGCGCGTGCGCGCGGGCGTTGCACCAGACGCAATGCACCCCCTGTTGACGGACATGGTCGAGGCAGGCGCGCATGAGCGCTTCGCCGATGCGCTTGCCGCGCCATTCCGGCAGCACCGCCATTCCCCGCACCTGAAAAAATCCATTGTCGGTCTCGCCCGGGGGACGCGCCGCGTAAATAGACGCCACCCCGACCAGCACATCGTGGTCGAAAGCCCCGAAGTGCGCTGTGCTTTCTTCGTCGTCGCCGGTCCACACCGTTGACGCGAAAGGTTTTCCCTGGCGCAGAATCGCATGGCGCAGCGGGCGGGCTTCCTCGGCGCTGATGCGCCGAATGGCGGCGGTTTCAGGCGGCACCGGAGCAGGAGTGTGTCTGCTCGTTTCAATGCGATCCAGAAACGACAGGATTTCCTCTGCGACTTTTTCCCGATCGTAGTCCCAAAAAATGACGTGGTCAGAGTTTTCCAGCCAGACGGCGCGTTTCCAGCGGCTGGGAATGCTGCCGAACACGCATCTGGCGGCGTCGGGCGAGGCGATGCGGTCCCCGATGGCGTGCAGCAGAAGCACCGGACAGGTGATTGCCCTGAGCGTTTCCGGCGCGGCGGCCCGCGCGGCGATGTCCATGGCCGTCACGCCGGCGCGGGAAGAACGCCAGCGATACGATACAATTTCACGGCTGATTTCCCGGCGTTTCACCGGCTGGCGCCCAGGATCGGCGTAAACCCATCGAATAAAAGGGCTTAACGCAGCAATCCATCGTTCTGGAGGGAGCACGTAATACCATTGCCGGGTGATGCCGAAATAGGGCGCGCCGAGAATCAGCCCGTCGAGCGGCGTCTGGCCCGCAGCAATCGTCGCCAGTGCGCCCCCCATGGAGTGCCCCACCGTCACCACGATATCATGCGCGTTGCGCAACGCCTGAATTTCCTGAACAACTGCCTGAATCATCGCTTCGGCGGGGGTTCTTTCGAAGTCCAATGGCGAGCGTCCATGGCCGGGAAGCAGCATCACGCGCACACGCCAACCCGCCGCAGCCACAAGGTCGGGCAGAGTGTGAAAATTGTTGCCGCAACCCCCAAATCCATGGACGAAGAGCACAGCGCGTCGGGCATCTTCCGGGCCGATGCTTCGCGGCGCAGCGCCGACCATGATTCCGGTGGCGGGGTCACGCGGCATACGCGCATCATCGCGCCGCACCCGCCGTGTCGTTCCAGGAAGCGGCATCATTCCCCCAAATCGAGGTTCATGGCCATCTTTTTGACTGCCTTGATATCCATTTTTCCCGTGCCCAGCACGGGAATAGCGTCAATTCGGTAGAAATTATTCGCGCGAGGCCGCCACAGGTTCGGGAGATCGGAGGTGACCAATTTTCCGACCAGTTCGTCCAGTTGCTGGTCGCTAAGGGTGTGCAACACCACCAGGCGTTCTCCCTTCACCGTATCGGGCACACTGGTAACGGCCATGGCCTGATCCGTCAGATCAAGCAAACTATGGAGCGTCTCCTCCACCTTGGTGTGCGGCACCATTTCGCCGCCGATTTTGCTGAAACGCGCCAGACGGTCCGTGATGATGATGAATCCCTCGTCATCAATCGCCGCGATGTCGCCGGTGGAATACCATCCGTCGCACAACACGGCTGCCGTTTTCTCCGGTTCGTTCAGATATCCCTTCATGATGTTGGGGCCGGAAACCTGGAGCAGGCCCGCTTCGCCGGTGGGCAGCAATTCCCCCGTTTCGGGATGCACCACGCGCACGCCCACCCCGGGGACCGGCCGCCCAATCGTGCCATGCTTCAGGTTTCGTGCATAGAATCCCGGCGATTCATTGTCAGGGAAATTGACGGACACGATTGGCGAGCATTCAGTGGTTCCATAGCCCTCCACCGGTTCAACGCCAAATTTTTCACGGAATGCCTGGCGGACGCGCGGGGCGAGTTTCTCCGCGCCGCACACCACGAATTCCAGACTGCGCAGATGTTCCGGGGGACAGCGCCGGATAAACCCCTGCAAGAACGTGGAAGTGCCGATCAAGATGGTCGCACGGTATTTCATGGCAAGTTCGCCGATATTCTTGTGTTCGAGCGGGCTGGGATGGTATACGGCGCGCACCTCGTTCAGTAATGGCATCCACAGGGTTCCTGTGTAGCCGAAGGAATGAAAGAATGGAAGAAACCCCAGCAGGCATGTATCCTTGTGGTGTGGAAACACCTCCCCGCATGCCAGCGTTTGGCTGACGATATTGCGCAGGGTGAGCATCACGCCCTTGGGATCGCCTTCGCTCCCGCTGGAGAAAATGATGGTCGCAAGGTCATCCTCGCCCATTCTGGGCGTGCCCAGCAGCCGCTGAATCAGCCCTACCGGTGCGAACAGGGCAATCAGCATGCCGATGATTCTGTCCTTCCCGGTCACTGACTCGCGGATGTCCTCAAGAAAAACTGTTTTCCCCGGCACGGTCAGCGGCAGGCGTTCCAGGAATCGCCTGGAGGTAAGCACCTGGGTAATGCCGCAGCGCTGCGCGCAGGAGGCCAGAATTTCGGGTGAGACGGTGTAATTGAGATTGACGGGGACGCGTCCCAGCATTTGGAGGGCGATATTGGTCAAAGCGCCGCCGACGGTGGGCGGCACCAGCACCCCGGTCATGGGTTGCCTGTCCAATATTTTTTTCAGTTTTCGGGCAAAAACGATGCCGCCGACAAGGGTTTTGAAATAACTCAGTTCGCCGGCAAGCGCGTCGGCAATCGCCATCCGGCGCAGATTCTTGCGGGCGTAGCGGATGAATCCGGTGTGCAGGTTCGTGAAGGGATGCGGACGCTCCAAGCCCCACTGCACGCCGAGTTGCTGAAGCGACGCGCGCACCTCCGGACCACTGAGGCCGGGAGATGTCGGCGCGTGGTAATACACACCGACGGGATAGCGCAAGGGCCTCGGACGACGCCATTGGATGCGCCGGTTCTTGAAGATGTAGAGCGTTTCCCACAGGCGGCTGACATATACGGGAATGACGGGAGCATCGAGACCTTCCACCAGGCGCCCGTAGCCCTGATGCCAAGGCATTTCCGCGCCGTCAGGGTGCAGTCGCGCCTCGGTGTTGACGCAGACCGCATGCCCACGGGCAATGACCTCGCGGATGCGCAACGCCGCGCCATCAAGCGCCGCCGGGCCTGCGTCAGGCTCGACCGGAATCACGTTCATCATCCGCGCCACATACCGCCAGCGCGGCGTACGCAGGATATCGGCGCCCATGACAAAATGAATTTCCCGATCAGTGGAATACAGCAGCAACATCGCCTCGATGATCGAAACATGGTTGGCCACCAGCAGTGCGCCGCCTTTTTCCGGGACAAATGAACGCCCTTTCACATGCACTTTGCAGAGTGTGCCATCTGCAAGCCATAACAAAGACCGCAACAGGACGATTGGTCCCAGCCATACGAGGTATGCGCCCACCCCCAGTGTGATGACTGCGGTGGCCAGGAAAATACCGCTTGGGCTGATTCCGAGTCTGTTGAACAACAGCCAGAAAAGCGCTGCGGCCACCATCATGCCGCCGAAAGTCGCCAGATTCAGGGTGGCTATCATGCCGCCCTTGATCTTGTCCGGACTGCGCTGCTGCAACATGGCCGCGAGGGGCACGTCATAAACCCCGGCGCTGGCGCCCAGACCGAAAAGGAGCAGGGCGGTTGACGCATAGCGCCAGCCGGGTATGGCCATCAGCACGCAGAAGACAGCCATGCCCAGGAAGCCGATGGGGGCCAGTCCCAATTCGATCTTGCCCCGCGAGAGATAGCCCGCCGCCAGACTGCCCAGCCCGATGCCCAGCGCCATCACCGCCAGCAGAATACCCTGAAGCCGTTCATCCAGCACATTGGCTTTCCCCAATTCGATGACATTCTGTATCACCAGCGCGCCCGCCGCCCAGAAGAACGCGATGCCAATCAATGTCTGAAAGAGGCGCGCATCTTCCCAGAATATTCTCAGATAACGCCATATCCCGGAATAGGGATTGATCGGGATGCGCCGCCCGGGTTCCGCCGGCCGCGCCGGCGTCACAAAGAGCGATGCCGCTACGCCCACACCGGAAAAGCCGACCATCACCATCATGGCGTAATAAACTTTGTCACGGAATGCCGCCAGCAGGAAACCCGCCGCCGCATTGCCCAGAATGATGGCGAGAAAGGTCCACATGTTCAGCAGGCCGTTGCCCCAGGACAACCTTGATTCGGGAAGAATTTCGGGGAGAATCCCGTATTTCGCCGGACTGAAAAAGGCGCTTTGCATCGCCATAAGGAACAGCGTAAACAAAAGCAGGCAGGGGCTGCGCATCAGCACGGCGGCCACCCCCATCATCATCACGCCGATTTCCCATACCTTGGTGCTTACCGTCACCCATTTCTTGCTGTATCGGTCGGCCAGGGCGCCCGCCAGCGCCGGAAACAGCAGCCACGGCAGATTAAAGACCGCCGTGCTCAGGGCCGTTGCCGGAAATTCGGTACTGGCCACCAGCACAGGCAGGTACAACATGATGATCAACTTGTAAACATTGTCGCTGAAGGCGCCCTGAAACTGCGTCACCAGAAGCGCCCAGAAACCTGCCTTGTTGAAAGAGTCCCCCTCCACGGCACTGCGTTGCGGCGACATCGTCATTGCTCGTCTCCTGCACCGTCCCCCGCGGGGTGACGGCGTTGTCGCACGGCGGGTCCCGCCGCGCGCCGGGCGGTCGAATCAGTCCTCTCGGCTCGTCCGCTCCCGAATCCGCTCCAATTGCGCAATCAATCTGCGACACTGTGCATCGTCAAAACATGCCAATACCCGGTGAATACCCTCCCGATACAGTGGCTCCACCTGGTTTACCAGGTCTAACCCCTTCCTGGTCAGGATCACATGATAGATACGCCGGTTCCCATGCACCGTCACTCGCTTCACCAGTCCCTTGTCTTCCAACTTGTCCAGCACCGACGTCACGCTCGCCCGCGTTACAACCAGCCTTCGCCCCAAATCCGACTGTGTCCAGTCCCGCGTTTTGTATTTCAACGCAAACAGCACGTTGAATTGCGCCTCGGTGAGACCGAAACGCCGGAAAAGCGCCACCCCCTTCATGCTGAGCACCGTCGCCGTGCGCACGATATTCAAAACCGCCTCATGCCGCACATCTTCGATGGGTTGATCGAGATCGAGTTCTTTGTTCAACGACATCTTGCCACTCTCCCCGTTGACTTCAAGGCGCATTGTAACCCGGGATACTGTTAGAAGTCAAACGGTTTCGGACAGAAAAAGCCGCCGCACCCCGGCGACATTTCCCTGCGGCCCCCTTCACAAAGGCTTACCATCCGCGCAGTTTGGCCACTCGCCCCATAACGTCTTTTTCAAAGCGTTGGATATGCTCCCGGACGCACTGCGCAGGGTCCAATCCCGGCTCCTGAATGCAGGGCGTCAGGTCCATCGCGAAGGTGATGCCGGTGGTGACATCCACCCCATGGGACGCATGATAGGTGGCGTGGGCGCGACGGCGTCCAAGGGTGGCAAGATCATAGCGCTTGCCACCGGCGATTTGTGAATCGAAGATGCCCAGCAATGCCGCCTGCAGATTCTCATGGCCGGACACATCGAACGCGATCTTGTCGGCGTCATCCATCCAATCCAGGTCCCGCCATACCTCACACCCGTAAAGCGCCGCGGGACGCTCATCCGGCGGCAGTCCCCGGATGGCTTCGATGAGTTTCAGCGTCACGCCGACATGCGTGTCGTGCTTGTCAGCGAGATTATGGGTATAGACGACTTGCGGGCGCGTAGCGCGCAGAATCGCGGCCAAGTCTTCCACGGGTCGCGTCTCCGCCGGATCCTTCACGGCGCCGCTGGGATAATCGAGCAGGAACTGGGCGGCGTATTCACCGAGCACCGCCGCCTTCTTTTGTTCGATCCGGCGCACGGCCATCATGTCCTCATCGGTGTAGTCGGCATAGACATCAGTGCGCGGAGAGCCTCCGCCATTGGTCATCACCACGCCGGTGAACCACTGGTCGGGGCGCTGAAAACACGCCAGGATGCCGTCATAGGCCATGATTTCCAGGTCGTCCTGATGCGCACCCACGGCGAGATGCGTAGTGCGCGCCAGGGCCGCCGCCTCCGGTACGTTGTCAGGGATGAACAATTCCGCGCTTTGCAGATGCAGTTTCATGATGGTCACCTTGTATCATTTGATTTCGGGGAGACTGGCCGCAGCGATGGATTGCCCGACGCGGCGGCTTTTCTCGTCGGGCAACTGGATGTTCACGCCGGAGAGTTCTGGGAACTCCTCCCGGAGGATGCGGTTCGCGCCGTCCAGGATCAAAGAACCGCCGCTGCCGCTGGTGCAGCGTCCGAGAATAAGCACATGCTTCAGGGCATAGAAATCGGCGTAGTGCGCGATGCCGTAGCCCATGTACACGCCCATCGTCTCCCAGATTTTGCGCGCGCCCTCGTCGCCCGCCTCGAGTTTTTCCTGCACATATTTCAGGCGTTCCGCGTCCGTGACGCCGGCGGGAACCTCAATGCCCGCCTTCGGCGCAAGCCGAAACACGCACTGTTGCGAGAAGTAATTGGCCCCCACCCCGCGATCGCCGGACCATTCCTCCACCGGCGCGTCTGGATCGTAATCCACCGGACAGAACGCCAGTTCGTTCAGCCAGTCCGTGATGTTGCCGTCGAGATTGACGTAACCGCCCGCCTCGCTGGACCCCAGCGCCACACCCAGCACCCCATTATCCTCCAATGACATGGAACCCGCCAGCGCGGTCACTTCCCCATCGTTCACCACCACCAACGGCACGCCCATTTCGCGCCCGATGCGCAGGAACATATCGTGCACTTCGGCAAAACGTTCCTTGGGGATGCCGCGAAACAGCGAGGCCACCATGGGCCTGTTGTCAATATAAACCCCCGCGGAACTGCCGCCGATGGCGTCCACGCGCGGCATTTTTGCGGCCGCTGTCTTAATTGCCGTAAGCACTTCATTGTAGTGGTAGGCCGGGTCGCTGTGTTTTCGCGGTTCCCAGACCACTTCCTCGCTGAACACCGCCTTGCCGTCAATCACCGCCGAGACCTTGCGGTCCGACGCGCCGAGATCGAAACCGATCCGGCAGCCTTCCAGATGCCGGCCGAGCGCCTGGCTGATTTCCCGTGCCGGAGGCACCTCCTCCGGATTGCACGGAAGTACCGTAAATGCACGCTCATAGACCTGATCGCCCATGAAATGATAGTCAAAGGCGCGGGGACCGTCCGGATGATAGCATCGCTGCAGATGATCGCCAACGGAACGCGGGCCACCAACGTAAACCTTGTACCCGCCGCGCTGCCACAACAGGAACTTCAGCAACCGCTCCGCATAGAACAGGTTGGCTGCCGCGTCCGGATGGTCCTCCGGGAAGACGCGTGTTTCAAAGCGCGATATCGCGCCGTTGCTCCGCTCCAAACCGATAACCAGCGGCACGCCGCCGCCCGCTGCGTCCACCCGTTGCAGGAACGCCCGATTCGCCAGCACCGCCGGACGAAACGCCTCGTCCAAAGGCGGAATAAAACGTGGCTTCACCAACATCCAATTCTCCGACATGACATTGCCCTTCCATCAATTGTGTGCTGCTTTTTGGTGGAAAGCGGCGCTCACTATAACATATTGCAACCGCGTTGCGGGACCCATGGGTTCCGCGTTGACACGATGTATGGGGCGCCCTACGCTGACGGATAACACTCAAGACGTTACGAGATAAGCATTATGCCCCCTGAATTGAAGAGATTGCAGAATCAGGGGTCAACTGCCGGGATGCCTTGTTAACTGCCGGGTGGTATTGGTAAGTTCGAGTAACGACCTCAAAGCGGTGTTTACCGCCTTTGAATCCTGAAACGCCTTTGCGACATCCGGTTCCAGGACGATTATGGATGACTTCTCGGCTAACAGACATTTATAATATTTCCCGCGTGATGCCTTGGCGTAATCAAAAACATATTCGGAACGCATTGTATCCTTTTCTTTCTTATGTTCCTTCTTCATGGCGTTTCCTTTCCTTCGCGGTTGCCTGGCGTGCACTGATTATCTGCAATGTGCCTTCTCGTTCCGTGTGGATAACCACGCACAATCTGTTTCGCGAAGAATGCCCGATGGTGATGAAACGGCCCTCGTCGTCTGAATGGTCAGGGTCGTCAAATGTTGCCGAGAGTGGATCATAAAAAACGGTCGCCGCCTCTTCAAAAGACATCGCATGCTTTTGTAAATTTCTACGGGCCTTCCCATGATCCCACTCAAATTGCATAGGCAGATTTCACTATCCAGAACGATGTCAGAGCGACGGTTCATATGGCAAATCTTGCGGCAATGACAAATTCACGTCCAATCTGTCCGTTTTCATGATAATATCACCCCAGTTCTGCGAACACAATGCTTGATTCCAATCTTAATTGCGGTCGTTGCGCCGATTCCCTCCGTTTTGTGGGGTCTGCGCGATCCGGTTTGACTCGCTGAAGAGACCTCTTTACCATGTCGGACCATGCGGAATGAATCCCATTGAACGCTGAATCGCGCTGATTCATCCAAGGGGTCCGACTGCTCCGAAAGATGTGGATGCCGGGTTCCATTTTGTCAAATACACCCGGAACGATAAAAGGAAAAAGAGGAAGATGAACCTGGAAAACAATTATGTCCGCGTCACATTCCACCCGGAAACAGGCGGTTTCGCGTCGCTGTATGACAAGAAAACGAGTTTCGAATATATTGCCGCGCCGGAGCGGGCGATGCCGTTCCGATTGATGACGCCGCTGGGGGAACGCGCCTGGTTGCATGAGGACGCGCGGGGCGCGGATATCGAGATTGCCGGCGCAACGGCGCGCGTCCGATACACCATTGCCGGTATTGAAGCAGAGGCCGTTTATGTGCTTGACGGCCCTGCGATTCTGGCGACGCTGCGCGTGGCGAACCATGGCGAACGCACCATCGAGGAGGTCATGTTCCCGATGGCGCGCGGCATCGCCGCGATCCCGGAAGGGGAGATCATCTGGCCGATGTTCTTCCGGCGGAATCTGGGCGATCCGTTTCAGACGGACACGGAGCAGGGACGTGGCGCACCCTTCGGCAGCGATCACCACACATGGAATGAGTGGACGCAGAAACAGCATATGCGCTACCCCCAGCACTTGTGCAGCGCCTGGTGCGACTATGGCAACAGGGCGCACGGGCTTGGCATGGAGGGATGCCACACGGATTTTTCGATCATGGACTTTTTCTTTCACAAGGTAGTCGAGAAAACCCGCGCCCCCGTCCGGCGCACGCTGGATATGATCATTTCGCATCCGCGCCGGGTGCGCCCCGGAGAGACTTATACATCATCTCCCGTAAGGATCACGTTGCATGAGGGTGACTGGCGGGCCGTGGCGGGCGCACACCGCGACTGGCTGGAAACGTGGGTGCGGAAACCGAACCGACCGCGCGCCTTCGCCGAGAGCATCGGCTGGCATTTTTTCTTCTTGAAGCACCAGGACGGCTGGGAATCGCACACCTACGAGGAACTCCCGCGACTGGCCGAAGCCGCGCTTGCCGCGGGATGTCGTTACCTGATGCTCTTCGGCTGGCAGACCGGCGGCCACGACAACAACTACTGGTACCGCTATGCGCCCAACGAGGATTGGGGCGGCGAAGCCGCGCTGCGGCGCGCGGTGGAGCAGTGCCGCGCGATGGGGGTGGAGTTGATACCATTTTTCAACGGCACACTCGCGAATGTGGAAATGCCGGAGCATAAATCGTTCGGATACAAATGGGAAGCCAAGACCCGGTCGGGGCATCCCTATTACGCGGGCGACTGGGCGCGGTGTAACTTTGATGTGCCGATGCGCAACCGCGCCATGCTGCACCATGAAATCTGTTTTTGCGAGGAACAACAGGCGTATTTTCTGGAAACGGTGGCGCGGATTGCGCAGCGATACGGTTTCGGCAACCTGCAACTCGACCAGATTTCGGAAAAGGCACTCTTGTGCTATGACGACGCACACGGCCATGTGACGCCCGACCGGGCGCCTATAGATGGACTCGCAGCATTGCTGCCCAAAACGCGCGCGCTGGTGCGCGAGGTGAATCCCGAAGGGGTGATGATTTCAGAATGCCTTAACGATTTCACCGGCCAGTGGTGTGACAGTTCATGGGACTGGACGGCGCTGCTGCCCTTCCCCGACCCGGTGCTCTATACCCTGCCCTGGCTGATGGGAAGTCTGGAAATTGACGCGCTGGAATATGGTGAAGTGAATCAGGCATTCGCCTACAAACTGCATCTGGACATGAAAATTGACGGCGGCGACGGTCTGATCACCCAGTATCCGGATTTTACAGCGCATGTGCGGCGCAATGCCGAACTGCGCCGCCGCGTAGCGGAGTATTACGCGCTCGGCGATTACCGCGCACAGGACGGCGCGGCAATCCAGGCGTCCGACAACGTACTGGTGACCGTGTTCCACAATCGCGCCGCACACAAGGCCGCCATTGTCGCAGCGGAATGCGCAGGCCGCGCCGGGGCGGCAGAGATTGCGCACGAATGGCAGACCAGCGCGCTGGAGGTCCGCTTGGATTCCAACATGCGCGCGGCGCGGACGGTCAGTCCAAACGAACCTCTCAATCTATCTTTGGAGCGCTATGAAATTGTTGTAATCTGCCTCGACCTCGCTGACTGAAAAGTCATCCGGCGGGGAAACATTCCGGGGAAATATAGGAACCAAATTCCTTCTCGGCGGCGAGAAGACGCGCCCGCTGGTTCGCCCAGACCCGGAACAACGCCTGCGGAATATCGGTGACATTTTCCTTGAAGAACTTTTCCACCCGGTCCAGTTTGGCCAGGTTCTCCTGCACCCGGATGGTGAATTGATTGACGTAATCCTGTTTTGTGTATTCCTTGTTCAGCACCTGCTTGAAGAGCCGCACCAGGTCTTCGAAACACGGGATACAACCCGTTGGGGTCTTCACGCATCCCACTTCTCCGTGAACCCGCTGCTCCATCCACTTCACCCATACATGCTTGTCGCGCACGCCGTTGACAAACCTGCCCTCTTTGTCGCGCAGAAAATAGTTTACGCCGAAGACGAAGGGGACGCGCGTGAGTTTCTTGCCGAATTCGAGATTGTTTTGCACGTATTTTCCGAGCGGAATGGAGACAAAATCCTGAATGCTCATCAGGTTGATTTCGGGTACACCCTCTTTTCCGATGGTGGCGAAAGTCGTCTCTGTTTCCAGGCTCGCACCATAGGCGACAATTCCATGTTCCCAGTCAAATGCCTGCTGGCACGGAACGTAGGCCTTGGGATCACGGCCACCGTACATGATGCCACCCAGTTCGACGCCCGCGGGATTCTCCAATTCGGGATCGCAATTCTCCAGGGCATGCAGCGCGACCGCATACCGCGCGTTTTTGTGCGCCAGCGGAATCTCCGCGCCGCTTTCATCTTTTTTGCCTTTGTACCATTCCCCAGAAAAGTTCTCCCCGTCGTCCGGCGTGTCAACCCCCATGCCGAGCCAATAAGGTTTGCCGTCCTTGACGAGCACGTTCGAGAAAATCACTTCACCAGGCTTGTTGAGCACATCCCAGATAGCGGGGTCATCTTTGGCGGTGACATTTTGAATGATGCCGAAAATGCCCGATTCGGCATTGGCGGCCATGCAGCGGCCATTAACGGCGCGGAAGTAAGCGATATCATCCCCCAGAATCAACTCACCGGGGAGCATCGCTGTTGAGGTCTTGCCGCAGGCGCTGGGAAAAGCGCCGGCAAAATAGGTCTTCCGTCCGCCTTTGCCATGCACCCCCATCAGGAACATATGCTCGGCCAGCCAGCCTTCACGGTCGGCCTTGCGGATGGTGAGGCGCAGCGCAAGTTTCTTGAGTCCCACCGTGTTCCCGGCGTACTGGGTATTCACGCTGTACACCGTGTCCGTGGTGTGATCAATATAGATGCGCTTCTTATCATGTTCGACGCTGATCATGCGCTCATCCACCTTCCCGCTGGAGTGCAGCGTCGCAAAGAAATGCGCCTTCGGTCCGAGTCGTTTGAACTCTTCATAGCCCAGCCGGTAGAGCAGGTCCAGCGCGTGGGAGACATAGAAGGAATCCGTACACTCCACGCAAGGAATGCTGAAATCGGAGTGGTTGGGGCCGAGGGTCATGAAGCGGACAATCATGGTCCGGCCTTTCATGGCGCCTTTGAGCAGCCCTCGTACTTCCGCCAGCCCCTCCTCGCGTTCAATCTGATTAAGCGCAGCGCTCAGCGATTCGCCCTTGGGCACCAGGTATCTGGTGACTTCCCGGTCACGGCCCTGATCCTCCATGCCATCGAAATGAATGGTGTGACCGGGAATCTTCAACGGACGTTCTTCACCAAGTTTGATGGCCATTTCACGGGTATGCTGCATATCCTCGGGGGAATCCGTGCAGACCCACACCGAATCAGGCGTACAAAGTTCAATGGCATCTGCAACAAAGGCGTGGAGCGCTTCGTTATCAATGGCCGCCAGCCGCTCGTAATTGCGACTGTCCAGTTTTGTCTTCAGATGTATCAGGTGCTGGTTGCTCATGTCGGTATCCTTCCCAATCCATTTGGTCAGCCCAAGGGGATGCCTGGCATGTAAACAAAGTCCGATAACCGACTTCTGAGACTGCGGCTATCGGGCTGCTTCTCCCGCAGCGCACTTCCGAGGCGCTGCTCGCTCTGGTTCCTGCGGGAAGTTTACGTTAAAAGACGCTTGTTAATCAAATCTCATCCCGTCACCAGCGCTGCGATGAATTTGGATGGTGTCGTCTGTTCTGGCCGTTTCTTCGTATGTTCAACAACGAATATGCTATACTTCGACGCGAATCAGCCCGTTTGAGGGCGCAGCACCGGCGGGAAGCGCATGCGCCGCCGCCCGTCATAAGGAGGACGCACGATGATGAAACCAACACGACGTCAATTCCTGAGACAGACAGCCGTCACCACGGGAGCGTTGGCTTTGGGGCCTTTGGCCGCAGGCGGCCAGGAAGCCGCCGGGACGCCCCCGGACATGTCTATCGCGCGATGGGCGGGCGCGGATGAGGCCCCGATTGCCGACATTGCAGTGAAACTCACCGAGCGGGCCATGGAAGCCATCGGCGGCATGAAACGCTTCGTGAAATCCGGCGATGTGGTGTGGGTGAAGCCCAACATCGCGTGGGACCGCACCCCGGAACAGGCGGCCAACACCAATCCGGACGTGGTGAAGACGCTGGTGCGCCTGTGCTATGAAGCGGGGGCCAAAACGGTGAAAGTGGGCGACAACACGTGCAACGAGGCGGCAAAGAGTTATCCCAACAGCGGCATCGAGTCCGCCGCGAAAGAAGTCGGCGCGGAGATCGTGTATCTGGACCGCAGGCGTTTCAGGGAAATGGAAATCGGCGGCCCGGCGCTCAAGACCATCCCCGTGTATCCTGAAATCATCGAATCGGACCTGGTGATCAATGTGCCGGTGGTGAAGCACCACAGCGCCACGACCGTCACCTTGTGTATGAAGAATTACATGGGCGTGGTCGAGAACCGTCGCAAATTCCACCAGGATTTGCCCGGCACCATCCGCGACATCACGGCATTTATGAAACCCCGCCTGTGTGTGCTGGATGCTGTGCGCATTCTCACCGCAAACGGTCCAACCGGCGGCGACCTCGCAGATGTGAAACAGGTGAACCTCGTTGCGGCGGGCGTGGACATCGTGGGGCTTGATGCGTTGGGTTGCGAAGTGCTCGGTCATCAGCCCGAGAAAATCGGCACGGTAGTGGCTGGTTTCGAGGCCGGCCTGGGACAGATTGACTACCGAAACAAACTGTCGTTACGAGAACTTGAAGTGGCGTGATCATGCGCCGTCCAAAATCCTGGATGCAATGGCTGAGGCGCATTTGCCAGGGCGGGTGTCTTGTTCTGTTTTTCTGGATTGCGCTGCAGGTGCGCATTGTCGGCTGTCCCACAAGCGAATGGTTCAAACTTTTTTTTGATCTGAACCCCCTGATACTGATCGCGACCGCGCTTGCCACACATGAGATCGTCACGGCGCTGTTGTGCTCCCTCATCACCCTCGGCGTGACGGTGCTGCTGGGCCGGGTCTTCTGCGGGTGGGTCTGCCCGCTGGGTGCGGTCCACACCATGACGAGTTGGTTTAGGCAACGCCTGCGAGGACGCGCCGGCATGGAGAGGCGTTCGCCCTGGCACCGCGCCAAATATGTGCTGCTGATAGCGCTGCTGGTGATGGCGCTTTTCGGCGTGCACCTGATCGGCATACTTGACCCCATTTCGCTGCTGTACCGCAGCGTCACGGCGGGTGTGCTGCCCGGCGCGCACTACGCTGTCGAAGACAGCGCCACGGCCATCTATCACGCCGACCCGCATATCGGTCCGTTGCGCCTGACCGCGGTCACGGAACCCGTCTATCGTCACTTCCGCGACCGGATTTTCCAGGCGCCGCGCCAGGCGTTTCTCGGCGGCACGATCATATCGGGTCTCTTCATCACCATCGTTGCGCTGAATCTGGTCCGCCAACGTTTCTGGTGCCGCTATCTGTGCCCGCTGGGCGCACTGCTTGGCCTTTTTGCGCCGCGCCCCGCATTGCGGTTGCGCCAGGATGCGGGCAAATGCAATCAGTGCGGCAAATGCAATCTGGCCTGCCCCGCCGCCGCCCAACCCGACCGGCTTGGCGAATGGTTGCCCACGGAATGCTACGGATGTTGGAACTGTGTGGCGGCATGTGACCGCAATGGACTTTCCTTCGGTTTTGAATCCCCGCTGCGCGCGCCTGCCGCGGGCAAACTGGACCTGTCACGCCGCGCCGCGCTCGCCGCCGGCGTCGGGGGTATCTCCGCGTTGCTTGCCTGCCGCGTTCCTGTGGAAATGCAGGATGACCAGCCTTATCCCGCCACGCTGATCCGCCCGCCCGGCGCCCTGCCGGAACGGGAATTCTTGCAGCGATGCCTGGCGTGCGGGGCGTGCATGCGCGCCTGTCCCACCAACGGCCTTCAGCCTGTTGCGATGGAGGCGGGGATGGAGGCGCTCTGGACGCCGAAACTGGTGCCCAAGATTGGATATTGCGCATACGATTGCCACCTCTGCGGCAAGGTCTGCCCCACCGGCGCCATTCAGAACCTGAAAAAACGGGTCAAGCAGGAAACCCGCATCGGCCTCGCCTTCTTCGACGTGAGCCGCTGCCTGCCCCACAATTTCGGCCGCGAATGCATTGTATGCGAGGAACACTGCCCCCTGCCGAAAAAGGCAATCTATCTTGTCGAGAAAGACATCATCCTGCGCGACGGTTCGATACGCAGCGTCAAGCAACCCTTCGTTGATCCCGACCTTTGCATCGGCTGTGGCGTGTGCGAATGGTCCTGTGTGTTTCAGGACGAACCCGCCATTCGCGTCACCTCCGCCAACGAAAGCCGCAACCCGAAGAATCAACCCATACTTCCGGGCGCCGGCGGCTTCTACGGCGGATAAACCTGAAAGACCCCACATTAAATGGCAAATGGCAGCCCAATTCACATCCATCCGGTCCACTTTGACCGCCCCGACTGCGCCAGAAAAACGCACCGCCCGAAACAGCAGTCGCCGTTCCGGGCGCGCGTTTCCCCTTCCGGGATGCTGTTACTTCTTGCCGCCGACCGTGGCGTCCTTCGCCGCTTTCGCCAGGCGGAACTTGAGCACCCGCTTCGCGGGAATCTTGATCTGTTCGCCGGTCTTCGGATTCCGGCCCATGCGCGCCTTGCGGTTCGCCACCACCAGTTTGCCAATCCCCGGCAGTGTGAATCCGACGGCTGCCTGGGCATAGGCCAGTTCCGTCAACGCCCCGAGCACCTTGCCCACATCCTTTTTTGTCAGCCCGGTTTCCGCAGCGAGCACATCAAGAATCTTCGCCTTCGTCAATGCCTTGTCGCCCGGCTTGGCCTTCTTAATCGCCATAACCTTTTTCCTCCATTCTGTTGATATCCCCACACGGTGAATTCCGGTCCGACCCTGGCACTGCAACAGGCAACACCATCAACGACCGGATTCGGATCCGTTTACTGCGCCGCGCAACGGACCACCCGTCCCACAGCATCCTATTGACTAGCGAACAAAGAGCGTTTTGTCAAGCCTTTTTTCAAGGGGTTTTTTTAACCGAAGCCGCCAAAGTGCCGAATTTACAGGCTCATATGCATTTCCTGACACAAGATTCCCCGCGAAAAATATTGTAATATATTGCAAATAATAGACTTACAAGGAACGTTGCGTTCGCGAACCGGAAGCGCTATAGTGTCCGAAGCATCGCCTTGGGAACCTGCACGCCACGCGGATTCAGAAAGAAAACGGCCATGATCTTCGCAGCAATTGGTGCGCTCAACAGCACGTTTTCCGCATTGGACATTGTTTTGACGGGACTGCGCGAAACAGGAATTCAAATCATTATTAATACTGGTAATATGGTATCTATAGCGGAGAATATAAATGGCACGATAGAACTTTTACAAGATCGTGGTGTCCTCTGTGTCCAGGGGGAGCGCGACCGCATCACCGTGGAATATAACCGCAAACGGGGCATCCGCGGCCGCCTTTCCAAGGAAGAGGCCGAAACGGCTGCGCGCGCGCACGCGGCGTTGCACCCCGAAGCCCTGGAATGGGTGCGCGCGCTGCCCAGGGCGCGCCGCATGGACATGGACGGCATTGCCGTCATGCTGTGTCACGGTTCTCCCCTCAGCCCGCGCGAAACGCTTTCTCCGAAGACCGCTGTTGTACGCTTGCAGCGTCTGCGTGAGGCCGCCCTTGCCGACATCATCATCTGCGGCGCGGAGACCTCGTTCAGCCGAAGCGTGTCCGGCACGCTGTTCGTCGGCGTCGGGCCACTGGCCCTCGCCGACGGTACGCTCGAATACACCCTGATCAACACCGAGGACTCGTCCCGGCGCGCTGTATCCCGCCGCATCCCCAAGCCGCCCCAATGATTTCCTGCATGGTTGCAATATTGCCGCCGACCAACACAAGCGTTGCCCGCAACCCTGTCATTTCGAGCGCAGCGAGAAATCTTCACCACAGACCAGGATTTCTCGGTCGCTTATGCTCCCTCGAAATGACAAATGAAGAAGGGAGGGTGTTGTAGTTTTATAGAATGATCCAAGCGAAGCGGAACCCATCCTGGTCCTCAATCGGCCACTTTCTTACCAGTCCCCCGCCGCTTTCGGCGGCGATTCGCAAAACAAAGGGGTCGCACCATCCTGGTACGGCTATTCCCAGCCATATGTGGCGCGGGGCATGGGCTTGCCTTCGCGCTGGAGGTGGCGCAGTTCGCGGTAACTGATCAACTCGATGCCCAGCGACCGCATGTACTCGTGGGTTGCGGGATTGCTGAAGAACTCGGCGTCGGCGGTGCGCCGGGCGGCGGACCCGGTGGTGGCGCGCATTTCGGGGGTCATCTCCCCGCAGTGGATGTAGATCTCTGTGACCTTGCCGGCCTGCACCTGCGCCAGTCGGTCTTTCCACCACGATTCGGTCACCTCCAGGTTGGGCGGGTCGCCCATGAACAGGATGTCCGGGTGAAGCACGCCGAGATCCGCCGCCAGTTGGATGATCCGCTCGCCGCCGAACTGGGCCATGATGTCCATGCCGGCGACGCGACACGGCAGGTTGTAATCCCTGGCGATATGGAGGTAGCGCTCATGGTAGCCGGGCGCGTACTGCATGGCCCCCATGTGTGAGTCAATGTGGGTGACGTCAATGCCGGCGGCGATGGCCTTGTCAATCTGCGCGCGCACTTCGCGTTCGGCTTCCTCGATCTTGGCGTGCAGATAGAGGGCGGCGACATCCGTGTAGAAATAGCCCTGCGGATCGCACAGGCTGGGTACGGCTTCGCGGCCCAGCACGGGGCCCCACTTGTAACGCCCCCACTCGCTGGTGAGGACGGTGTGTACGCCGAGCGCGGCCTGAGGATTCGCGCGCGCGAAATCCGCCGCTTCTGGAAACCACCCGCACGGCACCATGATGGTGGCGCTGGTAACGCCGCCGGACTTCAGCGCCCTGATGGTCGCCTGGTTCGTGGCATGGTTCATGCCGAAATCGTCGGCGTTGACGATCAGCAACTTGGCGTCGGCGGGAAAGCCGAGCCGTTCCACCAATGACGGCCCTTCCGCCAAGGAAGAAGCGGCGGCCAAGGTGCAACACAACGCGGAAATCATGGAAAAGGCGTTCTTGCTTTGCATGGTCATGTCAATCCCTTTGTCAAACAAATCTCTTGACCCGTATCGCGGACCGAAGGTTTCAGCGGGCGGTCCACCGGCATGCCAACCTGCTATAATCAGTCCGTATCCTACGCAACCCGGATAGCATGGTGCAACGCCGGTAGCATGGGGAGACGGATGCTTACGCGTGGCAGCGGAAGGGGAACGAAGATGGCTGAGAATTTTTTCCTGACGGGGTGCGCCAGCGGCATGGGCCGCCATTTGACAGACGTGTTGTGCAAACGCGGGGACCGGGTCTATGCCACCGATGTGAACCACGACGCCCTGATCGAAACGGCCAGGGCGCTCGCGTGGCCGGCGGACCGGGTCCGCACCGCCGCGCTCGACGTGACCGACGCCGCCGCCTGGGAACGGGTCTTCGCAGACGCCGTGGCCGCCTGGGGAGGGATTGATGTGGCCATGAACATTGCGGGGCTGCTGCTTGCGTCCTGGGCGCATGAGACGCCGATTCACGAAATTGACGCGCAGGTGGACGTCAACGTCAAGGGCGTCATTTACGGCACACGCGTCGCCGCGCGGCACATGATCGAACGCGGCAAGGGCCACATCATCAACATCGCGTCCATCGCCGGGGTGACGCCGGTGCCCGGGCTGGCGGTCTATGCGGCGACCAAGCACGCGGTCCGCGCCTATTCGCTCTCCGCCGCGATGGAACTGCGCCCGAAAGGCGTGTATGTCACGGCGGTGTGCCCCGCCACCGTGCAGACGCCCATGCTCGACAACCAGGTGCAGAACGACGCGGCGGAATTGTTTTTCTCCGGATATCGCATCCTCACGTTGAAAGACATCGAGAAGGCCGTCCTGCACCGCGTGCTTAAACGCCGGTCGTTGGAAGTGTTTGTGCCCGCAGCAAAAGTGAAGATGGTGCAACTGCTGGGCGTATTTCCCTGGCTCGGACCCTATGTCCTGCCGCTCTATAAACAGAGCGGGCGCAGACGCCAGCAGAAAAGGCGATGATTGCGCCGGAAACCGGCTTTGCGGCTTCTTGCCCGGTCATCCACGCTTTGAAACATCGGCGATTGCGGTTTAAGATTGGTAACGCACGCCGGTGGCATCGGCCCAAGTCTTCCATGCCTGAAGCATCGCGGCCGCGCGGGCGGGTTCCTTCTCCGACAAGTCACGAAGTTCCGTGCGGTCCGCTTCGAGGTCATAGAGTTCCCAGTCGCCCGTTTTCGACGCCACGAGTTTCCAGTTCCCTTCCCGGACCGCCTTGTTGTTCATATGCTCCCAATACAGCCGTTCATGGGGTTCGCGGGTTTCGCCCCGGAATATCGGCACAAGACTTTTACCTGCCATCGGCGTGATTGGTTTGCCCGCGAAGGCTTGCGGGTACGCCGCACCCGCGAGGTCCAGACACGTCGCCATGATGTCGGTGACGTGCATGACCTGGTGGGTGAGTTCCCCGCGCTGCCGGATGCCCGCAGGCCAGTGCGCCACCAGCGGCGACGCGATGCCGCCCTCATGCACCCAGTGCTTGAACAGGCGGAACGGCGTGTTGCTCGCGTTCGCCCACGGGCGTTCATAAGCGACGAAGGAGCCGCGCTCGCCCGCGCGCGCGCCGGGCCTGTGCAGGCTGCGGCCGTCTATCTTTTCATGGCAGCCGCCGTTGTCGGACATGAACAGCACGAGCGTGTTTTCCTCCATATCCCTGCGGCGCAGCGCGTCCATGACCCGCCCAATGCCCTGGTCCATGCGGTCAATCATGGCGGCATAGACCGCCATGCGCAGGTCCATTTCGTCCTTGTCGTCATAGTCGTCCCAAGGCGGGCAGTCCGGGTCGCGGGGCGCAAGTTTCCACTGCGGATCAATAATGCCCATTTCCACGATCCGGGCATAGCGCTCTTCCCGGAGCCGATCCCAGCCGATGAGGTACTTGCCCCGATACCTGGCGATGTCCTCCGGCAATGCGTGCAGCGGCCAATGCGGCGCGGTGTAGGCGAGATACAGGAAAAAAGGGCGTTCCGCGCTGTGTTCGTTGATGCATTGCACAGCAAAATCGCTGAACGCATCGGTCATGTAGAAATCATCGCCTTCGGGAAAGACGCGCTCGTCATCTCGCGCCATGATGCGGGTTTCGCGTTCCTCCGGCAAAATCTCGAAGTAACTGCTCGCGCCGCTGATCAACCCGTAATACCGGTCGAAACCGCGCCGGCGCGGCCAGTGTTGCGGCCGTTCCCCGACATGCCACTTGCCCGACATGTAAGTGCTGTATCCCGCCGGGCGCAGCGCCTCTGCAATGGTGACGCAACGGTCGTTCAGATACCCCTGATAGGGTCCTTCCGGCGGCGGCGGGTCCTGGATGCGGCTGACCATGCCCCCAACGCCTGTCTGGTGGGGATTGAGGCCGGTAAGCAGGGCGGCGCGCGTGGGACAGCACCGCGCGGCGCTGTAGGCCTGAGTGAAGCGCAGCCCGTTTCCGGCCAGCCGGTCCAGATGCGGCGTGTGAATTTCCGCGCCGTAGCAGCCGATATCCGAAAAACCCATATCGTCTGCAAGAATCACCACGATATTCGGGGGCTTGCCCGTGGAATGCGGCGCGGCATGGCCCCGGCCCCGCAATGCGGCCATCGCGATCGCCCCCGCGCCCGCCCCGATGAACTCCCGTCGCGTCATCATATCCGAATCCTCCCATCCGTTTCCGCCACTATACCCGCTGCGGCAAGTTCAGGCAACATACGGTACAAGTAAGCATTCGCGCTCGGCTACCGCGTAACGTTCATTGCCGCGCAAGGTGGAATCGCGTGTTAACGGAACACGCATGCCCCGGAGAATGTCGGCGAAGTTATCTGCGCCTCCCAATTCTTATGATGTAACGAAACGAATGAGAGAATTGTACTATATTCAGAATTGATGGAAGAGAAGAACGACATCGTTGGCCCAATCACTTTTGGGCAGTATTGACGGATGTGTCGGGTGCTTTGACGATGCGTTTCGGAGTCGGGGGCTTGTTTCGACAACGCCTGTGAGATTCTCAAAACCATGGGAGGAACGATCAAATGGAAACGAGAAAAAACAAGAGAGAAAATGCGACAAACAGAATCTTTAACGCGCTTGTCTGCTGTCTGTGTCTTGCGGGATTGACCGGGTGCTATACGGCAGATTCAGGCAATTACGCAACCGATGAGATTGTATTCGATTTCGTGGTGGACGTTACCGAAACAACGGCGACGGCCACGGCTTCCTTCTGGACCTATCGGGCGATTCCGGGGAATGTCGTTTATCTGGTCCTTACAGATTTTGACACGGTCATGGTGAATGGCATCCCCATGTCGAGAAAAAGAGGCCCTGTTGCCGACTATTACTCGGTCACGATCCCACCGGCGCAGGAGTATACGTTCACTTTCCGACGCGGCGATGGCACTTCTTATGATTCCACAGTAAGCGCCATCCCGCCGCTGACTATAACCCGTCCCACTTCGGGAACGTGGGTTTCCCGCGCCGCGGACATGGAAATTGAATGGACAAATTCCATCGAAGGCGGCGTGGCGACAGTTTTTGTGCCAGGGGGTGAATATGTCAACGGCTTTTTACAGGATGTTGCGGATTCTGGAACCTATACCATTCCCGCCGGAACCTTCCTTGTGGATGCCTCCGCACCACAGCCGCGTTCGTTTGGCGCCTCCCTGTCTGTGTCTCGAAGGAAAAGGGAAACCTTGGGGCCTGAACTGACCGGCCATATTACGGTGCGATCGGGGGATACCATTCAATTCATAACGACAGAATAGATGAGGCATTTGCGAATTGGGCTGTATTTGAACACAGGAACTCGAAATATCCGGGATTTTCGATGGAACTGATCTTCGGATCGCCTGTTTCGCAAATGCATCAATAGATGTTTGGTTTCCGTTCGCATCGCCCAATCGTTTTCCCCATTCCCGTAGCCGACAATTGCATTCGGGAAGGGGGTTATACGATATGGTCATATGCCCGCTGGGGGTGGATGCAGCGCAGCGGAACCTGTCATGATGGTATCTGGTGCGGGTGCTGCATCTTCAAATGCGATTGGCCAAGACAGCGCGCGTCTTGGAATCCTCTTCGTGAATCTGATATTGTCGCGGGACGTCGCGGGCGCGGTCCGTGGCGTTGTTGGGGACTCGGCAAGGAATCTGTCCGGTGCGTTTTGAGTTGTATGTGGCCGCGCGGTATCTGCGCGGGAAGCGGAAAAACCGCTTCGTCAACCTCATCACCATCATTTCGGTGGCGGGGGTCTGCGTCGGCGTGATGGCGCTGATCGTGGTGATGAGCGTGATGACCGGCTTCAACATCGCGTTGCGGGAAACCATCATCGGCAACCGGGCGCATCTGACGGTGTATCTGCCGGGCGGCGCGCCGATTACTGATTACGAGGAGATCATCCGGGACATTGAGGCGCTGTGCCCGGAGATTGTGGCGTCGGGGCCGATTGTGCAGATCGAGGCGCTGCTGCGCCGGGGGGATGAGACGACGGGCGCGCTGATCCACGGGGTGGACCCGGAACGGGAACGGCATGTGACGGACCTGGCCGTGAACCTGACGCGGGAAGGCGGGCGTACCTTCGGTCGGGGCGAGTTGCCGGGGGAAAAGGAAATTGTGCTCGGATACCGGCTGGCGCAGCGCGTAAACGCCAGCGTGGGCACCGAAATCTCCGTCATTACGGCGAAGTCCACGGTCAGGGCCCTGGTCGGGCGGCAAATGGGCGCACCGCTGTGGTTGCGGGTGAGCGGCATTTCCCAGGCGAAGATGTCGGACATAGATATGCTCTACGCCTTTGTGGACCTCGATACGGCGCGGATGCTCACCGGTCGGGACGGCGTGGATGCGGTGCATGTCAAACTGACCGACCCCTTTCTTGCGGACCGGGTCAAGCAGGCGATTCAGGACCATCTGCCATACCGCGCCCGCACATGGTATCAGGATCAGGAGGCCTTTTTTGAAGCGCTCAAGCAGGAAAAACTGGTGATGTTCATCATCCTGGCATTCATCATCCTTGTGGCGGCGTTCAACATCACCAGTACACTGATTATGATTGTGATGGAAAAGCGGCGCGACATCGGCATTCTGCGCACACTGGGCGCGAGCGGGCCGTCCATCCTGTTGTTGTTCATCCTGCAGGGCCTCATGATTGGATTGAGTGGTACGGTGGTCGGCGCCGTGTTGGGCACACTGTTCGCCTTGAATCTCAATCCGATCGCGGAATTCCTGGCGCCGTTTCTGGGCATAGACCTGTTCAACAGCACTATTTATTATTTCGATCATATCCCGGTGGCCGTGATGCCCCGGGACATCATGTGGATTACCACCTCGGCGGTGGTGCTCACTTTCATGTCCACCCTGTATCCGGCGTGGAGTGCGGTGCGGGTGGACCCGGTGGATGCATTGCGGTATGAGTAGCGTGATTGAATGCAAAGGCGTGCAGAAAACCTACCATGACGGCACACGGGAACTGCGCATCCTCGACGGGCTGGACCTTGAGGTCAAGGAAGGTGAGATCATGGCGATCACCGGCCCCTCGGGCGTGGGGAAGAGCACGCTGCTGCATCTCATGGGCACACTGGACACGCCGACCGGCGGCGAGATCCTGTTCCGGGCCAGACCCTTGGGGCGGATGGGCTGGGGCGCCATCAACCAGATTCGCAACCGGGAAATCGGATTTGTCTTTCAGTTTTACCACCTGCTGCCGGAGTTCAATGCCCTCGAAAATGTGATGATGCCGGCGCTGTGCAAGGGCGCGCGGCCCGCCGCATGCCGCGCCCGTGCCATGGAACTGCTGGCCAAAGTGGGCCTGGCGGACCGCATGCGACACAAACCCGGCCAACTCAGCGGGGGCGAACAGCAGCGCGTCGCGATTGCCCGGGCGCTTTTCAACAATCCCACTGTCCTGCTCACGGATGAACCGACGGGCAACCTGGATGAAAAAACCAGCGAAGGAATCACCGACCTGCTCTGGCAATTGAACCAACAGGAGGGGGTGACAATCGTTATCGTCACGCATGACGAATCGTTCGCGCGCCGCGCCCACCGGTGGGTGCAATTGCACGAAGGCAAGGCGTACCCCAAACGCTGATTACGACTGTTTTTGGGCCGCCTGCTTCTCCGCTTCCTTGACGAAACGCTCCAGCAGGGCGGGAACTTTGTCGGGAGTCATCTCACCATAGATGCGTTCGCCCACCATAACCACCGGTGCCAGGCCGCACGCGCCCAGACACCGACTGGCCTCCAGTGAAAAGAGTCCGTCGCTGGTGGTTTCACCGAATCCGATGCCGAGTTCATCGCGCAGTCGTTCGACGACCCGATCCGCCCCCTTGACGTAACATGCCGTGCCCAGGCATACGCGGATGGTGAATTTTCCCTGTGGTTCCAGCCGGAAATAATGATAGAAAGTGGCCACGCCGGTGACCTTGGCTGCGGGAATCTGCATGAGTTGGGCGACGGCATCAAGTTGCTCTTTGCCCAAATACCCGAAATGCGCCTGCACTTTGTGCAGTACCGAGATTAACTGGCTGTGCGGATAAGGACCGCTGTTACAGGCCTCGATGAAGGCCACGACATGGTCCGGCAGTGCGGCCCGGCTTTTCTCCATAACCTCCTTGCGATTGTCGGTCTGAATCATCATCGGATTCCTCTTGGCAAGCGTGGTGCGTAATGAGTGTGTAAGAACTTGTGGGCCTTTTCACCGCCGGGTTCGCCCAAATAATCCCGGTAAAGGGCCTGAATCTGCGGGTTCCGGATGGAACTTCGGAGTTCCTTGGCGCTGTCAATGGCATACAACGCCTTTGCGCGCGCGGCGAGCAGCCGCCGGTCGAGAAAACGGTACCCCTGCGGCGGATAGGGCTGGCCGCCGCCCCCAATGCAACCGCCGGGGCAGGCCATCACCTCGATGATGTGGAAGGCCTTCTCGCCGTTGACCACCTTGTCCAACAGGCGCTTCGCGTTTGTCAGGCCGTTGGCGACGCCGACATTCAGGAGGAGTTCGCCGACGCGCAATTCGCGTTCGCGCAATCCCTCCACCGCGCGCACGTCGGTGAATTCCAGTTTTTCCGGGGGGGCGCCGGTGAGACGTTCGACCGCGCTGCGCAGCGCCGCTTCCATCACGCCGCCGGTCGTGCCGAAGATGTCCGCCGCGCCGCTGGATTCGCCGAAGGGGTTGTCGAAAGCGTCTTCGGGAAGATTGACCAGGTCAATGCCGTAGCATCTGATCATCCAGATAAGTTCGCGTGTGGTGAGGACGGCGTCGGTTTCCGGCGTGCCGTCCTCCATGTGGAATTCCGGGCGGCCCGCCTCGAATTTCTTCGCCACGCAGGGCATCACCGCCACCACAAAAAGGTCTTTGGCCGCGATGCCCATCTTTTCGGCGTAATAGCGCTTGAGCAATGACGACATCATGGCCATGGGCGACCGGCAGGAGGAGGCGTGGGGAATCAATTCCGGATAAAATCGTTCCAGAAAGTTCACCCAGCCGGGCGAACAACTGGTGAGCAGCGGCAGACGTTCCTCCGCCTGAAACCGACGGACAAACTCCTCGGCTTCCTCCACAATGGTGAGGTCGGCGGTGAAATTGGTGTCGAATACGGCCTCGAATCCAAGCCGCCGCAGCGCGGTGACCATCTGCCCGGTAACCGGCGTTCCCGGCTTAAGGCCGAAGCCCTCGCCCAGCGCCGCGCGGATGGAGGGCGCGGTCTGCACCACCACCGTCTTCGTCGGGTCATTCAACGCCGCCCAGACCGCTTCCGTGGCGCTCTGTTCAACAAGCGCCGCCGTGGGGCAGACGTTGATGCATTGCCCGCATTGGATGCACACCGAATCATCCATCCGCGCGCCATGGGCGGGCATGACTTCCGTTTCAAACCCGCGCCCATGCTGGCTCAGGTTGTAAATACCCTGCACTTCGGCACACACACGCACGCACCGTCCGCAGAGAATGCACTTTTCGGCGTTGCGCACGACGGAGCGGCTGGACGCCTCAACAGGCCGGCGCTTCCGCACGCCCTCAAAAAGACGTTCGCGCACGCCGAGCGAATACGCCAGGTTCTGCAGTTCGCAATTGCCGTCGCGCTCGCAGGTCTGGCAGTCCTGCGGATGGTTATCCAACAGCAGTTCCAGAATGTCGCGGCGCGCCTGGCGGATTTCCGGGCTGTTGGTCTTCACTTCCATGCCTTCCCAGACCTTCACGCTGCAGGAAGCCATCAGAAAGTCCACGCCCTTCACTTCCACCACACAGACGCGACATGAACCGGCAAGGCTCAAATCAGGATGGTAGCAGAGCCGGGGGATGCGGATGCCCAGATTCTTCTCAGCGGCATCCATGATGGTGGCGCCTTCAGGCACGCTGACGGGAGTTTCGTCTATCACAAGGTTTATCATCTTCTTGTCGCTCATAACACATTCCGTTCCGCTGGGTCAGCCTTTCAGCACGGCGTTGAACCGGCACACTTCAAAGCACCTGCCGCACTTGATGCACAGGCTCTGATCAATCACATGCGCTTCCTTGCGTGCCCCGGTGATACACTGCACGGGGCAGTTCTTCGCGCACATGGTGCAGCCCACACATCTCTCCGTAGAAATCTCGTAGTGAACCAAAGCGCGGCACTTACGCGCGGGACAGCGCTTTTCATGCACGTGCGCCGCGTACTCTTCGCGGTAGTATTGCAGCGTGCTGAGGATGGGATTGGGCGCGGCCCGGCCCAGCCCGCACAACGACGTGCGTTTCACCAGCCGCCCAAGCCGTTCCAGGCGCTCGATGTCGTCCGGCAAGGCCTTGCCGGAGGTGATGCGCTCCAGGATTTCCAGCATGCGCTTGGTGCCCTCCCGGCACGGCGTGCATTTGCCGCAGGATTCGTCCTGAATGAATTCCATGAAGAACTTGGCGACATCCACCATGCAATCGTCCTCGTCCAGGACAATCATGCCGCCGCTGCCCATGATGGAACCCAGTTTTGCCAGGGTGTCATAGTCCACCGGCGTATCGAGAAACCCGGCGGGAATGCACCCCCCCGCCGGGCCGCCGGTCTGCACCGCCTTGATCGCCTTGCCGTTGGCGGTGCCGCCGCCAATCTCCTCCACGACATGCCGCAGCGTAGTGCCCATGGGCACCTCGACCAGGCCTGTGCGGCGGATTTTTCCAGCCAGTGCGAAAACCTTCGTGCCGCCGCTCTGCGGTGTGCCGACCCGGCTGAACCAGTCGCTGCCGTATTTGAGGATTGGCGCTATGCTGGCGAATGTTTCGACGTTGTTGATTACCGTGGGCTTGCCCCACAAGCCGCTCTCGGTGGGAAACGGCGGACGGATACGCGGCTGGCCGCGCTCGCCCTCGATGGAATGAATCAGCGCGGTTTCCTCGCCGCATACAAAAGCGCCGGCACCCAGGCGAATCTCAATGTCAAATGAAAATCCCGAACCCAGTATGTTTCTGCCCAGCAAGCCGTTGGCGCGGCAGGTTTCGATGGCGTGTTCGATGCGCCGGATGGCCAGCGGATACTCCGCGCGAATATAGAAGAACCCGCGCTGCGCGCCGGTGGCGAAGCCGCCAATCATCAGGCCTTCGACCACGCTGAAAGGGTCGGACTCCAACATGCTCCGGTCCATGAACGCGCCCGGATCCCCTTCGTCCGCATTGCAGATGATATAGCGCGTCTTTTCGTTGTTCTTGCGCGCCTGCGCCCATTTCAGCCCCGTGGGGTAGCCGCCGCCGCCGCGCCCGCGCAATCTCGCCTCGGACACCATCTTCACCACCCATTCCGGGTCGTTCCGGTCCAGCGCCGTGGCCAGCGCCTCAAAACCCCGGTACCGGACATATTCGTGCAGACTCTCCGGGTCAATCACCCCGGCGTTGCGCAAGGCAATGCGGTGCTGTTGATTGAAGAAAGCCAAATCCCCGTAGAGGTCAAAAAACCGCTGGCTCATGGGTTGTTCACGATTGACCAGCCGATCCACAATCCGGCCGCCCATCAGATGTTCCTGCACCACGGCGCGCACATCGTTCTCATCCCGGATGGTGTAGAGCACGTTTTCGGGCAGCACCAGCGCCTGCGTAATCTCGCCGGCGGCCTGATTGGTCGCGCAGAATCCCAGGCACCGCGATGAAATCACCCGTATCTTCTCGGGGTTCATTCCGGATTCCGCGATGACCCGCAGAAAAGCCTCCCGCACCCCGCCCTGCACCGCGCCGCCGCAGCCTGATCCATCACACAGCATCAGGTGATTGGCATGTTCCGTAAGTTGGTCAGCGAGCATGCGCTCGGACACCGGCTTGCCGCCCAGCACATGGCTGTGGAAAATCTCATGCACCGCGTCGCGATCCACTTCGTGGTATTTTACGGGGAGGCGTCCGGTCTCGATAACGCCCACAATCGGCTCGCGGCTGCACCGCCCCGTACAGCCCGTGCGGTGCAGCAGGATGTCGCCGCGCCCGGAAGATTCGATGTGCCGGCGGAACTCTTCCCACACCGCCTCCGAACCGGCGGCGTGTTCGCAGGTGGCCGAACCGACCTGGATGCGGACGCTTGCCTTGCGCCACAGCGCGTCCACCGCCGCAGTCGCCTCCCCGCGCAGTTTTTCGTATCGTTTCAACACTTGCCCTGCCATGTTCGCTCCTCTTGATGCCATGCGTGCATAAAGTCGGTGCGGCGTCATTTGGACAGCGCCGCGATGATGCCATTTACGTGGGCCACGTCCCGTTCCAGCACCCGAATCCGTTCTTCGCCTTCGGCGAATTTCCCCAACGACTCGTCCTCAATGCACAGGTCGCCCGCATATCCCGCCGCGTGCAGCACACGCGCCACGCGCGCATGGTCCACATCGCCCTCATCCAGCGGGCAGACATAACGCCCGTATTCCCAGCCCGCCTCGCGTGTCTGCTCGCGCATTTCCGCGGGGTAGCATATGTTTTTCAAGTGCGTGTGCTTCGCATGCGGCGCCAGCACAGCGAGAATACCATACACCTCGGACAACGGATAGCCGCGCCAGTAGAAATTCCCGGTGTCCATCGTTACGCCCAGGCGGTCGGACCCGACCCTCAGGAACACATTCAGCAGAAACGCGAGGTTATTGCCCTGGAAGCCGTGGTTTTCAATGCCCATCGTCACGCTGAGGCCCGATGTCATTTCCAACGCTGCGCCCAGTCCGTCCGCAAAAAGGCGCACCCGATCCTCGAAGTTCAGTTCGCGCTCGCGCGACATGTAGGAGTCAATGCGGATATTGTCCATGCCGAGGATCGCGGCCAATTCCAGCGCCCGCGCCACCCACCGTGCGTTCTCTTTCGCGTCGCCCGCGCTGAAATCCCGCGCCGTCAGAAAACTGCACGGCCGCACATCCAGCCCGTTCAGATGTTTGCGGTAGGCGGCGGCATCCTCATCCGTCACCAGGCGAATCCGCTCCCGCGCATCCATGCGCATCACTTCAAAGGTCGCCGACAGTTCAATTTCAACGGCATTGACGCCCAATTGGCGTATCCCCTCGATGGGGGTGGGAAATGTATCGAAAAGCATACAATCGCGGATAGAACAGTACATAACCGAATCTCCTGTGTGGCGCCCCAATCAAACGGTTGGCGGTAGTTTATGACGCCATCCGCATGATAAGCAACCTTGAGGTTCCAGCGGGAATCCGGCGCCGTTTGGCAACGAAAGCCCCCTTGGGAGTGCGCAAGCCATGCTTGCGCCTTTTCACCTCTGCCAACAACGAGGCGGAATGCGGAGACTGTGTCGCCCTTTCTTTAGCAGTGATGCGTCGCACAGCGCCGCTGAGCGAAGGTAATCTGAAGTCACGACGGTCATGATGTCCGCGATTGCTTCGCTTCGCTCGCAAGGAGGAGGATGCAGGGTTGGCCGGGTAGATTCAGAATTGTTGTATTTCCAGGAAAGTGCGTTTCCTTTCTTTTTTGAATCGCCGCCGAAGCCGCTGGGGAACTCGCAATGCCGATGAGGCGATACCGGTTGGGCGGGGTCAACCCTGGAGGTTGAGCATGGCCGCGCCGTGCGGGTTTGGCGGTGTGGGTGCATGCGGCGCGGTTTCACGAGCGAGTTTCTCAAAAACCTCCTGCCAGGTGTCGCGCATGGCGGTCATCATCGTGATGCATTCGTCCAAGGGGCGGACATCCTTGCGGATGTTTGCGGACACCAGCAGGTGCTGGAAGTATTCATAGAGCCGGTCGAGGTTTTGGGCGATTTCACCGGTGTTCATGTTGAGCGCGCCGCGGAGTTCCGCAATGATTTCCTGGGCGCGGATAAGGTTCTTGTGGACGGATTCGGTCTTGCCCTTTTCCATCTGCCGCCTGGCTTCTTCGGCGCGCTTGATGGCGCCGTTGAAGAGCATGACAATCAGTTTTCCCTGGGATGCCGTTTCCACATCCACCCTGGTGTAGGCGTCCAGTTTCGGTGCGATTGCCGACATGTCGTTCCTCCCGATGTTGCCGCTGATTAGAAACGCAGGAAGTTCTGTGACAGGCTTGCCAGAGAATTGTTCTGCGCCTGAAAACTGGCGGACATCTGTTCGAGCCGCGTGAATTGGCGGCGCAGGCGCGTTTCACGTTGCTGGAGGCGGTCCTCGATACGCGCGCGCTGATCATTCAATAGCCGAATCTGCTGGTCAATGGACCCGTTGGTGCGGATGCGGCTGTTGAGATACCCGGTGATACCGGTGGCTTCCTCAAGATACTGGAAGAAGAGGTCGGCGACGCCGTTGCCGCCGATATTGGTGAACAGTGCTTCCACGTTTGCGCGCCCGGTACGCAGCGCCTCGCGGAATTTGTCTTCATCCAGGCGCAGTTGCGCCGAAGCGGCGGGATCGAAGTCCGTGCCGGTGGTGATGCCGATGTCGGCCAGGCTCCGGAAATCGCCGGAAATGCCGCTGATTTGAATGAAGATGTTCTGCCGCAGAAAGGTTTCTATGTTGCGCAGGCCGCCGTCGCCGGCCAGCGCGCCGCCGGTGGCGGTCAGTTCACGCAGGCGGCTGACCGATGTGTTGAATTCCTCAATAAAAGCGCGCACCCCCTCAATGATTTTGTCGTCATCGGAAGAGACAGTCACCGTGCTCGTACCGACGCTGAGGAAGTTCAGGGTGACGCCGCCGATGGCATCGGCCACTTCATTGGTGTTGCGGGTCTGCATCGGCCCGCCATTGATGGTGAACTGGGAATCCCTGCCGGCGGTCTGGACCGCTGTGTCCAGGTTCATGATGGACAGGAAATTGCTCGTATCGCCGGCACGGCCAAAACTGATGGTGCGACTGCCGAGCGTCTTTGAAACTACCCGGATGGTGTCTGTCGAGGCGTCATAACTGGCGGTGACGCCGGCATCGGAACTGTTGATTCGTTGGATCACATCCATAACGCTGTCCGTCGCGGGGTCCACCGAAATCTCTATTCCGTTGATGGTAAAGACCCCGCCAGTCACAGGACCGCCCGCGAAATTGACGGCGTTCATCTCAGTTGCCACGTTCACCGCGCCGAGGTGCCGCGTGCTTGTTACGGCGGTAGCGCCGTTGGTGTCGGTGTATTGCGTCGCGCCGGTGACGGCGATGGCGCTCAGAAAGTTGCTGGTATCGTTCGTCGCGCCGAAATTGATGATGCTGGTGTCGCCCGGTGTTGCATTGGCGATGAGCACCTTGTCCGTGCCGGCGTCATAGGTGGCGGTGACCCCTGCGGCGCTGGCGTTGATGGCGGCCAGAATATCGTTCAGACTGTCCGTGTCGGGATCAATGGTGAATTCGACGCCATTGATGCTGAATGTGCCCGCCTGCACCCCGATGGTCATGCCGCTGCCAGTCAAAGGGCTGTCCGGATTAATGGCCGCGCCAATGACGCCGCTGCTCCCGGCCACCGTCGCGCTGGCCATTTGAATCACATTGACTTCAAAAGAACCCAGGACCGGGTTGGGCGCTGAAATCTGGGAGGTGAGCACCTTTTCGTCGTTGGAGGCCGTCTTGAACGCATAGAACACGCTGCTGAGCCGAAAATCCTGCACGCGGTTGCGCAACGCAAGCAGTTGGGTGCGAATGCCCCGGATGGCGTTTCGCTGGTCTTCCAGCAGCCGGAGGCGATTGTCCACGCGGCGGATGGGCGCGCGCTCCAATTCCATCAACTGCCGGATGATGGTATTGGAGTCCAGCCCTGAGATCAGTCCGCCCGCGCTGAATGCACCGCCCATAATGCGGCCTCCCGTGCCCTGTTACATCCTGGCGCATCGCGCCGCCTTTCAGCGTGATACGCCTTATCCCCTAATATCGGCAGTTATGCCGCCATTCTTTAGCATGGTTGACAAGAATGAACCATCGGATCGCAAAATTTACGTTTTTCTCAGAATAAGCAATTCGTTGTTGTGGCGAGGTCAGGAGACCTGCCACCACAGTTAAACCGCTGCTGCAAATCTTTCTGGCCTATCTGAACGAGGCGCTCATATCCGCCTCAATCCTTCGCACATCGCCCTTGACGAACTTCGATTCCGCGATCATGGCTTTGAGTTTGGCCTCGTAGGCTGCGCCGTCCAAAGGCAATGAAACGGTCTGCCCGGTCCAAGCGGAATAGAGCATGGCGTTGGCCAATTCGACGGACCGGGCCCCTTCCGTGGCCGGTGCAACGAGGGGTTTGCCGTCCAGGATCGCCTCCACAAAATTCTGGGCGACGTCCACGTGATTGCGCGATGTGCCGCGCACCGGGATTTCCACCTGCCATGTTTCGGGTCGGGAGAAACCGTCGGTGGCGGTCTTGCTGTGGGTGCGGGCATCCACTTCGTTCCGCTGGAAGCGGATTTTGCCGCCTTCAAAGATCAGGTTGCCCCGGTCCCCGGCAATTTCAAGGCGGTCTGTGCCCGGCGCTTCGCCGGTGGTGGCGATGAAGACGCCCGTTGCGCCGTTTTCGTATTCAAGATAGGCGGTGACTTCGTCTTCTGTCTCGATGGCGTGATACTTGCCGAAACCGCAGAAGGCGTGCACCCGGGCGGGCATGCCGCCAATCCACTGGAGCAGGTCCAGGTTGTGCGGGCATTGGTTCAACAGCACGCCGCCGCCTTCGCCTTTCCAGGTGGCGCGCCAGCCCCCGGAGGCGTAATAGGCCTCGGTGCGGTACCATGCCGTAATCACCCAGTTGATCCGCTGAATGCAGCCCAGTTCACCCTGATCCACCAGTTGCTTTATCTTTTTGAACTCCGGATAGGTCCGCATCTGGAACATCACGGAGAAGATTTGCTTGGGGTTCTTGTGCGCGGCAAGCAGGCGCTGACAATCCGCCTTGTGCACCGAAATGGGCTTTTCCACCAGCACATGCAGGCCCTGTTCCAGGGCGTCCATGCCGATGGTGGTATGGTCATAGTGCGGGGTCGCGATGATGACAGCATCCACTTCCCCCGATCGAATCAGCGCGGCGCTGTCGGAAAAGACCTTTATCTGACCGCCTTCAAAGCGTTTCAGGCGATCAGGATCAATATCACACACTGCCGTCAGGGTCGCCCGCGCCACCTCCCCTTTGCTTAAATACCGACAATGCTCCGACCCCATCCCCCCCACACCAATGACGCCAATGCGCACATTTTCCATGACTGGCTACTCCTTTGTCGGCGGTTCCTCGATGGTCTTCGGCACGACTGCCTCATAATTGGGGTCGGCCATCAGGTCACCCTTGCCGCTCGCCCACAGGAGGTTATCAATGACGAGTTGCTGGAACTTGGGGTTTTCCCATACGTCTTCGCGGTGGCCGAGGGCGTTGTACAGGACGCGGCCTTCGCCGTAGGCGCTGCACCAGATAATGGGATAACTTGGCATATCATACATTTTCTGGCGTTGGCGTTCCTTGCCGGGGTCCAGCAGGGCCAACACATGCATGGTTTTCGTGTTCAGGTTTTCACTGATGTACCATTCATCCTGCAGCGACCAGCCGTCCTCGAGATTGGCGATGGCGGGATGCCCGGGGCTGACAACCCGCAGGGTCCCCTTGAACTGCTGGCCATGAGTCTTGAACTCGCCGCCTATCATCTCTACATACGGCGAGATGACACCGTCTTTGGAGTGAAAACTGTCGTTGGCGCTGTGGTATCCCACAAATCCGCCGCCCCCCTTGATCCATTCCAGCAGTTCCGCCAGGCCGTTCGGCCCCATGGGCGGATGGCCGTCGGTGCCGGGTTCCGTCAGGTCGCCGGTGGTGTAGAAGATGACCACATCGTAGTTCTTCAGATTCTCGGCGTTGACGAATCCGGCGTCCTTGGTGATGGTGATGGTCGCACCGATGCGCTCGGCGATTTCCGCCATGATTCGCTCGGAATGCGCGGGCTGATCGCCGTCGCGCTTGACGACGCTGTGTTCAAAGCCCGACGACTTGGTGAGGTATAGCAGGCGCAGCGGGGCGTCCGCCCACGCCCCCGTGCACAATGCGAAGGTCATGGCCGATAGCAGGATTCTGCTTGTCATGGCGTGATTCTCCTTATATGGTTGGGCAGCAATTTCCGGTTGCGCTGGTGCGCAGCGACAGGGGTAGATTAGAAGCCTCGGAGGGGGAAATGCAAGCCGTTGACCGGAAGACAGCGTGGGAGATGATGCTGGCCGGGAAAGGCGAAATAGAAGACTGCTCAAACAGCGTCATACAGCGACAAGACACAAAGAGAAGCAATCCCATGATGAACATGCGGGCTTACTCGTAGTGCGTCCACATACGGAGCACTTTTACGATGTGCTCTTCTTTGACGACCTGATAGACCAGCCGGTGCTGGATATTGACGCGATGCGCGTATGCCCCGGCAAGGTCGCCCACCGGTTTTTCATGTTGAGGCAGCCCTTTCCTGTTGAACCTTACTGCAGAAATGCGTAGCGCGCGACAAGGGCCGCCGCGATGATGTACATGATCGGATGGACCTCGCGCCAGCGGCCGCTGACGGTCTTGATCGCCGCGTAGGAGATGCACCCGGCGGCGACGCCTTCCGTGATGCCGTAGCCGAAGACCATCATCACAATGGTGAAGAAAGCGGGCAGGCTTTCTGTCACATCATCCCACTTCACCTTGCGCAGGGGCGCAAGCATGAGAAAGCCCACCACAATCAGGGCGGGTGCCACCGCCGGATACATCCCGACATACCCGCCCTCAATGCCCAGCGCTGCGTAGTAGGCGGGGCCGATGTCGGTTCCCGCGATGGCCACCACCGGGGCCAACGCAATCGCCGCCACGAAACACGCCGCTGTGACGACCGCCGCCAAGCCGGTGCGGGCACCCGCCGCAACGCCCGTGGCGCTTTCAATGTAACTGGTCACCGTGGAAGTGCCGAGAAGCGCGCCGGTGCAGGTGGCGAGGGCATCGGAGAAAAACGCGCGTTCCGCGCGCGGCAATTTTCCGTCTTCCTTGATATACCCGGCTTGGGTACCCACGCCCACCAGCGTGCCGACGGTGTCGAAGAGGTCCAGGAAAAAAAAGAGCAGAATTGCTGCCAGCGCGTCCCGCCACCGCGCAATCAGTTCGCCGAAATTCAGGCGGCCCACCGTCGCCAGTGAGAGCGGCGTGCGTTGCAAATGAAACGGCAGCACGCCTGTGATCAGGCCTGCCGCGATGGTGGCCAACAAGCCCACCAGGATAGCCCCGCGAAAGCCCCGCGCCATCAGCGCCGCGGTGAAGAGCACCCCCGCCAGGGCCAGGAGCGGCGCGCCGTGGTGCAAGTCGCCCAGTTTGACCATCGTGCTCGAACTCAGCACGACAATGCCCGACCATTGAAGCCCCACAAACGCGATAAACAGCCCGATGGCCGGTCCGATGGCGTTTTTCAGGCATTCCGGAAAGACCTCCAGGATTTTTTCGCGGGTGCGGAACAGGGAGATGAAGACAAAAAGCACGCCGGAAATGAAGACAATGGCCAGGCCCGCCTGCCAACTGAAACCCATGCCGAGGCAGATGGTGAACGAGAACAGGAAATTTTCGCCCATGCCCGGCGCAAGCGCGAAAGGATAACACGCAATCAGGCCCATGAAGAGGCAGCCCAGCGCCGCCGAGAGGCATGTCGCCACCAGCACCGCCCCGAAATCCATCCCCGCCATCGCAAGCACCGTCGGCTGCACAAAAACGATGTAACTCATCGTGGCGAAGGTGGTCAGTCCGCCGATCAGTTCCCGGCGTACGGTCGAACCCGCCTGCTGCACCCCGAAAAAGCGATCCAGACCGGTAATCATAGGCATGACTTCCTATCACGAAGGGATATCCCTTGACCCGCCGCGCTGCATACCCCCGTGCCCTGTGAAGCAATCCCGCCGCATTGTACGTCGCGGGACGGGGCTTTGTAAAACAGCCGAAAGGAGATGAATATTGGATGATCATGCTCGGTACTGTCCAAAATATTCTGAGTTCTGAGAAAAGTCTTTTGTCATATCAATCTTCCCCCTCACCCCATCCCTCTCCCAGTGGGAGAGGGTGTACATGGCCAAACCTGAGACATGCTGTTGCTCCCTCTCCCTCCGGGAGAGGGGTGGGGTGAGGGGAAAGAGAACAGGACGCCCTGGTACACGGGTCAATGATGTCTCAGGAATTCCCACGGAAAGGTTTGCGTATGGGATACCCCCCGCATCATCTTGGTTCAACAGGATTTTCCAAGGGTTTTGGGCATGGTCTTTCACCATCCCTGATAACCTGTTTTGGACAACACTGGATTATGCTATACTTTTCTCCTGCTGAGATGTGCTGCGCCAACGACCACGAAGGGAACGAATTGCCGTCAGCAGCGGTTTGCCCGGTGTCTTGAGGTGTTTCAGATTGAAGGGGTCGGCCGGAGAGGCCGACCCAGGCTTGCAGGAGGATGCTCATGGCGAGGAAAAAGAAAACAGAGAAGCCGGAGGTCGCGAAACTCATTTTGCATGGAAAAGAATACGATCTTCCGGTGTTTACGGGGACAGAAAATGAGATCGGGATTGACATCGGCCGCCTGCGGGATATGACCGGCGCGATTACCTATGATCCGGGATACATGAACACAGGTTCGTGCAAAAGCGCCATCACCTACATTGACGGGGACAAAGGGATTCTGCGGTATCGCGGCTATCCCATCGAGGATTTGGCGGGTAAAATGCGCTTTTCCGCTGCGGCGTATCTTCTGATCTATGGGCATCTGCCCAATGAGGAAGAGTTTCTGGAGTGGCGGCGCGCCCTGACCCGGCACAGTTTTATTCACGAAAGCCAGATCAACTTCTTCGACCACTTTCATCCCATGGCACACCCCATGAACATTCTGGGCTCCATGGTCTCCTCGATGTCGTCGTTCTATCCCTATGACGCTGAGGACCCCAATCACATTGATCTCAATATCAAGCGATTGGTGGGGCAGGTGAAGACGATTGCGGCGTTTTCCTACAAAAAGTCCATCGGCGAGCCGTTCATTTACCCGCGCACAGACCACAGTTATGCCGCAAATTTCCTGCGGATGATGTTCGCAACGCCCGCCGAGGAATACGAAGTGCCCAAGGTGATGGAAGACGCGCTGGATGTGCTGCTTATCCTCCACATGGACCACGAGCAGAATTGCAGCACTTCCACCGTCCGGATGGTCGGCAGCAGTCAGGCGAACATCTACGCCTCCATATCCTCCGGCATCAACGCGCTCTGGGGAAAACTTCACGGCGGGGCCAACGAGGCCGTCCTCAACATGCTCGCCCAGATTCACGCCGACGGCGGCAATTACAAAAAGTACGTGGAGATGGCCAAGGATAAGAAGTCCAAGTTCCGCTTAATGGGCTTCGGCCACCGCGTATACAAGAACTTCGATCCGCGCGCCACGCTGTTGCGTTCCGTTCTCGATCGCGTTTTGACGGAAATGGGAATCCATGATCCGCTGCTGGACATTGCCAAGAATCTGGAACAGGTGGCGCTCAAGGACGAATTCTTCATCGAGAGGAAACTCTATCCGAACATTGATTTCTACAGCGGTATTCTGTATCGCGCCTTGGGCATTCCCAAGGAAATGTTCACCGTGCTCTTCGCGATTGGGCGCATGCCCGGTTGGATCGCCCACTGGCTCGAAATGCGCGCCGACCCGGATACAAAGATTCAGCGGCCACGCCAGATTTACATCGGCCCGACGATTCGGCGCTACAGCCCGGCGTAAACCGCCCGGCACCGAGGGCGCCAGAAGACAGCGGCGGACTTCGCGCCAGAAAACGGAACTTCTTGGCGTTTTTGTCCCCCGACGTGGCATCTGCGAAATAAATTGTCTCTGCGCATAAGAACACGAAGTATCCGGGATTTCAGATGGAACTGAGGTCCGGAACGCCCATTTCACAAATGCCTTCCTGGAGTGGCGGCAACGCTCCGGCTGTGATACACTCCATATGGAACACGACAGGAGAATATTCCGATGGATGCGGTGGCGGCGCACTTAAGTGAGTATTATCTTTATTACCTCATCGGGGTGGCGGCGCTCCTGCCTGTCCTGTATCTGACCAGGCGTTGGTCCGGCCCGCTTGTCTTTTACACGCTGGAAATCGCCGTATATCTGGGATTCATGCATCTGGTAATGTGGGCGTTGGTGGGACTGACGCGGTGGTTTGCCGAAAACTCTTCCATGAAAGCCCTTCGCGAAGACGGCAGGCCCATTGACGCTCCGGACTGGGGGACGCCGCTGCTGGAATTCTGGCAACAGGAGGAGTATCAGCCCGGCTGGGTGTTCTATATGGAAATTGTGGCCGCACTGCTTATTATAGGGTTGGTGTGGCGTTACCGCCCCATGCGAGTGCAACGGCGCAAGGAACGGCGACGGACAGCGGCAGGAAACAAGAAGACCGGCATCAACAAGGGCAACGCTGAAATCCCCGATTTCGCCAAACGATATGGACGCCGTTGAACGCATTGCCGTGATTATATCCGAGGGCCTTCACGTGGGGGCATGACGTTCGCCCGACCTTCTGAGCAAAGCGCCATTATTCATAGATATCGTTTTTCGGGTATAATGGCGGCGTCATTGCGGCGAAGCCCCTGCCGGGCAGGGTCCGGAGTCATGAAACGTGTCTTCACAGACGTTGTATTTAATAGTGATGGTGGGTATCATCGCGTTCATCACAGCGATAAGCGTGCCGTCCTTATTTTTTAAGAAATGTCCAAAATGTGGCAGACGCAACCTGTTGAAGGCGACCGCCTGCATTGCATGTGGAATGGAACTGCCGCCGCATGAGAGTTAGCGGCAGGGTGTTTCCGGCACAGGCGAAAGATAGGGTGAACACTCGTGGCTGCGATGATGAATTGCCCGCATTGTGGAAAACTGACGGACCCCAAACTGGAAAACTGTCTCCACTGCGGCGGCCCGGCGCGGCTCAAAGCGCCGCGCGAGGGAAAGGCGCGCGGTCTTCCGGCGCATCAGTGCCCGAATTGCAGGAGTTCCGTCCAGGAAGGCGACATTATCTGTGTGCGCTGCGGCACCAATCTGCTTACCGGGCAGCGTATTTCCGAGGAACAGACGCGGGAGCGCCGCGCCCCAAGGCGGCCTTGGGCGAAAATCGCAATAGGGGCGATGCTGGCGTTGGCTGCGGTCGCGGCATTGGGGTATGCGGCTTATTATGTAACGCAAGATCCGCTGTCTGAGGCGATTCGGTTGAGCCAGAACAACAATGTTCTGGAAGCCATCAATGTGCTCCAGCGGCATGTGGCCGCCAACCCGAGACGGGCTGACGCGCAGGCGCTTCTTGGGAGGCTGCACTACCAGGCGCAGCAATACGGCAAGGCTGCCGAGGCGCTAAGCGAAGCCGCGCGTCTTCAGCCGGAAAACCAGGACTTGGCGCTAATGGCGGCGGCCGCGGCGGCGCGCCTGCCGGGCGAAGAAGGACGCGCTCGATTGACGGCGTTGTTGCGGGAACAGGCGGCAAGCCAGCAGGTAAACGCGCAAACACTGTATTTGTTGGCGCTGACGCTCGGCGCCGGCGGCGACTACGCCGGACAGGCCGAGACCCTTGGGAAAATCCTGGAGGCGGACCCCAATCACGCCCAGGCGCGGCGTGATCTGGGCATTGCGCTGGCCATGCAGGGCGATTTTGAAGGCGCGGAGCGGGAAATCCGCGCGGCGCTTCAGAACCATCCCGGAGACGCCGACGCCGTGGCGGTTCTGGGCCTGTTGCCCCGGGATGACGCAACCACTGCCGAGCAGATTGCCCTGCTTGAAAGCGCCCTGCAATCAGGCGCCCACGCAGCGCCGGCGATTCGCGCGCGCATGGGACTGATCCGCATGCAGGAAGGGGATTTCGCAGGCGCCCTGCCCTTCTTTCGAGACGCCAGAGAGGATCCTTCGAGCAATGGCGCGTTTTTCTATGCGCTGTGTCTGCAACAGAGCAACCTGGACACCGAAGCGCTGGCGGAATATGACCGTATCGTAACGGCGGGAAGTCCTTATGCCGGTGAGGCTTCCGTTCAGATGGCGTTGATTTTCCTCAGTCAGGGCAATCTGCAGCGCGCACTGGATGCAACACGCCGGGCGGCCCAACTGGGCGCGGCCACGGCGCGCATGTACACCGTCCAGGGGCGCATCCACCTGCTCGAAAACAATATCAATGAAGCGCAGCAGGCCTTCCGCAACGCGCTTCAGGCCGACCCGCAATATCCGGCCGCCCACCTGGAAAACGGCCTGATACTGGTGGGCCGGGGCATGATGACGGAAGGGTTGCGCGAGTTGGAGCGTTACCTTGAACTGGCCGGGGACGATGATGTGCAGGGGCGCCGCGCAGAAATAGAATTGCTGGTCGCGCAACTCCGACAGACGGCCGGTACTGATGCTCGCGGCGCGGCGCAAGCCGCCACAGCGCGTACGGCGCAGGAGGCAGTCGGATTATGAATATGAATGTGAAAAAAGCCTATATCTGGGCGCTGCTTCCGGCGGCGGCGCTGGCCTGGTGTCTGACGGCGGAGGCATGGGGGCCGAGAACGCAGATTTCCGTTGTGACAAATGCGCTCTACATGCTGTCCAAGGATGGCAACATTCCCCTGACCCGCCTGGAGCGCGATCTGCGGGCGGGGGCCATGACGCCCATCGAGTTGCTGGAAGAAGAACATCCGGGATTCCGGGGCAACCCGGCGGGCGCAATCGAGAGCGAAATGCGCCTGCTGCGACGGGTGCGTGGTGAGCGGGTGGACGCCTATTTCGCCTACCGGCTCGGCATGCTGGGAAAAATGATCGCCGTCGCCACCGCGCCCATGCGCAATACGAATCCCGCCTACCAGGAAACGTATTACAATGATGTGGATCAACGCATCCAAGGGGTGTCGTTGCGACCGACTCGCCGCGCATTCACGGACCCGCGCGCCTATCTCGATGCCGTGATAATGGAGGCCGGCGCCAATAATGATGCAATCGCGCGAGGTTATCAGATGGGCGCGGGCTTCAGCGAAATTGCCAACATGGCGCTGCCGGAGGACATTACGCGCTCCGTCCGTGCGGTGGCGGATATCTGGCGCGGCATTCTTACCGGCGCCGTTCCCCTCGGCGATGTGTCGGATGGGCAATTGCAGCGCTATGTCCTCGGTGCGTTTGATTTCTACATCACCCGCAGAAACGAGGATGAAATACAGGCGGCGGCGACCCGTCTGGCCGCCTTGACGCCGTTCACCCCGGATATGCGCGTGCGCATCGGGGACATGCTCTACGAAGCGGGTTTCCATGATCGCGCCATGGAGGAGTATGAGGCGGTGCGCCGCGCGGCGCCCGAACGCCGCGACGTCATAGAGAAAATCGCCGAGTTCAACGTGCGTCGCGGACATGAGGCCCTGGAGAAAAGGCAACTCGAAACCGCCCTGGACGCCTTTGACAAGGCGCGCAATGCCGACCCGCTGCACCCCACGGCGGAACGGGATTACATGCTGGTTGAAGCGATGATCGTCGCCCGTGACAGCCGGCAGGCAGCCGACCGCGAAGCGGTGCGCCGCGCTGGCGACCTCGAAACGCGCGCGGAGCAGGAAGCCATGTATGGCCGCTATGCGCAGGCTATCGCGTTGCTGCGCGAAGCGGAGCAAGCCTATGCCGCGGTAAGCGAAGAGTTCCCGCTCGAAAATCAACAACGCATCCGGGGATTGAACAACATCCGCTATCGGATGCAGGAATTGAAACAGGAAATCACCGCGAATGCCCAGGTGCTGAGCGGGGCCGGTTTTGCGCCGGATGCCGTGCGGCTTGCGCGCAAGCAACTGCTGCAACCGGACCTCACGGCATTGCGGGCAATGGTCGCCGCGGCGTATCAGGAGGAAATCCGGGCGCTGCAGACGCGCATGCAATCGGCGCTCAGTCCGCCGTGAGCACGACAGCGACCGGTTCGCTCAGGAACCGTCGTTCCGCCGTTTCTTCGCAATGATGGCGGCGACACAGAACAGATTGACGGCAATGATGACGCCCCACGCCGTCAGCATGATTCCCCAGGACAGCGGCGTCATGAGAGGGTCTCCTCGTCGCGTTCCACCCCCTCGAAGAACTTGGGATGCGTCCGCCACGCAAACCATACGCCCCAGACCAGAAAGCCCGCCATGATCAGGATCATTCCCCGCGCCAGCCAGAGATAGGGCCTGTGCTCGGCGGCGATGCCGACCATCCGGATTTTGTCCAGCAATCCGTCATAAGCGAACCACACCAGCATCGCAATGGCAAAGACCGGCGTGACGAATTTCATGATGTAATAAAAGACGCGCGGCACCTGGAGATCGGCGCCTTCGTGCATTTCCTTCCACCCCTTGTCAAGGCCGAAAATCCAGGCGAAGATCACCGACTCCATCGCCACGAACAGCACCAGCCCGAAAGTGCCCATCCAGTAGTCAATCTCATCCAGCACCTTGTGATGATAGAACAGAATCACGGGCTGCATCAGCACAAATACACCGATGCCGACAATCTTGACGCCGAGGCGCCGCGATATCTGCAGTTCATCCTCAAGAAACACCAGCAACGGCGTGAACATGGCCATGCTGGAAGTGAGGCCTGCGAGAAAAAGCAGGATAAACCATAAAAAACCAAAGAACTGGCCCGCAGGCATCTGCTGAAAAATCACGGGCATTGCAAAAAAACCAATGGCGAAGCCGCCGTCCGTCTGCACAATCGCCTGGGTTTGCGTCACCCCGAAAAAGATCACCGCCGCCGGGATGGCGATAGTGCCGCCGAGCACCACTTCAACGAACTCGTTCATGGAGCAGGCGCTCAGGCCGCTCAGCGTGATGTCCTCCTTTTTGCGTAAATAACTCGCGTAGGTATGCACCATGCCCAGACCGACGCTGAGACTGAAAAAGATTTGTCCCGCCGCCGCAATCCAGATATCGGGCCTGGCGAGTCTGCTCCAGTCGTCCACCCGCCAGATTTGCGCGAGACCATCGCTGATGTTCCTGCCCTCGCCGAAGGACGGCAGCGTCAAAACGCGCACGGTGAGGATAATCCCCAACACCATGAGCGCGGGCATGCAGTACTTTGCGACGATTTCGATGCCGCGCGAGATGCCGCGCGAAAAGACAAACACATTAACGCCGAATGCAATGAGGAAGAAGATGTAGGACTGGGGGCTGAAGGAAAACAGACCGGCGTCGGCGGTGCCGGTGTATGCGCCGAAGACGCTCTTCATTTCTTCGTAAGTGTGCTTGTTCCAGTATTCACCCGTCAGCGTCTGCCAGGCGTAGCCCAGCGCCCACGATTCGATATACACATAATAGACCCCCACCATCGCCGGCAGCAGAATGCCGAAGATGCCGATGTATTTGGAAATCCAGTGCGGCCAGAGGCGATGCAGCATGCCCGGCGTCGTCCCGTGACCGAAGCCTCCGCCATGCCGCCCAATCGTCCATTCCATCCACATCAGCGGCAGACCAATCAACAACAGGGCCGCAAAATAGGGGATCATGAACGCGCCGCCATACGGCGCGGCCTGACCAGGGAAACGCAGGAAATTGCCCAATCCCACGGCATTGCCCGCCATGGCCATAATCAAGCCAAAGCGCGTCGCCCAGCCGTCTCTTACAATATATCGTGACATATTCGCGTCACCCCAGAACCCGTTCGCGAACAGGCGGCGATTATAAAGGCAAAACACGGAACGGTCAAACCCGATGCCCCATGCGGGATTTTTCACTGACGGGGGGAATCTGCTATAGTTGCGCGTGTGCCGCGCCGCGAAGCGCATAAACCGGCCGGTGGGCGGCCCGCGGCCGTCGAAAAATCCCCAGACATCCACGGAAACATGCAAGATGGAAAAACTCTACATATCGCGCGATGGACTGGAGAAGTTGAAGGATGAGTTGAAGGCGCTGAACACGCGCCGCCTGGCTGTCGCCAAAGCCATCAAGCACGCACGATCGCTGGGCGACCTCAGCGAGAACGCGGAATACCACTCCGCGAAGGAGGAGCAGGCGCTGATCCACGCACGGATCAAGGATCTGGAAGACAAAATCACCCGCGCAGCCGTGATTGAAGACCAGGAGATTGACGCGAGCAAAGCCTATCTCGGCGCGACGGTGCGCGTACGCAACGTGAAGACCCAGCGGGAGATGACCTATACGCTGGTGAGTCCCGTGGAATCGGACACCGCCGCCGGGAAGATTTCCGTGCAGTCGCCGGTCGGGAGGGCAATCCTGGGGAAATCGGTGGGCGAGGTGGCGGTGGCGGTGGTGCCTGCGGGTGAATTGCGTCTGGAGATTCTGGAAATCTCCCGCTGACGGCCTTTGTGGTCTGAATTCTTGCCAACAACAGGACAGCCATGCCAAAACGAACGGACATCAAACGGATTCTGCTGATCGGCTCGGGGCCGATCGTCATCGGCCAGGCGTGCGAATTCGACTATTCCGGCACGCAGGCCTGCAAGGCGTTGCGCGAGGAAGGCTACAGCGTCGTCCTTGTCAACAGCAATCCCGCCACCATCATGACAGACCCGGAAACGGCGGACCGCGTGTACATCGAGCCGTTGACGGTTGAGTTTCTGGAGCGGGTGATTGAACGCGAACGGCCCGACGCCCTGCTGCCCACCGTGGGCGGACAGACCGGCCTGAACCTCGCCGTCGCCCTGGCGGAAAAGGGCATTCTCGACCGTTACGGCTGCGAATTGATCGGCGCAAAACTGCCCGCCATCAAAAAGGCCGAAGACCGGGGACTGTTCAAAGAGGCGATGCTGCGGTGCGGACTGGATGTGCCGCGCAGCAAAGTGGTGCACGCGACGGCCGAAGCGATGGATTTCGGCGCGGAAGTCAACTACGCCGCGGTGATCCGCCCGGCTTTCACCCTTGGCGGCACCGGGGCCGGGGTGTCGTATAACAAAGACGAATTCGAGGCGGCGGTCCGGCACGGCTTGGACGCCAGCCCCATCCACGAAGTGCTGATCGAGGAGTCCGTCATCGGATGGAAGGAATTTGAACTGGAGGTCATGCGCGATCTCCATGACAACGTCGTCATCATCTGCTCCATCGAAAACGTGGACCCGATGGGCGTGCACACCGGCGACAGCATCACCGTCGCGCCGGCGCAAACATTGACGGACAAGGAATACCAGGCGATGCGCGACGCCGCGATCGCGATCATGCGGGAGATCGGCGTGGACACCGGCGGATCGAACGTCCAGTTCGCGGTCCATCCCGACACGGGCCGCATGGTGGTGATCGAGATGAACCCGCGCGTCTCCCGCAGTTCTGCGCTCGCTTCCAAGGCCACCGGCTTCCCCATCGCCAAGATCGCCGCGAAACTCGCGGTCGGCTACGCGCTCAACGAGATCCCCAACGACATCACCAAGGTTACCCCGGCGTCCTTCGAGCCAACCATTGACTACGTGGTGACGAAAATCCCACGCTGGGCCTTTGAAAAATTCCCCGGTGCGGAACCGTTGCTCACGGTCCAGATGAAAAGCGTCGGGGAGACCATGAGCATCGGCCGCACATTTAAGGAATCGCTGCAGAAGGCCATTCGCGGGCTGGAGATCGGCCGGCACGGCTTCGGCGGCGACGGCCGTCACAAGGCGCTCACCGACGCTCCGGAGTCCGAGGCGGAAAAGGAGGCGCTGCTGCGCGCCATCCGCACGCCGAATCCCGACCGCATCCTCCAGATCGCGCAGGCGCTGCGACTGGGTGCCACGGTGGATCAGATTTTCGAGGCCACCGCCATAGACCGGTGGTTCCTGCGGCAGATGCGCGAGATTGTCGAGGAGGAAGCGGCGCTGCGCGGGGAGGACCCCGACCGGCGCGACACGCTTCTGCGCGCCAAGCGCCTGGGCTTCTCCGATTACCAACTCGCCCTGCTTTGGGGCACGACCCCGCTGGAAGTGCGCACCCTGCGCAAGAAGCACGGCGTGACCCCGGCATACCGGCTGGTGGACACCTGCGCCGCTGAATTTGAGGCCTACACCCCCTACTACTATTCCTCGTATGAGGAGGAAGACGAGGTTATGCCGGCCAGAAAGCCGCGCATCGTCATCCTCGGCGGCGGGCCAAACCGCATCGGCCAGGGCATCGAATTCGACTACTGCTGCGTGCACGCCGCCATGGCGCTGAAGGACGACGGCTTCGAGACCATCATGGTCAACTGCAATCCGGAGACAGTCTCGACGGACTATGACACATCGGACCGGCTGTTTTTCGAGCCGGTCACGTTCGAGGATGTAATGAACATCGTTGACCACGTCAAGCCACGGGGCGTCATTGTGCAGTTCGGCGGCCAGACCCCGCTCAACCTCGCCAAGCAACTCGAGGCGGCCGGCGCGCCCATCATCGGCACTTCGCCCGACAGCATTGACCGTGCCGAGGACCGCAAGCGCTTCCGCGAAGTGGTGGAAAGACTGGACCTGCTCCAGCCCGCCAATGACACCGCCACATCATTTGAGGAAGCCGCCGCCATCGCCCATCGGATAGGTTATCCCGTAGTCGTGCGGCCTTCCTTCGTGCTCGGCGGACGCGCCATGGAAATCGTCTATGACCGGGAATCGCTGGAGCGCTACATGAGATTCGCGGTCGAAGCCTCCCCGGAACATCCCATCCTGATAGACAAGTTCCTGGAAAACGCCATCGAGATTGACGTGGACGCCATCGCCGACGGCGAAACGGTCGTCGTCGCCGGGATCATGCAGCATATCGAGGAGGCCGGCGTACACTCCGGCGACAGCGCCTGCATCCTGCCGCCTTACGACCTGAAAGCGGATATTATCGCACGCATCAAGGAACAGACCCGCGCGCTCGCGCGCGAATTGAATGTCGTCGGCTTGATGAATATTCAGTACGCCGTGCGCGAAAATGAAATTTTCCTGCTGGAAGTCAACCCGCGCGCCTCGCGCACCATCCCCTTTGTCAGCAAGGCCATCGGCGCGCCCCTGGCCAAACTCGCCGCCCGCGTGATGGCCGGAAAAACCCTGAAGGAACTCGGCTTCACGGAGGACCCCCGACCCGCCTACACCTCCGCCAAGGAGGTCGTCCTGCCGTTCATCAAATTCCCCGGCGTGGACATCCTGCTGGGACCGGAAATGCGCAGTACCGGCGAGGTCATGGGTATTGACCAGAACATGGGCCTGGCCTTCGCCAAGAGCCAGATCGCCGCAGGAAACAGCGTGCCGCTGAAAGGCACCATTTTCATCAGCCTCAACCACCGCGACAAACGTATCATGGGCACTCTGGGACAGGAACTTCACGAATTGGGTTTCAGTCTCATCGCCACCCGGGGCACCGCCGCCGCGTTGCGCGCACAAGGGCTGGAGGTTGCCGAGGTCTTCAAGGTCGGGCAGGGCCGCCCCAACATCGTGGACTGTATCATCAACGGCTATATTGACTGGATCATCAACACGCCGCTCGGCAGCGCCGCCAAGGCTGATGAACGCGACATCCGCCGCACCGCGCTCGAACGCGGCATCCCCATCATGACCACCCTGGCCGCCGCGCGGGCCGCCGTCCAGGCCATCCGCGCCATGCAGCAGGGGGCCATGGAAATCCTCGCTCTCCAGGAGCACCACGCAGCGATGCACGGCAAAAAACAGAAAGGACAAAAAGGACAAAGAGACGGAAAGGGGACGCCGCGCACAAAGAAATAGCGGCGCCGATCTGCATCTACTTCGCTACGGTTGTTTGAGTTTGTCGGGATTGTTGTCTTTGCCCTGCCGTTATCCTTGTTGTCCTTTTCGTCCCTGTCGTTACGTGCTGTCCTTTTCGCCCCTCGAGTCGTTTTTGTCCTTTCCGTCCTTTCGGGGTGCATTCTCCGCTTTCGCCACTGCAAGAAACTGTAGCGTGACCGGAATAATCTGTTACACTACCGGGTTGTGTCGGACTGAGGTGTGGTTGCGGTGAAAAGCCGCCCGATTCCACGAAGGAGCAGATGTCAGTGAATCCACGATATGTGTATCTTGATCACAATGCCACTACGCCGCTGCACCCGGAAGTGAAGCAGGCCATGCAGGAGGCGATGGATTGCTTTGGCAATCCGTCGAGCCTGCATGGGTTCGGGCGTGCGGCGCGGCAGATGGTGGAGCGCGCGCGGGAGCAGGTGGCCGCGTTCATCGGCGCGCTTCCGGACGAGATTGTCTTTGTGGGCAGCGGTTCCGAGGGCAACAATACGGTGCTCTCCATTCTTGGCTGCCCGGTGCGCCATTGTTCCTGCGAGCATCAGGGAGGCCGCGCCATCGTTACGACCGCGATTGAGCATCCCTGCGTGCAGGAGACAGCGCGCTGTCTCGCTGACAGGGGCAATCAGGTCTCTTTTGCGCGGGTGGACCATCTGGGCCGGGTGGACCTGGAACACCTGGAATCGCTGGTCACCGAGCACACGGGCGTGGTGTCGGTGATGATGGCGAATAATGAACTGGGCACTATCCAGGATGTGCGCCGCGCTGCAGACATCGCCCACAAGCATGGCACGCTTTTTCATACCGATGCGGTGCAGGCTGTGGGCAAAATCCCGGTAAACGTGAAAGACCTGGATGTGGATTTCCTCACCTTGTCGGGACACAAGATTTACGGCCCCAAAGGCATCGGCGCGTTGTATATTCGACGCGGCGTGCCGTTTTGCCCGCTGATCCGCGGCGGCCACCAGGAAAAGGGCCGGCGCGCCGGTACGGAAAACACCATCGGCATTCACGCACTGGGCAAAGCGGTGGCAATGCGCGCGGTGGAGATGGCGGAAGAGGCCGTGCGGTTGCGCGCCCTTAAAGCGGCCTTGCGGCAAGGCATCGAGGACCGCATCCGCGATGTGCATTTCAATGGTGATCCCGACAACAGCCTGCCCGGCACCTTGAACGTTTCTTTCCCGGGCGCGGAAGGCGAAAGCATTCTGCTCTACCTCGATCTGGAGGGCATCGCGGTCTCCACAGGGTCTGCCTGTGCTTCCGGTTCGTTGGAGCCTTCGCACGTGCTGATGGCCATCGGTATCCCCATCGAGCACGCCCACGCCTCCATCCGCATGAGCATGGGGCGCGACACCACCGCAGACGATATTGACTATGTGTTGGAAAGACTCCCGAAAGTGATCACGAAAATCCGAGATATGTCAACGGCATACGCGAGGAAATAGGCATGGCTGCGCATCAATCCTGGGCTTATACCGACAAAGTTAAAGACCATTTCATGAACCCGCGCAACGTTCTTCGCGACGAGGATTACCAGGAAGACGGGCGCGGCGTGGTGGGTAATATCCAGTGCGGCGACGAGATGCTGGTGGTGATTCAGGTTGACAAAGAAAAGGGCGTCATCACCGACTGCAAATGGAAGACCTACGGCTGCGCCAGCGCCATCGCCAGCACTTCGGTCCTCTCGGAAATGGTCAAGGGCATGACGCTGGAAGAGGCGTACCATATCACTCCCGCGCAAATCGGGGAGGCGCTCGGCCAGTTGCCCGAGCACAAGTACCATTGCTCCGTGCTGGGCGATAAGGCGCTCCGCGCCGCCATCAACGACTACTACGCGCGCCACGGCATGGAAGACCGCATCGAGCGCGAGGAAGCGCGGCTGGTGTGTGAGTGCATGCACGTCACCGACCGGGAGATCGAGGAAGCCGTGGTCGAGGGCGCGCGCACCTTCCTGGACTTGCAGGAGCGCACCAAGATCAGCACCGTCTGCGGCAAATGCAAGGAGGAAGCCGCCAACCTGGTGAGGGCATACCTCGCCAAGCATTTTGGCCGCAGCGCTTCTTGAAAATGAAGGAATAGTTCCCTCTTCCGTGCTTTCGGCTTCCCCGCAACAGGCCTGTCTTTTCTTTCGAGGTCAATTATTGTCAAAAGCGCGGTCGAAGTCTTTCCAGACGGGATCGTAGCCGGCGCGGCGGATAGCGGCGACGACCTCGGCGGGCGATCGGCGGTCGTCAATCTCGAATTGTTCGAGGACGGGCGCGCCGGGCCGCGAATGGCCGGTGAAGCCGGCGCGATGGGTGGCGTAGCCGCCGGGGCGGGTGGAGGAACCGGCGCTCATGGCGGTTATGCCGAGAGGGATGAGTCTGTCGCGGAACGCCGGGGTTTCGCGCGTGCTGAGATTGAAGCCGACTTCCGGCAGAAAGAGACGCAGGCCGAGCATGATCTGGACGAGGTCGGTGTCGCTGACGGGACAGGGGATGATGAAACGCGGGGGCGTGTGCCTCAGGCGCGGAAATGAGATGGACAGGGCGCTGCGCCAGCACTGTTTCTGGAGCCAGCGCGCGTGCATCGCCAGCCACAGGACGTCAATGCGCCAGTCGAAAAGGCCAAGCAGCGCGCCGATGCTCAGCCGTCTTGCTCCGGCTTCACCCGCGCGTTCAATGGCGTCAAGCCGGAAATCGTAGTTCGTTTTGTCGCCGCCTTGGTGCACCCTGGCGTAAGTTTCACGGTCATAGGTTTCCATATAGAGCGTGACCCCTTCCAGGCCGCGATTGCAAAGCGTCCGGTAGCCGGCCGTGTCCAGCGCATAGATTTCGACCGCAACCGATGGAAAAAACTCACGGGCGATGCCGACGGCGTCGGCGATGTGGTTCAGCGGCACGGCGCGGGGTGCGTCGCCGGTGAGCAGCAGCACGCTCTGGTATCCCATCGCCTGCAACGCCGCGCATTCACGGCGGATTTGTTCGGGGGTAAGTGTGGTGCGCTTTTCCCTGCTGCCGGAATGCGCAGCAAAGCCGCAGTACAGGCAGTCCGCCGCGCAGAGGTTGGAAATGTACAGCGGCGCGTAGAGGCTCACGGTTCGCCCGAAATGCCGCCGGGTAAGTTGATGCGCTTCGCGAGCCATGTCTTCCAGCCGGGTCCTGGCGACGGGCGAAAGCAGCACCGCCAAATCACGCAGGGACCGGCGCTCGCGGTAAAGCGCCGCGTCCACCTCTTCCGGCGTGATGCCGGCATAGAGCGCTTCGACGCGGGGCCGCGGCCACGCTTCCATCATCGGCAGAAAACTCACGGCGTCGCCTCTTTTTCTACGGGCGGATCGAAGAGGAATCCCGTCAGCGGCGAGGACGCTTCAGCGGTATCGCGTTGCGGCCCCAGACCGGCCAGATAGGCCATGCGCCCGGCCTCGACCGCCTGTGCAAAGGCGCGCGCCATGCCCGCGTGGTCGGCCGCATCCGCCAGCGCTGTGTTGACCAGCACCGCGTCCGCACCCAATTCCATGGACTCCGCCGCATGCGAGGGCGCGCCCAGCCCCGCGTCCACCACCACAGGCACATTTGACTGCTCGATGATGATGCGGATCATGTCGCGGGTGCGCACGCCGCGATTGCTGCCGATGGGCGCACCGAGCGGCATCACCGTGGCCGTGCCCGCTTCTTCCAGGCGCTTCGCCAGCACCGGGTCGGCCTGTATGTACGGCAGCACGATGAAGCCCTCGCGCACGAGCATCTCAGCCGCTTTGAGCGTCTCTACCGGGTCGGGCAGCAGATAGCGCGGTTCCGGCGTCAGTTCCAGTTTCACCCACGGATCCAATCCCGCCGCGCGCGCCAGGCGCGCCAGGCGCACCGCTTCCTCGGCCGTGCGCGCGCCGCTCGTGTTTGGCAGGATCAAATGCCGTTTGGGATCAATCGCGGACAGTATGCCCTCCTCTTCCGGGCGCGACAAATCCACCCGGCGCAGGGCCACCGTCACGATCTCCGCCTCGGATGCGTCCAACGCCGCTCGCAGCGCCGCCGCTGACGGAAATTTGCCTGTGCCAACCATTAAACGCGACCGAAAAGACCGGCCCGCAATAATCAGGGGATCATCCATTGAAGGCTCCTGTGAGGCGCATCCATACCGGACAATTCCGTCCAGTCTTGGCGGCGGGAAATCGGTGTACCGGAATGGCGCGCCCCGCCACAAAACGCCTTTCTCGCTCCTGAATCTTATCAAATTATCCGTTGCGCCACAATCGCCGACAAAGCCGCGCCTGGCGCTGTTTCGCTGCAATCAAGAAACAAATGTCGGGAAAAGCGGATTCCGGAGAGATTCAATGAAACAAGTCCGGGCCGGGCTGGGTCTAAAAACAGATTGCGCAATTTCCGAAAGGGTATAGGGCCTGCCGCAGCAGAGGTGTTTCCAGTCTCAGCAAAAACGACGAGGGAGGATATCATGAACTTGTGCGGGAAAAAGAATTGGTTCAAGGCGATTCCCCTGCTGGCGGCTGTCGCGGCCGTTCTGTCCGCGTATTGGATGTCGTTGGCGCCAAGGCCCGTCCCGGCCACAGCGCCGCCCGATGTCTTTTCCGCGGAACGTGCGCACCGCCATATCGCGGCGAATTGCACGGAACCGCAGCCCGCCGGTTCCCTGAACAATGACCGCGCCTGCCGGTACATCCAGGAAGAACTTGAACGGTTGGGCGTGGAAAACGAATTGGTGCTGCGGTACGTGCGGACGGGCGAGCGGTCGGTATCGCGGTGGCGCGCGGTGTTGGGCCGCATCCGGGGCACAGACCCGACCAAGGCATTCGCGGTGGACGCGCATTTTGACTCGGTGCCCTGGGGACCCGGCGCGGCAGACGACTTTTCCGGCATTGCCGCGATGCTGGAGGCGGCGCGGGCGTTGAAGGCCGGGCCGCCCCTGAAAAACGACGTGATTTTCGTTTTTGCAGACCAGGAAGAGTTCAACATGGGCGGCGCAAAAGCCTTCCGCGATCATCCCTGGTTTCAGGAAGTCGGCGTCATGCTCGGCCTGGAGACACGGGGCACCTCCGGTCCCGCGCTGATGTTTGAAACCTCGCCCAACAACGGCTTTGTCGTGCGGGAGATGGCGCGTTCCGGCGCGGGCGCGCGCGCCAACTCCATCATGTACGATTTCTACCGGCGCATGCCTTTCAACAGCGATTTTGACCACTACAAGCATCATGTCGCCGGCTTGAACGTCGCCTACATCAACAACTTCGATCATTACCACACCATGCTGGACAATCCGGAGAATGTGAGCCTGGCCAGCCTGCAACACCATGGCAATTATGTGCTCGGACTGGCGCGTCATTTCGGCAATATCCCGCTGGACGACTGCTATGCGCCGGATGCAACCTATTTCAACACGATCGGCAACCACATGATCGTCTATCCGTTGTCCTGGGGAGGACCGCTTGCGCTGATTTCATTCGCCGTGGCGGCGATTGTACTGGGATTCGGTTTTGCCACCAGAAGGCTTTCCCCTGGCGGGACGGCGCTGGGTTTCCTGTATGTGTTGGTTGTCGCCCTCGTTTCTTCGTCCATTATCGGATTGGTCAGTTACTTGTTCTATCTGCGCCTTTACGAAACCGCCCTGTATCAGAACAACGTCTATGCGTTTGGATTCAACCTGATGGCGATTGGCGCTTTGGCGGCGATGGTGGGGCTGTTACGGGGTTGGGTACGCCCGCAGGAGTTTCTGGCGGGCGGCGTGCTCTGGTGGGCCTTGGCGTTGTACGGACTCCAGAAGTGGGCGCCGGGTGGCGCGCATCTGGCCATGATTCCGCTATTGTTCGGCAGCGTGGGATTGGCCGTGCTGCTGGCGCTCGCCGGGGACCGTCAGCCTTCGGACAAAGCGGTCGCGTGGTCGGTCGTCTTCGTGATTCCGGCGTTGATAGTCATCGCGCCGTTACTGGTCATGTCGGCATACACCCTGACCGTGCTCGCAACATTCATGCTTGCGCCGATTGCCCTGCTGCTGTGCGCGTTGGTCGCGCCGCAGATATCCCTCGTTTCCCGGGCAGGTTTGCTCAAGACGGCCGGCGCGCTCGCCATCGCAGGCATTGCCTTGATCATTGTGGGATATATCCGCACCCTGCCCAGCCCTTCGAGTCCGCGCATCCACTGCCTCGCCTATGGTGTTGACTTCGACAAGGAAGAGGCGTACTGGCTGAGCGGCGACCGGGAACTCGATGAATGGACCTCGCTGTACATCCCCCAGGGAACGGCGCGGCAGCGCCTCCCGGAATTTGTGGGCCGGGATCGTCACGAATACTTCATGGCGCCCGCGCCGATGCCGCCGTTTTCCAGGCCCATCCTGGAAGTCATCGAGGATCGCGTCGAGAGTGGACGGCGAATTCTTGACTGCCGTCTCAACTCGCCCCGCGACGCACAACGCCTGTGGCTGCGCGTGGCATCCGACGCCAAAGTGCACCGCGCGGAAATTCTCGGCCATGAACTGCGCGGTTCGGACCGACAGTGGGATGCCAGTTTCGAGATTCTCCCCCGCGAAGGGGCCGACCTCCGGCTGGAGGTGGAACCCGGCACGCCGCTTGTCTTCGACGTGCGCGAGATGTCCTACGGGTTGCCGGAATTGCCGGAACTCAGGCCGCGCCCCGCACACATGATCCCTGAACCCAACCGCCGTCTGGACCGCAGCCGCTCCCTGCACAGCGATTTCACGTACTCGATTGCCACGATTGATTTGGGAAGCGGGGCGTAGGTGGCGGGTGCGTCGGGTTTGATCCGAAAGACAGCAAGGACAAAAAGGACACAAGATAAAGATTCAGTTTAGACGCTTATATTCGGCGTCGGCCGTTTCCTTTATTAGTCCTTTGTGTTCTTTTCGTTCTCTCTTTCTTCCTGAAACAACACTCATCGGCTCTCTGTTCTATCAGGCCCGCGCCTCGGAGAGGCCGTCGTCACCCGCCCTTCGACGATGACCAGCGGCGTGGTCGTGATGTTCAGGATCGCATCCTGACGGGTGACGGCGCGCGCAGCGGCGAATTCGATGCGGAGCGACAGGGGCCTTGGGGCGCCCGGGGCAGGTCGCCAGGAAATGCGCGCCCATTCGCCCTTCTCCTCGCGAATTCTCCTTCCCGATTCCAGGGTGACGAAAAGCGAACCATCGGGCAGAATGCGATGCGCCACGCGGCGATGCGCCGCAAGGGCGCCCTGCCCTGGTTCCACATCTTCGAAGATAATGTCGGCCTCGCCGACGGCGCGCAAGATTGCGATCACACCATCCAGCGAGAGATACGCAGGGGTCTCAAAGCGAAGCGCGGCGACCGCCAAATCCGCCGGGTCTTGAAAGTCGGGCAGATGCGTCGCTTCCAGGGAAAGGTGTATCCGGGACCTCGGCGCATAGCGATAGCCGCCGGGCAGTTGTCCGTGCAATGCGCCGCCGGCGGTTTGCACGCGCAATGGAACCTCACCGCCGTCGTTGCCGCCGAAATCCGGCGCGATCACCCAGGCGGTGACGCCATCCGCGACCTGAAAGGCGGGAACCCTTTTTTCGCCGAACAGGAACACGCTGTCGGGCGTCAGATTGCCGCCGGTAATGGTGATTAAATGGCCGCCTTCGGCGGGCACGCTCGGCGTGGCGCTGATCAGGAACGGTGTCCCGATGGCCGGCGCGGGGGTGCCGTCCGCACCGTCCCAGATGCCGTCGCCGTCGGAATCGGGATTGCGCGGGTCCGTCTCGCCGTCATCAACCCGGCCATTCCTGTTGCCGTCTTCCATGCCGTCGGGAATGCCGTCGCTGTCCGTGTCGGGATTGCGGTAATCTGTCTCGCCGGGGTCTGCAATGCCGTTGTTGTTGATGTCTTCGAGGCTGTCGGGCAGGCCGTCGCCGTCCATGTCTTCGATTTCCAGGGCAGCGCGGCCCAGCCACCGGAACAATTCCGAGGCGAAGCGGCGTTCGTCCTCCCGTTCCAGGGCGGCGCTTTCCAACGGCGTGGGCGCGGCAATCAGCGCAATGCGTCCCATACCGTAGTTGCGCGCGAGGAATACCGCGCCGATGCCCTCGACGCCGCCCGGTTCCAGCGCGAAGCCTTTTTCCGCGTAGATAGCGCAGCCCCCGGTGACCCGAAAGTCCTTCCAATGCCGGGTCATTTGCGGGTCGCCTGCCACGGCATAGTGTCCGTCCACGCGCATCCCCGTGTTGATGCGGATGCCGATGGGCCGCAGCCATTGCGCGAGTTCGCGATGGGTGTTGTCCTCCAGATGCGCGCCCAGAAAGAGCAGCGCGCCCCCTTGCGCCACATAATCGAGCACAGCCTGACGGGTGATCGCGCCCTGCGCGGCGGCCGCCGCGTCAATGACCACGATGGCGTAAGGGTCCAGCGGCTCCTGAAACGGGCTGACGACTTCACGGTGCGCGAAGTAATGCGGCGGCGCGGCGAGCAGGTCCCCCAGCGCGCGCAAACGCCGGGAATCCGCCGGGTCGCGGAACGATTGGTCGCCGGCATCGGCCCAGATCCAAAGGATACGGCGTGGCAGACCGCGCCCAGGCATCACCTGCACGATGACTTCGCTGCGCACCGCCAGGCGCGTCGGAATAGTCCGGGGCAACTCCATCAGCACGTCCAGAAAGCCCTCCACACGGCAGGTGGGGTCATAATGCGCGGGGTCCACGAACAGATAGGCGTAATCAGGCCCGGTTCCGGACATCGGGTGCGCCCGCAGCCACGGCATCGCCTCTTCATTGTAGGCGATGCGCCAGGAAAAGCGTTCCGCATGATGGGCGCGAATGGGCAGGACCCGCAATTCCCGCCCCGCCGCCTGCCCGTGAAATGTGATGATCGGCAGGAGGTCAAGGCGGGGTGTTTCCCAGGGGTGCGCCGCCGAAAGGGTCCATTCCGGTGGCATGACCAACACCGACCGCACCCACCCGCTGCGCAACTGAACTGTCCGCAACGGACAGCCGGTGCTTTCGTCCACAAGATGCAACCTGCCCGCCTCGCCCAGGAACAGGCCCTCCGGGGTCCATGCCAACGCATACAAGGGATCGTCATAGGCAGCCTGTATGGCGTCGCGCTCCCCGCTGCGCCATATTTCCAGGCGTTTGCCAAAAGCCGCTGCGACGTCCACGCCGTCAGGCGATGATGCCGCCAACAAGCGGTCGGCGACTCCGCTCAGAATATGTTGTGTTCGCTTGACGGCTTCGGGGGCCGAGGACGCCCCGGCTGCGATGTCCACGTCGGTGAGGTAGGCGAAATCGGTGCCCGGAACACGGGTGACCGCCCAACACCCGCCGGCACCGGCCGGAAGCAGCGCGTTCGTGTCGCCGATGTTCGCGCTTCCCGGCAGTTGCACCGGCGCGCAGCGCGGCTTCAGTGTCATCGGATCAAGCACATGCAACCGGGAAATCGCCTCAGTTCCGCCTTGGTTCATGGAAAAACCGGACAATAAGACGAACAATGTGGCTGAATCGCGGGAAAGCGTCATGGCCGCCGGGCGCATGTCAACATCGTCTTCCGCGCTTTCCAGTACAAAGGCTTCGCCCAGCCATCCGCCCGAGGCGAGGTCAAGGGCGACCAGAACGGGTTCCGATGCAGCAGGGCCATGACAGAGGACCGCGGCCGCAACGATTTCGGGCAGCGGCACGGCGCATACCGGCGCGCAAGGCAATTCCCACCGTACCGTCGCTGCTGAAAAAGACAGATCATCTGCATTCCATGGAATTGCTTCCGCCTTTCCCCGCAGCACGCCGGAAATGGGGGAATCGCTGATGCCCAGTATCAGTATCCATTCCGCCTTGCCTTCCGGGTCCGAGATGCCGCACGCCGCCCATTCCCGCCAGCCGGGTTCCGCGCAGTGCCGCGCTCCGGGCGCGATCTCCAGGGGCGTCGTGCGAAAAGCGGAGAGCCAGGTGGTTTCGGTCCATGCATCGAGTTCCCCCCCTGCCCAGGGCGCGCCCGCGCTGAGGGCCACCCCGCCGCCATCGGGGGCAAGGACCGGCACCCCCAGCGGCGTGCGCCCGGGCAGGCCGCCAGCCGCCGGAACAACCTCCCCCGTCTGCATGTCTATCCCCACCAAGTGGAGACGGGCGGCCTCGCGCGTCGCCGTCATCGCGTTGGTGATCGCCAGCACACGCTGCGCATTCGCCGAAAACACCGACGAAAGAATGAATAGCATCACCAGGATGATCCGTGTTTTGCATGAACCCTTGCCGGTCACGATGTCGCCTTTCCGCGATGCACGAACGCAACGCTGCGCAACGTCCGCATTATCGCGTCAGCAGTGTACGGAGTGGGCGACAAGAGAAGCAAAAACGAAATGTCGTTTTTGTTGCGCGGCGGCGGCGGATGCGGTATTGTCTTGCCGATGATCAGCGGTCATGGCCGCAATATTCTTTTCGCAATGGACCAAGAGGGTTATGCCATGGATTTTTCTATACCACAAGCAACGCAGGAACTGCTGGACCGGGTGCGGGAATTTGTCCAAGATGAGTTGATTCCGCTGGAGTCGGTCTATCTGCAAAAAGGTTTCGGGCAGATGCTGCCCGTGCTGGACGCCAAACGCGCGAAAGCGCGGGAACTGGGGCTGTCCATCCCGCAGATTCCAAAGGAATACGGCGGCTTGGGTCTGAGTGTGCTGGATCACGGCCTGGTCAGCGCGGAACTCGGCCGCACGCCCATCGGCCACTATGTGTTCAACTGCCAGGCGCCCGACGCGGGCAACATGGAAATCCTGATCCAATACGGCACAGACGAACAAAAAGATAAATACCTCAAGCCCCTGCTGGCTGGGGAAATCCGCAGTTGCTTCGGCATGACGGAGCCGGAACATCCGGGGTCGAATCCCGTCTGGATGGGCACGACCGCCGTGAAAGACGGCGATGATTACGTCATCAACGGGCGAAAATGGTGGGCGACGGGCGCGGACGGCGCGGCCTTTGCCATTGTGATGGCGGTGACCGACCCCAACGCCCCGGCGCATTTTCGCGCCAGCCAGATCATCGTACCGATGGACACGCCCGGAGTGACAGTCTCCGCAATCACCCCGTTCATGGGACATCGCGGCGAGGGCTGGGCCAGCCACGGCGAGTTGACCTTCGAGAATTGCCGCGTGCCGCAGCGCAACCTGCTCGGCCCGGAGGGCGCGGGATTCCTCATCGCGCAGGAACGCCTCGGCCCTGGGCGCATCCACCACTGCATGCGGTGGATCGGCATCTGCGAGCGCGCCTTCGACCTGATGTGTGAATACGCGGTGAAACGGCAGGTGGCGCCGGACCGCCCGCTGGCGAGCCGCCAGTTCGTGCAGGGCTGGGTCGCGGAAAGCCGCGCGGAAATTGACGCGGCGCGCCTGATGGTCCTCCACGCCGCGTGGACCATTGACCACGTCGGCCCGAAGGCCGCCCGCGACAACATCTCGCTGATCAAGTTCACCGTGGCGAACACGATGATGCGCGTGCTCGACCGCGCCATCCAGGTCTACGGCGGACTCGGCGTCTCGGACTACACCCCGCTCGCCCTCTTCTTTCGCACGGAGCGCGCCGGGCGCATCTACGACGGCGCGGACGAGGTGCACAAAATCTCGGCGGCCAGACGCATCCTGCGCCGCTACGAGGACGTATCCCGTGCGTGACTGGCTGGATGCGCCAGGGCCGGTCCGCGTGGGCGAGGAACTCGATCCGGCAAAACTCGCCGCATTTCTGCGCGATGCGGTGCCGGGACCGGACGCCCCCATCGAAATCGCGCAGTTTCCCAGCGGTTATTCCAACCTGACCTACCTGGTCCGCCGGGGCGACGCCGAATATGTCCTGCGGCGGCCGCCCGTCGGCAGCAAGGTGAAAGCGGCGCACGACATGGCCCGCGAATATCGCGTGCTCTCCGCGCTGCACCCCATCTACCCCGCCGCGCCCAAACCCCTCGCCTTCTGCGACGATCCCGGCCTCATCGGCGCGCAGTTCTACATCATGGAGCGCCTGCGCGGGATCATCCTGCGCGGGAAACGCCCCGCCGATTTTGCCATGCCGGCGGAGACGGTCCGCGCCTGCTGCGAATCCTTTATCCGGCATCTGGCCGAACTCCACGCCCTCGACTACGCCGCCGCCGGGCTGGCCGACCTCAGGCGCGAAGGGTCCTTCGTCGAACGCAACGTCACCGGATGGATTGACCGCTATCGCGGTTCGGAGACCGACGACATCCCCGCGATGAACGAAACCGCCGCCTGGCTCCGAGACCATTGCCCGCCCGACGCCGGGGCCGTGCTCATCCACAACGATTTCAAATTCGACAACCTCGTGCTCGATCCGAACGACCTGACCCGCATCATCGGCGTGCTCGACTGGGAGATGTGCAGCATCGGCGACCCGCTCATGGACCTCGGCGTCGCATTCAGTTACTGGCTCGAACCCAAAGACCCCGACATCGGCATGGTCCCCTGCTTTCTCACCCGCGAACCCGGCGCCATGACCCGCCTCGAACTCGCCGAACGCTACGCCGCGCTCACCGGCCGCAGAATTGACAATCTCGTCTTCTACTTCGCCTTCGGCCTCTTCAAACTCGCCGTCATCGCCCAGCAAATCTACCACCGTTTCAAACAGGGCTTCACCCACGACCCCCGATTCGCCGCGCTCATCATGGCCGTCGCCGCACTCGCCATCCGCGCCACCGACACCATCGAAACCGGGGATATATAAACAGGTATAAATAGGAGACTAAACAGGGGGCAGTCGCCTGTTTTCATTGATTTCTCCTGTGCGTTGCGCTACGAGGACGTCATGCCAAGAATAGCACGCACCGTGATAGCGGGCGTTGCGCACCATGTCACGCAACGGGGAAACAATCGGCAGGTGGTTTTCTTCGTTTTCAGACACCCTCAAAGCGCAAGCCATCACAACAAAGGGAAGACACGGAGGCACATGGGCCTGTTGCAAGCGCTCAGCGGGAACAGCAGAGGCAGCAGAGACAGCAAGAACTGCGCATGGGTTTGTCGGGCGTGACAGGTAAAGATCAAGGCCCGGACGGCCATGCCACGTAACCGTTCACGGGAACAGTCAGCGCCCTCCGAGGGCGACGGGAAACCAGAGTAGAACTGAGACTGCCTCGGGCGCTTCCATCGCAGACAGACAAGACGGGGCTGTGCCTCATTGTTGCGAAATCAGCACAATCCCCTGACACCCAATGCCCTGAGTATCCGTGAACGCCTGTTCCGATAGGAGCAGTCCTCGCAGAGGATGAAAAAGCGCATTTCAGAAATGCCTCTTTGAACTCATTGCCTTTGACGGCATTCGTCATTCCGTGGTTTTTCCTGATCCGCAATCCGTGTTTTCTCCTGATGACAAGGTTCAGATTGCACGATACACTTATTCACGTCCGGAAGACCTTGGATTCAAGGCGGTACATCTGCTGATGACTGAGTCATTTGTGTAGGGAACGCCCGCATTAATTTCAAGAGGTGTGCATCATGGCGCATGTTGTGAGGGTATCGGCGTTGCTTGTCTGTTGTCTTCTTCTGATCACGATGACGACGGGGTGTCCATTCCATCATCCGCCGCCGGTAGTGACTGTTGACCCTCCCGCCGTTACGCTTGAAATCGGGCAGACACTGGCATTTCACGCGACAAGCAGCCTTGCCGGAGACACTGTTTTTGTCTGGTCTGCAAAGCCTTCATCCGTGGTTACGGTTGATCAAAATGGCATGGCCACAGCCCTGAAAGAAGGCGCGGCGATCGTCAAAGCCCAGAGCGTCCGAACTCGGGCGGCCGGCTATGCGAGCGTTCAGGTGATTGCGCCTAGTGGAGGCGAAGGCGAAGGCGAGGGCGAGGGTGAAGGCGAGGGTGAAGGTGAGGGAGAAGGCGAGGGCGAAGGTGAGGGAGAAGGCGAGGGTGAAGGTGAGGGAGAGGGCGAAGGAGAGGGCGAAGAAGTCCATAAAGTTGAACTACCCCCAAAATATATAGATCTGGCTTGGGCAAAAGTACACGATCCCAATTCCCCCTCTTATGATAATGACTGTATTAAATGTCATGGGACAAAACAGAATGAAATCTCTGCTCACAGCGATTTGCCCGCCTTGCATGCCGCTGTGAGTCAGACGGTAATGAGAACCGTCCTGGGTGCCGGAAACACGCTGTGCCACCGCTGTCACGTTGCCGGCGTTGATATGGTGGACCGGACAACGCAATGGTTGAAAGGCAGCGTATTTGCACGAAATGCCGGCCGATGCGCCACCAGCAGTTGTCATGGTCCTGCTGCGCCGGAAAAACTGCGATTTTATGCCTCAGGTTTGTAATTACGCTCCATTTTGCCCCTTTCCGAAAATAGCGCAATATGTGTTTGCTGGAGAATAAAAATGGAACCGCGAGACAAAAGAATGTCAGGCATGGACAAACTTGCTTCGATGTGGCTGGAGTCGCCCATGTCGCGCCGATCATTCCTCCGCGCTACGGCAGGACTGGTTGCAGGAAGCGCGCTCTCTGGCGCGTTGTTCCAGGAGCATGCGGCCCGGGCCGCGCATTTTGGCGATCCGGTGCTGGTCGAAACCGATCCTCGCGTTGAAATCAAGTACAGCGTATGCCAAGGCTGTCATGGACGGTGTGGTATCCGCTGCAAGATCGTTGACGGCGTGTTGGTGAAGATAGACGGGAACCCCTACCATCCCTGCAACCGGGAGCCTCATCTGCCGTATGACACCCCGCCGGAACAAGCGCGTTTCATACCGGCACGAATTTGCGCAAAAGGCGGCGCGGGGATGCAGACGCTCTATGATCCCTACCGTATCAAGGAGCCGCTCAAACGCGTTGGGCCGCGCGGTTCGGGACAATGGGAAACCATATCCTGGGAACAGGCCTTCCGGGAAATTGGTCAAAAATTGCACCAGTACCGTGATTTCGACACGCTGCTGGATCCCAGCGCGCCTGAATTGGGTGTGCGCGCCAACCAGGTGGTCTTTTCGGGTGGCAGGAACCAGCAGAACTCGTTCACTGATCGCTTCTGGAAAAAGGTCTTTGGAACCGTCAATGCTCGCCACGATCACACCAGCATTTGCGAAACAAGTCACCATGTCGGACATGAACTGACGACAGGCTACGGCATCGCCTCAAGCACGAAGGACCATACCAAGCCGGACCTCGCCCATACCGATTTCCTGCTGGCGTTCGGAACCGACTTCTGCCAGGCGAATTTCCCTTTTGTGCCCCTTGCGCGTAAATACATTGACATGATTGAACGCGGCGCCAAAGTGTACGTTGTCGACCCGATATGCAATATCATGGCCTCAAAGGCCCATTGGATTCCGATCAAGCCGGGGGTTGACGCCGCACTCGCGCTGGGCATTGCGCGTGAAATCGTGGATAACCGCTGGTACAACGAAGCATTCCTGCAACGCCCCCATGCCGATGCCGCCAATCCCACCGGAGAATTGAGTTTTTCCGATGCCACACTGCTGGTGAAAATGGTTGGTGGGCGCCCCCGCAAGTTTCTGCGCGGAGACGAAGCGGGAATAGCGAACGGCACGGATGCAGACTTTGTGGTCTGGTCCAATGGGCGGGCATGCAAACATAATGAGGCAGATACTGCCGAACTGTTGCCCGGAACCATTGTAATCAATGGCCACACGTGCAAGACGGCCTTTGAATTGTATGTCGAGCGGGTGCGCGAACACACCGTGAGCGAATATGCGGCGTTGTGCGGGGTAGATGCCGCCATCATTCGCACACTGGCGCAGGAATTGGTTGCGGCGGGAAGGCGCGGTGTTGTCAGCATGTACCGGGGATCGGTGCAGCACACCAACGGAACCTATACCGCGCGCGCCATACTTTCACTGAACCTGCTTGCCGGAAATTTCAACTGGAAAGGCGGATTGAGTTTTGGCGGCGGCGGGTACCGCACAAGCGGCGCAGGGCTTCCGTTTCCCGATCCCGGCGCTGTGCCGGGGGGCGTTTCGGCCTCAGGCGTTCAGATTACGCGCGTCAAGGCGAAATATGAGGACAGCAGCGAGTTTTCACGGCACGGTTATCCCGCCCAACGCCCCTGGTTCCCCCTTGCCCTGCATTACAATTACCAGGAAGTGCTTCCCAGTCTTCTCGAACAATACCCCTATCCCTGCAAGGCGCTGATTCTGTATTGGAATGGTTTCCCCTATTCCACGCCCGCTGCGAAGAAAGTATGGGAAGACCTTGTCAAAGACGAGAGCAACATTGAACTGCTCGTCGGCATTGACATCGCAATGGGGGAGGCCACGGCGTGGTGTGATTATGTCCTTCCCGACACCACATACCTGGAGCGGTGGACCGTCGTATCTGTCGCGCCCACCCTGGTAACGAAGATCAGCGGCGTCCGGCAGCCGGTGGTAGGGCATGTGGATGCGGAAACGGGCGATTACACACCTGTGCTGCCCAATACGAAGACCTTGGAGGATATCCTCATCGGCTTGGCGCGGACGATGGGCTGGCCTGAAAACTTGCGCAATGCCTGGGAATATTGGGGGCAATTGATCGAGAATGTGGCAAAAGACGGCGCCGGCTACGACATCAATTACGTGTTGGCGCGCGGCGGCCGTTTTGAAGCCTATGACAGGGCGTACGAGGGCGACGCGTTGCGGCATCGCTTTCAGAACCGCCTCTACTTCTTCTCGGAATACCTCGCCCAAACCCGTGACTCCATCACAGGCGAGTATTGGGACGGGCTGCCGAAGTATGAACCCATTGCCGATGTCGCCGGGCGCAGCATTTCCGTGAGCACCGAGGAATACCCCCTTCATCTGGTCACCTATAAAATGGGATGGCACACCCAGATGCATACCTGCCGGTACCCGTGGCTCATGTCAATACAACCGGAAAATTTCGTGGAAATCAACAGGATCGATGCGGCGGCGCGTGGCATTTCCACGGGCGATTTTGTCATCCTGAAATCACCTGAATCCCCGATAGGAGTGGCCGCGCTGGCCAAGGTCACCGAAACCTTGTGTCCGGGCGTCGTGGCGGTATCCCACCATTTTGGCCACTGGGAAATGTCCTCACGTCCCCATGTTGTCAATGGGGTGAAAACCACCTACGATGAAACCCGTGGCAGGGGGATCACTGTGAATCCGTTGTTGCTGCGTGACCCGGTGCTGGGAAATGTCACACTGCAGGACAAAATCGGCGGAAGCGCTTCTTTCTTCGACACACCGGTCGAAGTTGTCAAGGCATAAATACGTTCGGAGGAATCATGAATGCCACAGGCAGGCTGGATTTTCAACGAAAAACGCTGCATTGGCTGCCGTTCGTGTTATGTCGCCTGTAAGGCGGAAAACAACACACCGCTGCGCACCGACTGGCGCTGGGTCATGGCACGCGAAACAGGCGGCTTTCCTCATGTGAAGCGCGAATTCCTTTCCCTCGCTTGCAACCACTGCAAGGAACCGGCCTGCCTGAAGGCATGCCCGGAAAACGCCATTTCAAAACGGGATAAAGACGGTGTGGTGCTGATCGATCAGGACAAATGTATCGGTTGCCGTTACTGCGCGGCCGTATGTCCCTATGAAGCGCCGAAAATTGACACCGATACAAACAAGGCAGGCAAATGCACCATGTGTGTCCACCGATTGGAACAAGGATTGCTGCCGGCCTGTGCAACGGCCTGTATCACGGGCGCCATTCAGTTCGTCCCCGATTTCGGCGAGGCGTCCGGACCCGTCCCGGAAGGTTTCGTGAACCGCGCCTTCACACATCCCAACATCAATTTCATACTGATGTGAATATGCGCCCAGGAAACACCGAAATGCTGCATGCCGATGCCCTCGCGGAAATGACGCCGGCGCGCGCGCGCTTATATGAATTTCTGAGTGCGGCATATCGCTATGCCCCGACCGACGACGACCTGGCCCGCCTGGAGCAATGGGATCAGGAGGACGCACTGCCCGCGCTCTTCGGATTGGATGCCGGCGTGGCATTCAGGGACTGGATGCGCTCTTTTTCCACCATTCCCGCCGTGACCGCAGAAATTAAAAAGGATTTTATGGCCCTTTTCAAAGTGCCTGGCAACCGTTATGTTGCGCCATACGAATCCGTGTATTGCGAAAACCGGAAAGATGACGGCAAACCCGCAGGGCTGTTGATGGGCCCACCGTCCGTAGACGTCAAGAAATGGTATGCCCTGGCAGCGGTCGAAATGGACAAAACCTGCAGGGAACTTCCGGATCACATCGCCATCGAACTTGGATTTATGGCGTGGTTGTGTGAAAAACAACAACAATTTTGGAAGGCGCATGACGAACGGTTGCATCGCCGGGCGTGCGAGATGCAGCGGGACTTCCTGGCCGCTCATATCCTGCCATGGGTTGGCTCGCTGACACGTCGCATCGTGGAAAACGCCTCCCTGCCATACTACCCTGCAGTCGCCGAACTCACCGCGGCGTTTGCAGAAGCAGATATGACGCTTCTTGTGGCCATTCTCGGTCCTTCCGAGAAACACGCAACGCCGCGCTATGCCCCTTGGCATACCCCTTCCGCATGAAAAATCACCCGCCCGCGATCCCAATCTCTGATATACCCCCGGGCAAACACGTTGACACTGGGTGCCGAATATTGGCATGGCCCTCTCGGCCCTGATCTTTTCCGATTACAAGAAATAGCGGACAGTCACGACTGGCGCTAACTTAAGGGTGTTCTTACATATTTGCTGCGATGGCATGTTTCCTTGCATAAAGGTACTTGCGCCTTAAGTCAGCGACATTCGCGCCTGTCCCCTGTATTGTTGTATTGTGATATCTTGCAAAGGACACGATTCTGTGGCATAATGAGAAAAGACGTCTTCGTCATCCCTGAGGGCATGACGTCCCGGCCCGGCGTCGTCCGCCCGGCACTGTGGGGGCGACATGGTTTCGACGGGGGTGGATGAGGCGTGGGATGCGTGCCGAGGACCCCGGTTGGCCTCGTTAATCATCCGGGAACAAGTTAACTGCGAACCAAGACTTCGCACTCGCCGCCTGATTCGCGCGGCGCGTCCACCCCGTGACCGCCTGCTAGCGGACGTGGACGACGACCAGCGGGCCTCGCGCCGGAACGGCCGAGGGAACATCCGGCAGAGTAGGTTTCCCCCTAGCGAAGCGAGACAGCGCGCCTGACGCGGTCCCGCCCGGCGAATCAACAAAAGAAAGGCTACGCACGTAGGATCCCCCGCTGAGGCACTTCCGGACGCGGGTTCGATTCCCGCCGCCTCCACCATTCTCTTCTTCCCTCTGATTTTCTCGCGTCATCGCGGGCGGGAGAC
>CALEDJ010000069.1 GCA_937951485.1 uncultured bacterium
GCAGGTGGCAAGATAAACGCCCTCTCCCTCCGGGAGAGGGAGCAACGGCATTCCGCAGGTGGCAAGATAAACGCCCTCTCCCTCCGGGAGAGGGGTGGGGTGAGGGGGAACAAAACAGGCACCCCTGGTACACGGGTCAATGATATCTCAGAAATGCCCAAGGAGTGGTTTACGCATAGGACAAGCCCGCCATATCATCTTGATTCCACAGGATTTTCCAAGAGTCCTGGGCATGGTCTTTCATCCTCTTAATAATCCGTTTTGGACAACATTGATTCAGCAACAAGTCTTCTTCAACCAAATATGCCTCACCCACAATCTGGCACATGGCTTCGGTTTGCACAACGCAGGGGATCGCCGTCACATACATCGCATGAAGTGCCACCGTGACCGCCGCGCCCAAAAACTCGGGTTCCCGGAGCGGGAACTGATTCGGCATCCCCCTGCGAAGCAGATCACAGACAAATACGGTGTGCGTTCTCCCCATGGGTCTTTCTCGTTCTCCGCTGCGTTTTTCTTCGGCTTGGACTTCTGCCGGATGGCGCATTTCATTGAAATCGGCACGCCATCCGATCCGTTCGTCATTGCGGGCGGTGCGAGGTGGTGCGCCACAGCGCGTGACAATCTGTCATACGTCAGGCAAGGCTGACTATTTGAGATTGCTTCACTCGGCGGCCCAGAACGCCGCTTTGCTCGCAACGACGATTTTGTGTTGTGGCTTGGTCAGAAGGCCGGCCACAACACCTGGGATCCTTCCTGTCCTGACTGTTCCCTTAATTTCCCCTGTCTCACCAGAGATGCGTCCCCGGACGATCGGAGCCAGTCGGCGCGCGCATCACGATCATGATGCCAATCGGTCTTCCCTGTTTTGGACGCACGCCCGTTTCTCAAGGACCTTGGTGGATATCATAGTTGATATTGTCAGATATTGTTCTCCATTCTTTGCTTTATACATGCCGCTCATTAAAATGATTTTTCCTGAATGATTGTTGCTTCCATCGCTGTTTGCAAAATATGAACCCAAGCGCCTATAAAGGTACCCCTTAGGCTTTCCATTTCCCGGAAAATGTTGGGGCCTTTTTGGGAGGGAGATTGGCCATGGAGAGGAGCAGAAATCCGTATCTTACGCCCGGACTGCGCCTGTTGAACTGCTACATCCTGCTCTGTTCGGGAAACCGCGCGTATACGCTGGGCCGCCTGGCGGAAATACTGCAATGCTCGCGGCAGACGGTGCTCCGCATGATGGGGCAGATCGCGCTGTTGCCCGGCGTGGAACTGGAGAGTTGGATTGATCACGGCGAGCGCCGCTACCAGGTGAAACCACAGCAGCGGATGAGGGTGGTGAGCCTGGACATTGAATCCATCCGTCACCTCCTGCTGTGCCGCGACATCGTCCGGCATCTTCTTCCCGCACCGTTACAGGAAGAGATTCGGCACACCATCGGCGCGGCAACGGTGCTGCTTGCGGAACGCGGCGAGGATATGCAACCGCTGAATTCGTACGCGGAAGTGCAAACAAAAGGGGCCATAGACTACACGCCGTTTCAACGGCATCTGGACACGATCCAAACGGCCATGCAGCGCCGACAGGTCTGCCAGGTGGGATACCGTTCGAAAATTCAGGAACCGGAAAAGATTTTTCGCATTGCGCCGTTGAAGATTGTGGCTTTCCGCGAGGCGCTCTATGTGAAATGCTGGGTGCTTGACAAGAAGGGCCGCCCCGATCATCCCAAACCCATCAACCTCGCCATCCACCGCATTCGCGTGTTGAAACCGCTGCCGCAGACGTTTTCCCCGGATTTGGCGACAAGCGATACCGATTCGAGTTTTTTCGGATTTCAGTTCAATGAACCGTTTCAGGTCAAAGCGGTCTTCTCCCCCGAGGTCGCCACCTACGTCAGCGAGCGCACCTGGAGCCGCGACCAGCGCATTCGCCGCCGCAAGGACGGCAGCATCGTGCTGACTTTTACGACCACAAGCCGTCCAGAAACCATTTCCTGGATCATGAGTTTCGGGCCGGAAGCCGAACTGCTGGAGCCGAAAAACCTTCGCGACGAACTCCGCACCGCCCTCAAGCGCGCCGCCGGCCGCTATCAAAACACCGGTCGGTGAATCCGGTCCGTCGTTGCCGGTCTGCGGATTGCGCGCAGGATGGCCTACTGTGTTGCCAGCGCAATTGCCTTTTCCTGCATCAGCGTTCCGAGCGTCTCGCCGTAGAAGGAAGCGGTCACCTCGTAGCCGCTGCGGCGGTATTCCTCGGGGGTGAGAATATAACCGATACTGTCGGTGGTGAGGCTGGCGACACAGGGATACGCGACGCCCGCGCCGCGCATGACCTCCTTGATCGCGCCGCCGATTTCGCAGATGGGTTCGCCGGGGAAGGTGATCATCTGGAAATCATTGACGCGAAGGGCATAAAGCGGCGCGCGGCTGGGAAACATTACCGGCAACAGCATCTCCAGTTGTTCCTGGGTGACGTGGTATTCGCTCCCGGCAATTTTGACAAAATCCGGCGCCGGTCGGGGCGTCGGCAGGTCCAGCCATTCCGACCGGACTGTAAAACGATCCACATCCGCCGTCTTCACGCCGTCCCACAGCCGCGCGGCATGGATGCCCACGCGCCGGCCATAGTATTCTGCCATCTCCCAGCGGCTTCCCCCCTGCGCGCCTTTTGGCGATATGTCTCCCAGCGCGCCATTGACGAACAGGCACGTCACGCCCGGTCCCGTCAACGCCTCGACGGTCCGCTGCATGACGCCCGCCCAGCCGCCGGATACCAGCATCTCGCGCTCGGTCATGATGGTGCCGTGCGCGGTGTAGTTCACCAGCGCCACATACGGCGCGCCGTCGGCGAGGTCCAGACGCAGCACCGTCAAATCTTCGTCCACACACGCGGCGTTGCGGCGGTTGCGGTTCATATCGGGCAATCGGACTTGTCCCGCGCCGGCGCGCACCGGCTGCAACGCACTGTCGGCCTCGCGCAGGCACTGTGCCAACCGTTCGGTCACGAATTGCAGCAGTTCTTCCGAAAAGATGCCGATATGCGGATTATTTGCGATGTTGCGGCGGTCCAGCGCGAAACCCTCCAGCCCTGCGTGCGTGTGGCTCGCCGCCATCATCACCCGGTCCAGCGTCAGCCCGTCAATCCCGGCCTTTGCCACGCTATCTTCGACAAGACCTATGGGCAGCCCGCACACGTCCAGCGCGACCAGCGCCGATTTCTCGCCGCCGCGCTCAAAGACCAGCGCCTTGGCGTAGATTGTGTCGTGAATTCCTTCGGCGGGTTTGCCGGCGCGCGCGCCATAGCCGCCCAACGGCGTCGTCATACCGACTTCCAATGGCGTGATGCTGATTCGCGCCACGCCTGCATTCAGTTGAGCGACGGCCGGCGTACACATGCACGCCAGCAGCAAAACAATAATCAACTTTTTCATTGAATGAACCTCGCACGTTGTGCACGCTTCAGCGTGCCGACTTTTTCAGTCATCCTCGGTTCTTTGGCATGCTGAAACGTGAACAACATACATTACTCCGGAATGCGCCATTCGAGGATGCCGCCGGAGAATTCCGGTTGCAGTTGAACCTGCAGGCGCAGCGCGCCGGTGCGCACCGGCGCGAATTCGGCCCTGTTGAATCGGTCTCTTTCGCAGGGATAATCGCCCTTCGCGTTCACGGGTTTCCAGATGTTTGCTTCTTTATGGAGCACACGCCAGGACTTCGGCACGCGGCACTGGCCCTGCCCGGTGTCATCGAACCAATAGACTTCCACCGCTGCGACTTCCGTTTCTTCAGCCAAATCGTACTGCACCCATTCCGAAGTACCCTTACGGTCCCACCAGGTAAAGCGCGGAATGGAATGGTCGTTGGAGTTCTTCGGTTCGACCTGGTCATTCAGGGCCGCAAGCGTATCGGATGGGTTCATGTATGAGGCGCTTGGGCGGCTCCGTGCGGCGAGGGTGGGTCGGGGCGGCACGCGCGCCGCGTTCGGATGGCGCGCCAGCCACACCGTCATCTCGCCTTCGCCGCGATGCGCCCATGCATAATAGGGAATCGCCATGAAGTCCTGGTCGCGCATTTCAATTTCGCCGCCGTCATCGGCGCGGTGGATCGCCTTGGCGCAGCCTTCAATCACCGTGATGCCGCGCAGGAGGTCCGGGGCGTGGCGCGCCGAAAGCGGCGCATCGTCGGGCAGGATAATGTTGAGCGCGCGGCCGCCATTGTCCACCCATTCCGCGCAATAGACCAGCGGACCGCGTTCCAGTGCGACCCGCCCGCGATTGTCGGCGACCTGTTCATTTGCCAGCACGCGGCGAACTGGCATGGGAAGCTGCACCGCCACCCTGTCCCCCGCCTTCCAGGTGCGCGTGATGCGGGCAAAGCCCTTGTCAATATTCAGCGGCGCGGCCTCACCGTTCACGGACAAGGCAATGGGTTCCGCTGCAGCGTCGAGATAGTGGTAGAGATCGCTTGGGAGCGGCCGCCCCTGCGCCCATCCGGGGATGCGGACGCAGAGTGTGAAATCCGTTACAGCCTCCGGCGATACGGTGATGCGCACCGCGCCGTCCCAGGGATATTGGGTCTCCTGCGTAATGACTATGGGCTGATTATGCAGGGTCATGTGGGCTGAACCGGCGATGAAAAGGCCGACATAGATATCGTTGTCGCGCTGGGCGTACACATAACCTGGCAAGGAGGCTACGAATCTCACGACATTCGTCGGACAACACGCGCAGTCGAACCACGGTTGCCGCGATACGCGCCCCTGATTGAACGCATACAGCCCGTCGGATTCCAGCGGATTCGGGTAGAAATAGGTGGTTCCATCGAAGCCCACGCCGCTTAGAAATCCGTTGTACAACGTACGCTCCAGGACGTCGAGGTACTTGGCATCGCCGTGCAGCAGGAAGAGCCGGTGATTCCACAGGACATTCGCGATGGCCGCGCAGGTCTCGTTGTACGCGCTGTGGTTGGGCAGTTCATACGCGTCGCCGAAGGCTTCCCCGTGGCGCCGCGCGCCGATGCCGCCGGTGATGTAGAGTTTCTTCGAGACCACGTTGTCCCAGATGCGGCCGATGGCCGCGATGTACGCCGTGTCCCCGGTCAATGCCGCAACATCCGCAACGCCCGCGTAGAAATAACCGGCGCGCACGGCATGGCCCACCGCCTCGTCCTGTTCGACCACGGGTTTGTGGTCCTGGCAGTATTCGCCGAAGAGTTCACGGTGTTCGGCGCGGCCACGCTGGTCTATGAAAAACCTCGCCAGTTGCAGGTAGCGCTCATCGCCGGTGACCCGGTAGAGTTTTGAGAGGCCAATCTCGATCTCCTGATGGCCTGGGACTGCATATTTCTTGCCGGGACCAAAAACCTGGCCAATCAGGTCGGCGTTTTTGATGGCGATGTCGAGGAAATTGCGTTTGCCGGTGGCGAGGTAATGCGCGACGGCCGCCTCGTACATGTGGCCGACGTTGTAAAGTTCATGGCTGTGTTGGAGATGCGACCAGCGCTCCCTGCCGCTGCCGGGCTGCGGGTTTTCCGGGTCAATGGTGCGGCTGGTGTAGAGATAGCCGTCGGGTTCCTGCGCCGCCGCAAATTTGGCGATGAGGTCGTCGAGGCAGGCGTCAAGCGCCGGATCGGGATGCAGGCTCAGACAATACGCCGCGCCTTCCACCACCTTGAACACGTCCGAGTCGTTGAAGAATATCCCCTCGAACTTGCCGGGCATCAGTCCGCCCGCCTTGGCGAAATTGTCAATGCGCCCCGTCTCCTCGCATTTCCTGAAATTGTGGGGCAGCGTTACCGTGCGGTTGGTTTCCAGGCGCGGCGCCCAAAATGTATCGCGAAACATTACTTGGGTGAATGGCGCGGGACGAATCGGGTAATCGCCCGCCGAGGCCGCTGAACCTGCAATCATCATCATAAGCGCAAGCGCTCCCATCAATGACCTGCTGAACATGGGCATTCCAAAACCTCCCACAGGCGCATCCGCGTTTGGCAGGCGGGCGTCTTCTTGACCCCATACTACGGGATTTTTTCTTGTGCATCAAAATGAGGGTGACTTTCCCGTCATACTTTGGATAAGAATCGCCCATGTGGGATGTAGAGGGATTGACCCAAAAAAGTGTTTCACCCCGGACGCGGTGCAACACGACACCATCTTATATGCGCCGAAGCGTATCAAAAAAACTCTGAGCCGGATTACGACCGGAGGCACAACCTGTTTCAGGATTCCGGCAGAATCCGGATGGTCATTGCGTTGACCTCTCCCGTCACGGTCAATTCTCCTTCGACAATCACCCGGTCACCCGGAAGAAGGTCCCCTTCACAGCCATCCCATAGACTGACAGAACGACATCCCGTTGGCCATTGCTTATACTACAGGTGATTTCAATGTTTTCCAAAACATATTATTAAGAAGGTGAAAGCCCATGCCCGAAACTCTTGGAAAATTTTGTTGAATCAAGGTGATGTGGCGGGCTTATCCCATACACAAACCTCTCCGTGGGATTCCTGAGACGTCATTGACCCGTGTACCAAGGTGTTCTGTTTTGTTTCCCCTCACCCCACCCCTCTCCCAATGGGAGAGGGTGTTTACCGCACAACCTGCGTAATGCTGTCGCTCCCTCTCACAGCGGGAGAAGGCGTTTACCGCGCCACCTCCGGCATGCTGTTGCTCCCTCTCCCTCCGGGAGAGGGTGTTTACCGCGCAACCTGCGTAATGCTGTCGCTCCCTCTCCCTCCGGGAGAGGGTGTTTACCGCACAACCTGCGTAATGCTGT
>CALEDJ010000070.1 GCA_937951485.1 uncultured bacterium
GCCATATACACCGGCTGCGTGTTGGGTTCTCCTCGATGGCGAGGAGCGACAGCATGCCCCAGGTTACGCCATATACACCCTCTCCCACTGGGAGAGGGGTGGGGTGAGGGGAAAGATCAATATGTCAAAAGGCTTTTCTCAGAACTCAGGATATTTGGACCGCACGGAAGGCTTTTTTCAGAACTCAGGATATTTTGGACCGCACTGCTTTTTTGGAGTGCGGCGGCTTGCCGCCGATTTTATCTGGCCGGGTTTGCCTGGACTTCCGGGCGGCAAGCCGCCCGGCTGAAATCGGTGGCAAGCCACCGCACTTAAACGAACTGCGTGTTTTTTCCTTAGTTGCCACGAATGGCGGGAACTGTCGGTGATCTCCCGCTTCACATGGTTGAAGTGTCATCAAAAAATGATATTCCCGTGTGTGCGCAGACGGCTGCAATGATACCGCTTTTGCAGGGGACGGCAATCTGCCGGTATGCTGAAAACAAAGCGAAAGGCGACCTTTATGCACCAGAAAAGATATAGCCGACGCATGGCGCTACGGGGTATGGGCGCGGTCTTGTGCGCGGGCATGGCGTCGGGACCGGCGGCCAGGGCCGCCCAATATACCGACACGCCGGAAAGCGAAGCGACAGTTCCATCATTGCGCCGGATTCCCGCGTGGTATTACCAGCATTTCGATGCGGATTTTTCCTTGGATGTGCCGGAGGAGGGCTTCGGCGGCTGGAAACAGGAGCCGCTTGAGTTTTCGCTGGACCACACCGCGCTGGTGGTGATGCACGCCTGGGACGGCGGCACGCGCGAGGAGTATCCGGGCTGGTGGCGGTGCGTGCCCTATCTTGCGCGGTCGGAGGTCATCCTTCGCGACGTGTTTCCGCCGCTGCTGGCGGCGGCGCGCGCTTCCGGGCTGTCGGTGTTTCATGTGGTGGGCGGCGGCGACTATTACAAAGACCTGCCGGGATACCGCCATGCGGTCGCCCTGGCGGGCGATGCGCCGCCCGCGCTGGAGCAAATCCCCCGGGATGATGCGCGCCGGCGGCTTGATGCGTTCCGGTCGGCGAAGGTCTTTGTGGGCGCGCACAACGCCGAAGACGTGCGGCGTGGCTTTGCGCGGCTGGATTTCGCCGCAGAGGCGCGCCCCGCGGACGGCGAAGGCATTGCCGAGAATTCGCCGCAATTGTTCGCCCTGTGCAGGGAGCGTGGAATCAATCATCTCGTGTATTGCGGCTTCGCGGTGAACTGGTGCCTGCTGTTGTCTCCAGGGGGCATGGCGGAGATGCATGGGCGCGGCATGATGTGCTCCGTGTTGCGCCAGGCCGTTACGGCGGTGGAAAACCGGGAAAGCGCCCGGCAGGAGTGGTGCAAGGAACTGGCGTTGTGGCGGGTGGCGCTGGCATTCGGGTTCGTGTTCGACGTGGCCGATTTTTTGACGGCGCTGCGCGCCGAAGCATCGTTTGGGAAGACACGGACAGACACGGACGGGGGGGGACAATCAATCGTGGCGGGGCTTATTCTCGAGCATGAGGTCGTCGAGAATGAGCAGCCGTTCGAACCAGATCATCAGGAGGGTGCAGAGGTAGCGGCGTCCCATCTCGCGCAGCCGTAGATTTGACTGCCCCCACGTGCGGCCCGACCAGGATATCGGCAGTTCCGCGATGCGGTAGCGCCGGATGATACAGGACAGCGACATCTCGATGGTGATGTTGAAGTGGGCGGCCTGAAGCGGGCTGATGCTCTCGATGACGTGGCGGCGGTACACTTTGAAGGCGTTGGTGAGATCGTTGTGCCGTGTCATGAACAGGACCTGCATGGCGCGGTTCACGATGCGGTTCGCCACCAGTTTGACGGGGGGATAGTCGGTGACCTTGCTGCCGGGACGAAAACGCGACCCAAATGCGCAGTCATAGCCTTCTTCAATTTTCCGATAACACCGGACGATGTCGGCGGGGCTGTCCGAGGAGTCGGCCATCACGAGAGCCAGCACATCCCCCCGGAAATGCCGCAACCCACACCGCACGGCGCGGCCCAGTCCGGCAGGGGCCGTGTTGTGAACCAGATGAATCTCCGGTACTTCTTCGCGCATCGCCTCGACCACGGCGGCCGTTTGGTCCGTGCTGTTGTCGTTGACGACCAGCAGTTCAAAGGGGATGCCCTCCCTGCGCAGTTCCGCCGCGATGTCGCGGAGGGTGCGCGGAATGTTTTCCGCTTCGTTATGCGCGGGGATGAGGACGGAATACAGCAGGGTATTACGGGGGACGGGTTTCAGTTCAGAGGCGACCTTGGAAACCACGGTAGATTTCCTCCAGGATGGCGCGAATATCGTAGTCGTAACGCCAATCGGGATAGTGTGCCTGGAATTTACGCACATCGCTTATCCACCAGATATGATCGCCAATGCGGTTGTCCTCGCAATAGCGGACGTTCATCTTCCTGCCGGCGATTTCCTCGCACAGCGCGATCGCCTCCATCATCGAGCAATTGCTGTGGCGGCTGCCGCCGATGTTATAGACCTCGGCCACGCGCGGCGCCCGCGCCACCTCGGCGAAACACTTGATGAGGTCGTGGGCGTGGATATTGTCGCGTACCTGTTTGCCTTTGTACCCGAAAATACGGTATTCGCGACCGGTCATGGCGCACTTCATCAGATAGGATAGGAATCCGTGCAGTTCCGCACCGGCGTGCCCCGGCCCCGTCAGGCATCCCCCGCGGAAAATGGCCGTCTTCATGCCGAAATACAGGCCGTATTCCTGCACCATCACATCGGCGGCCACCTTCGACGCGCCGAATATCGAGTGCTTGCACTGGTCTATGGACATCGTTTCGTCAATGCCGTGCGCCGCATACGGGTGATTGGGATCCACTTCCCAGCGCGTCTCCATTTCAACCAGCGGCAGGCGGTTGGGCGCGTCGCCGTATACTTTGTTGGTGGAGGTGAAGATGAACACAGCGTCCGGCGCGTGGAGGCGGGTCAGTTCTAAGAGGTTCAGCGTGCCGACCGCGTTCACGCCGAAATCCGTCAACGGTTCCCGGGCGGCCCAGTCGTGGCTCGGTTGCGCGGCCGTATGCACAATCAGGCGGATGTCCCCCGCACATTCCCGGAAAAGGCGGTCCATCGCGTTGAAGTCCCGGATGTCGGCAGTGTGATGCACATAATTGGCGTATTCCCCCACCAACTGCGCCGCCGACCAGCGCGTGGACGCCTCCTCCCCGAAAAAATACGCCCGCATGTCATTGTCAATGCCGACGACTGTGTCGCCTGTCGCCGCGAAATGCCGGACGGTCTCCGCCCCGATTAACCCGCCGGAACCTGTCACGATGACGACACCCATATAAATAAATCTCCCCATGATACAGTCGCGTCGCATTCTATCCGAGTGTGGACGGCCGGTGTCAACCCAAGGCATTTGCGAAATGGACTGTTTCTGCGCATAAGAACATGAAATATCCGGGATTTCAGATGGAACTGAGGTCCGTAACACCCATTTCGAAAATGCCTTAACCCGCATGAGAAGCCCTGCTGCAATGACAGTTTTTTGATGCTGTCTGCGGCCGGTGTTACCATGGCCACGGTTGACAGTCAATCCATAATCCACATCCCCCGGCGCTGCGCGCCACCCCCTTCAAAGGGGGATGCAAAAGGCCATATAGTGCGCCCCGACAGTCCATGCCATTCCGCTAAAGTGTTATCGGCTGTGTTATACTGCCACCTTCACACGCATGGGGAACGGTACAGGTTACGGGCGCAGGAATTATCCGTTGACCTGACGCCTTCACACACATGGGGAACGGAGTTTTTGATGAAAAAAGCGGTGCAGATCATTGTCGGCCTCGTCATCGGCGTCCTGCTCTTGTGGTGGGTGTTCCGAGATACGGACTGGGCCGAAGTGGGGACGGCGCTGGGTGCGGTGCATTGGGGCTGGCTGGCGGTGGCGACGCTGTTCGTGATCTTCAGTTTTGTCACCCGCATTCTGCGCTGGCGCTATATCGTGCGGACGGCGAAGCCGGTGTCCTTCCGCAGCATGTTCAGCGCGACCCAAATCGGGTTCATGGCGAATTTCATTCTGCCGGGCCGGGCCGGCGAGGTCATCCGCGCGCTGGTGCTCAGCCGCCTCGAAAAGATACCCTTTTCCAAGTGCTTCGCTTTTGTCGCCCTGGACCGGGTGACGGACCTCTTCGGCATGCTCGCGGCGATGCTGGTGGCCGTCTTGGCCTATCGCCCGGGCACAGCGGTGACCGTGGGACCGGAGGCGCACTTCCCCGACTGGGCCGCGCCGCTGTTGCATCCGCAGGCCATCCGCACGGCGGCGTTTTCCGCGGCCATATTCATGCTGGTCATTGTGGCGGCGTTTGCCGCGCTCTATCTGAACCAGCGGCTGGTGCTGCGCTGCACGGAACGGGTCATCGGGTTGATATCGCAGCGCATGGCGGCGCGCGTCACCGCCATGCTGGGGCACTTCGCCGAGGGCATGCACGTGTTCCGCTCGGCGGCGGATATGGCGAAGTCCCTGGGCTTCTCCCTGGTTACGTGGGGGTGCTTTTCGGTGACTTTCTGGACCCTGTTTTGGGCCTTCGGCTTGACCCTGCCCTGGTACACGCCGTTCTTCACGCTGTCGCTGGTGGCCGCCGTAATCAGCCTGCCCGGGGCGCCGGGCTTTGTCGGACAGTATCATGCGGCCATCTGGGCGGCCCTGCTCATTTGCAGTCCGGGCATCAACAGCAACGTCGTCCGCGCCGTCGCCATCATGGGACACCTGATCAATCTCGTGCCGGTGACGGTGGTGGGGTTGTATTGTCTTCAGATGGAGAAACTGGGTCTGATTGCCCTGCAGCGCGAAGGCGAGGCCGCGGAAACGGGGGACAAACCACAGGAATGACACCGTCGGTGCGCGGCTGTGGAAAGGCCGGGGCCTACAGGCCGAAGGATCGCAGTTTATAGATGAGATTGCGGCGGCTGATGCCCAGCATTGCGGCGGCGCGGGTTTTGTTGCCGCCGGTTTTCTCCAGCGCCTCCAGAATGGCGCGCCGCTGGATTTCCTGCATGTCGCCCACCAGCACGCCTTGCGGTTTCGCCCTGGGTTTTGCGCGCCGTGCCGCCTCCGGCAAGTCGGCAGGCAGCACCAACCCGCCCGCCGCCACAATCGCGGCGCGTTCCATGGCATTGCGCAACTCGCGGATATTCCCCGGCCAGTCATAATCCAGCAGGAGCCGCTGCGCGGCGGGCGCAAGGCGTTTGCGGAAAGGCTGTAGAAAGCGTTCGGCAAGGGGCAGAATGTCATCGGCGCGTTCGCGCAGCGGCGGGATGGCGATCGGGAACACGTTGATCCGGAAAAAGAGGTCTTCGCGGAAACGCCCCGTGCGCACTTCTTCCTCGAGATTGCGGTTGGTGGCCGCAATCACGCGCACATCCACCCGGCGTTCCTCATCGCCGCCGACGCGACGATAGGTCCCCGTCTCAAGGATGCGGAGCAGTTTCGGCTGCACACTCAGCGGCAATTCGCCCACTTCATCCAGAAACAGCGTGCCGCCGTCGGCGGATGAAAAACGGCCGTCGCGCGCTTCGGTCGCGCCGGTGAAAGCGCCTTTTTCATGGCCGAAAAGTTCACTCTCCACCAGCGATTCCGGCAGGCTCGCACAGTCCACGGGGATCAGCGCCTTGGCGGCCCGTGCGCTCGTCTGGTGAATAAACCGCGCCACGACCTCCTTGCCCGTGCCGCTCTCGCCGAGGAGCAACACCGTGGCGTCGGTCGGGGCCGCTTGGGCCGCCTGTCGGAAGACCTGGCGCATGGCCTCGCTCTCCGCGACAATGTCCTCCGGCAGCGCCATCGGTGGATCACTGCCGCGATTTGCGCCCACGCCCAGCGTATCCTCGATCACCGCGATGAGTTCGTCGAGGTCAATGGGCTTTTCCAGGTAATCGGCCGCGCCCTGCTTGATGGCGGCCACGGCGTCGCGCACATCAATGTACGCGGTGAGCAGAATCACCGGCAGGGCGGGGCGCATTTCACACACGCGCTTCAGCACTTCCATGCCGCCCATGCCGGGCATGCGCACATCGAGCAGCATGAGGTCGCAGTCCCCGACGGCGTCGAGGGCCTCGCGGCCATCGTCGCAAAGGACGCACGCATACCCCGCGCGCGTCAGGGCGTTTTCCAGCAACGCGCGCTGCGCGGGATCATCGTCCACCACCGCGATTCTCGGCGCTTCGTCGGTCATGTGATTTCCTGTGCTTGCGCCATGCGACTTGTCCAACCTGTCCAACCTGTCCGACCTGTCTGCCCTGTCAATTTCCCATTGCGCCGCCGGATCTGCGCTATCCTATCGCACGCAGGCCGTCGAGCGACACCTCGGTGCCGCGCCCGGGTTCGGAGGTGATGCGCAATCGCCATCCGGACGCCCGGGCCGCGTCTTCGACCAGCGCGAGGCCCAAGCCGGCCCCGCCGGGAAAACGGGAGAAATACGGTTCCGTCACATGGGGGAGGTCTTTGGCGTCAATGCCGCAGCCTGTGTCGCGGACGACGATGCAAACGGTATCGCCACTCCGTGTTGCGGTCACGAGAACACGGTCATTCTTTTGGCAGGCGTGCAGTGCGTTGATTATCAGGTTGAAAACAGCCTGCCGGAGCAGTTCCGGGTCCGCGTGGATGCTGCATTCAGGCGCATCGAGTTCCAGGCGGACGCCCCGGTCCGCTGCTTCATGACGAAGAATCCCCACGATCTTGTCGAGAAAAAGGTTCAGGCGAATCGCTTCCGGTTTGGGCGATTTGGGGCGGGACAGCCGCAAAAATGCGTCAATCCGGCCAACGACCCGGTCACATTCGTCCACGATATGCCGCGCAGATGTCCGGATTTCTTCAGGCATTGCCGCGTTTTCTTCCATGTGCTGCGCCATGCCCCGGATGACGCTCAGGGGATTCTTGGTTTCGTGGGTAAGCCCCGCTCCCATGCGCGACAGTTTTTCGAGATGGGCGGCCCGCTCCGCGGCGATGGCCAGTTCCGTTTGCAACGCCGCATGACGGCGGCGCGCCAGCATCCCCTGCAAACCGAGCAAACCCGCCAGCACAATCAGCAACCACCCAATCACGGCATAGCGCCGGGCGGCGGCAATGCCTGCCTGGTATTCCGACAGGTCTAACAGCACGGAAATCCGGTGCGGTCCCGGCGGCATCATCATCCATCCGCCATGTTCCTGCGGACCGCGCGGCCCGCCGCGCCGTCCCATGGGAAAAGGCCGCTCCTGTAATGAAACCACACGCATCCAAGTGAACGCGGCGGCAGTGTCGGGCTGCGCTCCCGCGTCATCAGGCGCCGTCGCGTCAACGATGTTTTGTCCGTCCTGCGTTTGAACGCGCACGGACAATACGCCGGGCGCCCCGGCGATGCCTTCCAGGATTTCCACCAGGCGTTCGGGATGATAGCGGTTGTTGCGCAGGTGTGCGCCGACGATGCTTTGCACCACATCGAGAATCAGGTCTGCGCGTTCCTCCAGCAGGCGTTGCTGCCGCTGTACGGCGCCCCGGTAAGCATACAACACGACTGCCGCGCCGATAATCAATACCAGGGTCCCCGAGACGATGGCGGGCATTTTTGCCCGCGTGTTTCCGAAAAAATGCGATACGGCCCGCCGTATTCCGGCGAGCCGTATCTCTGGTGCTGCGGTCATTCAGCGGGGTGTTCCTGAGTTATCGCGCGCCATTGCCTGCGCCTTGCGGCGCATTTCGCAGGCCGCGTCCAAGTCCTTGTCCTTGGCCATAGCCCAAGCCTTGACCTCGACCCAAGCCCCGGCCCTGACCAACTCCCTGGCCTTGGCCGTAGCCCAAACCCTGGCCCATGCCCGGGGCGCGACCGACGCCCTGCCGCTGGCCGAGTCCCTGGCCTTGGCGGCGGCCCGGCGTACGGTTGGCGCACGATGGGGGACGGTTGTCGCAGATGCCGTCGCCATCGGCGTCCACAAAGCGGTCATTGATGCCATCGCCATCGGCATCCATGAAGTTGTCGCAGATGCCGTCGCCGTCGGCGTCCACAAAGTTCGGGCTGTTGCCCCGGCCCTGCCAGCGGCCATAGACGCGCTGACCCTGGGCCATCCCGGCGCCGCGCCGCGCACATTGCGCGGGGCGGTGATCGCAGATGCCGTCGCCGTCGGCATCCACGAAGTTGTCGCAGATGCCGTCGCCGTCCGCATCCTCAAAGCGGGGGCATGCGCCCAAACCCTGGCCTTGGCCGAAGCCCCGGCCCTGGCCCAGTCCGAGCCGCCGGCCTTTGCCCCGGCCCATGCCGAAGCCCCGGCCGGGCGCATTGCCGCATGGCCACAAATCGCACGCGCCATCGCCGTCGGCATCCACGAAGTTGTCGCAGATGCCGTCGCCGTCCGCGTCAACGAATCCGCCGCGCGGTGTCGGCGTGGTCTGGCCGGTGTTCGCCGCAACCGGCCGCTGCGCCTGCGCCACCGCAAGCATTCCGGTCAACAGCCACGCCGTCGTCATCAGGGCGAGCATTTTCCTGGTGTTCATGACCCACTCCTTTCTCAGCCCTTCGCGGGCTATTTTGCGCTTTCGATTGTCCGCCGCGCAATGTTGCGCGGCGTCTAGAGCATGGCCAGAACCATGCCAGGCGTCCGGAAAGGCATTTTCCGCATGGCGGAAGTGCGGGTCATGTCCGCCAATTCATTGCGTTGCAGGCATATCCGGAGATTTTTGAGATGAAAAAACGGTGTTGCAGGACGCAAACCGAGCCTATGGGAAGCCCTGCAAGGATGTTACACCCCCGCGCATCTCTGCAAAGATTGCAGCGTAGGGGCGGCGCGCTTCAGGGCAGGAAGGCGCCGGAGGCCATGTCGGCGATGAGTTTTCCGCCGAGGGCCACGGCTTGGGGCGGGAAGCGCCATTCTTGTATGCCGCGCTCGGAGAGCAGCGCCTCGAGTTGCGGGATGATAAGCATGTCGCGGGCCATTTCGCTGGTCAACGAACGGGCGACATAGGCGTCCTCGTCAAAGGTGTCGAAGAAACTTTTGAGTCCGCGTTCGGGATCGCCGCCGACCGCGCCGAAGTCCTGCCCGTAGATGTGCAGGGACGCGGCGTAATCGGCATAACTGCCGACACGCACCGTCCGCCCGGTCATTTCCGCGAGCCGTTCCGCGATCACCTTTTGCAGGCAGGTCAGCCCGATGATGTTGTCCGGCCACGCCTTGTACAAATCCCGCGATCGCCACATGGTGTTCATGTTCAGGACGAGGTTGCCGTCAGCGTCTTCCGGACACCTGAACTGCACCTCGCGCAGGCAGGGGATGTCTTCGGTCAGGTAGGGGTCAATGTTGGGTACGGCAGTGGTGGCGACGGCGCGGCGGGTGTGCGGCGTTTTCGCGAGGCGTTCCAAGGCAAGCGCGATCTGGTCCACGGTGCCGCCGTCCACATCGGGGTGCGCGAAGAGGCGCTGGTGATACGTGTAGGGCCATTCCCGGGCCGACAACTCGCCGGTGAGCGCCTCCTTGAGTTTGTCCATGGACAGCACCATATGGTCCTTGATGCCCATGATTTCGGCGATATACGCGCCGATCTCGCAGAAGGATACAGGGGGATATCGGGGTTGGTTGAAGGGGTCGGTGATCTCGACGAGCACCCGCGCGTCGCGGCTCGGCGGGTCAATGAACGCGCCTTTGCCGTCCTTGCGGTCGTATTCGGTGCGGATGGCCAGGCCGTGCTCCCATACCGCTTTCATGGCGCGGAAGTGCGCCCGCGGCAGCGAATCCGCCACAATGTGCAACGATGGAATCCGGCCTTCCCCTCTTGCGTCTTCCTGCATGGTCAATTACCCTCCGCGTTTGTTGTATCTATCGTCATCATCTTTGTCCATTGTTGTCAAAAAAATGTTGTGGGCAACCCAGGTATCATGCCCGGAACCTTTGGGAAAATCCGCTGAATCACGATGGCGCCAGAGGTTTTTTCCGCGGGCAAACTATTTACCGAAAGTTCCTGACGAATCGTTGACCCGTTGTTCATGCGTGCCCCATCTTTCCCCCCCTCACCCCACCCCTCTCCCGGAGGGAGAGGGCGTTTGTGACGAGACGCGGGGAGTGCCGCCGCTCCCTCTCCCTCCGGGAGAGGGGTGGGGTGAGGGGGGGAACAAATCAAGAATGTATTTGTTTCATACAAAAATATTTTAGACAGAACTAATCCTTATCTGTCCATGCGCATCCGCGTGGTTCATTCCACTCCGGGGCACCCCCTGCATCCGTCCCAGCAATAGGTGCAGAGTTTTTCCTTGGGCAGGCCGATGGCGGCGACGAGATCGTCGAGCCGCTGATAGCGCAGCGAAGTCAGCGAGAGCCGCTGCCGGATGCGATCCACCATGGTGGCGTGCTTTTCGGAGTCGGGGTCGGCGTATTCCGGCGGGCATTCCTCGCCGCCCTCCAGTTCCTTGATCGCGCGGCGCGCCGCGAGGTCCATCGCCGTGCGCGATCGCGAGAAATTGAGAAATGGGCAGCCGTAGATGAGCGGGGGACATGCGGGGCGCATGTGCACCTCCAGCGCGCCATAATCGTATATCCGATCGATGGTGTCCTTGAGTTGCGTGCCGCGCACGATGCTGTCCTCGCAGAACAGGACCCGCCGTCCTGCGATCAGGTCGCCGATGGGGATGAGTTTCATGCGCGCCACGAGATCGCGCATTTCCTGCACCTGGGGCATGAAACTCCGGGGCCAGGTCGGCGTGTACTTTGCGAAGGGGCGGGCGTAGGGGATTTTCGCCTCGTTGGCGTAGCCGATGGCATGGCCGGTGCCGCTGTCCGGGATGCCCGCCACGAGATCAATTTCCCGGTCCTCGTTGCGGGCGAGCGCCGCGCCGCAGCGGTACCGCACCGTCTCGACATTGATACCCTCATAGTGTGACCCCGGAAAACCGTAGTACACCCAGAGAAAGGCGCAGATTTGCAGGTCATCGCCCGGCGGGTGTTTCTGATCGACGCCGTCCTCCGTCAGCAGCACGATTTCGCCCGGCCCCAGGTAGCGCTCGATTTCATAACCCAGGTTGGGGAAGGCGGTGGTCTCGAAGGTCGCGGCGCGCGCACCCTCCTTCGCGCCAATGATCACCGGCGTGCGGCCCAGGCGGTCACGCGCCGCGTAGATGCCGTGATCGGTGAGCAGCAGCATCGAACACGATCCAGCGATGCTGTCGAGCGCGTGGCGGATGCCTTCGGTGAACGACGCGCCCTGGTTGATCAGCGTGGCCACGATTTCCGTCTGATTGATGCCGCCGCCGCTCATCTCCGAGAAATGCGTGCAGCGTTTCTTGAACGCCTCCCCCACCAACTCCTCCGCGTTCTTCACCGCGCCCACCGTCACGATCGCGTACGCGCCGAGGTGCGACCCGATGAGCAGGGGCTGCGACTCGTCGTCGCTGATGACTCCGATGCCCGATCGGCCGAACATCTGGCGCACATCCGTTTCGAACTTGCTGCGGAACTGCGCGTTCGTGATGTCGTGGATGTTTCGCGTGAAGCCCTCGCCGTTGAGCACCGCCATGCCGCCGCGACAGGTGCCGAGGTGTGAATGATAGTCGGTGCCGTAGAACAAATCGCTGACACAGTCGTCCTGGGAAACGACGCCGAAGAAACCGCCCATGAAGCCGATGCTCCCGTCAATGAATTCCGCCGGACCCGGCGGCGCGCCTGAATCATGCATAAACCGAACGGATGGTAGCGCACACCCTCTGTCCGGGGCAAACCGGTATTTCTGCCGGTTCGCTCAGATCGGCTGCCGCGGGGCCTGGCTTTCCCGGCGGTGTTGCGTGTTCCACGCCCCCTGCGGCGGCGATTCGCAAAAGAAGGGGGCCAGCCGCCACATTTGATCTGTTCGAATCTGTCCGAATCTGTCCAACCTGATAGCCCCCGCTTCACAAACCCACGCGCAGTTTCCAGTATTCCAGCGTATTGCAGAAGCGGTTGCCGATGTGCATCACCTGGATGACGAAGTGAATGTGGTCCAGGGTCTCCGCGCCATAGGCGCGCGCCATCGCCGCCGAGGTCTGCGGGTTGGGCTTCCCGTCGCTTTGCGCCCAATGCCGCGCATAGAGCACCGCGGGGGCGTATTCCTCCGGGACACTGTCCGTGTCTCCCGCCATTAACGCGGCCGTCTCCTCCGCCGACAACTTCGCTTTGGCCGCGTGTTGGGTTACCATCCAGGAGAAGAGCGTGCATTCATTGGCCTGGGTGACAGCGAGGAGCAGCCGGGCCTGGAATGCCGGATCGAGCGCTTTGCCCTCGGCGATGGCGTTTATGCGCAGGTGATTTGCCCAAAAGAATGCCAGGTCTTCACGGAACTGGCGGAAACTGTTGTACTTTCGTTTGGCAAATTCCATGTGCGGCCTTGTCGTGGCTGGGTTTTCCCGGTGAGGCGCATCATTCCCCGGCGCGATGCGGCCCGGATGTAGTATACTCTAAGACTTGGGCGACGCGGCGAATACGAAGTGCCGCCGGAAGCAAATTATTATAAATCGGCGCAGTGGGAGGAGGCGAAAGGTCATGAAAGTGATTGCGGACGTTTGTGTGACGCCGGTGGGCGCGGATGTGTCGCTGTCGGAATACATCGCGGTCTGCCAGCAGGTGCTTATCGCGGCGGGGCTGAAAACCAACATGCACGCCTACGGCACCAATGTGGAAGGCGAGTGGGACGAGGTCATGGCGGCGGTGAGGCGCTGCCATGAAGTCGTGCACGAGATGGGCGCCCCGCGCATCACCACCACCATCAAACTGGGAACCCGCACCGACAAAGACCAGAGCATTGAAGACAAAATACGCAGCGTGCGGGAAAAAATGGAGTAAGGGACCGCGCGGTGCAACCGGGGTCGCTTGCAGCAATGCACCGGAGGAAAGAGGCATGGGGCGATGGCGCAACCATTTGGGTCGGTAGTGTCTGGGGACACAAAGAAAAAGGGCGGCGCGTGTGTGCTTGGATGCCTGGGCTGCTGCGTGTTCCTGGCGGTGCTGATTGCGACGCCGACAGTCGGCGGCTATCTGTTCACGAAGCATCTGGTCGAATCCTACACGGACACCAGGCCGCTAGTGTTTCCGGAACCGCCTCTCACCCCCGAAGAGACGGCGTCGTTCCTGGCGCGGGTGCTCGAATTCAAGGCGGCCATGGATGAAGGCCGCCGACAGGAACTTTCGCTGAGCGGCGATGAACTGAATGCCGCCCTCCGCGCCCATCCCGATACGGCATCCCTTGCACAGCATGTGTATTTCCGCATTGAAGGCGACCGCGTCCGGGGGGAAATCAGTTTCCCCATGGAGATGTTCAAATTGCCCTTTATGCAGGGGCGTTACCTGAACGGCAGCGGCGAGTTTCATATTTCCCTGAAGGAGGGGATGCTCAACGTGTATCTGCTCAGTCTGACGGTGCGCGACACGTCACTCCCGGATCCGGCCGTGGCGCGACTGGCCGAGGAGAACCTGGCCAAAGATATTATCCAGGACCCTGAAATTCAGGCGTTGCTCCGGAAAATCGAATCGCTGGAGGTGCGGGATGGTCGTCTTGTCCTGGTCTCCCGCGAGGAAAACCCGGAATCGGTTGTTGCCGGCGCGGAATTGCCAGCCGCGCCGGATTACTGCGGCGCCGCGTAAGCGCGGCGAGAAAAGGAGAATGAAAACCATGGCTATCAATCTGATGAACACGCTGGAAGGATCATTGCTCAAGGGGTTCTTTCCGGAAGGCTGGGATCTGGCAACGCTCGACGCGCTCTGCGCCCGCCCCCCGGAACGCATCACCGAACGCGAGCGCTGGTGGCACAAGCATTTCACGCCTGTTCCCTGCGAAAGCCTTTCCGATTTTGACACCATGATGGGGCATGAAATTGCGGTCGAGATTGCGCGCGCGCGCGATGCGAAAAAGCCCATCGCCTTCATCCTTCCCGTCGGGCCGATGGGCATGTACCGGTGGGCCGTGTATTTCCTGAAGGAATGGAACGTGGACTGCCGGCATGTCCACGGCTTCAACATGGACGAATGGAGCGACGCCGACGGCAACACGCTGCCGCCGAACGATCCCGGCGCATTCCAGAACGCCATGGAACAGGCCTTCTATGGACCGCTCGAGAAACTTACCGTGCCGCCCGCGCAACGCCACTTTGCGACAAAAAAGGAATTGCCGAACTACCCCGCGCAGATAAAGGCCCTGCGCAAAAAAGGCGCGCGCCTGGTCACCGTCTTCGGCATCGGGCGCGCCTGCCACATCGCCTTCTGGGAACCCCATTTCGCCGCCGAATACAAGAACATCAAGGCCTGGCGCGACGAGAAATACCGCATCGGCGCGAAACTCTGTCCCCTCACCATCGAGCAGAACGCCATCACCAGTTTCAAAAGCCGGACCACCCTTGTGCCCACCCGCGCCAACACCGTCGGCCCCGGGCTGTTCCTCCAGTCCGACTGGATCATCGGCGGCGCCGACGGCGCTTTGGGGCGCGGCATGATGTGGCAGGGCATGTCGCTCTGGGCCACCCTGCACCACAAGCCCGATCCGTGGATTCCCAGCACCTTCATGCCCACCCTGCCCGGAAAACTGTTCTTCCTCAAAGAACTCGCCGGCCCCCTTGAACCCGAATGCAACTGACCCAAGGAGAGGCCCCTGTTGTGGCCGGCCACCCGACCTTTGTTGTGGCCGGTCTCCTGACCGTGCCTTTGTTGTGGCCGGCCACCCGACCTTTGTTGTGGCCGGTCTCCTGACTTTTGTTGTGGCCGGTCTCCTGACCGTGCCACAGCCCCGACCGAAGGTCTCC
>CALEDJ010000071.1 GCA_937951485.1 uncultured bacterium
GAAATATCTCGTGGCGCCGCTCCGGCGGTGGAACAAGTGAAACCATTGAGGCACTATCCATGAATCACCTGTGAACGGTTGCCACAGCCATAAGTAGTGCTGTTGCGTGCATGTTAACCGGGTCAAAATGAAAAAACAAACGCGGGGGGCGTACAGGCATCCATCCTCTCCTCCGTACCCGGTTGTTGCACTTAGAATAAGAATCTGCGTTGCACTTAGAACAAGAATCTGCGATCTGCGTAAACGCGTTATGGTCAGATCCGGGGAAAAATATGGTATCATACTGCATCGTGCGGGGGCGGCGCGATGCCTGCCTGCCGCGGAGATTTGGAGCATACGGGGCATGCCCGACTTCATATACGAAACAGACGAAAGCACCACTGTCAAGGACCGGGAGAAGGTGGAAATACCCCGGCGCCACCGGGTGTTGCTGCACAATGACCACTACACGACGATGGATTTTGTGGTGATGGTGCTGAAGGAGGTCTTCTACAAACCCCATCGGGAGGCGGTGCGGATCATGCTGAATGTGCATGAGAATGGAATTGGAGTAGCAGGCGTCTATCCCAAGGCGCTGGCGGAGGCCAAGATCATGACCACGCACCGGCTGGCGCGGGACCATGGTTTTCCGCTGAAGTGTTCGATGGAGCCGGAGTAGGTTCCGGCGGCGATGAAAGGCGTTTGAGATGTTGAGCCGTGACCTGGAGCGAACATTGAGCGCCGCGATCAAGGAAGCGCGGCGGCGGCGGCATGAGTATTTGTGTGTGGAACACCTGCTCTATGCCTTGCTGGATGACGACTACGGTTCGGAAATCCTCGAAAACTGCGGGGCGGATGTGGATTCGCTGCGCGAACGCCTGGAACGGTTTTTCAACATCGAGATGGAGGCCATGCCGCCGGGAAAGTCGCGGCCTGTGCAGCAGACCCCGCAGTTCGAGCGGCTGCTCCAGCGCGCCTTCCTGCATGTCCAGTATTCCGGCAAGGAGGAGGTGGATGCGGGCGACATCCTGGCTGCGATGTTCGAGGAGGAGGACTCCCATGCCGCGTATTACCTGAAAAAAGAGGGCGTCACCCGGCTCGACGTGGTCAATTACATCTCCCATGGGGTGTCGAAACTGGACGGACCGGAAGAAGGCGCGGAAGAAGGCAAAGTCCGGCCGGACGGGGCCGAGGAAGGCCGCGCGCCCAAGCGATCCGCGTTGGAAATGTTCACGGTGAGCCTCAACCGCCGCGCTGCGGAAGGGCGCATTGACCCGCTGATTGGGCGGACGGCGGAGTTGCGCCGCGCCATTCGCATCCTCGCGCGCCGCCGCAAGAACAATCCCGTTTTTGTGGGGGAGCCGGGCGTGGGCAAAACGGCGCTGGCGGAGGGGCTGGCCCTGATGATTCACGAGGGCAAGGTGCCGGACAGCCTGAAAAACGTTGAAATTCTCGCTCTGGACCTTCCGGGCATGCTCGCGGGCACCAAGTTCCGCGGCGATTTTGAGCAGCGGCTCAAGGCCGTCCTGCATGAACTGAGCCAGCGCGACAACGTCATCCTTTTCGTGGACGAAATCCACACCATTGTCGGCGCTGGCGCGACCACCGATTCCTCGATTGACGCCTCATCCATCCTCAAGCCGGCGCTGGCCTCAGGCGAATTGAGGTGCATCGGGTCCACCACCTACGAGGAATTCAAGAATCATTTCGAGAAAGACCGGGGACTGTCCCGGCGCTTCCAGAAAATAGATGTGAATGAGCCAAGCGTCGAGGAAACCGTGCGCATCCTGCGCGGGCTGAAGAGCCGCTACGAGGATCACCACGGCATCCAGTACACCGACTCCGCGCTGCGCGCCGCCGCCGAACTGGCCGCCAAACACATCAACGACCGATTCCTGCCCGACAAGGCGATAGACGTCATTGACGAAGCGGGGGCGAGCGTCAAACTGGCGTCGGGCGGCGAACGCAAGACCATCCGCCCCGGCGATGTGGAGGAAATCGTGGCGGAAATTGCGCAGGTGCCGGTGCGGTCCGTGTCGTCTTCGGACAAGGAAAAACTGGCCACGCTGGAGACCGCCCTGAAGTGCGTGGTTTTCGGCCAGGACGCGGCCGTCGAGCAGGTGGCGCGCGCGATCAAGCGCGCCCGCGCCGGGCTTGGCCGGCCCGACGCGCCGATCGGTTGTTACCTCTTCACCGGACCCACGGGTGTGGGCAAGACGGAGGTGGCAAAGCAACTGGCCTTTCTCCTGGGCAACCACTTCGCGCGCTACGACATGAGCGAATACATGGAAAAACATGCTGTCTCGCGGCTTATCGGCGCGCCTCCGGGCTACGTCGGCTTCGACCAGGGCGGCCTGCTCGTGGACGAAATCCGCCGCCACCCCTACACGGTCCTGCTGCTCGACGAAATAGAGAAAGCGCATCCCGACATCTTCAGCATCCTGCTCCAGGTGATGGACAACGCGGCGCTCACCGATAACATGGGCAGGAAGGCGGACTTCCGCAACGTGGTGCTCATCATGACCTCCAACGCCGGCGCGCGCGAAATGGCTGCTTCGAGCATCGGATTCCATACGGCGCAGGAAGACCCCGCGCATAAGGGATTGAAAGCCATCGAGAAGGTCTTTACCCCGGAATTCCGCAACCGGCTCGATGCGATCGTGTCTTTCAATCCGTTGCCGCTGGAGGTGATTGAACAGGTAGTGGATAAGTTTGCCCGGCAGATCGAGGCGCAGTTGGCGTCGCGCAAGGTTGAACTGCGCCTGACCCCCGCCGCCCGGCGCTGGCTCGCCGAGCGCGGCTACGACCCCAAATTCGGCGCGCGTCCCCTCCGTCGTCTGATGCAGCAGGAAATCGAGACCCAGATCTCGGACGAAATCCTCTTCGGCCGCCTCGAAAAGGGCGGCGTCGTGGAGGTGGACCTCCAAGGGGACGCCTTGACCCTGCATTGCTCGTAAAAAACGCCTTGTTGCCTCGGAATTTCCATATTTTCCCCCTGAAGATGCGCGCCTCATTTCCCTCCCTCCGCGTTTGCCCGTGTTTGTTCACCGTTCTTTTCACTTGATTGACATGCCGGGCGCCAGCCGTTATTGTAAATAGATGCGGGAGCGTCGTGCAGGCGGGTTCAGAAGAAGAGGAGAAGGTCGCCATGCGAATAGCGGTGAGCGGCACGAGCGGTCTGGTGGGGTCCGCGTTGACGTTGTTTTTGGAAGCGCATGGGGAGGAAGTGTTCCGTATCGTGCGGCGGGAGGCTGCACCCGGGGCGCACGAGATTTTCTGGAATCCGGACCGCGGCGAAATCCAGGCGGAAGCGTTGGAGGGCATGGACGCGCTGGTTCATTTGTCCGGGGAAAATATAAGTGAAGGGGGCTGGACTGAAGAGAAGAAGCAGCGAATCTACAAGAGCCGTGTGGACAGTACGCGGACGTTGTGCGACGCATTGACCCGCTTGGAACATCCTCCCCATGTGTGGGTGTGCGCATCCGCGATCGGTTATTACGGCAGCCGGGGCGATCAGGAACTTGACGAGGACAGCGAACCAGGTTCCGGTTTTCTGGCAAACGTCTGCCTGGATTGGGAAGCGGCGACCAAACCGGCGTCGGAGCACGGCATCCGCGTTGTCAATCTGCGCATTGGGGTGGTGCTCAGCCCGAAGGGCGGCGCATTCCCGAAAATGGCCGCACCATTCAGGAAGGGATTCGGCGGGGTGCTGGGCGACGGGCAGGCCTACCTGAGTTGGATCAGCATCGTGGATTTGCTGGAGGCGATCCATTTTTGCATCTTGAACAACGCCCTCGCTGGACCGGTCAACGCCGTTGCGCCGCATCCGGTGACCAATCGCGAATTTACACAAGTGCTGAGCCGGGCTTTGTCCCGTCCGGCGATATTGCCCATGCCGGCCTTTGTCATTCGATTGATCCTCGGCGAAGAAAAAAGCCGGGAATTGCTGCTCGCCAGCGTTCGCGCGCGCCCCAAGCGTCTGCTTGACGCCGGCTTCTCCTTTCAGTATCCGGATATTGACGCCGCCATCCAGTGGGTTCTCCGGCACGGGTAGCGGCGCATCGCCTGGGAATCGTTGCCAAGATGACGGAAATCCGTCACAGCGAAGCACGCATGAAAAATGAATGGTCTTCGTTAAACCATAGGTGCGGCGTTGTTTGCAGCAATTGCGGACGATATGACCCGCGGGAACGATTCTTGCACCTTATCCTCCGGCACAGTCGAAAGGCGGAACGCCGGAAGCGGACAATTTGGAATGCGCCATCCCTTCTTGCCCCGCGACACCGCAGTCCGACCGGCGTTCCGCTCACGCATGACCCAGAATATGAATCATAAGGCGACGACAGCGAGGCTTCGCGTGGACGATAACCGGCGGCAGGCGGCGGCGCAGAAGAAAAAGACTTGCCGTAGCGTCCGTTGGCGCATATACTCTTTACATGGGAGCGAAACAATGTCGCCGACCGTCTGGGCCGGCGGATTTTTCTTGTCGCGCGCGAATGGGTATGATTTCAGCGTGCGATAGGGAGTGAGTTGCGACCAAATGGGTCCGGGGTCGGACCAGAATATAATGATGGGAGGAGATCAACGCATATGCCGACATTCAGTTATGAAGCGCGCGGACGGGATGGGTCGAAGCAAAAGGGGACGATTACCGCTGACAACCGTCAGACTGCGTTGAAGATGCTGCAGGATCGGGGTATGCAGCCGAGCAGGATGGTTGAGAAGGGGGGACTCTTTTCGATGGGGGGCAAAGCGAGCGGCAAAGGCAACCGCCGCGTGAAAACGGTGGACCTGCTGGTCTTTACGCGACAACTCTCCACAATTGTGAGCGCGGGGCTTCCATTATTGCAGGGACTGGACATCCTGGCGGAGCAGACGGAAGACCCGAATTTCGCTGCGGTCATAGACAGCGTCGCGCAGGAGGTGGAGGCGGGCGAAACCTTCTCGGACGCATTGCGCAAGTTTCCCAAGGCGTATCCGGACCTGTATGTCAGCATGGTGCGCGCAGGGGAAGCGGGCGGCGACCTGGATGGGGTGCTGATGCAGTTGGCGGATTACCTCGAAGCGACGGAAGAATTGAAACGGCGGATCAAGTCCGCCATGACCTATCCCGTCGTGGCGTTCAGCATGATTATTCTTATCGCAGCGGGATTGATTGTTTTCGTGGTCCCGCAGTTCGAGAAGATTTTCAGCAGTTTTGGCCGCGCCCTGCCGACGCCCACCATGATGCTGATTCAAGTCAGCAATGCCCTTCGCACATACACCGCCTGGGTCATTATTATTGGCTTGATTGTGGGTATCGTGGCGTTTATCCGAATATACGGCAGCACGCGCAGCGGGCGCTTCAACCTGGACTCGCTGAAACTTCGCTTGCCCGTCTTTGGTGATTTGATGCGCAAGGTGGCGATTGCCCGCTTCACGCGCACACTGAGCACCCTCACTCGCAGCGGCGTGGCCATCCTCCAGGCGCTTGAAATCGTCGAGCGGACCGCCGGCAATGAGGTGTATGCCAAGGCCATCCGTGAAGCGGCGGACAGTGTGCGCAACGGCGAAACCCTGGCCGACCCGCTCGCGCGCGCCGAAGTCTTTCCCTCCATGGTGACCCGCATGATTTCCGTGGGGGAAAAGACCGGCGCATTGGAAACGATGCTTATGAAGATTGCGGACTTCTACGACGCGGAAGTCCGCGCGAAGGTGGATGCCCTCACCAGCCTGATCGAACCCATTCTCATTGGCATGATGGGCCTGGTCGTCGGCAGCATCGTGGTGGCGTTGTTCCTGCCCATTCTGATGCTGTCCAGCCTGGTCGGCACTTGAAAAACATACCCGCAGCCCCAAAAAGGCGGGACGGAGTCAGCGCCCCTTGCCGAGTTCGCGCGCGATGACCAGTCGCTGGATTTCCTGGGTGCCCTCGTATATCTGCATCAATTTGGCGTCGCGCATGAGTTTTTCAACGGGGTATTCCCGGGAATAGCCGTTGCCGCCGAATATCTGCACCGCCTCGGTGGTCACCTCCATGGCAACGTCACCCGCAAAGCATTTGGCCATGGCCGATTCCTTGCCCTGGCGCAGGTCGTTGTCCGCCATCCAGGCGGCCTGCCACGTCAGCAGGCGCGCGGCCTCGATTTTCATCGCCATGTCGGCGAGTTTGAACTGAATCGCCTGGTTGCGGATGAGCGGCTGGCCGAATTGCACCCGCTGCGCCGCATAGGCTGTCGCCTCCTCCAGCGCGCGCCGCGCGATGCCCACCGCCCCCGCCGCCGTGCCCGCGCGCGTTCGGTCCAGTGTGCCCATCGCGATCTTGAACCCGTGGCCTTCCCTGCCCAACAGGTTCTCGGCGGGAACGCGCACATCCCGGAAATGCAGTTCCGCCTGATTTGACGCGCGCTGGCCCATCTTGTCCTCGGTCTTGCCCGGCACCACGCCCATGGCGCGTTCCACGATGAATGCGCTCACGCCCAGTGGACCCTTGTTCGGCGCGGTGACAGCGAAGACAGTGTAGATGTCGGCATAACTGCCGTTGGTGGAGAAACACTTGTCGCCGTTGATGACATAGTAATCGCCGTCGCGCTCCGCGCGCGTACGCAAGCCGCCCGCGTCCGAACCCGCCTCGCGCTCGGTCAGGCAGAATGCCGCGATGCGGAACTCGCGCATGTGCCACCGCAGGTATTTCTCCTTCTGCGCGTCGTTGCCATAGAGAATCAACGGCGCGAGCGCCAGCGAATTGGCCATGATGCTCGTGCCGATGCCCATGCACGCCGCGCCCAGTTCTTCCGTCATGATTGCGGCATCCAGATTGCCCATGCCCGGTCCGCCATACTGCGTGGGCACGGATTCATTCATGATCCCTTCCGCGAAGGCGCGTTCCATCACATCGCGCGGAAAAATCCCCTTTTCGTCGTATTCCCGCGCGCGCGGCCGGATTTCCCGGTCCGCAAATTCCCTGGCCTTGACGCGCAGGGCCTCTTGGGCCTCTGTAAGTGAAAAACCTATCATCGTATTGTCTTCCCGTTGTAGATACAGGCTGAAGCCCGTACTCCAGAACTTGGCGCGGGCGACCCGCCAGCATTGCGCTTCAGCGTAGCATACGCGCGGGACCTTCGCAAAGGAGTGGCCCTCTCAGTCGGAGATGGCGGTTGAGAAATACCCGCTTGCATGTTACAGCAGGCAATGGCACACTGAATCGGGCTTGCAGAAGGTCCGGGTGCGGTTGTTGTCACACCATCATCGTGGTTGGGCAGTCAAAACGGCGTACACGGCGCTTGTAACCAATGGGGAGAACAAATCGTGAGTGCCGGCAGTTTCACCGAAGTCTCATGCCCCGGCATGCCTGGCCGTTTTGATTACCTCAAACCGGAAAACAACGCTTACAGAAATCCCATCGGCACCGAGGTGGCCCTCCTGCGCAAGAGCGAAGGCGGCAGGTCGCGCATGACCATGAGCAAGGATACCGCAGGGCATGGCGGCGAAGTGGGGCGCGTGCGCGGTGAAAAAGGGTCCATGACCGGGACGCACTATGACGGCCTGGTGCATGTGTCCGCGGTGAATATCACAAAACCGCCGCTCCCGTCCGGCGTCAAGGCGGGGGGCACGGCGGGTCTCACGGCTACCTCACCGAGGAATGTATTACGCCGGTTTTCCGGGAACGGACCCCGCTTGTTGACATCGCCTGGTCGCTCAACATGACTGTCCCCGGAATTGTCGCGCACGCCTCGGCCATGAAGGATGGCGAATTGATGAAAGTGCCGCAGTATTCATTGTGATTGGCACTGTGAAGTTTGAAAAAATTCCCGGTATTGCTCAAAACAGGTTGTCAGAAAAATCAAAGGCTGTGTCCGAAACCCCTGAAAAATCCTGTCGAATCAAGATGATGTGGCGGGCTTGTCCTATGCGCAAACCGCTCCGCGCGAATTCCTGAAACATCATTGTCCCCTGTGCCAAGGCGTCCTGTTTTGTTCCCCCTCACCCCACCCCTCTCCCGGAGGGAGAGGGAGCGGCTGCATTCCTCACGTTTCGCGGCAAACGCCCTCTCCCGGAGGGAGAGGGGTGGGGTGAGGGGGAAAGTCAATATAATCGAAGGCCTTTCTCAGCGTCCGGAATGTTTGGAACAGCATGGAAATATTCCCCTGAATTGCTGTTGGTGTAGCGTCACCACATTTCCACCAGAAGGGGAGAAGAAAGAAGAAGTGGACAGGATAACGGGATTTACAGGATGGATTGGGTGGCCCCGGCGGGAAAGCATGTCGGTGGTGCATTTCGCGTGTACACGCGCATGGGTTCCGGTGTTCTGCGTTCCATTCATGAGAAGCGCGCATACCAGACTGGATCGGGAGGAATTGCGCACGATGGGGTCGGGGGCGCTATACTGCGTTGCGGATCGCAACAAAGACGGAGAGGCGGCGATTTTATGATATCTGCGGTGGTGTTGGCGGCTGGAGAAGGCCGGGGGACGTGGCCATTCAGCGGCATTCGACAGAAAACAACGGTTCCGGTGCTGCATGTGCCGATGGTGCGGCGCATGGTCCTGCAATTGGCCGATCTGGGGATTTCCGAAATTGTGGTGGTTACCGGACACCGGGCGGAAGCGGTGCAGGCATGCGTGTTGGACATTCCGGCGGTCAGGTGCGTGCGACAGGCCGTTTGCCGGGGGCCGGTGGATGCGGCATTGATGGGTTTGGCGGCCGTCTCCGGAGATGCGGTGCTCCTCTGCTGCGCCGACATCGTGACGACACGTGACACCCTGCGGCAAACGCTCGACGCTTATACGCACAGCGGCGGCGCGGGTGTGCTGCTGGGGGCGCCGTGTCCGGGGGGATTGCACCACTGGGTCACTTTGGAATGCGACGACAGCGGCGCGCTGACCGGCGTGTGGGCGCGCGGGGAGTGCGCCCGCCCGCGCTTCGTGGGGGTTGCCGTTGCGCCCACGGCGCGGCTGCGTCAGTACTTTGATCGCAATCCCGGCATTATGGAGAACACGGGGGTGGGTTCCATGCCGCCGGTCGAAGGCGACCTTGCATTCAGTTTTGAGTTGATGCGGCGTGACGGGATTGAAACACGTTGCGTTATCGCGCGGGATTTCGTCGTGGACGTGGACAGGCCGTGGGATATTGTCGAAGCGAACAAACAGGCGTTAGGCTACGCCATCGCCTCGGTGCCGGAGAACAGGATCGATCCCGATGCGCGCATTCACGACGGCGCGGAGATTGCGGCCGATGCGCGCCTGATCGCACAAGCCGGTGCGCAGGTGGGGAAAGGCTGCATCATCCAAGGCTCGGCCATTCTTATGAGCGGCGCGCAAGTGCGCCATGGCGCGATTCTGGGGTCAGGGGTGTCCATCGGACATCGCGCGCGCGTCGAAGAATATGCCAAAATACATGCGGAGTCCGTGCTTGGCGATGACAGCGTGCTCGCGCATTGCGCCGAATTCAGCGGCATCACGTTCGATACCGTGTTGATGTACCACTACTGTTGCATTTCCGCGTTGATTGGCACGCATGTGGACATCGGCGCGGCGACCGTCTGCGGCACTTGGCGATTCGATGACGGTGTCCGCCGACAATATGTTGCCGGTCATTGGGAAACCCCGGCGTGGCACGGCAATCTGAGTTATATCGGCGACTATGCGCGGACGGGGGTGAATGCCACCTTTATGCCGGGCGTGAAAGTGGGATGCTATTGTTGTGTGGGCCCCGGCGTTATTGTTTCAGAGGACATCCCCGAAAGGAAAATGCTCCTGGCTGCGCAACGCCAGATTCAAAAGGAATGGGGTCCTGAACATTACGGCTGGTAAAGCGGAGAAAGGAATCGCAATGAAATTCAAGGCGGACGGGATTATTTCGGCGATGGTGACGCCGTTCACCAGGGACGGGGAGTATGTGGATTACGACAAGGTGGGGGCGTTGGCGCAGTTTCTGGTGAAGGCGGGCGTGCACGGCCTGTTCCCCTGCGGCACGACGGGCGAGGGGCTGCTCATGTCTCCCGTCGAGCGCATGGAGGTGTTGGAGGAAGTCGTGGCGGCCGTCGGCGGCAGAACGCTCATCATCGCGCACACGGGCGCGATGGACCTGGCAACCACCATTGATCTGACGCGGCACGCGCAGGCGTGCGGCGCGGACGCCGCGGGCGTCGTCGTGCCGGGCTACTACGGCTACGACGACGTCTCCCTGGAAAACTACTACCGGCGCATCGCCAAGGCGGTCAAGGGCTTTCCCGTCCTCCTGTACAATATTCCATCGTGCGCAAAGAACGCCCTTTCCACAGACCTGGTGATCCGGCTGGCCGAAACGACGGAGAACATCGTCGGCATCAAGGACAGTTCCGGCGACATGGCATCGCTGACCCGGCTGATTGGCAATGCCCCCAAGGGCTTTCAGGTGATCAACGGTGCGGATGATTACGGCTATCAAGCCTTCCTCGCCGGGGTGCCCGGCGCGGTCTCCGGCACCTCGAATGTCGTATGGGACGTGTACCTTTCCGTGTACACCCAGATCAAGAAAGGCGATCTCAAGAAGGCCTGGAAGGCTCAGGTGGTGCTGGAAAAAATGTGCCGCGTGCTCGAATATGGGCACAAGGCCGCAATCTTCAAGGAGGGATTGCGACTTCGCGGCTTCGACGCGGGGTATGTGCGGCCGCCCCAACGCGAACTCACCGTCGCCGAGAAGAAACGCCTCGCCAAGGACCTGGCCGCCGCCGGGATCATTTGAGTTGACGGTTTGGCCGGTCTCATGACTGCGCCGCAAGCGCCGACCGAAGGTCTCCAAGTACACTAAAGACGCCAAGGCCCCTGTGGTCGCCGGGGGCGGGATCATTTGCGGCGCAACATGTCCTCGTAGATGTCGGAAAGCGCGTCAGCGCAGCGCGGGAGGGAGAAGCGGGCAAGAGCGTGTTCGCGGCCATGCTGGGCGAGTTCGCGGCGGCGCCGCGCATTCCGGATGAGTTCGGTGATGACCTCATAGAGCGCGACGAAATCGTTCGGCTGGCACAGTACGGCGGCATCTTCCGCGATTTCCGCTACAGCACCGGTGCAGGTGCTGACCACCGGCGTGCCGGCGGCCATCGCTTCGATGAGCGTCATGCCGATCTGCTCCTGCCATTCAGGCGTGGCGATGCTGGGCAAAACAAAGAGGTCCGCCGCCCGGAAGGCCTCCGGCATCCGTTCGTAGGGCAGCGCGCCGGCGAAAAGGCACGCCTCGCGCACACCAAGCCGTTGGGCCAGATGTTCGATGCGGTCCCTGTCCTGGTCCGGGCCGACCATCATCAGGCGTACCCGATGACGACGCAACGCCGGGTCGCGCACCAGTTCGCGCAGGGCAAGGAGCAGAAAATCAATGCCCTTGCGCGGCAGGAACCACCCCACAAAGAGGATGACGAAATCATCCGGGCCCAGCCCGAATGCCGCACGGTTGGCCGGGCCGGGCGCAAACTTGTCCGTGTCCACCCCCGGATCAATCTTGACGATGCGTTCAGTGGGAACATGCTCCAAGTCGAGCATGCGAAACGAGCGTTCAGTGTACACAATGAAGCGGTCGGCATGGGCGGCGACCTGCCGCTTGATTTCCCTGCGAACGGGGTTACGCTCCATGTTGAAGGGGATGTTGTCCCAGACCATCACTGCGATCGGAATCCCCCATCGGGCGCGCGCCGCCACCGCCTCCGCCGACCAGTCGGTAAACAACTCCCAGGACTGGATGATGTCGAAGTCTTGAAGGCGTTCATGGAAGGGAAGGATATGCGGTTCGCGCCCGGCATATCGCGAGAGCAGAATGTTGCGCACGCGCCGCGCGATCGGCCCCGCCTGCGTGTCGAAATGGATGAATTCCGCCGGGAAAGTCGGCATATCGCGGCTGCCGGGCAGGGAATCCCCGCGGGTTTCGGTGTGCGTGCAAAAAGCGGTTATCGCGGGGTTGCCGCGCAGCATCCTGAACGCGTGAAAATGCCACGGACTGAGACGATTACCTGCGAGAAGCGCCAGTTTCACGGTCCATCCTCCCGCCTGAAAGGTCCATCACCAGAACAGCCGTATCACGATAATCCACGGGGCCGCAGATGCGCACGCGAGCGCTCATTGCGCCGCTTCCGGCCCAAGGGTCTTCCCCAATAGCCGCTGCGCGAGGCGCGTGCCCAGCATCATGATCGTCTCCTGCGGATTCACACCGAGCGCCGTCGGCACGGCGCTGCCGTCGCAGACGTACACGCCCGGCGCGCCGAAGACCTCATGGTCCGGCCCGCAAACGCCCTGCTCCGGCGTCGCGGCCATCCTGCACGTGCCCAGTGGATGGAAGGCCATGCACTCGATGTCCGCCGCGCGCAGCGGGCTGCGCTCGAAGCGGTCCACGTCCTCCAAGGAAGTGAATTCATTATCACGCCGGACAAGCATCGCCCAAGCGCGCTTCGCGCCGTGGCGAAGGAAAAGCCGCGCCAGCCATGCGAACGCCCGCTTGAAGCGGCGCACATCTGTGGAAGTGAGCGAATATATGAAGCGATAGCCGAGCAACGGCAGGCGCACCATGCGCCCTTCGGCGGTGTCGCTGATGAGAAAGCCATAGGACGCCATATGGCGGTAATTGCGGATGTAGTGGGCCAGGCGGTGACCGGACAGCGGATTTGCCGCGCCGCCCAAATCCGGCGGCATCGTGATCCCCTCAAACATGATGCCGTCGTCGTGCAGCCCGTCGTAGCCGTACGCCTGGGGAATGCCTTCCCAGGGTTTGATTTCCTCATCAAATTCAGCGGCCACCTTGCTGGCCGGGTGTATTGCGAGGTGGCGTCCGAGATGCCGGTTGCCCCGGGCGATTCCGCTGCGCTTGAGCAACACCGGCGTCAGCAAGGTGCCGCAGGCGACCAACACGCGCGGCGCGTGGAGGGTCAGTGTATGACCCGTTGGCCGCCCGGTGTCGTCCACCGCCGCCGCGCGTACGCCCGACGCACCATATCGGTCAAGCAGAATCCGATCCGCGCGGGCATGCACATAGACAACCGCGCCCGCACACAGCGCTTTCGGCAGATAACTCACCGCCATGCTTTTTTTCGCGCCGGAAGTGCAGCCGTAGCAACACATGCCGCAACCTTCGCATCCGGGCGCATTGCGCGGGAGCGGCGCGCCGGAAAGCCCTTCTCCCCCGATGAATTCATGCACAAGAACGTTTGGGCGGCTCATCACCCTGAATGCCGCCGGGGCCACGCCGATTTCTGCTTCCACGCGATCAAAGAGAGGGGCGATCGCGGCAGGGTGCATATCCTGCAATCCGAATTCATTGCGCCAACGCGCCAGCACGGCCTCGGGCGTGCGGAAACAGGTCCCGGAATTGACGGTGGTGGTGCCCCCGAAGCAGCGGCCCAGCGGAACGGGAATCACCGGCGCGCCGATGGTCGCCGTGATGCCGCCGTCGCGGTACATCCGCTGGATCGCCTGCGAGGCGAGGTCGCGATGTTCGAAATGGCATCCGCCTTCCTCCAGCACCGCCACGCGCATCCCGCCTTCGGCGAGTTCCTTCGCCGCCGGCGCGCCGCCCGCCCCCGTTCCTACCACCACCGCGTCATAGGTTTCCACAATGTCATGCGACAGTGCGGCAGCGTCCCGGATGCCTTGCGGTGCTGCGTTCTGCGTCATGGTTCGATCCCCTTCGGGCAGGGCGACCGCGTATCCTCGGACATGCCCGTGCGGTGGCGCAAGGTTTCTTCATAGCCGATGAAACATAACAGTTCCGGCTCCTGAAGCAGGTTGGCCAACGTTGTCAACTTGATCAGTCTGAATAGGTCGCGCTTGAGGGAAAGGCGGTTGAATTCCCAGCCCTCCAACCGCCGCAACCGCGCTGCCAGAGGCAGACGGCTGAAGCGTCGCAGGCAACGCGGCGAGAACAGCGGCCCCCATTCGATGGCCAATAGTGACAGGCGAAATGCCGACACCAGTATCAGGGGCAGGCAGTCGAGTTGGTCTTGCAGCCGCGCCGCAACACGGTCCGGCGCCGTTCGCGACAGAATCGCCTCATCCTCCGCAACCAGGGTGCGTAACACCGCCCCCAGCGCGCGACGTTCCCCGGAACGCAACCGCCGCAACCATGGTGCATCCATACGCATAAAGAAACTTTCCCCGTACTTCTATGCGCATAGTACACAACGGTTGTCTTAATTTTCCAGTACGGATTATCCGGCGCGCAGGAAAGCGCGAAAAACGTCGGGCATGGGCAGTTCCAGTTGTACCGTTTCACCGGTGATGGGGTGCGGGAACGCCAGAAAACAGGCGTGTAGTCCCAGGCGGCGCAACGGATCACTTTGCGCTCCATATTTCTTATCGCCTGCGACAGGGCAGCCAATCGAAGCGAGATGCACGCGAATCTGGTTTCTTCGTCCCGTTTCAAGGCGCACCTCGAGCAACGTGTTGGTTTTGAGCGATTTTTTGACGCGGTAATGCGTAATGGCCAGCCGCGCACCGGGTTCTCTCTCACACACCTGCATCTTTTGTGCGGCGGCTTCGCGCAGCCAGCCCCGGACCGTGCCGGCCTCCCTCGGCGGCCTCCCTTCCACCAATACAAAATATCGCTTCTCCACACGGTCCCAGTGGCGCTGCAATGTCTTTTTGATTTCCAGGTTTTTGGCAAGCAGGAGCAACCCCGAGGCGGACCGGTCGATCCGGTGAACGATATAGACGCGCCCGCGCCCGTGGGTGATCGCGCGCACATAGTCTCCCATCACGTCATAAGCCGATGGCGCCTCCTCGCCGACGGCTGCGATCGAAAGCAGGCCCGACGGCTTGTCCACCACCATCAGCCATTGGTCATCGTAAACTAGCGGCAACGGCGGCTCAACGGCCCGCGCCGCGTCCACCCGGTGAACCTCGACCACCTGCCCCGGCCGGATCGCCTGGTCCGGTCGCTTTGCGACCGCCCCGTCCACCGTGACGCCGCCATACTTGATCATCTTGCGCAGGCGCGTCTTCGCCGCCGACTGTATCTTACGCTGCAGGAATTCCAGCAAAGCGCATGGTTCGTTCACAAGAATCCGCATGGAAATGTTTCCTTGAAAGCATTCAAGATTCCATTCTAACATGGGGCCATTGCTGCAAGTTTCAAAGCAGGTTGTTTCATTCAGTGTTCCATTTTCTGTGCTTGACCCATTTCAGGAAAAATGCTAGCATCAGCCTTGCGGGGCTTAATGAAAGTTCGGTTTTTCATGGGCGAGAAAACCGCCTGGCGAGGGAATGTCTGATTCATGCAACGTGAATAAGTCAACGCCAACCGGCCCTTGTGCGATGCGCGCACAGGGGCAAAGCAGGAGGAGGAATCCATGTCAGTAGCAGCATTAACCGCCTTTTCCGGGGTCTTCGCGCTCGGCGCGATCTTTGCCATTTTCGGCAGCATCAAGTTGAAGTTGCAGGAGCAGATTAACATTGATGATGCCAAGGCCAGCCAACTCATCTCGGCGATGATGTTCAGTTGTCTTGTCTTCTCGCTGGCAATCGGGGCCATCACGCCGGCGCTGGGATTCAAGATTGTGGGGCTTCTGGGCTTTGCCGCAGGGGCGATTTGCGTATTGTTGCTGGCGCAGGCCCCTTCCTATGGCGTGGCCATGGGGGCGTTTCTTGCCTTGGGTTTTGCCGCGATGTGCGTCAATACCGTCGGCAACACACTCGGGCCGATGGTTCTCTTTCCCGGTGAACCCGCCAAAGCCTCCAATCTGCTCAACGTGTTCTTCGGCGTGGGCTCCTTCCTGACCCCGCTCATCATCGCCAACCTCATGGGGCGAGTGGGATACAAAGCGACAGTCAGCCTCATCGCGGCGCTCCTGGCCATTCCCATCCTTTGGACCATCATGGGGACGGATTTCCCTTCGCCGGTGGGCGGTTTCAGTTTCAGCCGCGCTGCGGGTTGGCTTCTTCATCCCGCCGTGTTTGCGGGGGGAGCGGCCCTGTTCTGCTACATCAGCCTGGAAGCCACTTTGGGCGGTTTCCTGACCACCTATCTGGCCAACCACAAGGTGGACGCGGCCAAGGCGACCAATTTCCTCTCTCTTTTCTGGATTTGCCTGATGCTGGCGCGTCTTTTCACGGCGTTCTTCGTCCCGTCGGCGATTTTCCCGTACTATGTGCCCGTGCTCGCGCTGATTGCCACAGCGGCCCTGCTGCTGATGGTTGGCGCCAAAAACGCCAATGCGGCCGTCGTGGCCATGCTGATCACCGGGTTCGTGCTCGGCCCCATTTTCCCGACCCTCGTCGGCGTCACATTCAGCAAGACGGGGGTGGAATCAGAGGTTTTCGGCATGATTTTCGCCATCGGATTGCTGGGCGGCATTGTCACCCCCCGTGTCATGGGCGGCTTCTCCGCCGGCGGCCATATCCGCAAAGGCATCCAGGTGCTCGCGGGCCTCGCCGTGGCCCTGGTCGTTATATCCGCCGTATTGAGCCTGGCCATCCCGAATCTGGCCCAATAGCAAAGTTCCGGAGTACAGGCTTCAGCCTGCACCAGACAGCCACCAAGCATGGGCTGCTTTATGCAACGAGGCCGCCTGTGCTACCTTTCGCACCATGTTCAATCGCGAGGTCTTGCTCGTAAATCCAAACCGGATGCGACCGCCCATCGCGCCGCTTGGACTGGATTACCTTGCGGAAGCGCTGGCGCATCGCGGCTATGAGCCGGTGTTGTGCGACCTGTGCGGCGCGGAGGACTGGCAGCACGCCCTGGATGCGGCCGTCGAAGCGGTGCGGCCGGGCGCGATTGCTCTCACAGTGCGCAATCTGGACGATGCGTACTTTGCCAGCCAGGATTTCATCTTCGAGACCACCGCGGCCATGGTGCGCCATGCAATGGCGCGCAGTCCCGCCCCGGTGATCCTCGGCGGTGTGGGGTTCTCCATCGCCCCCTGCGAAGCCCTGCGTTATGCCGGTGCGCCCTATGGGATATCGGGCGACGGCGAGCAGGCGCTGCCGGACCTGCTGGACTGTCTCGCGGCAGGGGGCGATGTTTCCCGCGTGCCGGGCGCGATCTATTGGAAAGACGGCGCGGTGTGCGCCACCCCGCCGGCGCCATTTGTTCCCGCACGGCAACCTGCGCGTAAGCGTCGTTTCCTCGAAAACGCGCGCTACTTCGCCGAAGGCGGCCAGGGGGGCATCGAAACCAAGCGCGGCTGCGGCCAGGCGTGTATCTATTGTGTCGAACCACATGCGAAAGGCGGGCATATCCGTCTGATGCCACCGGATTCGGTGGCGGACGAAATCGCCGCCATGCTCGATCAGGGCGTGGACGTATTTCACCTCTGCGACAGTGAGTTTAATCATCCGCCGGAACACGCCCGTGGCGTCTGCGATGCGATTGTGCGGCGCGGCCTGCACGATCGCATCCGCTGGTATGTGTACGCAAGCCCGGTCCCGTTTGATGAAGACCTTGCCCGCGCGATGCGGCGGGCAGGCTGCGCGGGCATTGATTTCGGCGTAGACCACGTGGACCCGGTCATGCTGCGGCGGCTCCGCCGCAATCACCACGCCGACGCCGTCCGGCGCACCGTGAAAGCCTGCCGCGATGCCGGCATCGTCGTGATGACGGACATGCTGCTGGGGGCTCCAGGCGAGACGCACGAGAGCCTTGCGCGGGCCATCGCCATGATGCGCGAGATTGCCCCGGACTGCGTGGGACTATCCTGCGGCGTCCGGGTCTATCCACATACGCCACTGGCGGCGGCCATCCGCCGCCAGGGACCGCTGCACCAGAACCCACACCTCCACGGCTGCCTCCGCGAAAACGACGACCTGTTGCGGCCGGTCTTCTATGTGGACGCCGCCGTTGGCGGCGAATTGCCGCGCGAAGTGACCGCCATGGTGGGCGGCGATCCCCGGTTTTTCCATGCGGACCCGACCGAGTCAGACGGCAACTACAATTATAACGACAATTCCCGTCTGGCCACGGCCATTCGCGAAGGCGCACGCGGCGCGTACTGGGATATCCTCCGCCGCCTTGCCCAATGAAAGGCGTGCGGAATGCCAAACGCGGATTATGGAATGGAGTGATTACGGATTCAACATTCAAGCGCGATTTGGATGCACTGCCCGCCGGGACCCATGACCGTTATACGGCACCCACCCCGCGTTCAAGGCACTCGGATCACCCGGCACAGAGATTTTGTCCGCAACGCTGGAAAAACAAATAGTCCCAATAAAATGCGAAAAAAACCACCCCTTCAACTGGCTGGGC
>CALEDJ010000072.1 GCA_937951485.1 uncultured bacterium
GCTGATGCGTGTTATGCCAATTCGTGGCCCATCCGGATATAGCGCGGCCCATCTGCGGCCGACGTTTCTTATAATTTTGTGGATATAATGTGGACAGCCGTAAAAGTTGTTGCCTGCGGTTCTGTAATATCCGGCGCCATCCGGCAGAAACGTGTCATTGACAAGCCTGCCGTAGTTCACATTCAGTCGAGGACCGGTCGGACGGCCGCAATGCAAGCATGAAGGCGCGAAAATCGCTATAAGTGTTCGGGACAATGGACGTGATTCCAATTCATCACACATTTTTATGAAAATGGTGGGATTAGTAAGGCGGTTGTTGGGATCATCCAGGCGGTATGCAGGTCCCGTAACCTGCGTCCATTCCCCCTCGGTGCCTTGCGCGTTCAGCCACGCCACGCCATGTCCTTCCCAGCGCACAAATCGGTATCCGTACCTTGGGACCGCCTGCGCCCGGACGATCTCCGGTGAGCGCCCCAACCAGGGGGCGGGCGGGGTGGTCAACGCGGTATAGTATTTTTTCGCAGGGCTTGCGATGCAATATCCCGCGCACATCGGTGAATCGTCCGCATCCTCGACTCTCACAATGAATTCGAGTTCAGGCTGTCGGACGAAATACGCGGTGGCACGGCAATTGGTGCGATGAAAGGAATATGGCATTTTTATGGAGGAGAATATGTCTGACGTGCCACCCTGCTTTATGAAGTGACTGAATTGGAATCCAGGATTTGGTATGGCGTGCATCCTTACATTTGCCGTGGGACCGGAGTAGTTTTCGGGAAGGGCGCAGCAGGAAGCGGCGCCGGCGAACGGTGCGCAATCATCGCCGATACCGGCATAGACTTTGCCGCCGCCTCGCGCTACGCCGGAGTGCGTCCATGTTCCATAAAGGCAAGAAATGGGAGACAAATTGGGAGTAACTCTTACAGAAGAGCCAAGGCGCACCGTTGTCCTTGCCCCCAAGGTTGTCACGGACTCAAAGTTGTCGCAGTACGCCGTCCATCCGAAACTCGTCCACCCCGGAGGCGCCATAGGGCCGGGTTCATGGGAAAGCCGGACTTCTGCGTCCATTGGTCCGTGAAGCACTATTCTCACGTCGGTATTCTCAGTTTCCCAAACAAAGGCGGCCAAAGGGCCAAGCCCTTCCCATTCAACAATGTTATACGATGGATTTCGTTCAATTATCAACGACGTGTTGCTGTGGTTCATCGGACTGACAAACTGCGATGCATTGACATGCGTAAAACTTTCTATTGCATGGTCACTGCCATCAATGAGTGTTCCGGGTGCATTCCACTGCTTGAAACGAAGACGAGCCAAGGAATCGCCCGTGATTTCCACCCCAACGTCTCTGCCGCGTTGCAGTTGAAAACCATATGGTGTGCTTGGGGCGACTGTCACGTTAACTTCTGAGCACCTCGAGCAATCTGCACTACTGTCTTCCATCCGTGCTTGAACGGAGATTCCGATCTCATCAGAGCCACATCGTTGGCGGAAATCCTTCCATCCGTGCTTGAACGGAGATTCCACCGGGCGTTTCTATATGGACATTCCCAGGCGGTACAAAGTCATCGTTCCAACAGCAGGGATCTGGATTGCATTCGCCCTCTCCCTCGCCTTCGCCTTCCCTTCGCCCTCGCCTTCTCCTTCACCTTCTCCCTCTCCTTCCCCTTCGCCTTCATGTCCTGTGATATGTTGTGCGGAGATGGCCTTGGCGGCATAGTGCTGCAGGGCCTCAACGCCTGAAAGGGCTGTTGCGGCGGTGCGCTTCCATGTTTGCAGGTTCTTTTCGCCGTTCCTATTGGCGTCTGCATCCGCGGCGAGATAGGCGCCACTGATGTTGCCATATAGCGCGGGATTGATGGCAACGGCGAAATGGTATTCGATTGTTTCGGCGATCATTCTGCTGAGGCCGTAGTCGCCGATGGTCATGTATCCGGCAACGACGTTGATGACATAGGCATCCAGCCCCGGCAGGTCCGCCGCCGCCTGCAAGAGATTATGACTGAAATCGTCCCACACGACTTCATGGAGCACGCCGCCGTATTCACTGAGGTCCAGTCCCGGCTGTTTCAAGACGCATTCCAGCAGATACAGTTCCGCGGCGTCCGGGATGCCATTGCCGATGAATACCGTTGAGCCATCGGGGTTGTATGTGAAATCGCCCTTGTCGAAGTCAAGGGTGTACACGTCCTGCGGGTCGGCAATGACGCCCATATCCGCCAGAAACTCTCCCAAATCGGCCACAAGGTCCAGATCGGCGATCCCCGGGCGATACGCAAACACGGCCACCAAATCATGGTCCCACGCCATGGAAATGTACTTCTGGGGCCGGATGTCATGATTGGTATTGTGTGAAAAGGCCAAATCTCCCGGCGCGAAATCATACCGGTAGCCGCGCCAATGTTTGAACAGGTAATCGCCGTATGGCCATGCCTGCACGCGCAGCGTGGCGTATTCGCACTGTTCGCATTCGGTTTGCTGGGAGCCGAAGGGCCAGTCGCTGAGGCGGTAGATGGGGATGTAGCGCGCGCCGAGGAAGGGGGCGGTGTAGCCTT
>CALEDJ010000073.1 GCA_937951485.1 uncultured bacterium
CGGGCGTCTACCGCGCAACCTGAGGAATGTTGTCGCTCCCTCTCCCGCTGGGAGCGGGCGTCTACCGCGCAACCTGAGGAATGTTGTCGCTCCCTCTCCCGCTGGGAGAGGGGTGGGGTGAGGGGAAAGGCCAATATGATCGAAGGCTATTCTCAACGCTAAGAATATTTTAGAAAACGCCGATTTCCATTATTGTTTGACTGTCGCCGGGTGCTCCGGTATCATTGCTGCGCGCCGGGGGGATTCTTCCGCGTCCGGCGCCGGTGGAAAGCGCAACATCTTCGGAGGCTAGAAAAAACATGGCACGTGTTGAATTGCGCAGCCTGAATAAAGTGTTTCCCGGCGGCGTGGAAGCGGTGAAGGACGCGAATCTTGTCATTGAGGACAAAGAGTTCGTGGTGCTGGTGGGGCCGTCAGGCTGCGGCAAATCCACCACACTGCGGATGATCGCCGGTCTGGAAGAGGTGACGTCGGGGGAAATATACATTGACGATAAAATGGTGAACGACACGCCGCCGAAAGACCGAGACATCGCCATGGTTTTCCAGAATTACGCCCTGTATCCCCACATGACGGTGTACAAGAACATGGCCTTCGGCCTGATTCTGCGCAAGTTCAAGAAGAAGGAAATCGAGCGGCGCGTGCATGAAGCGGCCGAAATTCTGGGCATCATGGAACTGCTGGACCGGCGGCCCAAGGCGCTATCCGGCGGACAGCGCCAGCGCGTGGCCGTGGGCCGCGCCATCGTCCGCCAGCCCAAGGTCTTCCTTTTTGACGAGCCGCTCTCCAACCTGGACGCGAAACTGCGCGTGCAGATGCGCGCGGAAATCTCCAAACTTCATCACCGCCTTCAGTCCACGATGATTTACGTCACCCACGACCAGGTCGAGGCCATGACCATGGGCGACCGGATTGTGGTGATGCTGGACGGGGTGATTCAGCAGGTGGCCGCGCCGCTGGAGTTGTACCATAATCCGGTCAACAAGTTTGTGGCGGGATTCATCGGCAGCCCGCCGATGAACATGGTGGACGGGTTATTGTTCGCCGAAAATGGCGGCATCTGGTTCCGCGACGATTCCGGTGCGATAAACCTGGCCGCCCCCGAGGCCATGTGGGCGCGGTTGAATCCCTATGTGGGCAAGCGCATCACCATTGGCATTCGCCCGGAAGACATGTTCGAAAACGAAAGTCAGGTGCTCAAACCCGGAATCAGCATCCAGGCGCCCGTGGAAGTGGTGGAGCCGATGGGGTCGGAAATCAACCTCTATCTCACTGTCGGCAACCAGGCCGTCACCGCCCGCATCAAGTCGGACCGCGAACCGGAAGTCAACAAGCCGCACATCCTCGACATCAACACGGCCAACATGCATTTCTTTGATATCGAAACGGAGAAAACCGTGGTGTGACGACAGGGCGTCGCAGGTTGAAGCCCGTACTCCAGAACTTGGGACTGATTTGATGTTTCCTGACCCCGTGTTTCCATGGCCCAACGACGCCGAGGTGGGACTGAGCATCACCTTTGATGACGCCCGCGCCTCCCAACTGGAAGTCGCTCTCCCAATTCTGGACGCCTCTGGAATAAAAGCCACCTTCTTCGTGATGCCGGCGCCATTGGAACAACGCGCGGACAACTGGCGCGCGGCCCTTGTCGCCGGCCACGAAATCGGCAACCACACCGTCACACACCCATGCACCCGGAATTTCTCCTTCATTGGTAAGAATGCGCTGGAGGCCTATTCGCTCGATGATATGGAATGGGAAATCCTTCACTGTAACGACCGCGTCGAGCAGTGTTGCGGGGTGAAACCTGTGGTTTTCGCCTATCCCTGCGGCCAGACCTACGTTGGTCAGGGCGCGCATACGCGCAGTTACGTCCCTCTTATCGCGGACCATTTCGTCGCTGCGCGCGGCTTCCCCGGCGAACGCCACAACCTCCCCGGCCGCTGCAACCTGCACCAGGTGTTCGGTTGCCCATTTGACTGCCTCACATTCGAGGCGGTGCTCGCCATGATCAACGCGGCCCGCGAAGAGCGCGGCTGGCTCGTACTCGCCGGTCACGACGCCGGCGACGGAAGACAGCGGCAGACAGTGGACGAAAAGACACTGCGGATGCTCTGCGAATACGCGACCGACCCGCGAAACCGCGTTTTCGCGGATACCTTCGGGAATATCGCAGAAAGCATAAAGAAAAAGAACCGGACGGCGGAATAACGACGAAAGAGACGGGTCCTTGAGTATCAATCTGGAGATCGCAAAAAAAGCATTTGAACGTGAATTTCAGCGCGCCCCGGAGACCATCGTCCGCGCGCCCGGCCGGGTCAACATCATCGGCGAACACACCGACTACAACCACGGCTATGTGTTGCCGATGGCCCTCGAACAGGCGACGTATATTCTCGCTGCGCGACGTACCGACTGCCAGTTACGCGCCTGGGCCGCGAATATGGATGCGCGGTGTGTCGCCGGTCTCGACCTTCGCGTACGCCGTCCCGAGGCCCCGTGGATGGATTATGTGATAGGGGTGGCCGATGAACTGGCCAAACTGGGGTATCCGTTGACCGGCGCAGACCTCATGATCCAGGGAGATGTGCCTGTCGGCTGCGGGCTGAGCAGCTCTGCGGCGCTCGAAATGGCCGCGTTGCGCATGTTCGAGTCGCTGGCCGGGTTCCGTTTGGACGGCCCCGGCGCAGCCCGTCTGGGCCAGCGGGTTGAGAATCATTTCCTGGGCCTGAACACCGGCATCATGGACCAGTTCATCTCGCGCTGCGGCCGCGCCGGATGCGCGCTCTTTCTCGATTGCCGCACCTACGAATACGAACTTATCCCGGTGGCCTTTTCCGGCGCGGTGTTCATCATCGCCAACACGCGCTGCGCGCGCGGGCTGACCGCCTCGAAATACAATGAGCGCGTCGCCGAATGCGCCGAAGCGGTCCGTGTGCTGGCCGAGCGCACGGGGAAAGGCGGCACGCACCTCCGTGATTTCACCCTCGAGGACCTCGAAGCCTGCCGCGAACACCTGCCTGATATTCCTTATCGCCGGGCGCGTCATGTCATCACGGAAAACATGCGGACCCTGGATGCCTGTGCCGCCATGCGGGCCGGCGATGCCGCGGCGCTGGGCGCGCTGATGAACGCCTCCGGCGACAGCCTGCGCGCTGACTATGGAGTCACCAGCCCGGAACTGGACGCGATGACCGACGCCGCGCGCGGATTGCCCGGCTGCCTTGGCGCGCGGATGACGGGTGCGGGTTTTGGCGGTTGCACTATCAACCTCGTCGAGGAATGTGAATCAGCCGGATTTGCGGATGCCCTGATGACGCAATACACCCGATGCACTGGGCTCGAGGGCGAAGTCTTCGTCTCGCGACCGGGAGATGGGGCAGCCGTATTGGAGTGAAATCAGTTCTCTGGATCTTGTGCGGCACAGTTTTTTATCAGGCATTTGCGCGAAAGGCCCATTAGTGCCTTGGGCATGGAAAGCATCGGATTTTTCTGACAATGCCGGCAACAGGAATACCCGTTTCACACAGGTGTCTTCAATGCCTTTGTTTGACAGTTTTTGGAATCATGTGGCAGAATTAAACGAGCCTCGTTGCTCCACACCTTACGTATTTGCCGGTTCCTCGGGGGAGAAGAACGGGTCGTGCTTCGGCGCGTCAAAAGCGCTAATAGTAAAGGAGAACCGGAAATCATCATGCCAAGGTCACCGAGTAAGGCAGTGTGCCGATGCCTGCCATTGGGCACATGGACAGCCCGACATGAAGTCTGAAAATGGAGAAACATGCATGAAAACACTGCGCAGCGTCTCCGAAAGAGGAATCACTTTGCTTGAAGTGATGGTCGCCTTTTCGATTTTTGCCATTGTGATAGGGGTAACGGCGACTTCGCTGGCCTCTTTTTATGTCACGATGGACATGCAGCACGAGCGCATCGGGGGCGTGCAGTCGTGTCGATCGGTCATGAGCGCCGTTCGCGAAAAGCGCGGGCAATTTCTTCTGGCACACGATGAATTTGACCGGGCTGGTCTATTGCAGTGGATTCAGGAGAAAAATGAAGAGGGATGGCTTGATTTTATTCATTCAGGACCGGCGGGACTCGACGACCATCAGATTGTCGTGGACTGTTTTAACATGACTGGATCGCCTGCTTCCGCGGAAGACAGTCCCCTGCGGGTACATGTCAGAGCCACATGGCGTGACATGAAAGGACGCCCCATGAATGCCCAGATAATTTCTGTGATCGCAGACCAATAGGAGTTGCAACGCATGCGCAGCAAAGGATTTACGCTGTTGGAAATGATGATGGCGGTATCCATTCTGGCCATTGTCGGGCTGCTTGGCTTAATTGTCATATCGTCTTCCGCGGAATCCGCCGAATTGGCGCAGGCGAAAGCGGAAGTACAGGCAGGTCTGCGTGATGTCATGGCGGCCATCATGGACGCTGTCCGTGAGGCTTACACCGATCGCACCGTTGCTGTTTCGCCGCCCCGTTCCCCGGTCAACGTTGAGAGCATTCAGACCTCGGAAAGCAATGATCGCATTACATTCCATGTTCCCGTACGGGTTGCGGGGACGGCAATTGTTCGGGGGTCAACCCCCATCACTATCCAGTTTGAAAACGAAGATGCCAACGGCAACGCCCTGTTGGATTCCGGCGAAGACCTGAATGGCGACGGCACGCTGAACCGCCGCGTACTTCGAATGCAGGACGGCCAAACGCAGGTGCTTGGCGCCTCCAACAACATCAGCAATTTGCGTTTTGAATTGCAGCCCAATCAGAACGCTCGCGATAATCTATTGACATCGCTGTATGTGTGGCTTGAGGCATCCAGACGCTATGGCCCAGGCATGAAACACCTTGTGCGCGCCGAGTTGGCAGCGGTCATAGACCTCAAGAACTGACACATAACAAGAAAAGGAGGGGCGTATGAACGATAACCGGAAACGACAGAAAGGCATGGCCCTGCTTTTTGTGATGGTTTCCATCATTGTCATTCTGGGCGCGTTGGCGCTGATCATGATCCAGGTGCAGGGTGCAAAACGGGAGTCCGACCACGCCTATGCGATGATCGCAGCGGAAGAGGCCGCCATGGCGGGCATTGACATGGCCGCCCAAACGCTGTGGTCGGACTATATCGTGAGCAACGGCAACACCACGGGGAACTGGGCGTCCTACCGATTCTATCTCAATAACGTTCTGGAAATACCCAAGAATGAAGATTTGAATTTCAACGGGGTTCAGGACCCAGAGGAAACGGGAGACGGCGACGGCGTTTTTGACACGTATCCTCCGGGATATGATCAGCGCGGCTGGGCAATGCTCGATGAACCATTGCCATTCACTGATCCTGACACGGGCATGGTGGTGTCAACGTTGGACAGCGTGCACATTGCGCGTTATGATCAAATCTCCCGGTCTGTTTTGACCGTCACTTCCACCGGTTCCTCCATGGGCAAAACCAGAACTGCCATTCAGATAGTACATGTCGGGGGGACACCTACGCCACATACCCAGTTTGCCATTCTTGCCAATAACATCAGTTGCATCCTGTGCCATGCGGAATTCTTGTCGCTTCCTTTGCAAAACAACACCGATCCCTCTTTATATGGCAGTTTTGATCGCATCAAGATTGCGGCGTTGGAATCGCTGCTGGTGCGAAAGACAGAAGCGGCATCAAACGTGGCGGGAACGGTCTATACCCGCGGGCAAGTCTATGACGAACGGAACAGACTGTATACCCCTGAAGGGCTTGCAGGGTCAACCTTCAAAGCGTATCACTTCAGCAACGAGAATGGAAAGATCACGCAAGACGCCTCGGGCAATATGACCAATGTGGGTCTTTTGAACGCCGCACTGAACGAACGCGGAGAACTCAACCAATTCGCGAATCTCTACATGAATTATCCCGAGGACCCACTCCTGCAAACGGACGGACTGGTGCCCGGCACCTTTCCGGCGCCATTCCCGGATGAAAACGGCGATCGCTACGTCAACGATGATGAGTTTGAACGGATCGTGCAAACGGCCAACGGCAGGATTGCTTTTGAATATGGTCCGGAAGCCCCGCCGGGCGGCGCCATCATGGCGGGGGTTGCCTACGGCGTGCCCAAAGGTTCTGTCTATACGGGGACAGGATTGCCCACAGCGTCGAATGCCGCCCTTGACAGTCTGTCCTCCACGGGGTCCTATGAAGGCAATCTATTCCTGGTTGGCACGGATGACGACCCCATTATTATTGACAGAACAGTGGCTGTGGACGGGGACGTTGTAATCAAAGGCCCCATCAAAGGGTATGGGCAATTGCTTGCCCGGGGTAATGTCTATATTGTGGGCGACGTTACTTATAAGGATGCCCCGGGCGTATTTGGACGGGACGAGGACGGCAATGAGAACGCCTTCGCTCTGGTGGCGGGGGGCAGCATCATGATGGGTGACTATCTTACGGTGCGTGGTGTCAACCACAGCGCCCGGGAAAACGAACAGTATCCCCGGTGGCAGGAGTACAGCATTCACATGCGCGAAGCCCACCGGCAGAACAACGTGACCATTAACGGTGTTACGGAAACGCTGCGATGGGGCTATTTCGATGAATGGTCGGTGGATTCCGGGCAAATCGTGCCTGGACGCCGCGGCCAGCAGTTCAGTTTCACCACTTCAGAATTGAAGTTGTTCAATAAAATGGAATTGCAAAAAGCGCTGGCAGACCCGGATTATGTACCGCGTTTCTACGGACTGAGGGAAAGTCAACCCAACAACATATACATCTACGACGCAAGCGATGAACATGCTGTTCGATATACTGCGCCGGGGGTAAAGTTGCTTTCGGACTACCTGATTGAGAAAGGACTGCCCCTGGATATTCTGGATCGCGCCGCCTTTCATTATTGCAGCCCGGCCGGCAATTGGATATCCGAAAACACCTTGCGCAATATCTGGTTTGAAGACGAACTTTCGCGTCCGTCCACGGGACGGCCTTTCCGTTTTGATGGTCTGCTTTACAGCAACAATTCCATCTGGGCCATTGTGCGAAGCAAGACCAGGCACAAATCCAACACAAATGGATCCATGGACATTCGCGGCGGCGTTATCGCCGCCGATCTGGGCGTCTTTGTCCCCGGCAATGGCAGCACGGTGGGGTTGCGACTTTACTATGACCCTCGTGTGGAGCGATTTCTGGAAATTCGTGACACTTCCCGCGTTTCTTTTGAACGCGCGGCGTTTTATTTCAAGCGGGATGCCGCCTGAAAATGAACAGGAAGGAGTACGGAACGATGAGAAAAATGACGTGTTTTCTGGCCATGAGTGTCATGGCCTCCGTTTCCGGTGCGGACACGATATATCTGAAGAACGGCGTCTTTTTTGACGGGATCATCACAGTGCAGGCGGATGGCACATATCGTGTCCAGGCGGGGCCGCGCACCCTCATTTATCGTGAATCAGAAATAGACCGCATCGAAAAAAATGATCGCACCGGACGTCCCGACAAAGAAGCCATGAAGGCGCGCTGGTTGGAACGCGACAACGAGTTGACCCGTTTGACGGGATTGTCCACTGAACAACGGAAACAGGTGGATGCCCTGCTGTCTAAACTGGTGCGTGCGGAAGGAGGAGACATCGTCAGCATACGCGAGCGCTTCGTTGCCTTGCAGTCGGAGATGGATGTGTTTCGTTACCTTGAATTCCTGCTGCAGGACATGAGCTACATTCTGATGCCGAGAGTCCTGGAAATCATCTGCTACCTGGATGCGGGCCGTGCTCCGAAAATTCTGCGCGTCGCCGCGGAGCATCCGTATTACGGCACCAGAGAAAAAGCGCTGGAGTGGCTTGGACGCCTGCAGGACCGCGCCAGTATCCCCCTTATCGCCCGTGGCCTGCTGGACGGGATGCCTGAAGTGCGCATTGCGGCAGCCTATGCCTTGGCCAACAGTGGCGGAATCGAAGCGACGCCGGTGTTGATTGAATCACTGAAACATTTCGACATGCGGGTGGCCAATGCCAGCCGCGAGGCGCTGGATGCCCTGTGGCAATCAAAATATGGCACGCAGAAGCCCCGAACCGTAGATGAATGGAAGGAATTCTGGGCCGCCCACGCGAACAGCATCGCTGCCGCACCGATTTTTCCAGATAATCTGAAACCATTGATTGACTCCGACCTGGAACTGCACGTGAGTTGACACGGCAGCGGTTGTTCTGTTCCGATCGCTATGGCTCCAGAGGAAGCAGTTCCCATGATTCCGGATTCTCGATGCGGACGGAGAACCCCTCCGGAACCGTGATTGCATAACGCAGCGTTTTCGCTTCTCTGCGCCACGCAAGTGTAATTTCTGAATTCCCGACAGGGATACGCCCCTGGCAGGACTTCAGCGGCACATCGGCAAAGCGCACCCGCACTTCCTTGTTGACGGGGTCAATGTGGCGCAGACCCAGCACATCGCGATAGAGGGTGACGACGATGTGCGAGGCGAAGCCGTGATTCAGGCTCGCATAATCGCCGATGTTCTCCCACAAGGTTCCCGTGCGTTCGGCCATGTACAGCAGATAATCAATCGCCTCTTCCAGAATCTGTTGGGAGCATCCCGCGCGCGAAAGCAATTCGAGGCGAATCATGTTGCCGATAAAGGCATTCGCTTCATGGATTTCAGGATATGCCTTCGTGTCTTTGCGTTTCGGACCGAATTCCTCGCACAACCGCCGCCATAATTCCGGATGGGATTCCGGCGTGGCCACCCCGAAATAGAACGCGAAATACTGGCATACCTCGGTGCGGTTTTCCGTCACTTCCAGGCGGCCCTCTTTGCGCACCGCGTTGTCCACGAAAAATTCGCCATCATAAGATTGACGCCGGATCACCTCAAGGATTTGTTCGGCCTCCTTTTCCAACGCTTCCAGATCATACAGACGCGCCGCCGTGGACAAGGCCGCCGCATAGAGCATGTTGGAGGGATAGTTCACGTCCTGCACGAAACGGTTGGCCGCAGACCATTCCACAAAAACCCAACTCTCCAGTTTCTCCAACAGGCCGTCTTCGTTCCGAAATCGTTTGAAATAATCGAAGAGCGCAAGCACCTTCGACTTCAGCGCATCCGCAAGAACACGGTCCCCGCTGCGCTCGACGTATTCGCCCAGTTGCAGCACGAACCACAACGCCCAGTTCGGAATGAACACGCCATCATAGTGATCCGCCGGATAGCACATCGGAAGCATGCCCTCCGGTAAGTGCGCAAAACGTTCCGGCAGCAGGTAGTTCTCCAGAAAATTGCGCTCCACACGCGTGTCACCCGACAGCAACATCGCAGACCGCGCCGTGAAAAACGAATCACACAGCCAGCCCGCCCGTTCCCGGTGCGGACAATCCATGAAAATATCCAGGGCGTTCTGCGCAAAAGTCGTCACGCCCGCCGCGAACAATGTGTTCAGTCGCGCATCGTCCGCCACGAATTCCGCCCGTGTGGTGTCCGGGTTCTCATATAGACGCAGGCCGATGCCCGAAACCTCGCATGCACCGTCCAGCGCGATGATTTTCAAATACCGCAAGGTGTACGGCTCAAAAGATTCCAGTACGTATTCGCCCGCTTCCAGACGACAGGCGATCGCATTCACGCAGCCAAGTCGTTTGAAGTTCACATCGCCCTCATGCAGCATTTCGTCAAAGGTCACATACAGGCGCACGGGTGACGCGCACGCCACCCGCAACTGGACAAATCCGCTCAGGTTCACGCCCAAATCGAGAATCTGATATCCTTTCTCGGGGATATGCAACGACGCGTCGGGATCATACGGCGCATTTTGCGCCATGCTGGAAACATTCCTGATGCGCTCGACCTCATACGAAACGATGTATTCCAGTTCATTTTCAGGATACCCCCCCAGTTTTGGTCCGATATCCTTCAGGCTGCGGTCGCGCCAATAAGACCGCAGTCTCTCCAGTTCCTCGACGCTGCCCTGCGAGACCAGTCCCACGGCGGCGCGCGACTGCAGCACGGGGTAGGGGACCCCGCGCGGCAGCAGTCGTTTCGGCTCGGTCTCAGCGCATGCGGTTATTGGGAATCCCACGTCGGGGTCAATGCGCCACCGGTCATATTCGGGACGCATCCGGTAGGCTTCCATGAACGGCCGCTGGAAACTGTAGCGCTGCACCTTCTGCACCCGCTCCGGCAACACGCTTGCGGCAAATTCCCCGCCGGGCGCGCCGGTTGCGGCGAGAATTTTTCCGTTTACCTCAACTTCCGCCTGCAGGAACGATGGTTGATCGAGCAGATAGTAACTGTTGACGTTGTAGCCCGCCACCTCAATCGCTACCACATTGCGCCCGGGAGTCAACAGGCCGCTTATGTCCCACGCATCCACGCGATACCAGCCATGCGGCCCGCGCGCTGGGCCATAGCCCGCCATATGCCCGTTCACGAACGCCCGATATACCGTCGAAGCGGTGAGGCGAAGAACGGCAGATGTTCCCTCCGGCGCATCCACCACCGCCCGGAATCCCACAAACAGATTCCGCTCCGTCTCCCGGCCTTCCGGCCACACCGGCCTGGCTTTCTGAAACCCTGGTTCAAGAACGTCCTGAGTCGCTGCAACATTCATCATGGCGATCACCAATATCATCCCCGACATGTGTAATCCCTTCCGTAGTCGTTTTGTTCAGCACACGCCATCACGATGAGTCCTTCACTCATCGGTCCCCAGACAATTCACGCTATTGTATCCACAGGGGGCCTGACTCACAAAAAAAGTACGTTGTTCACGCTTCAGCATGTCCCTACGTTGTTCACGCTTCAGCGTGCCCGTTTTTCTTCCTTTTTTGTCATTTCGAGGTGGCATAAGCGACCGAGAAATCCTGGTTTGGGGGCAGTGCTGTCCAAAATATGCTTAGCGTTGAGAATAGCCTTCGAACATATCGGCCTTCCCCCTCACCCCACCCCTCTCCCGGAGGGAGAGGGAGCAGATTTGACAGCGACAAATATGACGCCATATCCCCACCCCTCTCCCTCCGGGAGAGGGCGTTTACCGCGCCACCTGCGGCATGCTGTTGCTCCCTCTCCCTCCGGGAGAGGACGTTTACCGCGCCACCTGCGGCATGCTGTTGCTCCCTCTCCCTCCGGGAGAGGACGTTTACCGC
>CALEDJ010000074.1 GCA_937951485.1 uncultured bacterium
GGTTTCACGACCCTGGCGCAGCCGGACTACTTCACGGAACTGTTCGACGCCGCCGACAATGACGTGGATTATCGGACGCTCTATTTCACGCCGGACGGGTCGGCGGACTTTTACACGGCCTGCCGTGAGCCGGCGGCGGCGTTCCTGTCCAATCCTTCGGGCGGCACGACACACGCCCTCGGCGACGACAGTTCCGTCGCAGTGACCTTGTCAGGAGGCCGCCGGATTTCGCTGTACGGCGTGTCTTACGCGACCTACTACGTGGGCAGCAACGGCTACATCACCTTCGGGAGCGGCGACAGCACCTATACGGAATCGCTCGAGGCGCATTTCTCTCTGCCGCGCATCTCCGGGCTGTTCGATGATCTGAATCCGGCGGCAGGCGGCACGATTTCATCCAAGGAGTTCGCGGACCATGTGGCAATTACCTACCAGAATGTCCCTGAATTCGGATCTTCAAACGGCAACAGTTTCCAGATTCGGATGTACTACGACGGGTCGGCGAACGAGGGGCTGATCACGATCACGCACCTCAGCATCTCCGCAAACGACGGCCTCGTGGGGCTTTCCGAGGGACTGGGCGTGCCGCCGGATTTCGTGGAGAGCGACCTGATCGCCTATCCGGGATGCGGGGCCGAGGGCGAAGGCGAGCCGGAGAATGATCTTTGCGAAAACGCGATAGAAATCTTCACCGGAGTCCCCGTATCTGGCACAAACGCTGGGGCGACGGGGCTGCTGATTTCGTCATGCGCCTATCAAGATACCAACGACGTGTGGTACCGGTGGACGCCGGAAGATGATGGATTCGCGAGCATCAGTCTTTGCGATTTCGCCGATTTCGACACGACGCTTGCGGTCTATGACGCCTGCGGTGGGGCGGAGTTGGCCTGTAACGACGATGCGTGCGGACTTGCTTCGGGAGTGATGCTGGCCGTTGAGGGCGGCTTTGAATACCTGATCCGGGTGGCCGGCTATGCCGGCGATTGGGGCGATTTCACGCTACGGGCCTTACTGGCCCCTCCAGTGAGCGGCCAGGTGCTGGTGTTGTTCGAAAGTTGTGACGGCAGCCCGGACTTCGTGTCTCCCGCGCTGGAGAATCTCGGGATTGGCGATTTCGTGGTTGTCAACTATACCGGCGCTTATAATGCCTTTATAGCCGCCGCCGCGTGGGAACTGGTCATTGTGGATAACTATGCCAGCAGTATCCCGGCGGAGGCGCTGGACGCGCTGGTCGCATACCACGGCGGCGGGGGCCGCATCATTTTCTCGCATTGGAGCGAAGGTTTCTTCTGGCACGCCATTGCGGACGAGATGGGTGTCAGTCATGTCAGTTCCTATTTTGCGCCTGTTCCGATCTATGCGTGGACGGCGACGCCGCTCTTCAACACGCCCAACAGCGTGCCCAACCTCGCGAACTTCATTGACACCTGCAATCGGGATGGGCACCGTGTCAATCCGACGACGGCGACCGCCATTGCCGGTTATACCGCTTCACCGCAGGCGAATGAGGCGGCGCTGACGCTGAGTCCCAGTGGGCGCATCATTCTCAATGCGTTCACGCCGGGGCTGGTGAACCAGGACGCCGACGGCGACGGCAAGAACGACATGATTGAACTGTACGAGAATCAGATTCATTTCATGATTGGCGAGGGCGAAGGCGAGGGCGAAGGCGAGGGCGAGGGCGAAGGCGAGGGCGAGGGCGAAGGGGAATGCGAGGGCAATCTGGTTCTGGATGCCGGGTTTGAAGCGGGAACGCCCAATCCCTTCTGGACGGAGTACTCCAGCAATTTCGGGACGCCCTTGTGCGATCCCGGTTCCTGCGGTTTCGGCGGCGGGTCAGGGCCGCGCAGCGGCAGTTGGTGGTGCTGGTTCGGCGGCATCAGCGGGGTGGTGGAGCAGGGCTGGATGGAACAGACCGTAACCATTCCGGCGACGGGTTCGGCCATGCTGGCATTCTACCTGGAGATTCCGGCAGCCGGAAGCACGGGTTACATGCGCGTGCGCATGGACGGCGACCTGCTTTTCGAAGTGACCGAGGCGGATGCCGCGTCTTATACCCCGTACACCTATGTCGGATTGGATGTTTCGGCCTATGCGGACGGCGGATCGCACCTCTTGCGTTTCGAGAGCATTACCGATGCAGGCTCCGGCGCGCTGAATTTCTTTGTGGACGACATCTGCCTCACCGCCGAGGGCGGCGAGGGCGAAGGTGAAGGCGAAGGTGAAGGCGAAGGTGAGGGCGAAGGTGAGGGCGAAGGCGAGGGCGAAGGCGAGGGCGAGGGTGAGGGCGAGGGCGAAGGCGAGGGTGAGGGCGAAGGCGAGGGCGAAGGCGAGGGCGAAGGCGAGGGTGAAGGCGAAGGTGAGGGCGAAGGCGAGGGCGATGGTGAGAGTGAATTTCACAGCGCCGACGTGAATGGCGACAACCGCATCAGCCTGTCTGAATTGCTGCGGGTGATCCAGTTCTACAACTCCGGCGGCTACCATTGCGCCGACCCGCCGGGAAACACCGAGGATGGCTATGTGCCGGGTCCCGGCGCGGACCACACCTGCATTCCGCATGCGTCGGACTACAATCCGCAGAACTGGCTGATCAGCCTGTCCGAGTTGCTGCGCGTGATCCAGTTCTA
>CALEDJ010000075.1 GCA_937951485.1 uncultured bacterium
TGGCCGGCGCTCCGTCCAATTCGATGAAGAATGCGGCCGGGGCGTCACCGCCGTCAGGCGCCTGCGCCCACGCGCCCCCAAAGAAAAGCCGGCATCCGCAGGTGATCAAACACGGGGTGATCCTTAGCGTTCGGGCATTCATGGCGTACGACAGGCGTATCGCCCCGAAGGCTGGCGAATTCTCGATGAATGCCGAAAATTCCATGCTGGATTGTACATCATACGACCACTTAGCATTCCCGAAAGGGTGCTGACGTGACAGCCGGGAGCACTGCCCCGGAACCGAAATGCGTGTTTGGCGGCAATCGGTCACGCGCGGCGGTCGGGGCCGTCGGGCGGCAGATCGAGATGCGCGTCGAGGCGTTCGTTCTTTTCGATCATCTCCTCCCACGTCACGAGTCGGTTTTCGTAGGCGGCCATGCGCCCGAGGATGCTGGTCATCGTGCTGTTGGCGGATTCGGGGGCGTTGTTGATGTAGCGGCCCTCGGCGATCGCGGCGCAGAAATCCTTGATGTTGTTGACTGCGCCTTCCTCGTAAATGCGGCCCGTGTTGCCGCCGGCCCAGCCGTCACTCTTGCCCCGGATCGAGACGTCGCCGCCGTAATGTGAATCCACAGTGCCCAGCGTGCCGAACAGCCGCATGCACATGGCGTCGAACCCGTACAGGAACTGCGTGGATGCGAAGTCCACCAGCACGTCATTGGGATAGGTGTAGGTCACCACGAAATGGTCCCAGCAGTCGCCCACATCCACCCGCGCCTTGCGCCCGCCCGCGCCGAACGCCTTCAGTGGACGGCCCTGGAGGTACCAGTTGGCCACGTCGAGCACATGGATATTCTGCTCGACGATGATGTCGCCTGACAGGGCTTTGTCAAAGACCCAGTTCCGCATGCGCGCGACATCCGTGCCGGGTTCCGCCTTCTTGCCGAGGCGGCCGGTGTGGTAGAAAAACTGGCCCGCGACCGGCGCGCCGATCATGCCCTCGTGCACCCGCTGTGCCGCGCCCCGGAAGAATTCGTTGTTGCGGGTCTGAAAGTCCACCAATACGCAGCATCGGCCCTGCCTCTTCGCCGCCGCGTCCACGATTTGCAGGCAGCCCGGCACGTCCACCGCGATGGGCTTGGCCAGAAAAACGTGTTTGCCCGCTTCCAGCGCCGCCACGGTCTGTTCGGGATGGAAATACGGCGGGCTTTCCACCGCCACCGCGTCCACCGGCCCGGCAATCAATTCATGATAACTGTCCAGGCCGACATGCCGGTGCGCTTCCGGCACATCGAACGTTTTTCCTGCGATGTCCGCACGGTCGCGAAAATAATCGTGTACCGCCGTGACCCTGGCGTTGGCGTGCTGCTCGAACAGTTTGCCGATCCACATCCCGCGCCCGCCGCAGCCGATGATCCCCAGTCGGATTTTTTCGTTCGCCGTCGCCCCGCGCACCGCCGCCGCCGGCAGTATCGTCAACCCCGCCGCAGCCATCTTCAGAAAATCCCGCCGCTCCACCCCGTCGCGTTCCATGTCATGTCCTCCTTTATGGGCTGGCCAGGATGCATTTGATCACGTCATTCCGAACAGGGTGCGGACATAGTCCGCATTGGTGCGGAAATCCTCGTCGCGTTTGCGGGTGGGCATGGCGGTTTCGAGGACGATCCAGCCCTCGTAGTTGATGCCGCGCATGGCCTGGGCGACGGGTTCCATCTCGACCCTGCCCTTGCCCAGGAAAAAGCCGCCGTCCTTGAAGTGGAACTGGCAGATGCGGTCGCCGAGTTCGCGGATTTCGGCGGGCACGTCGTACCCGTTGTAGGTGGAGTTGCCGATGTCGTAATAGACCTGCACCGCGTCGCTCTGTACACGGTCGAGAATGGCGAGATTGTCCTTCGCGGAGAGGGTGTTTTCGAGGCCGAGGATGACGCCTGCTTCCTCAGCGCGGGGCGCGGCGGCCTTGAGCCGCTCCACTACGGCGTCGCATTCAGCGGCCTTGAGTCCCCTGCGATCGCGCAGGTCGCCCTTGCCGAAGAACGCAAGCAGGATGACCTTCGCCCCAAGGTCCTTTGTGGCGTCAATGGTCTGTTCGACCCAGGCGGGGCCGCGTGGGTCGGTGGCCAGCGGCGCATTGTTCAGCAGGCCCATCGCCACCGAGGCGATCTCCACCCCGGTTTTCTCCACGAGTTCCTTGTACTGCTGCCGATAGGCGGGGTCCGCAATGCGCAGCGTGTCCGCCGGGTCTCCCGCTGAGATTTCCACGCCGTCCAACCCGATGGCCTTGGCCACCTCCAACGCGCCGGGTTCCACCACCATCAGCGACCAGTCGCACGCACCGATCTTCAATTTCGGCGCCTCGTCCGCCGCCAGTCCCCATCGCGATGCGGCGCTCAGCGCCGCCGCGCCGCAAGCCGTCCGCTTCAAGAATCCTCGCCGTGTGATATTCATGTCCGCCTCCCTTTCTGTGCGGCGGGCACGCCGCCGATTATATGTCCAACGCATCAAGGTAACAAGAAACCGCGACAGGCGCAAATTCCCCGCCGGGGCGCGAATAACGGCGCTGCAACGGGTGTTTCATTGGTTGCAGTGAAGCGGACCGGATGGTTTGCAAGATCGGGAGATGATGACCCAATGCCCTCGAACAGATATTGTATGCTGTTCCCCGTCGTGGTTGCGTTGCTTATGGCGTCGGGATGCAATTCTCGGGTAGCCGCGACAGAAAAACGGCAGGAAGAAAATGAGGCCCGGACAACAACACCGGAGAAGGAGAAGCCCATGGAATCGGCGATATTCGGCGCGGGATGCTTCTGGGGGGTCGAGGCGGCGTTTCGACAGGTGCCGGGCGTGACGGCCACGGAGGTGGGGTATTCGGGCGGCAGGCTGCAGAACCCCACCTATGAAGATGTCTGTACCGGCCGCACCGGACACGCCGAAGTGGTCCGTGTCACCTTCGACCCGGAACAGGTGTCGTACGAAGCCCTTTTGAACGTCTTCTGGGCCTGCCACGACCCAACCCAGAGGAACCGGCAGGGACCCGACATCGGCACGCAGTATCGCTCCGTGATTTTCTACCAGACGCCGGTCCAGGAAGAGGCGGCGCGCGCCGCGTTGGCGCAATTGCAGGAATCCGGCGCATACCCGCGCCCGATCGTCACCGAAATCGCGGCGGCGGGGCCGTTCTACCGCGCCGAGGAATACCACCAGCAGTACCTGGAAAAGCGCGGCCTGGCCGCTTGCCATATCCGATGACTACTCATGTTCCAATTATGAGTGGACGAATTGATCAGGCGTTGGCGGTTTCCGCCGGTCTTTCGAAAACAACTTTTCCGACGCGCTGAATTCGTCCACGCGTAATATGTGGTGTCAATTCAGGGTCGTTACAATCTTGTCCGAAATATCTGTGGCGACCTCCTCCTGGTATGTATGACCCGTCAAGGTCCGGCTCTCTATCATCTCCATCCATCTTTCCCCTGCTTCGATCAAACCTCGTCTGAACGCAAGCCGGATGGCGTCCCGGCTGCCGTGAATGTCTGTCTCGCCCTGCCCTTCAAAATAATCCTTCAAGGTGTTCCAAGCCAGTTTACAAATGTACTCGAATGCCTTTATCAGACCCTGCATTTCCAGTTCGCTCAGTTCTCCTTTGTCAATGAACATTGTCAATTGGCCCAGCGCCTTGCAAAGCGGAAGGGATTGTCCGGTTCATCAGTGACAGGGAGATTGCGATTGGTCTCGTCCTTACCCCGAAGAACTGAAAAATCCGCCTCAACCTGTCCACCATCTGGAGAAACATATGCATTGCAACGGGTCTTACTCCCTCTCC
>CALEDJ010000076.1 GCA_937951485.1 uncultured bacterium
CTCCCGCTGGCAGAAGCAGCAACAGCATTCCGCAGGTGGCGCGGCAAACGCCCGCTCCCGCTGGCAGAAGCAGCAACAGCATTCCGCAGGTGGCGCGGCAAACGCCCTCTCCCGCTGGGAGAGGGGTGGGGTGAGGGGGAACAAAACAGGACACCTCGGTACACGGGTCAATGACACTTCAGGAATCCCACGCTGAGGTTTGTGTATGGGATAAGCCCGCCACATCATCTTGATTCAACAGGGTTTTCCAAAGGGTTTTGGGCATTGTCTTTCATTTTCTTAATACTCTGTTTTGGATAACACTGAGTTTATCCCATATGTGCGTCCCTGCTTTCCCTGGTATCCTTGTCGTCCTTTCTGTCCTTGGCGCCTGTTGCACGTCTGCCCCTTCCACGATAGAATGCCGGTATCGAATCACCAGAGAAAGGGCATATCATGCATGGGATACCGGGACTGTGCGGCGTGTTGGCCGTGTTGTTGGCGGGGCACGTGTTGAACGCGGGGGCACAGGAGGCCGCCGGGGATGCGCCGCCGTTGCAGGTCGGTTTTGCGCGGGCGGACATCACGCCGCCGGTGGGGTCGCAAATCCCGGGCGGCTTCAACAAAAACATTTCCACGGGGGTACGTGACCCGCTGTGGGTCGAGGCGGCGGTGTTTGTCAACGGCTCCACGGCGCTGGCGGTGGTGGGCGTGGACACGCTGATGGTCCCGGACGATGTGGTGGCGGAGGCACGGCGCGAAGCGGAGCGCCTGAGCGGCATCCCGGCGGCGCATATTCTCATCGCCGCCAGTCACACGCACAGCGGCGGGCCGGCCGTGGACTGCCTGGGGTCGGAACGCGACCCCGCCTATTGCCGCACCCTTGCGCAACAGGTGGCGCGGGCGGTGGCGGAGGCGCGGCGCAACGCGGTCCCGGCGCGTGTCGGCGCGGGCCTTGGGCATGAGGATTCGGTGAGTTTCAACCGGCGTTTTCGTATGAAAGACGGTTCCGTGCGCACGCACCCCGGGCGGATGAACCCGGACATTGTCGAACCCGAAGGCCCGATGGACCCCGACGTGGCAGTCATCGCCGTGGAAAGCGCCCAAGGGGAATTGCTGGGCTGCATCGTGAACCACGCGCTGCACGCCACGGTCGTCGGCGGGACGGAGTTTTCTCCGGACTGGCCGGGCTACATGCGCCAGACCATCCGGGGCGGCGTCGGGCGCGACATCGGCGTGGTCTTCCTGAACGGGGCCTGCGGCGATGTGACCCAGGTGGACAACCGCAATCCGCGCGCGCCGGAATTCGGCGAGGCGTGGGGACGCCGCATCGGGACCATTCTGGGCGCGGAGGCGCTCAAGGTGTTGGCGCGGATGGAATACAGCGCCGACGCGCCGCTCGCCGTCGCGGTCGAGACGCTCCGTCTGCCCATCCGCGATCTGGGCGGGTCCGACGAGGAACTGGTGGCGCGCGAGACCCCGGCATCGGGGTTGGGCGCAAGCCAGCATGAGACCTACCTGCGGGAAGCGGCGATGGTCCGCGCCATGAAGGCCGTGTCCACGACCGTGCCCGTCGAAGTGCAGGCCATCCGCATCGGGTCGGCGGCCATTGTGACCAATCCCGCGGAGTTTTTCTGCGCGCTCGGTCTGGCCATCAAAGCCGAGTCCCCGTGGCAGCCCACCTTGGTGGCCGAACTCGCCAACGGCTACGTCGGCTACGTGCCCACCGCCGAAGCCTTCGCGGGCGGCTATGAAGTGCGTACCGCCCGCAGCAGTTTCCTCGACCCCGTTGCGGGGGAGGAAATCGTCGCCGCATCCCATCGCGTGCTCCGCCGCCTCAACACCGATTAACGCAAATTCTGGAGCAAGGGTTTTTAGCCTGCCCCTGCATGGCGGGCGGTATCTGCGCTTTTTTGTCGGACAGGGCGGACGGGGCTGACCAGCGCTTGCGGCAATGCCTCTGACCCGCAATATTCCGCACTCCGCTCTCCGCCCCCCCCACTCCCCACTCCGCATTCCGCATTCCGCACTCGATTAGGCTTTCCCCGCGTGCCTTTGGTGGGGTATTATCAGCGGGAGTGGTGCATCGAAAAGCAACTACCACGGGAGAGGGCATTATGCGGCGGACAGCGGCGGCGTGCATCTTAGTCTGGGGATGTGGGATGTTCCAAACGGGGGGTGCGACAATGACGCTATGGCCCGTGGATCCGCTGATCAAAGTGTTTCAGGATGACGCGCCGGGGCCGCCGGGGGAGGCGAAGGGGGAGGCGGCGCGGGGCGAGCATGTGAGCCTTCAGGTTGCGGTGCGCTCGGACGTGGCGATCACCGGCCTGCGCGCCACGGTGGAACCATTGCGCCGTGAGGGCGGCGATGAAACGCTCACGCCGCGCGCGGTGCGCTTTGTCGGCTATGTGCACGTGGACCGCCCCACGCAGAAGCCGTCCAGGGACCAGTTGCGCCAACCGCCGGCGGACTATCCCGACCCGCTGCTTGAAACCGAAGCGATGGATGTGCCGCCGGGCAGAACCCAGCCGTTGTGGGTCACCGTGCCGGTTCCCAAGGATGCCGCACCGGGGGTCTATCGGGGGGTGCTGCGGGTGGAAAGCGCCGTGGACGGCGCGGCCTGCCAGGCGGAACAGCCGCTTGCGGTTCGGATTTACCCCGTTACGGTGGACCGCACGCGTCTGTGGGTGACCCAGTGGTTCTCGATGCAATGGCGGCACATGGACATCAACCCGGAGCCGGAATCGGAGGAATATTACGACCTGATGCGGCGCTATGCGCGCAACATGGCGGAGCACCGGCACAATGTGGCGCGGATTTCGCCGATTTCCCTTGCGGATTTCAGCGTGGGTGACGATGGTACACTACGGATTGACTTTTCGCGTTTCGACCGATGGGTCACGGTCTTCCAGGAAGAGGGTGTCATCGGACGCATCGAGGGCGGTCATATCGGGGGGCGCAAAGGTGGGTGGACCTCCGACTTCGTCGTACAGATTCGCGAGATCGTGGACGGTCAAGTGGTTGCGCGGACGGCAGACCCCGACAGTCCGGAGGCGGACGCCTTTTACGCCGTGTTCTTCCCGGCGCTGGTGGCGCATCTCAAGGAGAAGGACTGGCTGCACCGCTACATGCAGCACCTGGCCGACGAGCCGATCATCCCCAACATCAAATCCTACGAGGCGACAGCGGCGCTGACGCGCAAGTACGGGCCGGAACTGCGGACCATTGAGGCCTGCCACACCAAGGATTTGGTCGGTTCCATTGACATCTGGGTGCCGCAACTCGATTACCTGCACAAGGACTTTGCGCATTATCGCGAGCGACAAGCGGCCGGCGATGAGGTCTGGTTCTACACCTGTGTGTTTCCGCAAGGCGAATATGCCAACCGCTTCATCGAGCAGCCGCTGATCAAGACCCAACTCCTGCACTGGATCCATTTCCGCTACGGCATCACCGGCTACCTGCACTGGGGCTATAACCACTGGCCCCAGGACAGCCCCATCACGCACACCACGCCTCCCCATGAAGGCCCGCCCTATCTTCCGGCGGGCGACGCCTGGATTGTCTATCCCGGCAGCGACGGCCCGCTTGATTCCATCCGCTTCGAGGCGATGCGGGACGGCATTGTGGACCATGAACTGCTCTGCATGCTTGCGGAACGCGATCCGGAGGCGGCCGCTGATATCGTCTCTGCGCATATCCTCGATTTTGACCGGTACGACACGGATGTGACAAAGTTCCGCGCGACGCGGCGGGATTTGCTGCGGCGCTTGAGCGTGAAATGACGCCGAAACGCGGCGTCGAGAGAAAAGGAGTGGCGACCATGCGAACGACAGCGATGATTGGCCTTGTGTTGGCGACGGCCTGCGCCGCGCATGCGGCGGATTGGGAAACGATGATCGGCGCGGACCTCAGCGGCTGGCGCGCCGAAGGCGGCGAATGGACCGTCGAGGACGGCGTCATCATCGGGCGCGCACCCCGGGACGAAAACTGCTGGCTGATTTACGAGCAAAAGGAATTCGCCGATTGCGAGATCGAATTCGAGTGGCGCACCCCCGTACCGACCAACGGCGGCGTGCAATTCCGGTCGCACTGGCTGCCGCGCATGCCCCTGCAGAAAGACGAAAGCGCCGAAACCGCGCCGCGCCAGATGTACGGCTATCAGGCGAACATCGAGACGCGGCAACGGCTCGCATCCGGGCGCATCATCTGCGAAAACGGGCGCGGCCCGCTGGCGGAACCCAACATGGACGCCGCCCGAACGCTCAAGCAGCGGGATTGGAACAAGATGCGCGTGGTGGCGCGCGGCCCCAAAATCGAGGTGTATCTGAACGATGCGCCCGCATGCAGCATCGAGGATGAACAATACCTCAGCGGCTTCATTGCGCTGCAAGCCTTCGCCTTTGAGGCCCAGGACGACTTCATCACCGTAGAGCACCGCAACCTCCGTGTGCGGGATTTGGGCCGGGAGGGCAACTGGCGGTCCCTTTTCGACGGCAAATCGCTGGAGGGATGGAAGGCGTGGGGCGAAGAATCGTGGACGGTGGAAGACGGGGCCATCGTGGGGCGCAGCGGCCCGAAAAAATCCGAGGGATACCTCGCCACCATCGAACAATGGAAGGATTTCCGCGTGCGCGGCGCTTTCAAGATGCTCGGTGACGGCAATTTCGGCCTGTTCTACCATTCCACCATCACCCTGCGCGACGACGGTTATCCCGTCATCGCAGGCGTACAGGGCGAGGTCGAGCCGTCCTGGCCGGGCAGCACCGGCTGGCTCTACGAAAGTTATCAGCGCGGGTGGCTGGTCAAACCGGACAAGAACACCGTGGCTGCCGTGGCGATGCGCCCCAACCGATGGAACGTAATCGAAATCCGCAGCAAGGACAGCCATGTGACGACATGGGTGAACGGGATTCAGGTGCTGGATTTCAAGGACGACGCGCCGCGTCTCTTCGAGGGCGGTTTTGCCCTGCAATTGCATACGGGTGGCGCGGACGGCATTATGTGGAAGGACTTGATGGTGCTGGAATGAGCGCCTGTAAATACACACAACACCGACGCACGGTAGATGGGAACAATCATGGACCTCAAACTGCTGGCCAAGCAAATCGCCAAAACAATCAAGGACTCCTCCAAAGAACATCAGAGCCTGAAAGGACCGCAGGGATACCCCATCGCCTGGCATTTCACGATGGAAGAGGACTTATTGGGCTTTGTGCTCCTGGACGACGGGAGCATAACCGGTCTCGAACCCAATGTCACCGTCTGCCTCGTTGTGGAAAGCGCCGAGGATTATGAGCGCGATGAACTCCTGGATTTGCTCGGCGCCAATTTCGCCCTCACCGATGCGGCCATTACCGTCATACCTTCCCCCCTCGAGATCACCGACTCGATCATCATCATCTTCCAGAAGAGGTCCCCGGAAGCGTTCCGCGCAGGGGATTTCCCAGATATCGTGCGCCACCTCGTCAAACAGCGCGATATCATGTTCAGTTTGGCGGATGAAGACGAATACGAGGATGAGGAGGATGAAGACGACTTGGACGAGGACGATCCTTTCTCAGCAATTGAATCTTTGTTCATGGACGAGGATGAAGATGAGGACGAAGACCTGCCCAAACGGGGAAGAGGACGAAAAGGCAAAAAACAATCGTAGGATGGGCGCAGCAAAGCGGCCCCCCCCATATTCCCACGTGCGCCGGGGAGGATGACAGAAATCATGGAACGCTTTTTCGCATTTGTCGGCATGGTGATTGTGTTGCTGGCCGTGCTGGCCGGCGTCTTGCTCGCGCGCACAGCGATGATGCCTTCGCGCCAGGTGGACCCGCCGCCCTATACGCCGGTGACCTTCGACGCGCAGCGCGCCGCCGCGCACCTGGCGGAAGCCGTCCGCTTCAAGACCCTCTCGCATCAGGACTCCGCGCAGTTCGACCCGGAGCCTTTTGAGCAGTTCCGGGCCTTTCTCGCGGAACGTTATCCCAAGGCGCACGCCGCAATGCAACGCGAAATCGTGGGCGGCCACAGCATGCTCTATACGTGGCCGGGCGGCGATCCGGCGGCCGCCCCCATCATTCTGCTGGCGCATTACGACGTGGTGCCGGTGGAACCCGGCACCGAGGGCGACTGGGCGCACCCCGCGTTTGAGGGCGTAATCGCGGACGGCTTCGTGTGGGGACGCGGCGCGATTGATTTCAAGTGTGGCGTCATCGCCATCCTCGAAGCGGTCGAGGCGCTGCTGGCGGAGGGCTTTCAGCCCCGCCGTACGGTTCACCTCGCGTTCGGCCACGACGAGGAAATCGGCGGCCTCAACGGCGCTGCGCGCATGGCCGCCCTGCTCGAAGAGCGCGGGGTGAAGGCGCATTTTCTGTTGGATGAAGGCGCGGCCGTGGTGGAAGGGGTCATGCCCGGCATCGCGGGTCCGGTGGCGCTGGTGGGGCTGGCGGAAAAAGGCTACCTGAGCCTCGAACTCGTGGTCGAGGGCAAAGGCGGCCATTCGTCCACCCCGCCGCCGCAGACGAATATCGGCATTCTCGCGACCGCGGTCGCCCGCCTTGAGAAAAACCAACTGCGCGCCCGCCTCGAAGGGCCTGTCCGCGAGATGTTCGCACACGCCGGGCCGGAAATGACTTTCCCCATGCGCCTCGTGATGGCGAACATGTGGCTCTTCCAGCCGCTGGTCAAACGCCAACTCACCGCGCTCCCGACAACCAACGCCGCCCTGCGCACCACCACCGCAACGACAATTTTCCAGGCCGGCACGAAGGAAAACGTGCTGCCCGCGCACGCACGCGCCATTGTCAATTTCCGCATCCTGCCGGGAGAGACGGCTGACACCGTGCTCGAACACGCGCGCCGGGTGGTCAATGATTCCAGGGTGCGCATCGCTCCTGTGAACCCCGATGACATCAACAACCCCACACCTGTCGCTCGCACGGACACCCCCGCCTACCGCGCGCTCGCCATGAGCCTGCGGCAGATCTATCCGGACGCCATAGTCGCGCCCGCCCTCACCCTCGGCGGCACCGACGCCAAGCACTACTACGGCGTCGCGGAAAACATCTATCGCATTCAGCCCATGCGCTTCACCCAGGAAGACCTGCATCGGATTCACGGGTCCAACGAACGCCTCGCCATCGAAAACCTTGCCGACGGCATCCGTGTTTACGCACAAATCATCCGCAACACCGCCTCCTGATCGCGCCCGCGCATCCGCAATACAAGGGCCGCAACCCTGCTGTCTGTCTCAGCCCGCGTCTTTTCCCTCCAGCCGTATTTTTCGCTTCCGGAGCGCGCAGGCGCCGCCCGCGGCGCAGGCGGCCACGATGATCGCCAGCGCAACGCCGTTGGCAAGGGGCACGCGGGCCTGCACGTTGAGCATCGCAGGGTTGGACGCCACGGTGGTGTAATCGTCGCTCACTTCGCAGACATATTCCCCCGTGTCGTAGACGTTCAGCACGGAAATTTCGAGTTCGGGGGAATCCTCGCCGCGCGGCGCGCCGTTGTGCTTCCACTGATAGTGCAGGGCGCCTATCCCGTTGTGCGCCGCAACGGTAAATGTGTGGCTTTCACCGGGTTCCCTGGTGGCGCCCACGGGATGGGTGACAATCTCAAGGAAGTCAATGATGACCCCGTCGCCATCGGAGAAGGGCGCCGCAAGAGTGAGGCCGATGATGTCGGTGATCGGATCTCCCGCATCAACCAGGTCCAGCGTCAGCAGTCCGTTTTCGTCGCCGGTATGGACGGTGACGAACCAGCGGTAATCGCTTCCGGTCACTTCGACGACTGTGGGCTGTATTTTGCCCAGGCCGAGGAAGTTGATGATGAAATCTTCCACACCAAGCCCGCTTTCCAATGCGCGGCTGAACACCACCTCAAAAACGATGGTGCCCGCGTTGGTCACCGGGCCGCTCTGGGGCGTGATGCTGCGCACGATAACGCCTGCGGGCGCCGGGCATTCGTAGGCGCCGATGTCCACAGCCCCGACACGCGGCCGCCCTTCGATGTCGGTGTCGCGCACATACGCGGCAGCGTCATCGCCGACATTGACGCACGGAGAACTGCCGTCAAGATCATAGTCGAGCACCATGAATTGATCACCGCTCTGGACATAACCGTAGGGTCCCGTCGCAGCGGTGATGTCGCCGAGCACCGAGACCGTATCGGCGGTGTTCGCCATGATCAATGCCTGGCGCGACTGGGACGTATTGGGATTGATAAGACGGCCCTCGAGTCCCGGGGAGACCGGAAAGGACGCACCCGCCGCGGTGAGCGTGGTGAGATTGGTCCCGGGATCATAGACGGGCGGGGCGATCCATTCGCCGGTGATTGTTTCAACGTAAAGCGGGTCTGGACCTCCGGCGACATTGTCGTGCGCGCCGTTCACGTTTGCATTGATGATATCCCCGCCGGTGTAATTCACCGCGCCCTGCTGCGTCCAATTTTGGAAATCGGCCACTGCGTTGTTGGCGAAGAGGGAATGGGAAACGAAAACGTTCGCCTGGTTCCAGGGCAGATCAAAGCGCGGCCATTCTTCGATGATCGCGATGCCGGAGAGTCCCGCGAGGATACAGTTGACCAGTACCGGATTCGAGCCGGTATTGACGAGGATGCCACCGGACCTGCCGTCATTGGAACTGTTGCTGCTGATGGTGCAATTGGTGAGCACCGGATGCGAATTCCCCTGACAATACAGGGTGCCGGCGTTCCAATCATGCGCGTAGTTCCCGCTGATCAGGCAGTTGGTCAGAATCGGACTCGACGCATTGTGCGCAAAGACGCCGCCGCCGCCCGCGCCGCCCGTGGGAATGGTGGCGCTGTTGCCGCTGATGATGCAGTTGGTCAGGCTGGGGGAGGACTCGATGCAGCCCAGGCCTCCGCCGAAGCGCCCGTCATTGGCGGCGATCAGGCAATCGAGCAGATGCGGGTGTGACCGAAAACAACTGATGCCGCCGCCGAAATCGGGCGTGGCCGGCGGAATCGGGACGATGCGGTTGCCGAGAATCCGGCACTTCCACAAGGCGGGATTGCTGTTGTTGGCGCAGTAAATCCCGCCGCCGCGCCAACGGGCGGTATTTTCCCGAATGATTGTTGACACCAGGTAGCATCCCGGCCCGACAGCGTCAAAGTAGATGCCGCCGCCCTCATACGCCAATCCGCCCGTGATGGTGAGCCCGTCAAGTCCGGCGTTGTTTACCCCCTGGAAGATTACGGGTCGGCCGTTGTTGTTTGCATCCACGATGGTCGGCGGGTTGTTGTCGAGATCGCGCTCGATGAAGTGGTTTTCGGTTCCCAGGAAACCGCCAAAGACCTCGACATTGTCCCGCAGTGTCAGCAACTCATCATATGTGCCGCCCTTCACGAAAACCCACCGGGGGGGCGTGCTCAGCGTGGCGGCCTCGATGCCGTCCTGGATGTGTTTGAAGGCGGTGTCCCATGAAGCCCCGTCACCGGGGGGGATGGCTTCGCTCTTGACGAAAACGGCCTCGCGGATGCGCAATTCCACCTGCGCCGAGATGGTGCTTCCCAAGGTGTCGTTGCTGATGTCAATGGTTTCGGCATAGTCGCCGGGCGCCATCCCCTCGGCGACCGGCGCGATCAGCGTGGCCACAATCTGCGCGGAGGCGCCTGGAGCAAGCGGCGTGCTCAGCGGAGGGATAATGTCCACGCTGAGCCAGGCGGGCGGCGTAACGGACCACGCAATCGGTTCATGCCCTGCGTTGGTCAGCGTGTACGCGGCTTGCAGGGGCGTGAAGGGCCCGCCGGGCATACCGCGCACGACAAAGACCCCGCCGGCCGCGACAAAAAAGTCCTCTGCGGCCAGCCGCAGCGGTTCGGACACGATGACATGCACGGGCAGGACAAATGATACCCCGGAATCCATGTTGGTGATGACGAGGTCGGCCGGATATTCTCCAGACGCCAAGTTGTTGGCATCGGCATTGAGACTCACTGCGACGTCCACAGGTTCACCCGGATTGACAACGCCTCCCGCCGGAACGCTCAGCCAGGGGACACTTGCAACGGCGGTCCAGGTCACCGGGGCGGCGCCGCTGTTGCTCAGCGTATAGGTCTTACCCGGGGGCGTAAACGGTCCGCCGGGATTCCCTGTCGCTGTGAAGGGGCCTGAAGGGCTGAGGTCAAGGTCGTCCGGCGGGATGATCCAGTTGATGACATGCCCGAAGTGCGTCTTCAGCGCCGTCAGCGATTCCGGCGGCAGCGTGTCCAGATACATGGCGTTCGCCATTGCCGCCGCATCATTTTCGTTTTGCGAGCAGAAATGCATGAGGATGACTGTGGCGTCGGCGGGAATCGTCACAGGGAATTCGACGAAGTAATCGGCTTGCGATGCGGGAATGGAAACGGCGACCGGCGTGACCTCCGCCCCGTCGCCCCGGAAATTGAAACTCAGGCTGGGGTCCCCGCAGCCATCGCAGGCATCGTCGCTGGTCACCCAGCGATCCTCGATGCCGAATACCGCATCCCCGCTGGAGGAGCCGGTGATCGTCGTCTCGAAGTCGGAACCGAGATTGCCCGTAAGATGCACCGTAACATTGACCGGTGCATCGCCGGGGTTGGCGAGATATTCGAGAAAACAGACCCAACCCTCGCCCGGCGTGTCCGTAACATAGGCGCGCCGCGTCACGATCAACCCTTCCATCATTTCCGGGCCGGTGGTTAAAATGCGCCCGGCCAGATTTTGCCGGCTGGTCGGCGGGAACAGGAGGCCATTGATGCGCAGGCGCATCGCCCAGTCGAACGCATCAACGTTATCGCCGGGGACATCGCTTCCGTCAATCACCGACCCATCGGCGTCAAAATCCCACCAGAAGCCGTTGCCGTCTTGCAGGTAAAAGGTCGCGTCGGCCAGGGCCGCCGACGCTGCCAGAACAAGCGCCAATGTAAACCCCAAGCCCAACTCCGGCAGAGAACGCCCCGCGATCCCCGCGCGCCACTTGATGAATGCCTGAAACCTGTTCATGAGATCATCCCTCCTTGACCGAGAATCCTGCGGAATATTCTCTCCCAGGATATTCCGCAAACCTTGATGCAATCAGGTGATTATACGCAATAACCCCCGAAACAGCAATCAAAAAATGAAACAAATCCGTGATACGTTATACATGGTTTCGTAAACACGATTACGTATTTGCGGTATCCCTTGGTACACCCGAACACAATAAAGTTACCGATCACGTAGCACGGGCGTCCCGCCCATTCTCATCAAAGACATTTGCGGCGCCTGCGCACCTTCAAATAGAATGCGATCTGAATACAAAGGATTTTCGCCGCGTGAAATACGATCGCTTTGAAAATCTTCCCTGCTGGATCGGTTCCATGAACCTCGCCCTGCGTATCCATGCCCTCACGCGCGACCGTTTCTTCACCCAGCCCGGCGACCTCCGCGACCAACTCCGCCGCGCCGCCCTCTCCATCTCAAACAACATCGCCGAAGGTTTCGAGCGCGGCTCCACCGCCGAACTCCTCGCATTTCTCTATATCGCCAGAGGCTCCGCCGGGGAAGTCCGCTCCATGCTTCATTTCTGCGACCGGTCACCCGACGCCGCGCACCTCAAATATGAAATCTCAAATCTCACCGCCCTCGCCGAAAACTGCTCCCGCCAAATTCGCGCCTGGGCCAACGCCCTGCAAAACTCCGACATCAAGGGCCAGCGACATCTCACCGATCAAACCCGAAAACACTACGACAGAAAAAGAGCCGCCGCACAATTCGCACTCGAAAACGCCAGACTTCTCCACAAGGCGCATCCGGATATCTACCCTGACCCGGACGCCGAAAAATGAAATCTCAAATCTCAAATCTCAAATCTCAAATCTCAAATCTCAAATCTCAAACCTCAAATCTCAAATCTCAAATCTCAAATCTCAAACCTCAAATCTCAAATCTCAAATCTCAAATCTCAAATCATTTGTTGAGGAGTTCATCATAATGACCGAAAAGGAATTGTTTCGGGTGCGGGTGGCACTGATTCAGGCGTTTCTACGGGAGCATGGCTATGACGGCGTGCTGTTGTCTCGGGCGGACAATTTCGCCATGGCGACGGGCGGGAAGCGGAATTATGTCAACACCCATTCGGACCTTGGCGCGAATGCGCTGTTCGTGCAAAAGGATGGGAGGGCATGGTTCGTCGGCACGAACATCGAGGCGACGCGGCAGATGGCGGAGGAATTGGGGCCGTTGGGCTGCGAGGCGAAGTCGTTTCTCTGGTTTGAGGATACGCCCGCCAAGGCGGCGGGCCGGGAATTCGGCGGGCGGTGCGTCTCGGATGACGGCTCTTTGGGTGAGAATGTGCATGCGCGGCTGGCGCCGCTCCGGGCGCTGCTGACGGAAACGGAACTGGAGAAATACCGGCGGCTGGGCAAACTCGCGGCAGAAGCCATGACCGCCACGCTGGACAGAATCACCGCCGGCATGCCGGAAGCGGATATCGCAGCGATCCTCATCGCGGAGGGCGCGAAGCGGCGTTGTCAGGTCCCCGTGGCGCTGGTGGCCGCGGACGAGCGCATCGCACGGTTCCGCCACCCGTTGCCCACCCTGGCGCCGCTTGTGACGGGAAGCCTGCAGGAGCGTGCCGTGCGGCACTATGTCATGGTGGTCGGCGGTTTCCAGCGGGAAGGCCTGGTCGTCTCCATGACGCGTTTCAAGCAGACGGGAGAGATTCCGCGGGATATCCGGGATGCGTACAACCGCATCTGCGGGGTGGACGCGCTGATGCAGGAAGCGACATTGCCGGGACGGACGCTGGGCGATGTCTTTTCGGTCTGTCAGAACGCTTATCAGCGCCTGGGTTTTCCCGAGAACGAATGGCTCAACCACCACCAGGGCGGTGCGACCGGCTACGCGGGCCGCACGTGCAAGGGCGCACCGGGGGAATCGTTTCCCGTCCTGGACGATTTCTGGCCCGCCAAGGCGTCGGAGATTCTCGGCGAGGCGGTGTCTTTCGGGGCGGCTTTTGCATGGAATCCTTCTGCGGTGGGCGTCAAATCGGAAGATACGTTTATTTTGTTGCCCGATGGAAGCAAGAAAATCGTATCGGCCACTCCCGCGCTTCCCCCCGTGGACCTGTCCGTCGTACTGGGCCGTGAGACAGAAATCGTGAAGTCCGGCATCGCGCCGTGATGGCGGTTTCTCGGAAAAGCCCTGCCGAACATGGTAATTTATGGTAAAATGCGAAAGGTATGACAGGGCTTTTCCAGGAATAAGGCCGCAACGTGCGCTCATCGCTGCTGAAAATGCTTTATCCGATCAAACAATGATGCGCACGTAGGGGTTCGACAGCGCAGGGTGGGTGGTGTAAACGGAAGGGTTGAAGCACAAATGCGCTTCCTTGAAAAACTCTCCATCACACAGAAGTTGTTCCTGATTGCGATGGCGCCGACCCTGGCGGCGTTGCTGGTGGCGTGCATCCTTCTTTTCGCCTTTGACATCACGTTGCTTCGGCAATCTCTCAAAGAGCGGGGCGCCTTGAGCGCGAGATACGCGGCCGCCGCCCTGGCTGATCCGCTGCGATGGGACAACCCCGGCAAAGCCGAGGAAGCGTTGTTCATGTTTCGGCAGAATCCCGACATCGTGGCGGCATGTCTTTATGACGAACAAGGCCGTATCATCGGGCGCTTTTTCCGAGACCAGCGGCCGGTGGCATTTCCTGAAAGCCCGCCGCCGTGGGCAAAGATTCATTTCTCCGGGGGACATCTGCACATTTTCCACCCCATCGAAACCCTGGACCGCCACATCGGCACGATCTATCTTCAGGCCGAGGCGGCGCCCATGCGCCGTCGCATCGTGGCATACGGCTTCGGCGCGGTGTTTATCATCATCGTGAGCACGCTGGCTTCGTTTCTGCTCGCGCGGCGCTTGCAGCACATCATTTCCGGTCCCATCGCCCATCTGGCCCTGCTGGCAAAGGTGGTGAAGGAAGAGAAGGACTTTTCGGTCCGGGCCGTGCCCAGCGCCTCGGATGAGATCGGCAATCTTGCGGATGAGTTCAATGAAATGCTCAGCCAGATTGAAAAGCGCGAGCGCGCCCTTCAGGAAGCCCATGATCGACTGGAGGAACGGGTAAAACGCCGGACCCATGAACTCGAACAGGAAATCGCCGAGCACAAGCGCACGACCGCGAGCCTGCACGAAGAGGTGCGCAAACACAAGAAAACGGAACGCGAATTGCAGCGCGCCATGCGCGTGGTGGAGGCGGGCAGTCGTTTCAAAGGCGAGTTTCTGGCCAACATGAGCCATGAAATCCGCACCCCGATGAACGGCATCATCGGCATGACGGAACTGCTGCTGAACACCGATTTGACTTCAATCCAGCGTAAATATGCTGAAACCATCCGGCGCTCCGGACGCGCCCTGCTGAAAATCATCGGCGACATCCTGGACTATTCCAAAGTGGAGGCCGGCCAACTCGTCATTGAACCAATTCCCTTCGATCTCCAGATGGCCTGCGAAGATGTGGTCGAACTGCTCTCCCCCCGCGCGGAGGAAAAAGGGCTGCCGCTGATTCTGCGCTTTGCGCCCGATGTGCCCCGGCGCGTGATCGGCGACGCCGGGCGCATTCGTCAAGTCCTCACCAACCTTACGGCCAACGCCATCAAGTTCACCAACGAGGGCCATGTATTTGTCAATGTGGAATGCACCGGCCTCACCAGCGACACGGCGGCCGTTCGGATCACGGTGGAGGACACGGGCATCGGCGCGCCGGAAAACAAACTGGAGGAAATCTTCTCGAAATTCACACAGGCCGACGCCGTGATCAGTCGCGAGTATGGCGGCACCGGATTGGGTCTGGCCATCTCCAAGCAACTGGTGGAACTGATGGGCGGCACCATCGGCGTGCAAAGCCGCGAGGGGGTCGGGTCGCGCTTTTACTTCACGCTTTTCCTGCCGCTCGACAAGCACGCGCCCCCGGCGCCCCAGCCCAAGGAGCATCTTGCCGGCCTGCGCATTCTCATCATCGATCACAGCGCGGTAAACCGCCAGGTGCTTTTGGAACAACTGACCTCGTGGGGCATGCGCAGCGATGCCGCCGGGACAACCCACGAAGCCCTGAAAATGCTCGAAAGCGCCTGGCAGGAGCAGGACCCCTATCAAATCACGCTGATTGACGACCAGATGCCCGGCGTCGGCGGCGAATCGCTCGCGCGCATCCTGAAAGAAAAACCGTCTGCGCAGGACACGCTCCTGGTGCTGTTGACCTCGCTGGGGCAGCGCGGCGATGCCCAGCGCTTCAGCGAGTTGGGCTTCTCCGCCTATCTCACGCGCCCCATCCGGCAAAGCGAACTTATGGACGCGCTGGCCACCATCTGGGCGGCCCGCATGAGCGGCGAGACCGTCGGACTGGTCACCCGCCACACCATCGCCGAAAGCCGTGAATCTGCTGCCGGGCCGGAAGCGGCCTCCTTCCGGCTGGGCGCGCGGGTTCTTGTCGCTGAAGACAATCCCGTGAACCAACAGGTGGCGATGGAAATCCTTCAGGGCTTCGACTGCACCATCACCCTTGCCAACGACGGGGCGGAAGCGGTGGAATGTGTTCGACATGCCCCCTTCGACATTATTTTCATGGACTGCCAGATGCCGCGCATGGATGGTTTTAAAGCGACGGCGGAAATCCGGAAACTTCAGGACGACGGGACGCACACGCCGATTATCGCCATGACTGCTCATGCCATGAAAGGAGACCGGGAGCGCTGTATTGCAGCCGGCATGGATGACTATATCAGCAAGCCTGTGGTTCCCGAAGACGTGCTGCGCATCTTGCAGCAGTGGCTGCCGCCGGAAATGACGTGCGTAAAAGAATCGGCGTCTGAAACCAAAGCGCCGCAAAGGGCCACCCTCTCCGATGACGGCACCCATCAGAAACAAGTGCTGAATATTCAACAGGCGTTGCTGGTGACAGGCGGCAAGGTGTCCATATTCAAGCGTATCGCATTGGTCCTGATTGAACATACGCCACGCCGCATTGAAGAACTCCGCATCGCTTCGGAGAAGGGGGATTTATCGGAAATCGCGCGCTTGTGCCACTCCATCAAGGGGGCCGCGGCTTCGGTGGGCGGCGAACGCCTCTCCGAAGCGGCGTTGCGCCTCGAAACGCAGGCCCGGCAAGGAATTCTGGGCGATATTCCCGCGCTCTTTGAGACGCTGGAAGCGGAATTCGCTGCCCTGACCGAGGCCATAACGCGGCTTGATTGGGAACAATGCGCCGCCGAGTATAGCCGGGAAGACCCGGAACATCCGGTGTCCACGCCCGCTTCCTGATTCTTCAGAGGCGGCGCGTTGTCGTCATGCAAACGGGAAGGAGAATATGTCCTCTGCGTGGTTGGAAGGGATTCGCGTTGTCGGTCTCGTTGTGAATATTCCAGGTCCATGCGCCCTGGCGCGCCTGCGGGCGATGGGCGCGGAAACCGTCAAAGTGGAGCCGCCTTCCGGTGATCCGCTCGCCGCGGCCTGTCCGATGTATTATGATGCGTTGAACACCGGCGGGAAGGTGGTCTGCCTTGACCTGAAGACAACGCAGGGCATGGCCGGATTCCATGACCTGTTGCAAAACGCGGATTTGCTGGTCACCACGCAGCGGCCCGCCACGCTGGAACGCTTCGGGCTTTCCTGGAACGCCTTGCACAGCCGCTGTCCGCGCCTGTGTCACGTCGCCATTGTAGGATATCCGCCGCCGCGCACGGAAGTGCCCGGGCATGATTTGACCTATCAGGCGCATTGGGGATTGATTGACGGGGACCGCATGCCCCGGGCATTGTCGGCGGACATTCTGGGTGCGGAACATGCAGTCAGCGCGGCGGTCGCTCTTCTCTTCGACCGGGAACGTCACGGACAGGCGGGGCAATGCATGGTCTCGCTTGCGGAGGCCGCCCATCATCTGGCCAGACCCCTTCAGAGCGGACTTACCGCCCCCGGTGGTTTCCTGGGCGGCGGCCTGCCCACCTATCGGATTTATCCCGCCAAGGAAGGCCGGGTCGCTCTGGCCGCCCTGGAACCGCATTTTGCGGAAAAACTGCGGCAGGCGTTGGGACTGTCCCGACTGTCAGAAGATACGCTTGCAGCAGTCCTGCGCACACGCACGGCCGCGGAATGGGAGGCATGGGCGTGTTCATTGGACCTTCCGATAGCCGCAGTGCAAGAATATCATCAATAAAAATCTGATCGCGTGAGGCGGGCTGCACGCACATGGGCATGTTTCCCGCCACGCGGAAGATGATAACCGGGCAGTGCGGGTGATCCGCGCAAGGCCCATGGAAAGGAGAGCGTCATGAAACTTCAAGGGGCTACCTTCATCATTACGGGCGGCGCATCGGGACTTGGCGAGGGCACGGCCCAGGTCTTCGTGGAAAACGGGGCCAATGTGATCATCGCCGACGTCAATCCGGAAAACGGGGAACGGGCCGCGGCGGCGCTGGGCGCGCAGGCGCAGTTTGTCATCTGTGATGTCGCCTCGGAAGAAAGCGTGCGCAATACGGTCCGCGCTGCGCTCGATCGCTTCGGGGGGCTTCACGGCGCGGTGAACTGCGCGGGCGTCGCGGCCGCCATGCGCGTCTGCGGGAAACACGGTCCCCATCCGCTGGACCTGTTTCAGAAGGTCATCGAGGTCAATCTCACCGGCACCTTCAATGTCATTCGCCTCTGCGCGGACGCCATGCTCAAACTGGCGCCGACCGAAACCGGCGAGCGCGGCGTGTTCATCAATACGGCGTCCGTGGCCGCGTTTGACGGGCAGATCGGACAGGTGTCCTACGCCGCATCCAAGGGCGGCCTGGTCAGCATGGCCCTGCCGCTGGCGCGTGAGCTGGCGCGCTACGGCATCCGCGTCGCGACCATCGCCCCCGGCATCTTCGATACACCCATGCTCGCCGCGCTCCCCGAGGAAGTGCGCCAGTCCCTCGCAGCGCAGATTCCCTTCCCGCAACGCCTGGGCAGGCCGCGTGAATTCGGCGAACTGGCCAGACACATCGTGGAAAGTGAAATGCTCAACGCCGTGTGCATCCGTCTCGACGGCGGCATCCGCATGCAGGCGAAATAGCAGGCGTGACGCGTCGTTTTCCGGATCGCGCGTTCAGGTTCTGGTGACGCCTTCGATTTCGAGGGCGAGGTCCGCGCCGTACGCCTTTGCGGGCGTCTGGAAACCTGCGGGCGCATTGCCGGCAAGCGCCTTGCCCGCGATGTGCAGCCCGGCGAGCACGGTGAAGGTGTAACCGTCCGGCGTGCGCATGCGCGCTTCGACGCGCCCCCCGTCGGCGTCTTCCGCCTCACCCCAGATAAGGCAATACCCCCGCGCGCGCTCCTCGTCACTCGGGCCGCCTTCGCGCACGGACCGCTTCAAAAAGCGTTGGACCGGCCCGGACCCGAGCACAGCGCCGAAAAGGCGGGTCGCCCGCGACAACCAGCGCACGGTCCCGGGGGCGGCCATATACACCTCGATGTCACCGATGCCCGTGCTGTGCCAGGCGGTGGCGACGTCACCCCATGTGATGGTGATGGCCTTGCGCGGTCCCTTGCCAAAATCAATCGTGCGCGTCTTCCAGCCGCCGGGCACCGGCATCAGTCTGCCGCCGCGCCGGACCACCGCACCCTTGTGGAAATGGCGCAGGATGGTCAGGGCGGTCCCATGCGAGGGGCGGAGGTTGGAACAGAACGCCAGGGCCAGCCGGACCGCGTCCGGCAGGCGCTCTTTCAGATGACGGGCGAGACAGTCCGTGGGCACCACGTCAAAGCCGACGCCCGGCATGATCATCACGCCGGCGGCCTTGGCGCGGCCGTCCAATCCCGCCAGCGCCTCGAATACGTCAATCTCGCCGGTGATGTCGAGGTAATGCGCGCCTGCGCGCAGGCATGCCTCGGCCATCGGCCCCGCCGTGTCCACAAACGGCCCCGCGCAATGCAGCACAGCGCCGCAGCCCGCCAGCGCATCCGCCGCTTTCTGCGGCGAATCCAGCGGAAAGGCGCGGTGCTCCAGGCCGAAATCGGCGGCTTGCGCGGCCAGTTTCTCCGCATTGCGCCCCGCGAGAATGGGCCGCATGCCCCGCCGCACCGCCTCCCGCACAATCAGCGCGCCTGTGTAGCCGTAGGAACCGTAGATCAGCAAATCACCACCCATGGCAATGCTCCTCGTGGTTCGCGTCCCGAAACGTCCCGATGCCGGTCGTCGCGTTCGGGATTGCGCCATTTCCAAACCCTTGCTATGATACCGCATGAGAGGATGCAGCATGCCAGATGCCTTCAAAGAAGAGCCGACCAGTCATGACGTGACCGATGTGGCGGATGAAACGACTCAGGTCGCCGGCGCGCCGGGCAAAGCAGCAAGCGCGGATGGGATGCGCGCAAGTCTTATCGCTTTGTCCGGGTGGGAGATTGGGCGCGAAATTGATGTTACCGATTGCCCCAAGGTGCTGGGGCGTTCCGTCAGCGCCGACATGTCAATCAACGCGCCGTCCATCTCGCGCCGACACGCCCAGATTGACCGCATCAAGGGAAATGACGGCGAATATTACATCATCTCGGATTTGAAGAGCAGCAACGGCACTTTCGTCAACAACGCGCCTGCATCGGCGACGCCGCTGAAGGACGGCGACAAAATCCGCATGGGGGAAGTGCTTTTCAAATTTGTGCTGCAGGATGAAATTGACGCCCGGTTTCACCGGGAAATTCACCGCCGCATCCATTACGACGCGCTCACCGGCCTGCTCACCATGGACGCGTTCCGCCAGCGACTTGATGCAGTCATTGGGCGCAGCGGACGCAAGGGCCGCTTCTGTCTCGCCATGACCGATCTGGACGGCCTCAAGCGCGTGAATGACACCTTCGGCCATCTCGCCGGCCGCATGGTGGTGCGGGAAATGGGCGCCATGATCCGCCAGGCGTTGCGCCCCGAGGATTTTGCGGCGCTGTACGGCGGCGATGAGACGCTCATCCTTTTTCCGAACGCAGGCATTGACAAGGCGTACGAAGTGGCGGAAGCCCTCCGCAAAATCATCGAAACGCGTGTCTTCGAATATCAGGGAAAGCAATTCGGCGTCACCATCAGCCAGGGGCTGGCGGAATGGCCCGCCCATGCCGACACCCCGGAAAAACTCATCGCGGCTGCCGACCGCGCCCTCTATGCCGCCAAGAACGCCGGCCGCAACCGCGTTTGCTGCGCCGATACCCTCTGATTCCAAGCCGTAACATCGAGTGTGGAACAGGGTGGGGTCCTTTGCTGGGTGGCTTCCTCCAAGAAAATGGTCTATCATACCCATTCAATGACGGAATGGCGGAAAACATATGGACCTGGTCCGGGAGGTTTGAATCATGGACGCGAAAACCAACGATAAGAAAACGAGCCGGCGCAGTTTTATCCGCACGGCGGGGGCATTGGGCGCGGGCGCCTACCTGGCATCCGGGGTGACTCCCGGCAAGGCTGCTGCGAATCCCCGCAAGGCGCAGGCGCTGGCGCTGAACGGCGGGCCGAAGGCGGTGACGGCCCCCGCTGCGGACTCGACGAAATGGCCGCTCTACGGCGAGGAGGAAATCCAGACCGTCGTCGAACTCCTGAAGAATCCCAATTACGGGCCGGTGGCGGAATTTGAGGAGGCCTGGAAAGCGTATCAGGGATGCCCGTATGTCAAGGCGCACTGTAACGGCACCAGCGCGCTCACCTCGATGCTCTTTGCGCTGCAACTGCCGCCGGGCAGCGAAATCCTGGTGCCGAATTACAGCACATGGTTCCCTGTGGTGCCGATGCGCTTCTTCGAACTCGTGCCGGTCTTCGTGGATTGCGACCCCAAGACGATGAACATTGATGTCGAAGACTGCAAGCGGCGCTTGACGGCCAGGACCCGCGCCATCATGCCGGTGCACTGGTACGGCCTGCCCTGCGAGATGGACGCGATTGACGCCTTTGCGAAGGAGCACGGGCTGGATGTGGTGGAAGACGCCAGCCACGCCCATGGCGCGCGGGTGAACGATGTGCTGATCGGCAACTGGAGCCGCATCGCGGGCTTCAGCCTCCAGACGACCAAGCCGCTGCCGTCCATCGAGGGCGGCGTCGCCATATACAAGAATCGGGACGATTTCGAGTTGGCCACCACCTACGGCAACTATGATCTGCCGAACACGTTCCCCGAAGACAGCCCCTACCGCAAGTATCAGGGCACCGCGTTGGGGTCGAAACTGCGCATCCACCCCGTCTCGGCCATTCTCGCCCGCATCCAACTCAAGGGGCTTGATGCGCGCAACAGCGCCGGCACCGCCCAAATCAAGCGGCTCAACGATCGCATAACGCAACTCCCCGGCCTTGCCGAGCAATATATCCGTCCGGGCATTCAGCGCGTCTTCTATTCGAGAAACCTGATGTTCATTGACGAGCAGAAGGCGGGCATGTCGCGCGAAGCGGCGGTCAGGGCGCTCAGGGCCGAGGGCGTGGATGTCGTCGAGTACAAATGGACCTTGCTCCACACGTATCCCATCTTCAGCGAATCGCGGTGGTGGCGTCACATGCCCGTGCTGCCGACGGAAGAATCCATCCCCGGCTGCCATGAGGCCAACCGCACGGCGATATCGCTGCCCTACTGGACCTCCGATCAACCGGAACTTGTCGAACAATACGCCAACGCCTTTGAGAAGGTCTGGGCGCACCGCGACAGTCTCGGGTGAGAGAGGAAAGTCCGTCCTGGCTTTATGAAATGGTGAAAAAACCAAGACCTCCGGCGGAAGCATCCATGCGGAACAAACGTATGTGCACGAATGTGTTCATCGCCATCGTGATCGCGTCGTCCTGCGCGTGGGCCACGGACAAAATCGTCATTGCGCATCGGGGCGCAAGCGGCTATCTGCCGGAGCACACCCTGCCCGCCTATGCCGCAGCCTATGCCTACGGCGCCGATTACATCGAGCCGGATTGCGTCATGACCCGCGACGGACACCTGATCGCGCTGCACGACATCCACCTCGAGGCGACCACCGACGTCGCGGAACGATTCCCCGACCGCAAGCGCGGGGACGGCCGCTGGTATGCCGCGGACTTCACCCTCGCGGAGATCAAGACCCTCCAGGCGCGGGAGCGTCTGCCGAACCGGTTTCCCATTGGCGCATCGCGTTTCGAGGTGCCGACACTCAGGGAAGTGATTGAACTGATACAGGGTATGAACAGGAGCACCGGGCGCGATGTGGGCATCTATCCGGAACTCAAAGACCCGTCATGGCACAGATCGCAGGGTCTCCCCATGGAGGAGGCGATGCTGGCGATTCTGAAACAATACGGCTACGAGGGACCGCAGGCCCGCATCTTCATCCAGTGTTTTGAGCCGGCCACCCTGCGCCGCATCCGCGAAGAACTCAAGTCGGACCTGCCCATGATTCAACTTATTGCCGACAGCCAGAAGAATTCCCTGGCCACCGAGGCCGGGCTGGACGCCATCGCGCAATACGCCACCGGCATCGGCCCCGACAAGCGGATTGTCGAGGAAAATCCCGCCGTCGTGCAATGGGCGCATGCGCGCGGACTGAAGGTGCATCCCTATACCCTGCGCAAGGACACCGTGCCCGGAAAATATGACTCTTTCGACGCCGAACTTCGGCAATACTATCTGGAGTACGATGTGGACGGCGTCTTTGTGGACCATCCCGATGATGCGGTGCGCGTTCTCGACGCCTGGCGCGCCACGCGATAATCTTCAGGAGCGCCCCCACCCCATATCCCGTATTCCGCATGCAATATTTCACGCTGCATTCCACATTCCACAAGGAGGTAAATAGAAAAGCCCATTCCATATGTCTTGGTTATATATCCATGCGTAACTACTTGCACCGCAATGACTTTTATCACTATTATCTCTTGATCTTTCAGGGTTTTTGCAGTACACTGAACCCGGTTTGGTTGCATGAAAAGGAAAAACTCCTTAAAGCCGTCGGAAGGCAGATGTTTCCTTTTCTGCATTCTTTTTGTCACTGATGGGCATATTGCGGCGGCAAGCACTGTAACGGAAAGGATTGATGTATGAAAAAAAGAGGCTTTACGTTGATCGAGTTGCTGGTGGTCATCGCCATCATCGGTATTCTGGCGGCCATCCTGTTGCCGGCGCTGGCGCGCGCCCGCGAGGCGGCGCGGCGTTCGAGTTGCCAGAACAATCTGAAGCAATGGGGACTGGTTTTCAAGATGTACTCGAACGAATCCAAGGGTGAACGGTTCCCGCCGCTGCAGACAGTGAAGGAAGAGCCTTACGGTTCCGGACTTTTCAGCGATGCCCTGGCTGCCGGACCGAAGGTCAGCGCGATTTATCCGGAATATTTGACCGATCCCGCTATTGTCATTTGTCCCTCGGATGCGACGGAGACCGTGGCTTATCTGCAGGATCAGAACACAGGCGACTTTATTCTGCATATGGAACCGGAAAAGATTGACGCCAGTTACGCCTACCTGGGCTGGGTGCTGGACCGGATGGGCTTCTACCTGCCTGCGCCGCCGTTCTCCACATTCGCAGCCGTGCAGGCCGTGATCTCCGGACTGGGCGGCGGATCGGTGAACCCCAATGCACCAGTGGATTGGCAACTGGGCTCGGCGGCGGAAACGCTCTTCAATAAAGTCGGCACACCGTTCCTCCCGCTCATCTACGGCGGGGCCAGCGCGGCGCAGGCCGCCGCCCTGGAAAGCCGGGTGGATGAAGACCTCACGCTGTTGACGCAATACAGCCAGTATGGCAATGGCGGCGGAAACGTCATCTACCGGCTTCGGGAAGGCATCGAACGCTTCCTGATCACCGACATCAACAACCCGGCGGCCTCCGCGCAGGCCCAGAGCACGGTCTTCATCATGATGGACCAGTTGGCCAACACGGGCGCCATTGAGTACTTCAACCACATCCCCGGCGGCTGCAATGTGCTGTTCATGGACGGCCATGTTGAGTTTATCCGCTACGTAAACAGCGATGCCGGCGCCACTTCGCCGGTGCTGCCCAGCGTCGCCACCATCATCGGCGCCATCGCAGGCGTCGCTTCCTGACATTGTGCAGCGCCAACGCTGCAAGTGAATGAAATGCTTGTGCGCTGAAGCGAGCAGCGCCTGGCGCGGAAAGTTGTCTGTATCATCCGGGGGCGTGAGATCAGCCGTCTCACGCCCCCGGCGCATTTTCCTGTTCCTGTCAATTCCCACATCCATCCATGCGGGGGGGCGCCAAGCGAAAGCGTGACCATCTTTCCGATAATGAACCCACATCCGTCCACGCGGGGGTGCGCCGAAGCGCGCCATTGCTTCCGCCGTATGCGCCTTGTCTGGTTTCGAATCAGCAATCCCTCTGAGAAAACCGCGAAAGGTCGTTGTCTGCAACGCCGGCAGGCAGAAAAGCGCCACGCCACCAGGTTTTTGAAAACAGCGGCAAGCGTTTTTTCACAATGCTTTCTTCCGTGTTCCTTTATTTGTTGCGTTTTGGCCGACTGGCATACAGCAATGTAAAATGCAATGTAGCGATCCACGAAAATCCATGCCATTCCGCTAAAGTGTTGCCTTTATTATATACTTATTTTGCTATAATCTACCCGGAATAGCCCCATAAGTTTCTAGAAAAATCAGTTTTTCTCTTTATGCCGCCCGAAACGCCCCCGTGTGACGCGCAGTATTATTGGTTCAGGGGTTGACATGCCGGGAATTTTTCACTATATTTATATCGGGTTTTGATTGCGGTTGCGGAGGACAAACACCTGCCCTGACACCGCCCAAAGGCGCAGACGTTTCTCTTGCCGCAGCAAGGAAAAGGCATTGCAACGGTCAAGGGCGGAAAATGAAAGGAATGATCTATGAAAAGGCGAGGGTTCACGTTGATTGAGTTGCTGGTGGTCATCGCGATCATCGGTATCCTGGCGGCTATTCTCTTGCCGGCGCTGGCCCGCGCGCGGGAATCAGCGCGACGCGCCAGTTGCCAGAACAACCTGAAGCAGTGGGGTCTGGTCTTCAAAATGTATGCGAACGAGTCGAAGGGCGAACGGTATCCGCCCATGCTGGCCGCGTTCGTGCCGACAGGGACGATTTCATGCGATACAATAGATCCTCCCGGCCGGAGTTTTCTAATCGGCGCAGGCCCGAAGATGACCACGATCTATCCGGAATACCTGACAGACCCGGCCATCATCTTCTGTCCGTCGGACCCCTCGGACAAACCGGCGGATGTTTTTGCCCGGTCCCCGTTCATTGACCACGAGGGCAATCCGATTCAGCAAGGCGATGTCATCATTCACCTTCCGTGCACCTCCCAGGCGCGGGGCATGCAGATGATTGACCTGAGTTATCAGTATCTTGGCTTTGTTTTCGATTTATGTGATTACGGGCATGAGGAGTTGGCTTTCGGCAATTTCGCGGGACCACGGCAAGTCATCGAAACGGCCGTGGATCGGGGGCTTAACAGCTTCCTGCTGCAATCTGTGAACAGCCCGGACGATGAGCGGCGGGTGGACAACGACGCGACCGTGACGGAAGGCTTCGGCAACGGCGGCGTCGGGTATTACCTCCCGGGGGCATCGAGAACGGTGTACCGCCTGCGCGAAGGCATCGAGCGTTTCCTGATCACCGACATCAATAATCCGGCCGCTTCGGCCAAGGCCCAGAGCGAAGTCTGGATTATGGGCGACGGCGTCAGTGAAACGGTGGCGGAATACAACCACATCCCGGGCGGATCGAATATCCTGTTTATGGACGGGCATGTCGAATTCCGCCGCTATGAGGAGCAAGGCCGCGCCCCGGTCAACGGGCCGATGGCGCGTTTCTTCGCCAGCATCATGCGGGGCTTCTGACCGTTTCGTTCCGGCGACTGATGGCACGGAGTGCCCGTGTCAACGTTATGAAGCGCCGTGGCACGGTCTTACGACCCTGCCACGGCGT
>CALEDJ010000077.1 GCA_937951485.1 uncultured bacterium
CCCGGAGGGAGAGGAAGCAACAGCATTCCCCAGGTGGCGCGCCAAACACCCTCTCCCGGAGGGAGAGGAAGCAACAGCATTCCCCAGGTGGCGCGCCAAACACCCTCTCCCTCCGGGAGAGGGGTGGGGTGAGGGGGAAAAAACAGAACATCCTGGCACACGAGTCAATGATGCTTCAGGAATCCCACGCAGAGCTTTGCGTATATGAAAGGCCCGCCACATCATCTTGATTCAACAGGATTTTCCAAGGATTTTGTCCATATCCTTTCATTTTCTTGACGGCCTGTTTTAGACCACACTGATCGGGGACATAGTTATCGTTCCGGCAAGTGTGTCGGCGTTTTGCCCACGCTGCCCGCACCACCCCGATGGGTTCAATGCCATGAATACAGTCGTTTCGATTTGGTACAATACAGGAAACATTTCAGGATGCCTGTTTCGATGCGAAGCACACTCAAAACACGAAAGCCAACCGTCCTGGTCGCCACCAATGACCTGTCCTATGGCGCGACGCTCTCTGAGTTTCTTCGGAGCCAGGGGTGTCGCGTGGAACGCTGTCATGACGCGGCGGGTGTTTTACGTTTGGCGGGTCGTCATCATTACGAGGTGCTGGTGTTGGATTTGGAACTGAGCATAGAGGGCGACTTGGACCTGGTTTCCTATGCCCGCCAGAAAAGCCCCGAAACACAGGTGGTCCTCCTGTTCGATCCGGCACTTATGGAGAAAGCCCTGGAGGGTATTCGGCAGGGCGCGTTCTTCTATCTTCCCAGGAATAGCGCCCCATCCGATGTGGCGTTGGTGGTGGAGAAAGCCCTGCAACAGCGCACTGCAGAAGCGGCGGCGGCGGACTTCGAGCAGACCCTGTTCGAGGAATTGGCGGGGCAGACCGCTGCGATGCAGCGGGTGCTGGAACTGATTCAGAAGGTGGCGCCCACCGACAGCACGGTGCTGTTGCTCGGAGAAAGCGGGACAGGCAAGGAAGTGCTGGCAAACACCATCCATCGTCTGAGCCGTCGCAGGGATCGGCCTTTCGTCGCGATCAACTGCGCAGCGCTGCCGGAGGGGCTGCTCGAAAGCGAACTTTTCGGCCATGTGCGCGGAGCCTTCACCGGGGCGGAACGCGACAAACGCGGTCTCTTTGAGGAGGCGGACGGCGGCACGATTTTCCTGGATGAAATCGGCGACATGTCGCCCATCACCCAGGCAAAAGTGCTGCGCGTGCTGCAGAACGGCGAAATCCGACGCGTGGGTTCCGCCGCTTCCCAGCGGGTGGATGTGCGCATCCTGGCCGCCACCAACCGCGACCTGGTGCAGGCCGTCGCGAACAATGCCTTCCGCGAAGACCTCTATTTCCGGCTGAACGTAATCCAGATTCGCATTCCGCCGCTGCGCGAACGCATGGACGCCCTGCCCGCACTCGTCAACCATTTCCTCGCGCGCGCCAACGCGCGCTATGGAAAACAGGTGCGCCGCGTGGATGACCACGCCATGATCCTCCTGCGGCATTATGACTATCCCGGCAACGTGCGCGAGTTGGAAAGCATCATCGCGCACGCCGTCATTCTCGCCGAGGGCGACACGATCCGCGCCAGGGATTTGCCGGACCAGGTCCAGTTCGGCCGCGCCCCCCGGCTTGCGCTGCCCTACCGCGCTGAGGACGGCATCCTGACGCTGGCCGCCATGGAGGAAAAGCATATCCGGGAAGTCCTGGAACGACTGAACGGCAACCAGAGCCTCGCCGCGAAGAAACTGGGTATCTCGCGGTCCACCCTCTGGCGCAAGATGCGCGAGTACGGCATCGGCAAATAGGGCGGGTTTTTGCGCACCTTTTTCCGGTTATCGGACGTGGTTGGATGCGTCGGACAAAGTCGGTCGTAGGCAAACCATCGCGAAAAAGAACACAGGCCGCCGCGTTTTGCGACGGCCTGCGTATGTTCTTGTTTATGTTACTTGTGCTTGATTATTTCTTGCGGCGGATACCCGCGAATCCCACCAATGCGCATGCACCGGCGAGCACCGCAAGGCCCAAACCGCTCGCCAGTGGCAGCGACCCGGCGGGAACCACGGTCACCCAGAAGGTCGGGGATGTGTACAGGGCTTTCCCGCCCGTATCCACAATAACCCGGTATCCGCCGGCATCGGCTTCGGTCACCCTTTCAATAACCAGCGATGACCCGCTTTCATCCGGACATACTTCTTCGTCCTTCAGCCATGTGAAGGTTCCGTTCAACGCCGTCACGGCCCGCAGTTCAAGACGTGCATTGATCTCAACAGTCCCCGGGCCGATGATCACGACCTGCCCCGGAATCTCGCCTTCGCCTTCGCCCTCGCCTTCGCCTTCCGCGCCGCAACCTTCAGGGAACACAGCCGGATTCAGGGCATTGGCGACGTAGGTTGATGCGCCCAGTGCTGCATAGGCTTCATATTCCACGCGGTTCGTGCAGCCGTCACCGTCCGCGTCGGCGTTAGGTGCAAACCACGCACCCATGGTGACGAAATCTTCGGGGTCCGGCGGCGTCACCCCAATGTCCGCCAGCAAGCCTACCAGGGCGTCCAGCGCGGCGAGGCTGTTTTCATCACCCAGTATTGCATAGCCGGCCAGCCCATAGGAAAGAGAATTAATGAGATGAGGCGCAATCATGTTTACGAGAGGCAAATAACCTACTGCAGCCAGCGCATCCTCTATCGTCGTTTTCAGGAGGGCGAAATTAGTGTTGAACGCCGCCAGGGTCGCCGCATGGGTCAACCCATTCTGGTTGAAGCCGGTATTGTTCAACACGGCGGCGATCACGCCCAATTCGTATTGGCCATCCAGCATGCCGTTGGGCTGAACATATGGTTCCTCCTCAATCGGCGCTCCATTGATGTCGGCCGTTTCACACATGACAAGGTTGGCAAACATGGCAATTTCCGGAACCAGACCGGCCACCGGAATAAGCGAACAATATACCGTGTCCAATGCCCCGCAGAAATTGAAATTGCCCGGAGAAGGTGGCAATGGCGTTAAGGGCAACGTGCTACAATTCGGTAGCGCCATCGCAGGTCCCGCAGCCACGAAAATCGCCACGGCAATCGCCAACACGCTCAGGTTCTTTTTCTTCATCATGACGCTTGGTTCCTCCCTTTCGAGATTACTGATTTCCACAAATCCAACCCACGGGCTCCAGCCTCACGTTTAGCGCGCCCACATCTTTGTCTTCCCTCGACACGATACCATCGTACACATCTTTCACAAATAAGATCAGGGAATGCCTTCCCCGTACCTACGTAATCATATATCAAGACATCTGGTTTGTCAACCCTTTTTTTCAATTTTTTTTGCCTGCTTCTGGGGCAGTGGGAGGCGCTTTCCGGGAGGGCGCTGTTTCAGGGACCACTTCCCACGCACTCCCCGGGCGTTCATGGTTATTTCATCTTGTTGCATTGCGCCAGCCAAGCATCTCCACAAAATAGTGCAACTCTTTTATTTTCATTGCTTTACAGAGGCAAAGATAGAGGAGACATGCCCCCGAAATCGCCGTGCCCGCCGCAAAACACTGCGCTCCGAGAGAGTCCCCAGCGCTCCGCAGCGCGATGCGCGTCCACAGTCCGTAAGCCGCTGCCGTCGCGATTAGCGTCGCCAGCGCGGTGCGCCCCAGCGCGGAGGCTGTGGCGGCATCCCAAAGCAGGCCATGGCGGTTGCACAGGAATACATACAGCAGAAAAAAGTTGACGGTGAAGGAAAGCGTGGTGGCTATGGCCAGCCCGCGATACCCCAGGGGGCCTGCCAGTGCGCAGTTCAACAGGATGTTCAGGACCATGCTCGCTGACGCGATAATCACCGGTGTCCGGGTGTTCTGCTCGGCATAGAAGCCCTGCACGCTGATTTTCACCCATACAAACGAAAGAATGCCCAATCCATAATAGAATAGAGCGATGGATGTCATATTTGTCATGTTTTCATCGAAATGTCCGCGCTCGAAGAGCAGCCGGACGATGGGACGGCCCAGCACAAGCAGTCCGAACATGGCGGGCGCGGCAAGAAAAAAACTCTGGCGATAGCCGTGGAGCAGGGTTTCACGCATGGCGCGGTCATCGCGGCGGGCCGCCGCGCGTGAAATATCGGGCAGAATCGCCACGGCCACCGCCACGCCGAAAACGGACAGCGGCAGTTGCACCAGCCGGTTGGCGTAGAACAACGCCGACACCACGCCGTCGGACAATGAATACGCGAAGAACCCATCCACGAGTTTGTTCACCTCGCCCGCGGCCTGCCCCAGAATCACCGGCCCCAGCAGCCATGCTGCGCGGCGTATGGCCGGATGACCGAGGCGGAAATTGGGGAGCAGCACCCCGGTGTGGCGCTTCATGGCGATCCACATCACCGCCCATTGCGCCACGCCGCCCATCCATACGCCCGTCACCAGCGCCCACGCCGGGTCGGGAAACCAGTCGCGCAACCCAAGACATGTTGCAATGAGCGCCAGATTCAGCAGCACCGGCGACCACGACGGCGTGCCGTAGTGACGCGCCACAAAGAGCGGCCCCATCGCAAAGACCGCCATCCCAATGAAGAAGAGGTAGGGAAAAGTCCAGTAAATCAGGCGCACTGTCAGGCGCAGTTGTTCGGCATCCTTCGGTTCGGCGCGGGTCAACGGACGCAACGCCTCGATGATGGCAGGCACCCAGGGAATCAGCAGCAGCCCGATCACGGTCAGTGCGCCGAAAAGAAGGATCATCGCCGACAGACACGCCGAAACCAGTTCGCGGTATTTCGCCTCGGTGTCCCTTTCCCGCGCCTCGGCGAACACCGGCACGAACGCCGCGTTTGCCGCGCCCTCCCCCAGCATGTCGCGCAGCATGTTCGGAAAGCGGAACGCAAAGAGAAACGCGTCGCGCGAGGCGTCCGGCACCAGCCCGCCGATCACCATGTCGCGGACCAGCCCCAGCACCCGGCTCAGCATCGTGCCCCCGGCGAATACCGCCGCAAAGCGCGTCACCCGTCGGTTTGTTTCTTTGTTGTCGCTCATATCGGTTCACAGGGCAGGGTTGGAGTCCCGCATGAATCCCAACAGGCTGAAACCCGTACCCGGCGTTCGGCCCTTTGATGCGAATTCTGTTGCGCAGAATAGGGGGGATTCAAGTTTTGGATTTCATTTTTCGTCGTGGCGGGTGTGCGTCGTGGCGGGCGATTCCATACCGGTCGGCCCAGACAACCTCTGGTCGGACCGGCAGGAAAGAGAAAGCGCAGGCAGGGCCTGCACACTCCAGAGACGCCGTGTGCCTGCCTGGGACCCTGGAACGCCGGGCATCTTGTGTGATCAGGCGCTGCGCGCCTCAAGGCGGCGGCGGTAGTAATCGGCGATGACGGCGGCGACGATGACCGCGCCGGTCACGAGGCGCTTGATGGGTTCCTGGGCGCCGACCTGGACCAGCCCGTTTTCGAGGACGGCGATGATGACGACGCCGAAGAAGGTGTTGATGACGGAGCCGCGTCCGCCCATGAGGCTGGTGCCGCCGATGACCACGGCGGCGATGGCCTGGAGTTCGTAGCCGATTCCCGCGTTGGGGTCGGCGGCGGTCAGGCGCGCGCAGTGGATGATCGCGGCCAGGGCCGCCAGCGCCCCGCTCAGCACGAAAACCGACAACTTGATGCGCGTGATGTTGATGCCGGAGAGGCGCGCGGTCTCTTCGTTGGCGCCGATGGCGAACATGTGCCGCCCGAAGGCCGTGCCGGAGAGCAGCACCTGCCCGGCGATTACCACCGCGATGGCCGTCATGAACGGCAGCGACAGGCCGCCCACACCCCAGTTTGTCACGCGCTCGATGCTCCCGCCGAGATACTGCGTCTGGGAGCCGGTCACGAGATAAGCGCCGCCGCGCGCCGCCTCCAGCATCCCCAGCGTGACGATGAATGCGGGGAGTCGCCACCGGATAACGAAAAGGCCGTTCATGGCGCCGCACACGGATCCCGCGCCCACGCATAACGCCGCCGCTGCGCCCAGCGGCCAGCCCCAGCGCACCAACGCCACCCCCAGGACCGCGCCGCTGAAGGCCAGCACCGATCCGACGGAAAGGTCAATGCCCGCGATGATCAGCACGAAGGTCATGCCCACGGCGATGATGATGGCGTCGGGAATCTGGTTGGCGATGGTGCGCAGCGTCGTGACGGTGAAGAAATGGTCGGTGGTCATGCCGAAAAACGCGATCAATCCGGCCAGAACGAGGCCGAGGCCGAGATAGTCGGCCACCGACATATACCGCCGCCACGCCCCGCGCATCTAGCCGGCCTGTTCCGCGGTGATGAGGTCCACGGGGGTTTCGCGGTCTTCGGGGTCGGTGCGCCGTTCAAGCATTTGCAGGGCGTATTCGATGCCGAAGACGGCGAGTCGGTCGGCGTGCTGGTCGGCGGTGGCGAGCACCTCGCCCTTTTTCAACAGTTCCTGGATCGCCGAGATGTTGTCAAAGCCGACCACTTTGATCTCGCCAAGTTTCCCGGCGGCGCGCAGCGCCGCTACAGCCCCCAGCGCCATGCTGTCGTTCGCGCAGAGGATCGCCTTCAGGTCCGGGCGTTCTGTAATCATCGCCGAGACGACGCGGTTGGCCTTGGCCATCTCCCAGTCGCCGGACTGTGCCGCGACGATGTTCATGCCGGCGGCCTTCATCGCGTCCTCGAAGCCCAGCCGTCGCTGAATGGCATTGAAGGCGCCCGGCACGCCCTCGACAATCGCGACGGCGTCGCCCGGTTGCAAATGCTTCGCCAGGTATTCGCCCACCATTCGCGCGCCTTTGCGGTTGTCCGGACCGACAAAGGGGATGCGCAGACCGCGGTCCGCCAGCACCGCGTCGTCGAATTTATTGTCTATGTTGACCACGATGACGCCCGCGGCTATTGCGCGCCCGCAGACCGGCGCGAGCGCCTTGGAATCCGCCGGCGCAATCACAATCGCGTCCACCTTTCGCGCGATCATCTGCTCCACCAGTTGCACCTGGCGGTTCACGTCCAGTTCGTCCTTGATGCCCTCCGCGATGAGCGCGTAGCGGTCGGCGTGTTCCGCCTGATGCTGTCGCGCGCCCTGCTCCATCGTCAGGAAAAACTCGTTGGCCAGCGATTTCATGATCAACGCGATGCGCGGCTTTTCATCCGCCGGGGGTCGCCCGCCGCACCCCGTTATCAGCAATCCCGCCCACAGCGCCGCGCACAATGCCACCCATGCCACCCGCCACGCCATAGTTCCGTCCCTCCTCATGCCGTCCGGCAGCGTCCACCCCGTTCATAAAGTCCACGGAAATCTTGAAGTTCAATCACAAGGTCGCCATTATCATACCGAAAGTGGGGGCGCTTGGCCATTTTTCCGCCCATTCAAGACGGCAAAGGTTGCAGTACGGTGCGTGATTGGGCTAGTTTCAGGCGTTGAGAAGAGCGACGATTGCCGAAAAACAATGGAGACATTTCATGCGCAAGCAAAATCGCATCGTCTGGAAGACGGCCGTATGTGTCGCGGCATATCTGGGCTGCCTTGCAGCAGCGGCGGATACGGTTACGGGCATCGTGTTCCACGACAAGAACGGCAACGGCGTGCTTGACCGGCGCGAAAAGGGTATCCGCGATGTGCTGGTCAGCAATGGCCGCGATGTGGTGGCGACGGACAAGCACGGCCGCTACACCCTGCCCATCGAAGACGACATGGTGGTTTTCGTGATCAAGCCGGCGGGCTGGACCCCGCCGGTCTGCCCGGAACTCAATATCCCGCTGTTCCATTATGTGCACAAGCCCGCGGGTTCTCCGGAAATGCGGTATGCCGGCGTGGCGCCGACCGGCCCGGTGCCGGATTCGGTGAATTTCCCACTGCGTCCCCAAAAAGAGCGGAAACGTTTCCGGATTGTGTGCATGGGGGACACCCAGACCCGCAACCAGCAGGAAGTGGATTATCTTTCGCATGCGATTGTTTCGGAACTCGATGGCATTGACGCGGCTTTTGGCGTGACGCTGGGCGACGTGGTTTTCGATGATCTCAGCGTGTTCGAGCCGATGGCGCGCAGCATTGCCCGCATCGGTCTGCCCTGGCGGCATGTGCCCGGCAACCACGACCTGAACCAGGATGCGCCGGAACAGCGCTACACCGCCGACAGTTTCATCCGCGTTTTTGGCCCGCCCTATTACGCCTTCGCCTACGGCCCGGTGCATTTCATTGTGTTGAAAAACATCCACTGGCACATCGGCGAGCGCAGTTATCATGCGGAACTTGGCGCCGACCAGTTGAAATTCGTGGAAGGCTATTTGCGTCATGTGCCGAGAAACCGGCTGGTCGTCCTGTTCATGCACATCCCGATCACCGAAATCCGCGACCGCAAGCAACTTTTTGACTTGCTCCAGAATCGTCCCCACACCTTCTCGCTTTCGGCGCACACGCATGATCAGCGGCATGTCTTTCTCGACGCCACGCATGGCTGGCACGGGGCCAAGCCGCACCACCACCTGATTCACGCGACCGCCTGCGGCGCCTGGTGGGGCGGCAATTTTGATGAACTCAGCATCCCGCTGTCCCCGATGGCCGACGGCAAGCCCAAGGGCTATTCCCTGATCTATTTCGATGACAGCCGTTATCAGGTGGTTTTCAAGGCCGCGGGCCGCCCCGCCGGCCACCAGATGAGCATCTATGCGCCGGACCCCGTGCCGGCGCATTCCCCGGAATTCACCGACGTGATCGTGAACGTGTTCGCGGGGTCGGAGCGGTCCCGGGTGGAAATGCGCGTGGGAGAGAGCGGCGCGTGGACCCTGATGCAGCCTTTCCGCGGGGAAGACCCATATTACCTCAAACTTCACGGGCGACAGGTCGCATTCGTGGAGAAAATCGCCGCGATGAAAGAGGCGGCGGAAATCAACGACGCGTTGCTGCGGCAAATCCAGGCGGAATTCATGCACATCATCGGGCGCGGCATGGCCCGGCCCAAAGATTCGGCGCATTTGTGGAAAGCGCCGCTGCCCGCCGGGCTGCGCCCCGGCTGCCACACCGTCCACGTGCGCACCACCGACATGTTCGGCGCACAGCATGCCGCCGCCCGCGTCATCCGCGTGGAGTAGTCGGGGTTATGCAGCCTCCAGCGCGGCGCGGAACGCATTGAAGGTGTCCGGGCCGAAGAGCACGAAGCGGACCCGCTCGATGCCGGTGTGTGTTTCGAGAAACGCTTTCACAGTTCCGACCGCGATGCGCGCCGCCTCCGGGATGGGATATCCATAGACCCCGCAACTTACCGCGGGGAATGCCACCGACCTCACGCCGTTTTCCAGCGCCACCTCGAGGCTTCGGCGATAGCAACTCGCCAGCAGTTCCGCCTCGCCGCGCGTGCCGTCGCGGTACCTTGGTCCCACCGTGTGAATGACATGCTTCGCCGGCAATCGTCCGCCCGTCGTGATCTTGGCGTCGCCGGTCTTGCAGCCCCCGAGTTTGCGGCATTCCGCCACAATCGCCGGCCCGCCCGCGCGGTGGATGGCCCCATCCACCCCGCCGCCGCCCAGAAGGCTCTCGTTCGCCGCGTTCACAATCGCGTCCACGCATTCCCTGGTGATATCCCCCTGCACCACCTCGATTACGGCCCCGCTGACCTGTTTCTGCATGGCGTTCACCTCCTCAAGGGAAAACCCATATCCACCGCAATCATGCTATCGAAGCAGTGCGATCGGGTGCAAGAAGCGCCGTTGGGCGCGTCTTTGCTCGCAAATTGCTCAAAGAAAGCGCTTTGTTGGATTTGTGAAATCATAGACTTGCCATGTATGATCGCGCGCTATGATACGAGTGACGTGTTCACACTGCGGGCTGAGCATATTTGTTCCTCCGGAGGTGCAGGGGCGAAAGGGGATATGTTTCCGTTGCGGTCTCCCCCTGATCATTCCATCGGCGGTGGAACGCTCGCGCCATGACCACGTGCAGTATGAGCGGGGCGACCGCGTTGGAGACCGATATGTGATTGAAGAACAGATCGGCAAGGGCGGGGTGGGCGTGGTGTACCGCGCCCTGGACACGTTGGTGCAGGACACTGTGGCGCTCAAGTTTCTGCATCCGAACATGCTCCGAACCGAGCAGGGCCGGCAGTTGTTCATCCGGGAAGCCCAGTTCGCACGCCGCCTGCGCCATGAAAATATTGTGGCCGTGCATGATGTCAGTTGGACCGCCGAAGGGACTCTGTTCATTTCGATGGAATTTGCGCAAGGGCAATCCCTGCGTGCGCTGTTGCGGAGGCACCGCCAGGAGCGCCATGTCATTCCCGTGCGCCTTGCGGTGACCTATCTGCGCCAGATTCTGATGGCGCTGGAATATGCCCATCAGACGGTGGTCCACCGCGACATCAAACCCGAAAACGTGATGGTGATGCCCAACGAACGGGTGAAGGTGCTTGATTTCGGCCTTGCCAAGGCCGCGCATGAGGAGTATTTTCAGGAGAACGAGGAAATAAAAACGGTGCGGATGGTGGGCACGTGGGCCTACGCCGCGCCGGAGCAGCGCAAGCGACAGAGGGTGGACCTGCGCGCGGATATTTACGCCGTGGGACTGCTCATGCACGAACTGCTCACCCTGCGCACGCCGCTCGATGATCCCGTCGAAGTGGTGGATGTGCGGCATGATGTGTCGCCTTCGCTGGTATCTGTTCTGGAACGCGCCCTTGCATCGGAAAAGGAGCAGCGCTGGCCCTCGGCGAAGGACTTCCGCGTTGCGTTGGAAACCGCCTTTGAGGGATCGTATCGCAAGACGGTGGCGGTCTTTGACAGCGACGGGATGGTGAAGACCCCGTCCACCAAAGGCATGGTCTTTCTGGAGGGGGGGCATTTTCTAATGGGGAACAATGAGATACGGGAGGAGGCCCCTGAGCACGAAGTGCTTGTGCATCCGTTCTGGATGGACGCATATCCTGTGACCAACAGGCAATACCAGGAATATCTGGAGGAGACCGGCGCGCCGGAGCCGCGCTTCTGGCATGATCCCCAATACAACGGCCCGAATCAGCCGGTGACCGGTGTGAGTTGGGCGGAGGCCAAGGCGTACGCCGCCTGGGCGGGGAAGACCCTTCCGACAGAGGCGCAGTGGGAATTCGCCGCGCGCGGCCGCGAAAACCGGAAGTATCCCTGGGGCAATCTGCCGCCGGATGCCACGCTCGCCAATTTTAACGACAATCTCGGCATGCCCTCGATCGTGACGATGCACGAAGACGGGGGCACGCCGGACGGCATCTATGATCTGGCGGGAAATGTGTACGAATGGACGCTGGACCCTTTTGTGAGTTACACCGCCAGACGGCAGAATCCGCAGGCCGCCGCCGCCGCGCCGCGCCGCGCGCTCCGCGGCGGGTCCTACAAGTCGCCGCCCAATGAACTGCTGTGCACGGCGCGCAAGGGGCTATTTCCCGAAGTGCGCGAAAACACGATCGGCTTTCGCTGTGTGATCCCCGCCAGTCGCCTGATTCATGCGCAACCCGCCACCACGAACAGCGACGCCCCAGAGGAGAAAGCCTCCGAATGACGGGCCGCATAGTGTGCGTTACGGCGAGCAGTAATGCCGTCAAGGCTTGTGTTCAGACATGAAACAGCCCCACTGCAATGGGACCGTCGGGGCGCGCGACAAACGACTTTCCTGCGGCGCCCGTGAGCGGTTGCCATACCCCCATCCCGCAACCACCGTCAGCGGCTCAGGAAGCCCTTGGGCGGATCAGGGGTGGGAACATACGCATGGGGGTAGGTATCGGGTACAAAGCGGACGGGGGTGGTGAACTTGTGGTGTAGTCCATCGCCGGCATCAAAGGTCAACTCGACGAAGAAGGCGGTCCATCCTTTTTCGGGCGTTTCCACACGACCGACATAGGATCCATCGGCCTCTTTCTCCAGCAGGGTTTCCGTATAGGCCGTGCCCAGGATTTTATAGGTGCGAAAATCACGGGCTTCCGGATTGGTTCCCTGCCAGAGTTTCACCGCAACGGGATTGTCCGGCGTGGTCACTCGGGTGGTGTTTGCGTCCGGGAACGACCACGAATAAGCCGGCAACGGTTTGTCTTCGACGATGGCCCGGAAGAAGGTGAGCAGGCTCAGGGGCGCATCGGAGGGAAGAAGGGCATGGCCGACGTTCGGCACGTACCTCAGATAGGTCGGCCCTTTCAGGTCATCAATGTAGAACAGCGAGGAATCGGGACAGAAGAATTCGTCCTGGGTGCCGTTCATGATAAGTTTCGGCATGGTGAGCCGGTCCCGGTATGAGTAGGGTTCCACAAGCCGCATCAACGCGGCGAATTCCGGCGTTTCGATCCAGTCCATGATCTTCATGCGGACATAGTCGTTGATAGCCGGCGCCCATTCTCCGTACATCGCGTAATGATGGCGGAATGACGGGATGAGATTGAGCAGGTCAATGACGGCGGGGACGATGGCGATGACGCGCTTGTCCACGATTGCCGTGGTCCAGGTGGTCCAGCCGCGTTTCGAGCCGCCCGCGACGATGAAATCGCGCACGGTCACGCCGCCGCCCTCTTCGCCCGCGCAGAAAGATTGAATCGTGTCCATGGCGCGCACGGCGGCCTTGGTCATGGGCATGCGCAACGGCCAGGTTTCATCCCCGGTGAGCATGTACTTTTCCCAGGTGTACGCGATGGTGGCGTCCTCGGACCGGTTGCGTTCCTCATCGGCGAAGCGGAGCGGCTGGTTGGGCACCTGGTGCAGGACCGCCCCCACGGAATTTGTCGTGCGGGCAACATGCAGCACCATGGGGTCGGGCGCATCCGGCGCGGGCCGGTTGTTCCCGCCGCCACCGATATAGAGCAACGCCGTCTCGTGCGCCGGCTGGTCGGGCACGACCACCACCAGCCAGTGCTTCCACACCGGCCGGTCCACCTCCTCCTCCGTACGCCACGCCTGCGAGGTCAATTCCAGAACGTGAATCTTGCCGCCGTCATAGGTGTCCGTCCGGTGCAAGGCGTATGCGTAATGATCATCCGGTGCGTACACATAGCGGTCCAGGCCCGTCGGATTCTCCGTCTCCCGGGCGAATCCCGCCGGATTTTCGAGGGAAAACGCCGAAAAATGGGCAATAAGCAACAAGCCAAGGCACAACGCGGTCCACCGGGCGCGCAGTTTCATTGCAGCAATCCTTTCACATGGGGTGTTTCTTTTCAGACCGATTTGTCCGGGCGTTTGTTTCAAAAAAGCAACGCCCATCGGGCGGATATGCCGGTGATATTGCAGGGACAACATAGCGACAGGAGAACGCCGGATGAACGACACCGGCGATCATTGTTGTCTGTTACATCTTGCGTCAGGCTTCGGCTTTCTTCAACAGCCCCGACCATATAGCCGACAGAGGCGGTCCCGGCATCCTTGGGTCATTTCATCGGAACGAACACATGTGGAAGTGTTATATCTTCCTCCGTGTTTCCGATCAGCACCAGGTCTTTATTTGTGACGGGGCCGGCGATGATATGGGGGCCGTCTTCCGCGCCGAGTCCCTGCACCATGCCCATGAACTGCTTGCGGGTGAGATAGAAATAGGGAGCGTCTCCGCGCAGTTTCGCGTTGATGGCCGCCTCATCCACGGTTTCCGGAATGGGCCGTCCCGCATAGAAGGTGAAGGCCGGATAGATTTTGGTCGCTTCGACGGGATAGCCCGCTTCCATAATGCGTCCGCATAATTGCGCCATCTCCTTGGGGGACCGGTCGCCGGTATAGTGGAAGGAACGAATCAGCAACGAAGCGAGAATCACCGCCAGGACGCCGAGCGCGATGCGGGTGAGGGCGGCGGAAGGGGTGTAACCGCGCCGCCAGAATGCCGCGCCCGCCGCGAAGACGGCAAGCAAGGCCAATTCCGTGAACAGGGGAATAGAGGGATAGCGGATGGCGCCATACAGGAGCAGCCCTAGCGCCCCCAGCGGCATCAGGGGCAGCAGCAGCCGTGTCCACCATTCCAGGTAAGGCCGCAGCCATCCTGTGATACCTCCCTGCTCGAAATCGCTGAGATGGAATCCGGTGGGCAGGAGCAGCAGGGGGACGATCGGCAGGATGTACTCATACTCCTTGCCGGCGATGAGCGAACAAAGCCCCACACTGAGCCACCCTGCCAGCAAGGCGAAACGCCGGATGGGCGCGCCCTCGGTCCATTGGCTTCGTGAAGCGTGAAAGGGCAGCAGAAACCCCCAGGGCGCCAGCATAAACGGCAGGGCGATCAGGTAATAGAAAGGCGATCCGCTGTTAATGCGGGTTGCCGTATGGGTGCGCTCGACCACTTCGGTTTGCGCCAGTTCTTTGATAAAGTCCCAGCCATTTTCCGCAAGCACCGTCGCCGCCCATGGCGTCACGAGGGCTATGCCGCAAAGCACTGTGACCGCCAGCGGCGCCCACGAACGCCGAAGTGCGTCGCCGCCATACCACAGGGCCACCCCCCCCCACACCGCCGCCAACAGCACCACCGGCAAAGGAAACCGGATACTCAGCGGCCACCAGCACAGCCACCCGACGATGAAGGCGACAATGGTCCACTTCAGGCCAATGCGCAGCGCGCCGAGGGGATTGCCGCCTTCCATCACGCAAAAAGCGGCAAATGCCGCCGCGAGAAACAGATAGGGCGCCGGGTATTTGAGCAGCGTGCCTGCCGCCAGCGCCACCCCGCTTAGCACCGCCATCACCCAGCGCCGACGGCGCGATGTCGCCGTCCAGGCGTCGTAGGAAGCCATAATGCAACAGAACGTCGCGAGCGACAACGGCACGTCCAGTTCCGCCCAACGCGACCTCTCAAGATAATAGGGCGACGCCATCAGCGCGATGGCCGTCCAGCGCGCCGGGCCTTCACCCGCGCGGCGGCGAAACGCGAAATACACACACAAGACCAGCGCCAGCGAACAGGCCGCCGTCGGAATCCGCGCCGTCCACTCGTTGATGTAGCCCGTGACCGCATAAACGACGGCGATGGTCCAGTACAACAGCGGCGGCTTGGCCAGATAGACCCGGCCGTTCAGGGTGGGCGTTGCATAACTGCCGCTGCGCAGCATTTCCGCGGGGGGCGCTGCGCGCTGGCCCTCGTTATCGCTGACCACGTCCATGCGGCCCAGTTCAAAAAAGACCGCCACCCCCCCCATCACCAGCAACGCAATCACGAACGCCCTTGGCGTCAGTGCGCTCATTCGGCTGATTCTCCTGTATGGTCCTCAATTCCGCTTCGACAGCACGTCTTTCTCATATTGTTTCACTTCATTTATCCACGCCGCCCCTGCGGGGACGCCCTGTTTCAGGCAATAATAGTCCCAGACCGCGCCGAAGGGCAGGGTCTTGATTTCCTCCAGCAGGGCAAGCCGCGCCGTAAAATCGCCGTCCTGTTCGAGGGCGCGCAGGGTCTCCGCGGGTTCCAGCAGGGCAATCAGCAGTGCCTTGATCATTGCGCGCGTGCCTGTCACCCAGGCTGCGATGCGGTTGATGCTGGCGTCAAAGAAGTCCAGCCCGATATGCACCCGGTCCGTGGCGTTGTGCCGGATGATTTCCTCGGCGATGGCCCGCAACTCGTCGGACAGGATCACCACATGGTCGCTGTCCCACCTCACACCCCGGCTGACATGCAACAGCAGTTCCTTGACGTAGAGCAGCGTCGAAGAAATTTTGTCCGCGATGCTCTCCGTCGGGTGGAAGTGTCCGGCGTCCAGTGTGAGCAGGACGCCTTTGTGCACCGCGTAACCCAGGTAGAACTCATGCGAACCGACGACATAACTTTCCGAGCCGATGCCGAAGAGTTTCGATTCCACGGCGTCCAGGTTGTGCGACGGATCAATGGGTTCGGCCAGCACGGCGTCCAGCGCGTCGCGCAGCCGCGCGCGCGGGGCCATACGGTCCACCGGGATATCCTTCATGCCGTCGGGAATCCAGATGTTGGTGACGGTGGGCGTGCCGAGCGCGCGCCCCATGGCCGCGCCGATCCTGCGGCAGGCGACACAATGATCAATCCAGAAGCGGCGGACGGCGGGGTCCGCGTGCGCGAGGGTCATCCCGCTGTCGGCCATGGGATGCGCGAAACAGGTCGGGTTGAAGTCCATGCCCAGGCCCCTCGCCCTGGCCCAGTCAATCCACCCGGCGAAATGCGCGGGTTCCAGGGCGTCGCGGTCCACTTTCTTCCCGCCGGTTTCCGCGTACATGGCGTGAATGTTGAAACGATGCCGTCCCGGAATCAGGCTGAACGCCTTGTCCGCGTCCGCGCGCAATTCATCGGCGCTGCGCGCCTTGCCGGGATAATTGCCCGTCGCCTGGATGCCGCCGCCGTCCATCGCGGCCAGCGACTCGAAGCCCCCCACGTCGTCGCCCTGCCAGCAATGAAGCGATATGGGAATTCCGGCCAGACGCTGCATCGCCGTTTCGGCGTCAACGCCGTAGGCGGCATAGCGTGCTTTCGCGTGCGAATAGGCGGTTTCGATTTGTTTGTCAGTAGATGTTGGAAACATGACGACCTCACTGGTTTTTGGCATCGGACATTGCGCCGCCACAGGAAATCCCCGGCACACACCAGGCAAGCCCATACTAAAGCATATTCGCCGGGATCATGGCAAGGCTGACTGCGCTGGGCGACTGCGCTGCGCACCGGAGGCATTGCCAGCCCTGCGAAATGCGCTCAGGAGGGAAGGACTTGACCATATTGCGCCATCATGATAGCGTAATGGCAGGTGATGTCGGGACCATGTGTGCGAAGCGTTCGCCGGCGGGTCCGGATTCGGCGGCGCGTGAGACAGCAGATAAGGAATCCCCGGAGGCGGCAATGGTCACACGAGTGGGCTTGGCGTTGGCGGACCATATTACATCGCATCTGGACGAATTATGCGAATCCGTGCTGGCCGCGCAGAAACCCATTTACGTTGATCAAAGCAAGCCGTTTCTGCGGGCATGGCTTCAGAGCGAGGCGGATTATCTTCGGGGCGAGGCCGACCGCACACATGAGTGGGTGGCGATGCTTTCGGAAGGGATGCGGGCCTTGGGCGGCGGCATCGAGGAAATCCTCGAACAGGTCCGCATTTTCCGCGACGCCGTGGCCAGGGCCTGTGAGGGGAAAGTGCGGGGGCTGAGTGGCGCCGAACTCCTGGAAATCCTCCTGGAACAGCAGGATCGCCACCATCGGCACATCGGCGCCTACTGGGCGCAGCGTATGCGCGAGGACGTCGCCGCCGAGCGGCGACGCCAGCGCGCCATGGCCGACCTGATGGATCGCCCATTCGCCATGCTTGACGTGGAGGGAACCATCACGATGGCCAATCATCCCTTTGCGCGGGAACTGGGCATGCCCATCGAGTCACTGAACGGCAAGGAATTCGCCGCGCTATGTGAGGCCGACACAGCGGCGCAGGTGCGCCGCGCCGTGCGCCAGAAGCGGTCCACCCAGCCGAGTTTCTTCGAGGGAACCTTGGTTTCGGCGAAAACCCGCGCACCCCAGTTTCGATTCAGTGTGCAACCCATCTTTGATGCGCACGGCCGCCGTGACGGCGTATTGGTTTTCATGCGGCATCTGTATACGGTGCGTTCAGAGAATTCCGATCTGCTTGCAGACGCGGCAGACCAGATTATCGGCATTGCCCCGATCGCCATCGAAATTTTCGACCGGGATCGCCGAATTCTGTATCGAAACGACTTTGCCACCGCATTGCCAAGCACAGACGCCATGTCCACGCCCTTCTGCTGTCGGCTTTCTTTTGCGCAAAGCGATCGCGCCTATGCCTGTCCCTGCGATTGGGTTTTTGCCACCGGCGAGACATTCCAGGGGGAGGGCCATCTTGTGCTGGGCGCCAGAACGCACTGGTATCAGGCCGTGATCGCGCAACTCGAGCACAGCGATGATGCGCCGGCGCGGCTGGTCTGCATGTTTCGGGATATCACGGTGCAGCGGACAATCGAAAACCAATTGATGCGGCAACAGCAGAGTTCGCTCGCGTCACAATTGGCCGTGACGGTCGCGCATCAATTGCGCAATCCGCTCGGCGTCATGGTGGGGTTTTCGGAAATGCTGGCCCGCGGCCTGCCGCCGGAGCACATCCCCGGCGCCGTGAACAAAGTGCTCCGCAACGGCCTGCGCTGCAAGGAAATCGTGGAAGACCTGCTCCGATTCGGCCAGGGTTATCCCGGCGAACGGGTCTCCATGAGTTTTCAAGTCCTTGTGAAGGAGTATCTGCAGCCGATGTTCTCCCAAAGCGATTGCGCCCGCATCACCTGGCAGTTGCCGGAAGAACAGACTTATATTGAGTGTGTCCCGGCGCAGATATCCCAGGTCTTCTTTTGTCTCCTCCAGAATGCCATTCAGACCGGGGCGGCCGAAATTCATTTCACGGCGCACTGCGAGAACGGATGGATTGTCGTGCGTGTCCGGGACGATGGACCGGGCGTGCCACCCGAATTGCGCGAGGTGATCTTCCAGCCCTTCTTCAGCACCGGCAAGCATGAAGGGGCGTTGGGGCTGGGGCTGAGCCTTTCGCAGGCGGTTGTCAATGACTACGGCGGACGGCTCTATCTTGAAGATGCGGAACCTGAAGATGCGGAACCCGGCGCGTGTTTCGTGGTGCAGTTGCCACGCCGGAAACCCGCTGCGCCGGAGGAATATGTTCCGCCGTCGCCGGAATCGCCTGTGCAGCGCCGCCGCCTGCTCGTGGTGGACGACGAGGTGGACCTCCTGGAAATGCTGGAGATGACGCTTCAGATGCGCGGCTATGAGGTGGACACGACCGGCACCGCCGCCGAAGCAATGAAATTGCTCCAACGCATCGAGTACGACGCCGTGGTGCTGGATATCCGCCTGCCCGGAGACATGAGCGGTTCGCAACTCTATGAGTATATCGCCGCAGCGTATCCCGGACTGGCGAAACGTTCCCTGTTTATCACCGCGGACACGATGAATTACGAAACCCGGAAGTTCCTGGAAAAAGTGCAGCGACCCGCGATGGAAAAACCCTTTCTCGTTTATGAATTCGCCGCGAAAGTCGCGCAACTATTCGACGAGAATCCCTGAATCCGCCGCTTACGCCGCCATCAGGCAGCGGCGCGCCCACACAAGCATCTCCTCGATCATGAGGCCGCCTTCATGCCCGTTGTAGGGGAAGCGCAGCAGGCGCTTCTCCTTTGCGGGGATGCGGTTATATGCGCTGAAAATGCCGGACGGCACGCAGATCATGTCGGCGAGCGCGACATTCATGAGCACGGGGCACTGGATGCGCTCCGCAAGGTTGTTCAGTTCGATGTAACTCAGGGTGCGCATCGCCGGATCCAGGCGATCCGGGTATATCCGGAAATAGTCAATGAGTTCCGTCCAGGGCGCTTCGCGGGTGATTTCCAGGGTGCGTCCGAAATGGCAGAAAGCGGGCACCTCCGACATGCACAACTTGGGGCGGCTGTCCAAACTGCACACAGCCAGTGAAAGACCGCCCCCCTGGCTGCATCCCGTGACACCGATGCGACCGGGGTCGGTTTCCTCACGGGCGACGGCAAAGTCCACCGCCCGCACGGCATCCAGATAGGCGCGCGTGAAATAATACTGCTCCGGATCGAGGATGCCCCGGGTGATCCAGCCGGGCCGGTGGCCGCCGTCATACGACGCCGCGTCGGTGCTGTCGCCGGATTGGCCGCGCACATCGAACGCGAAGCAGGAGAATCCCTGTAACGCCCACATCAGATAATCGGCGACATGGCGCTTGTTGCCGGTATAACCGTGGAAAAAGAGCAGCGTCGGACGTGGGCGAATCTGTTCGGGCGTGACGGCCCAGCCCACGATGCGGCCGCCGTCGAACGCGGCGTAGGAAAAGCGCTCCACGCGCACGCCCGGCACGGAATAGGCCACCGGTTCCGATTCCGGATGCAGCGGCTGCGCCTTGCTTTTCGCCAGCATGCGTTCCCAGAAGGCGTCAAAATCCGGCGCCTTGGTCTGCGGCAGCAGGCACACTTCGAGTTCAGGCAACGGCAGATCAAATAGAAACATCCTTTTTCCTCCAGGTTCACGGCGCGGCCCGCGCAGCCCACGCGGCACGCACCCACACACCCAAAGCATCCCGCGACGCCGCTGCCGGCACGACTGCGGTGACGTCCACCTGCGCGCAACAGGCGATGTCCTGCGCCATGCCGACACGCCGCAATTTCTCCGCATGTGGCGCGGACTGAAACAGCGCTTCCACGCCTTCCCGGTCAATCCGCTTCTTCCAGAACGCTAAGCGGTCCGCGCCTTCGGCGATTTGCGCGCCGGATTTTATCGCAATGACGGCGGACGCGACCCAGTCCTCCTGTGCGTCAAATGACGGATCATCCGCAAGTCCGGCGGGAATGATCGCCACTTCGCGGTCATGGCGCGCCGCTGCGCGCGCCACTGCCGACGCATTGACGGTGGACCCGAAATATACCGCTTCGGCCCCCCACGCAGCCACCAGGCGTCCCGCGCCGGTCGTCGTGGTGAAAATCACCTGTCTTCCCTGGGCCGGGGCCGCCTCCAACGGGCTGTTGCCATAGTCAAAGCCCTCCGGCGGCAGGCCGCCGCGTTCGCCGTAAAGCAGCGCGTGGGGAAAACGCCGCCGGGCCGCGAACGCCTCCTCCACCGTGCGCACCACCAGCAGTTCCGTCGCGCCGGCGTCCAGCAGCATCGCCGCCGTGGCGCTTGCCCGCAGTGCATCCACTACCACCGCGACCGCCCCGCGATCCACCGCGAAGCGGCAGCCCGCTTCGCCTTCCACGATGTGCCATGGATGTGAGGGGGCGGATAACGCCTCAGCGGGGGTTTTTTTGAGAACTGTCTGATCCATCGAATCCATCAGATACTTCCGAAGAATCTGTCGGACCCGTCCGACTGACCTTGATCATGCACATCTGAAACGCCGGCAAACGCCCTTTGCCCAAACGAAACGCAGCCCGTGATCGCCCCGATGATCACCCCGGCGGCGGTGAGGCCGAAAATTCCCGGCATATGGGCGATACTGCCCTGCACGCGTGTCTTTCGGTGCGGCGCGTCAGGCGTCACTGCCACCGTGGCATTGCGGCGTTCGCGGGAATACACGCATAAAATGCCCTTCGCGACGCCCGCCTTGCGGAGTTGCTGCCGGACCGCGCGCGCCAGCGGACAGTCCCGCGTGGCGCTGATGTCGTCCACCAGCACCCCGCGCGGGTCCACCTTGTTCCCCGCGCCCATGCAACTCACCGTGAATGCGCCTGCGCGATGCGCCGCCGCGAGCAGGTGCGCCTTGGCCGATACGGTGTCAATCGCATCCAGCACATACGCCCCGGCCATCGGCGGCAATTGGTCCAGGGTGTCCGGCCCGGCGAAGACCTGGAAGCATTCCACGGTTGCGTCGGGATTGATGTCCAGAATCCGCGCGCGCGCCACCTCGGTCTTGAATTGTCCGATGGTGCTGTCCAGGGCGAACAATTGCCGGTTGATGTTGGTCGGCGCCACGACATCGAAGTCCACGAGCGCCAGGCGGCCCACGCCCGCCCGCGCCAGCGCCTCCACCGCATAGGACCCGACCCCGCCCAGGCCGAAGACCATCACGCGCGCGCCGGCAAGGCGCGCGACCCCCTCGCGGCCAACGAGCAATTCCATGCGCTGAAAGCGTTCAGGGATTCTCGGGGACCTTTCGTCGTTTGTCATACCCCGCCTTCCCCCAGCCCCAGGCAAAAAAGGCGGTCGGCGTTTCGCGTCGTTTGTTCGGCGATGGTTGCTTCCAGCAGCCCCAGATAGGCCGACGCGCCCGCGAGATTGTGGACGATATTTGCGGGGACGTTGGTCTGTCCCGCCGCCTGCACCGGCGGGATGTCCGGGCTGTCCGTCTCCAAAAGCAAATGGTCCGGCCAGATGCGGCGCAGGGTGCGGTCGCGCTTGTTGCTCTTGCGGTAACTCAGCGCGCCGCCCATCGAAAAACGCAGCCCCTGCGCCATGCACGCCTCCGCCACCTCCGCGCTTCCGGAAAAGGCATGCACCATGCCGCCGCGCGCGGGCGCGCCCACCCGCTTCAAGGATTCCAGCAATTCATTGAACGCGCCCCGGCAATGCAGCACCACCGGCAAATCCAATTCCCGCGCTATCCGCAGTTGGTCTTCGAAAATCCGCCGCTGCAATTCCATTTCGGGGGACGCAATTTTGCCGTCCAGACCGATTTCGCCAATCGCGCACGCGCCCCGCGCGCGCGCCGTGGCCAGCCCCGGCAACGCCGCGAAATGCTCCTCCCGCGCATACCAGGGATGCACGCCCCAGGCAAACGCGACCTCCGGATGCGCCGCCGCAATCGCCGCCGATTGCTCCCACTGCTCCGGCACAATCGCCGCCGTGATCAGTTTCACGACGCCCGCCGCACGCGCATCCGCGATGATACGATCCAGGCGCCCCGAAAACTCCTCCGCTTCCAGGTGACAATGCGCATCCACGAGCCGTATCCGATTCGCCTGATCCATAGCGCATCATTGTGCACAACCAGCACAGGCGAAACCAAACGGCGGGAGCGGTAAAAGAAGCATTCGCACGGATGTTGGGCTTATTCACAGAACCGACCGAAAGGTTCCAGAAAGTTGCATGTCTCCTTTCGCGCGCACGACCGAAAGAAGATCACCCGCGCTGCATTCCCCATTCCGCATTCCGCGATCAGGGCGTCCGCGCTGTGGTTGTCGGCGCGTTTGCGGCATCCAGATAACGCATGGGATTGACCGCGCGCCCGTCGCGGCGCACCTCAAAATGCAGGTGCGGGCCGGAGGACCGCCCGGAATCGCCCACCGTGCCCAGCGGCGTCTGCGCATCCACGAGGTCGCCCGCGCGCACCAGATTCCGGGCGTTGTGCGCATAGAGCGATTCCACGCCATCGGCGTGGCGCACAATGACGGTGCGGCCATAGCCCCCCCGCCAGCCGCTGAACACCACCGTCCCGGAGGCCATGGGATAAATGAACGCGCCTGCCGGCGCGGCAATATCCACGCCGGTGTGGAATGCGGGACGCCGCGTGAAGGGATCGCGGCGCAGTCCATATTCCGAACTGATTGTCGCCGGACCACCCACCAACCGTTTCCATGACGCTCCCGTGGCAGTTTCTCCCGGCCCATCCGCGCTTAGAATTTGCCGCACCCTGGCGGCCACGCCGTTCGCCGTCTCCGTCACCGTTTCCAGCCGTAGCGCCGACAGCGCGATGCCCCCTTGCGCCGGTATCGGGTCGCTCGCACGCAAGGCAGGATAAATCAGGCTGTCCGGTGCGCGAAGCGCGGAGAGGTCCAACGACTGCCCCGCGTAGATGCGGTCGGGATTGGAAAGGCCGTTGGCCTGCGCCACCTGCCGCACCACCGCATACACTTTCGCCTGGGTCACATCCCCCCCCAGCGCCTTGAGTTGATTGCGGACAATCCCCGACAACGTATCGCCCGCCCGCACCTCATAGGCGGGCGTGGCGGGCGCGATGCTTCCCGAAGACCGCATCGCCTGTTCCAGATGCCCGCGAAATCCGGGCGACAGCATCTCCCGCCGCTGCACCGAGAAAGAGGTGCGCGGCGTGCGAGGCGCGGCTATCCCTTCCACCATCCGATACACTACCCAGGCTCCGTGCTTTACTGTCAATCAATGCCGTGCAATGGTCATGCCATTTTTTCCATAAGCGGCAAATACCGGAAAAACGCGCTCTTGGACATGACCATCGGACCGCTCCGGCGCAAAGAATATGCAGATATTGCCCATAGAGGCGGCGGAATATGCCGTCCAATCCGATTGCTCCTGTCTTTATTGAATTAAGTATTATTTCTGCTTGTTTGATTGCCAGACCTTTTGTATCATGAAGGGGAATCATTGTACGGGAACGATCCGGGCTGTGGGGGCTGCATACATCGCGACGCTTCCTGCACCCGACATATTGGTGGGAGTAGTAAAAATGCAGAGTTCAAGGCATCAGACCACGTGGATTCTCCGGGCGTTGCTTGTATGGACGCTTGTGACAAGCATAGGCGTTACGGCAATTGCCGATACGCCGGTTACCCCCCGAATATTGCTTGTTGGGGACAGTTGGACGGGGTTTTTGCTGGCGTTTCGGTCGTTCCGGATCGTGATGCCGGAGTATGCGGGGCTGGAGCGGTGGGTGGAGGTGGGCAACCGGACGGCGGTGATGGGGGCGCGGGCCTTTGAGTTGCACGACCCG